>DATJBS010000001.1:0-2556 GCA_035515235.1 Chitinophagales bacterium
TTTGTTGCGCAACAAAGGCAGGGGGAGGACCGAAAACCTGAAACAGAGTAGGCAATTCATACTAATTTAAATCACAGCTATTATGAGAAAGTTGAAAATGATTTTACCGATGTTGGCCTTTATATTGGCCATAGGAATGTCCTTTGCGTTTGTAAAAGCCACTCCTAAAGATTTTTATGTTACTGGATATATTCAGATAGATTCAATCTGGTATCCTGTAGATGTTGATTGTGGCGATCCTGGGGCTTACTTTTGTGTAGCTAAAATTGAAAACGAAACAGAGCTCTATGTTGTACACGCTGCTCCGAGTACAACTGCACCGAAATTTTCAAGTGAGTCTCCTGATTTCAAACCGATCAGTGACCCTAGATTAAATAGATAAGGTCGGGTCATAAAAGGACACCGAGTATTATGGTACTCGGTGTTTTTTTTATCATACTTGTAAAACAATTTCTGAATTGCAATTTGCATAAAACGAAATGCCAATTTTAAGTTCAGCTTCTATTTTTCCTTTAATACGAATTCGAACATGTTTATATCATTTAAATATTTTCTGGCCGTATTCTGTATATCCTTCAAATCTAAGGTGTTTATATACAACTCTATTTCTTGAGGGGTTATCCAGGGCTCATTAAATCTGTAATGATTGTAGATTTTAAGAAGTTGTGTGTATTGACTTTTCGCTCTATACTTGGGAAGTATGCTATTTTGGATGACTTCGTTAAATCTTTCTTCGTTAAATCTTCCATTTTTTAGATCAGTCACAAATTCCTTGCAAATCTTTCTTAAGCCTTCCAGTTCTTCAGGAATACAATCAAGATGCATTTGAAAAGAATAATTCAAAGATTCTCTATTGAACTGTGTTGAAGCAGACATATGGTAAAGTGCAGCCTCTTCTTTATATCTTAATTTATTGATTTTAGAGTTCATCAAACTCCCTATAATATCCATTTTTATATGCTCCTTCCAATCCATTGCACTATCGATTTTACTAATGTAATTTAGGCAATATTTTATACTTTTCATCTCGTAAGACGCATCAAGATCCTGGGAATTAAACTCTATATAGGTTGGTCCTTTGGGGATTATATCTTCTGATTTTGTGGAATTACACGAACTGGCATTTAAGTTCTTTGGAAGATTCCCCAAATATTTCTGTACAAGTTGTTTGACAATATCTGATGAGAAATCACCACTAATTATAAACGTGTAATCCGCTGAATTACCTAGAAGTTGTCCATAAATATCATAAGCTCGTTGCATATTTGTCTTTTTTATTCCATAGTAACCTATCGTTCCATGAGGGATTTTTGAATAATCACCTACAGATTTTCTAATAAGTACATTAAAATCTTCTTGTATGACGCTAGAAGTAGCGTTAAAATAATTCTGTTCCTCTGTTGACTTCCATTCTTCAAAAGCCCGGGCATCATTGCGTGGTTGTACAGAATACAGATATATGAGTTGAAACATTGTTTCCAGATCTTCTTTTGACGCAGTGCCTTTTATACCTGATTCCTTATAATAGACATAAGGTCTGATTCCTTGCCATAGGCTAGTGTTTTTAAGAAAATGATTCAATTGAAACTTATCCATTTTCCCAACACCTGCAGTTAAAACAATGCGCGGTGCGTTAATGGCGGAGAAATAATCGTCTTTTGGGAAGCAAGAGGCGCCATAAGGTCTAAAGCCATGTATTGATATTTTATCTTTGTCAAGATCGGAGGAAGGTTTTAAATTTTGTAGTACCACTTTTACACCGTTGTCCAAAATGAGTTCTTGTGCTCCGGTTATGCCAATTTTTTCATGAATAAACTCATTTACTTGTAGTTTTTCCTTTTCAGCTTCGCTCAAAAGTGATTTTGGGGTCTCTCGCTCTACATAAGGCTTAGTTCCATCTTTAATGATTTCATTTATCCATTTACGGATTTTTGATTCAGAAAATTCAGGTGTGTTTTTCCCAGAGGGAGCTATTACTCCAATATCGTTAGGAATTACCGAAAGGTATTTTTCGGCCAACATATTGAATTCATCAAGAGATATTTCATCTAGCCAATGTTGAAGTTCCATATCTTTTTTATTTGGAATAGCAGTTCCATAGATAAAATGATTTCCCAGTTGTTCCACCCAATATCTTGAGTTGTTTGATGCCCAAGAGTCTAATATCTCCTGTTTCCAAACCTTGACCTGTTTCCATTCCTCCTGGCTAAACCCAAACTCTTTAGCTTGTAAGATGATTTTAAGAGTTTTCTTAACTGCTGCTTTTTCATGACCCAATGTTGCATTGATTTCTATCTCCTTCGCAGGGGTGGCTGCATTAGGTGGAAGGATGTAAGCCGAATAAGCAGCACCATATTCATTGCCCAATTCCAGAAGACGCTGATTGATCAGCTTGTCTAAAATACTCCAGATTATCTCAAGTTTTAATCCTTCCCATGTTCCTTGTAATTTCACTATGTTCTTGTCCCGCATATAAAAGTTAATTTTCACATTTTGCGTACTTAAGCCACTATCTTGTCTTTGCAGAAGGATGAACTGGTTTGATCTTTCAAAATA
>DATJBS010000002.1:0-49965 GCA_035515235.1 Chitinophagales bacterium
GACATCACAGAAGAACAAATGCTAATTGTTCAAAACAAACTCAACAACAGAGAAAGAAAACGATTAGGATTTGTTTCTCCTATTAAATATCTTCAATCTTTATTACTAACAAAAGTTGCATTTAGAACTTGAATGTTGCATGCATGAATTACACGATTTTCGATTATAACTGATTATTATATAAGTTTTGTATAATCTATTATCAAGAAAAAAAAATAAATTTTTAGAAAATGTTTAGACCTTCCGTTTTGTCTTCTATTCATTTTCCTATGTAAAATCCTCCCCAAATTCTTCAGTCAGATATACATCTAGAACTTTTCCAAAGTTTATCTACTAGAACTTTGGAAAAGTTTGGAACTTTGGAAAAGTTAATACCGAGAAAAAGTTAAAATCTACTTCTTCAAAACTTCATCAGCAGCACGAAAACCAGACTCTATCGCTCCATCCATATATCCACACCATTTGATGGCAGTTTCTGTTCCAGCCCAATGTATATTTCCAGTAGGCGCCCGTAAAATAGCACCGAATTGTGTCCAAGAACCGGGAGTGAAATTTCCAGCATAGCAACCTCCACTAAACTCCTCTTCTGTCCAACATCTATCTTTATACTCTAAAGGAGTCAATGCTCTCTCACCAAAATAATATTGCATTTCGTTGAAGACCATCTCTCTACGTTTGCTTTCTGGTAATTCTATAAAATCTCTTGCATACTGCCCTTCTACAAAAAATAAGAAAATTCCTTTTCCATCAGGCTTAGTACAATCGAAGCTCACATGAAATGGTGATCTATCGCTCACAATCTGTCCCGAAAACCCTAAATCTCTCCAAAAAGGTTGATCATAAACGAGATAACATTTCATAGCAGCGCCCATAGGCATTCTTTGAAATAACTGTGCTTTTCGTTGTGGAAGAGCTTGCTCAAAATGTATTTTTTGACATAAAGCAGGTGGGATGGCTACAATAACTTTTGAAGCAGTGATTTCTAGTTCCTCCGTTATGACAACAGCAGAAGATTCATTTTGACGAATCTGCAAGACTGCTTGATTAAATAGCATTTTGTCCTGAAATGGCAAAGCTTCCAATTCTAAAAGATGTTGCGCTCCTTTTTTGAAGAGCGTCTGTTGTGCTCCATTCGTCACCGCTAAAAGAGTATCCAAACTATCTCCGGAATGACAATAGAATAAATAATGTAATAAAGATATTTCTGAAGCTTGACAAGCAAAGACGGTTTCTAATCCGATATGCATGGATTTTTGAGCTTCTTTGGTATAGATGTTTTTACGAATCCACGTATCCATGGTCATCCCATCCCATTCCTGAGCTTTTGCAGTAGTCCATGGAGAGGCGATATCTACTTTTGTAGTCAGTTTATTCAGTCGATTCATGGCAAGACCCAAATCGATCAATGCAAAAGGATTCATCTTTGGAATCGTTCCTTTATAGGTGGAAGTTTTATTTTTGTAGTGATAAATATTCTTTCCAGAATCATATCCATCGAAAGTTTCTACCTGATGTTTATTGACCATGTTCCACATATGATGTTGAGTAGGTCCAATCCACTGAGCACCTAACTCTACAATAGCATTTGATTTCTCCAATAAATGAGTTTGCACTCTACCGCCGATTCTATCTCTTGCTTCGAGTACTAAAAAATTTTTACCTGCTTCGTGAAGTTTTGAAGCAGCAGATATTCCAGCATATCCAGCGCCAATAATTACTACATCTGTTTGTATAATCTTTCTACTCATTCTTATAAATTATTGAAATGTGAGAGCTTGTTTCTTCCAAAACAATCTAAATAATAAGGAAGATTTCTTACTATAGGTAATATCGGATAGAGCTTTAATTGTTCTATCCGATTTTTGTAGAGCTTCTTCACTGAGTGAATGCAAAAGTTGTATATCATTTTGCTTTATAGCTTGTTGGTCTCTTTTTACCCAAGAAAGCTCTTTTTCGTTTCTTAAATTTTCAAGTTGTGAAGAAGCTGCAGAATAATCGTGCATCGCTTTTCGTTGCCATTGACTCCAGGATTTCCAATGAGCGTCCTCTTTATAATACTGAGAGATAATATCAGACGAATCAAAATAAAACGGTGTAAAAATACTCATACATGGCGATGGGGCTCCTGTCAACCAGATAGTGGAGGCTTGATTTCTTCTAATTTCTACGACCATGCTTGCAGTCGTCTGTTGAGGACAAAATAATCCACTCGCATGCATACATACGCTCGCTGTGGATCCATTTTGCGGTAGAAATTCTTCTTCTATATCGTGGCTTCGCAATGTTTTGAATGCATCTGAAATTGTAAACTTTACTTTCTGATGGCTCTCCACAAGATTTTTTCTGAGTTGGCAATTTGCAAGTTTAGGCATCCAATATGCAGAAAATGCTTTAGAGAAATTAAATTCTTCGTCCTTTTTTATCCATGATTTATTTATGGCAAATTGAATCGCTTTAGGATGAATATCATCGTATTGATTGGTGATAGATAATCCGTTGGAGATGGCTCTATAAGTTTTGACTTTCTCCAATGCCCAAAGTTCTCCAGCTGTTTCTAATACAAATGCTTCCTCAGCATCTGCTATTAAAAAACTATTGTGATAATAGAACTTGGATTGATAACCGCCGTTGGCATCTTGACCATAGTTCTCATTGAGCTGTATCAATTTATTTACTGCTTTCTGCGCTGTATCGCAACTCTCTAATGCTAATCTCAACATATCCATTCCAGTGAGACCTTTGTCTTTTTTAGGAAGAGAGAATTTAGAAAATACTGCTTCATTGCCAATCGTAACTCCTTTTTCATTGACGCCCATTTCTGCGCCCCACATTCCTATAGGTTGAGAGAGTATCGTCGCAAAAGTTTGTAGAGTATGTTGTACTTCTATAAAAGTACATTGTTGCATTCCTGATGGAATCTGTCGTGCTGGATAATGATGTGTCAATTGAATTTCATTCGGTTCTCGGTCAGAGTTTTTACCGAAAATCCAATTCCCTGATTCAGATAGATGAGGAGGACAGACAAAGGTATCGCACATGAATATAAGGTACGATTATTTTAATTTTCAATTATAATAATCAATTTTGCGCTCTAAAATAAATTGAGGTTCATCATTTTCAAGAATAGTTTTACTAATCCAATTTCCTATTTTATCATACTCATAAAAATACTCTAATTTCAAAATAGTTTCATTCTCATCAGTTTTTCCATATCTCATTTCTAAAACTACATTTCCCTTCTCATCATAGACATAAGTGTATTTTGATTTAAAAGTTCCATAGTAAAGATCATATTTACCCATAATCAAACTCTTTCTAGAAGAATATATCTCTGATTTCTTTCCTATTTCATTATATTTAAAGATAACTTGAGATTGCAAGTCATGATTTTTATCATATTCTAAAAACTCAATTTGATTTCCATTTTCATCATAGTTGTAAATGTTAGTATATTTCAATGTATTATAAAAATCAAACTCTTTCATTTCAATTTTATTCCCTTTATTGTCATTTAAATAAATCCACTTTTGACTTGAGCCACTTCCATGATTAATGTCTTGTTGAATCAAGTAACCATTCTTATCATAGAAATAATTAGTAAAACCACCATTTCTTTCCTTTTCTTCAGTTATATTCCCACCCTTATCATATATATAAATTGTTTTATAAACCAAATTGCCATCAGAGTCATATTTTCTCCTTTCCGTTACATTTTGATTTTTATCCAATACAACATATAAATCATGCATTCCCGATCCTTCTAAGTTTTGATCTCTTAATTTATTACCTTTTACAATTTTACCAAAAAGTCCAATTGCTTTATACGAAATTTCTTCATATGATTTAACATTCCCTTTAAGCTCTTCACCTCTATCTTTTTTTACTTCGCTACAACTACTTACCAAAAGGATTAGCACTAAAAATCTCAACATAGCTTTCAATTATTATAATAAAATATAAATTTAGTTAATATAATTATAAAATTGTCTTTATTTTATATAAATAAATCAAAATCCAATTCCCAGATTCAGACAGATGAGGAGGACAGACAAAGGTATCGCACATCTATTTAAGATACAATTTTATTATTCCAATTAGGACTTTTCCAAAGTTTCAAACTTTGGAAAAGTTGGAGATCGAAAAATTTAAAGATTGTAAAAGTTGAAGTATTTCGCGCAGCAGGGATAGAGGCTATAGCTCCGAAATGAAATGGAGGACTACATGCCGAAAGCCCGGTCGCTGCCCAAATAAAAAAAGCTCCCGTATTTCTACGAGAGCTTCTATATAATATTTTCTGTGCTATAAAGCAGATGATGATTACATCATTCCGCCCATTCCACCTGGCATTCCACCGCCCATAGGAGCAGCATCTTTCTCAGGATTTTCTACGATAGCACACTCAGTAGTTAAGATCATACTTGCGATTGAAGCAGCATTCTCTAAAGCTACACGAGTTACTTTTGTAGGGTCGATAACACCAGCAGCTAACAAGTTTTCGTAAACTTCTGTTCTAGCATTATATCCGAAATCACCTTTACCTTCTTTCACTTTGAAAAGAACGATAGATCCTTCAACACCTGCGTTTGCAGAAATCTGACGCAATGGAGCTTCTAAAGCAATTTTGATGATATCAATACCCGTTTGCTCGTCTTCGTTTTCACCTTTCAAAGCGTCTAATGCTGGGATAGCTCTGATAAGACCTACACCACCACCAGGGATAATACCTTCTTCTACAGCAGCACGTGTTGCATGAAGTGCATCATCTACTCTGTCTTTTTTCTCTTTCATCTCTACTTCTGTAGGCGCGCCTACGTACAATACAGCTACTCCACCGCTTAGTTTTGCTAAACGCTCTTGTAATTTTTCGCGATCGTAATCTGAAGTTGTTGTTTCAATTTGTGCTTTGATTTCTCTGATTCTACCTTCGATAGTATCTTTCTCTCCGCTACCATTGACGATTACAGTATTATCTTTATCGATAGTGACTTTTTCAGCTACGCCTAATTGAGTCAAATCAGCATCTTCTAATTTATAACCTAATTCTTCAGAGATCACTTGACCACCTGTCAATACTGCGATGTCTTGTAACATTGCTTTTCTTCTGTCTCCAAAACCTGGAGCTTTTACTGCAGCAATTTTCAAAGAACCTCTTAATCTATTGACTACTAAAGTAGCTAAAGCTTCGCTTTCTACATCTTCAGCAATGATCAATAATGGACGACCTGTCTGAACTACTTTCTCTAAAATAGGAAGTAAGTCTTTCATAGTAGAAACTTTCTTATCGTATAATAAGATGTATGGTTTCTCTAATTCAGTTTCCATTTTCTCTGTGTTAGTCACGAAGTATGGAGACAAATAACCTCTGTCAAACTGCATCCCTTCTACAACTTTCACTTCTGTTTCTGTACCTTTTGCTTCTTCTACAGTGATCACACCTTCAGTAGAAACTTTTTCCATAGCTAGAGCTATCAATCTTCCGATAGTCTCATCACTATTAGCAGAAATACTTGCAATCTGAGCTATTTTAGTATAGTCTTTTCCTACTACTGTAGAAAGACTTCTCAACTCTTGTACAACAACTGTTACAGCTTTGTCGATTCCTCTTTTCAAGTCCATTGGGTTAGCACCCGCAGTGATACTTTTAAGTCCAGGGCCGATAATAGCTTGAGCCAATACAGTAGCAGTAGTAGTTCCATCTCCTGCGATATCATTCGTACGAGAAGCTACATCTTTTACTAATTGAGCGCCCATGTTTTCAAATGGATCTTCTAATTCTATTTCTTTCGCCACAGTCACACCGTCTTTAGTGATATGTGGTGCACCGAATTTCTTTTCGATGATGACGTTTCTTCCTTTTGGGCCCAAAGTTACTCTTACTGCATTAGCTAATGCATCCACGCCTGCTTTGAGTTTATCTCTAGAGTCTCCTCCGTAGTTTACTATTTTATGTGACATTCTTAATCGTTTTTAATAATTATATAATTGCTAAAATATCTGACTCTCTCATGATCAGATACTCGTAACCTTCTATATTGATCTCCGTACCGCTATACTTACCATACAATACAGAGTCTCCAACTTTAACAGTCATAGGTTCATCTACTTTACCTGTTCCAACTGCTAATACGATTCCTCTTTGTGGTTTTTCTTTAGCTGTATCTGGTATGATAATTCCAGACTTTGTAGTCAATTCTGCCTCAGCAGGCTGAACAACAACCCTATCTGCAAGTGGTTGGATGTTTAATTTTTCTTTAGACATAATTATTAATGAATTTAAAATTTACAATTTGACTAGTAATGAACATGAAATATGCCAATTCATGTTTTAGTCAATTTGTCAGTATTAGGGAATCGTTCTATTTTACACGTTCATAACTTCATGACATTATTTCATTTTTGGTAATGAAGTAGTGACATAAAATGTCTAATTATTTAAAAGAGGTTTTGCCTAAATTCAATTTTTCGAACTGTTTAAATTCCTTAACAGTGAATTTTATTAATTTCATTCATGGCATCTAAAAAGCAAGATTTAAAAGTTTATAAATTTTTGACCTAAAGTTAACTCCTATGAATATTGTCTATAAAAATCGCTGGGCCTTTATTATAGGTGGTTCTATGGGAATAGGTTTTGCATTGGCTAAAGAATTTTTGGCTAAAAAATCTCATGTTTTAATTATTGCCAGAAATGAAAATCGGCTTAAAAGTGCTGTTACAGATTTAAAGAATTCATATCCTGATGGCAAGGTTGAATATCTTGTAGTAGATGCCACACAAAGTGAAATGATATTCGAAAAATTCAAAATGCTAAACAAGGAGGGAATTACTCCTTATTTTCTAATCAATTGCGCTGGCAAAGCAAGTCCCAACTATTTTGAAAACATCAGTTCTCAGCAACTAGAAGAAACTTTTCGACTGAATATTATGACTGCTTGGAATAGCATACAGGCTGCTTTACCCTACTTAAAAAAGTCTGGCGGCTACATCATCAACACCTCATCAGTTGCAGGATTTCTAGGAGTTTTTGGATATGCAGATTACTCTATTTCGAAATTTGGAATTATAGGTTTATCAGAAGTTTTGAGAAGTGAATTAGAACCTCAAGGAATAAAAATTGCTGTATTATGCCCACCTGATACTGATACTCCCGGCTATCACGAAGAGAACAAAACTAAGCCTGCAGAAACTATCGCAATTTCTTCGAATTCTAAATTAATTTCAGCAGAAATAGTGGCTAGAAATACTTTAAAAGAATTAGAGAAAGGACGATTTATCATCTTAGTGAATTTAGAATCTAAACTCACTTGGCTTTTGAAAAAATGGATGCCAAATTTTCTATTTCGATGGATTCAAAAAGAAGTCTATAAAGTACAAAATCGAAGATAATTAGCGATTCCAAGAAATTCAATCCTCATTTTTCACAATGTTTAATTGAATAGTAGTAAATTCGCACGAACTTTAAATTAATCAAATTAATATAATATGAAAGTTACTGTAGTAGGAGCTGGAAACGTAGGAGCAACTTGCGCTAATGTTTTAGCTCACAGAGATTTTATTAACGAGATCATTCTGTTAGACATTAAAGAAGGTACCGCTGAGGGAAAATCCTTAGACATGTGGCAAACTGCACCTGTCAATTATTATTCAACAAAAGTAACAGGAGTAACCAATGATTATGCTGCTACTGCTGATTCTGATGTAGTAGTAATCACTTCTGGTCTTCCAAGAAAACCAGGTATGAGCCGTGATGACTTGATTGCAACTAATGCTAACATTGTAAAATCTGTTACAGAGCAAGTGGTGAAGTTTTCTCCAAACACAATTGTGATTGTAGTTTCTAATCCTTTGGACGTTATGACTTATTGCTCATACTTAGCTTCAGGTTTAGATTCTAAGAAAGTAATGGGTATGGCTGGCGTTTTAGATACTGCACGTTACAGAGCATTTTTAGCAACTGAAATAGGCGTATCTCCAAAAGACATCCAAGCATTATTATTAGGTGGCCACGGTGATACTATGGTTCCACTTCCTAGATTCACAACAGTAGCTGGTATTCCAATTACTGACTTCGTAGGTGAAGAAAGATTAACAGAAATCATCAAAAGAGCTCAATCAGGCGGTGGTGAAATCGTTAATTTATTAGGTACATCAGCTTGGTATGCTCCAGGTGCTGCTGCTGCTCAAATGACAGAAGCTATCTTAAAAGATGAGAAAAGAATTTTACCAGTTTGTGCTTGGTTACAAGGAGAATATGGTATGAATGATATCTACTTAGGTGTGCCAGTTGTTTTAGGTAAAAACGGTATTGAGAAAATTATCGAATTGAATTTGAATGAAGCTGAATTATCATTATTGAAAGAATCTGCTGTAGCTGTAAGAGGTGTTTGTAGTGTTTTAGATGATATGAAATTATTCTAGTCAATTTCTTAAAAATAGAAAAAGAGAAGGCTTTCCATTTTGGGAAGCCTTCTCTTTTTTAAACCAACCTATATAAACAAATAAAAACAATCAAAAAAAGCTGATGAACGACTGTGGCACATTTGTAACCTCTGATATACACGCTACAAAATGCTCTTTTTAGGTTCGGTAATTCCCTTGCTATAAATAGATCCAGTTTTCCGTTGCAAACTGAACTGAGACCCGCCCTACCCTATTCACATTTATACAATTCTATAATGTTAGGTTAACACGTGAGTTAGCCATCCATCAGTACTATGAAGCTAAACAATTAATTTCGAATAAACAATTAATTAACATATTATGAATGTTAAATTTACATTTAAAAAAGTGTTAAAGTTCGGTTAAAAGCAGAGTCGCATTTCGATATAACTATTTAACTACCAACTATTTACAATAAATTAAGAAACTTTTAATTTTAACAAATCTCGAAAAGTCTTTGAAAACTGAAACTCAACAATTATTTTCAACGTATGCTAAAAGTCATTTCCACGATTGCTACAGTTTTATTATTTACATTTTCTGCATATTCTAGTGACCAAACCACATGTACAATAGAAGCATTGTCATATGAACATGAGGTGAATTACGAAGATATTATTCAGTTCCTTAACCAAGAAAACATTAGACTGGATGAAATTCAAAATCCTGACGTGTATGTTTTAGCTTATACTTGGCTCAATACTCCTTATAGATATGGTGGCAATACCAAAAACGGAATAGACTGCTCAAGATTTGTGATGAAAATTTATAACGAAGCTTTAGGTTTACCTACTAACGGAACTTCTAGACAACTATACGATCAAGGAAATACAGTGGACAAAAGTGACTTAAACGAAGGTGACTTAGTATTTTTCAAAACAAGAGGAAGCAATATCAGTCATGTAGGTATTTATCTTCAAGACAATAAATTTGTACATTCTAGTTCTAGCAAAGGAGTAATAGTTTCTTCTTTAGACGAACCTTATTGGAAAAGAACATATTACAAATCAGCAAGATTTTTCGAGCCTAATCCTTTCTAGGATTTTATCATCACTACTTAGTATTGCAGAAAAAAAATAAACACATAGAGTCATAGCTTTTTTGTGATTTCAAACAGAAGTCGACAAGTATATAAGTCTACTCTCATAACATTTCCAATCCATTTCTACAGAAACACTATATATTATCTCTCTTAAATCTATGTTAGTATGTGGTTTTTTGTTGAATACTAATTCATAATAGTCACTACCAATTTTCTTTGACCTCCACGATTTCTGAATTCACAGAGATAAATTCCTTGCCAAATTCCTAGTGCCAATTCATGATTGATAATAGGAATACTGACCGAACTTCCACACAAAACACTTTTAATATGTGCCGGCATATCATCCTCTCCTTCTATAGTATGTGAAAAGGCTACTCCTTTTTCTGGAACAATAAGATTCATCATCATTTCAAAATCATCTAATACCGTATGGTCTGCATTTTCATTGATGCATATTCCTGCTGATGTGTGTTGAATAAACACAGTCAGCAATCCATTTTCTGGCAAAGAAGGAAGTGACCTTAAAACTTCTTCCGTAATCAAGTGAAAACCTCGAGAATATGAAGGAAGGATGATTTTGATATTTTGTACCATTGACTTTGTTTTTGTAAAATTGTATTTGTAAAGTATCATTATTGTTTGTAGAATTCAAATGATTGCGGACTAGATCTACAATGACGAAGTACAGTGTCATTCTGAACTCGTTTCAGAATCTCTGCGTTTCAGACAGTCATCCTGAGCTTCATTCAGAATCTCTTAGTAATTCGTATCAGATTGCGGAACTAGTCCGCAATGACATGATCGGTTATTCTGAACTAGGTTCAGAATCCACATTTTCTTAATAATATTCCTATCATAAAAAACCTTATAATTTTAGGATTGTCGATTATGAAATGTAATTTTGTAGACACAATTTAAAACTATATGTTACCTACATCTGACCTGTTAAACAGATTAAGCGAGTCGGCAACGATCAAAATGGCTCAAATGAGTCGTGAACTTGCTGCTAAAGGCGTCAACGTGATTAGTCTAAGCTTAGGCGAACCTGATTTTAGAGCTCCCAAACATATCAAAGATGCTGCGAAGAAGGCTTTGGATGCAGGATTTGATGGATATTCACCTGTTGCTGGATTCATGGATTTGAGACAAGCTATTTGTGAAAAATTAAAAAGAGACAACCAAGTAGATTATAAACCTGAGCAAATCGTGGTTTCTACGGGTGCGAAACAATCTTTAGCGAACATATTCCAAAGCTTTTTGAATGAAGGTGATGAAGTGATTGTTCCAGCTCCATATTGGGTCAGCTATCCTGAGCAAATCAAAATGTGTAATGCTACTCCGGTGTACATTTATACAGATATCGAAAGCAATTTCAAAATCACTCCTGAGCAATTAGAAGCGGCTATCACACCTAAAACAAAATTCATCGTTTACTCTTCTCCTTGCAATCCTACAGGTTCAGTGTATAGCAAAGAAGAATTAGCAGGATTGGTAGAAGTATTAGAAAAATATCCAAATGTCGTAGTCGTTTCAGATGAGATTTACGAACATATCAATTATGTAGGCGAACATGCAAGCATTGCTCAGTTTCCTTCAATGGTGGACAGAACAGTCATCGTGAATGGTCAAGCAAAAGGTTATGCTATGCCAGGTTGGAGAATTGGATATATCGCTGCACCGCTTTATATAGCAAAAGCTTGTGATAAATTACAAGGTCAAACGACTTCTGGAACCAATAGTGTCGCTCAAAAAGCCACAATCGAAGCATTATTAGGCGACCAAACTCCTACCAAAGAGATGAGAGCTGCTTTCGAAAAAAGAAGAGATTTAGTATTGAGCATCATACAAACGATTCCAAATGTAAAATGCAATGTTCCTGATGGTGCATTTTATGTATTCCCTGATGTAAGTGCATATTTCGGCAAAACATTTAATGGCGAAGTGTTGAAAGATGCAGACGACCTTTGCTTGTACCTATTGAATGTAGGTCACGTAGCTGCAGTTTCTGGTAGCGGATTTGGCGCAGCAGAATGTATTAGATTCTCTTATGCAGCTTCAGAGGAAACTTTGACAGAAGCATTTACAAGAGTTAAAAACGCTTTAGAAAAATTAGCTTAATATTTTAGCTAAACTTCAAAATACCAACCAGTGGGTCTTTAAAGCTCACTGGTTTTTTTATTTGGGCACCTCCCTATCGGGACCGAGCTATCACTTCGGCTTCCCTACTATCCACGGGTTAAAACCACGTGGCTATTCGGGTGATCCTCCGTTCTATCTCTGGTGCAAAAAGCGGATTGCAAAAAAAGAAGACCGTATTTTAGACCGTAGACCAAAAGACTGTAGACCGTAAAATCACGTCATTGCGAGGAACGAAGCAATCTCTGAGTGAAATGCTAATTTTAAAACATTATTGTTAGACAACAGACCAATGTCGTTAAGTTAAGCTCAATTGTCATCCTGAAAGGATCTCTATAAAAAATACTCTTAGATGCTTTCAGCATGACATAATGCTAAAATTTGATACTCTGTTGCGCCGTAGGTGCTCAAGCTTTATAGACTGTGTACCTACGGCACACCATTTTGATCTTTCATGGGTTTGTTACAAAGCTGATACACCTACGGCGCAATAAAAAATACTATTAGATGCTTCCATTTATGCTGAGGTTCTCCTTTAGATTAGCTAAATGAAATTATCGAAGTAGCATGACATGGTTGTAATTTTAAGAAATTAAAATTTCAGGTAGTTGACCGTTTTGATTGAAGAAAAAATTGTCCTATCCCAAATGCAAAATATATACTGTTTTCCTAAAACTTAATTTTAGTTAATAAAATAGTTTTCATATTTTCATGGAAAAATTGATTTATATGAAAAAGGTCTTTACGATTCTATCGTTTTTCTTCATCGCTACAAGTGCATTTTCACAGTATATAGAGATTGATAATTATTTCATCAGAAAAGAGATGAAAATTCTTGCTCCTGAATGTTTTGATGCACAAGATAGATTAGATACTACTTGTACAAAACTACAGGATATTGAAAGCTTTTTTGCCTCTGATGATGAATTAATGAATGGAGGAGACTTAAATGAAGATTTATATTATGAAATATACGGAGAAGAAAGCCCATTAACTTTGAGTTTTTCTGTAAACGGACTGCAATACTTAGTCAATTTAAAAAGTTTAAGCCTTGGATTTGGAAATACTAGTGTCAGTGCTAAGAAAATTCATTTACCCAAAAGCTTAAGAAGTGTTTATGCCTATTCTGTTTCATACTACACAGATGAGTATCAAGGTTTTGGTATTGAAATGCCGGATTCCGTTACGTGGGTTGGAATAAGTGGTGGTGGTTATGAACAAGGAGGATCAATAGGCTGCATCTTACCTTCTCAATTAGAAGAACTGGAAGTTTATGGATCCAATAATATTTCAGGTATTATGAATACTAAAGTGAAAAAAATTACTTCTGAAGCTATCAATGTTTTTGAAAGCAACTTTAGTGTTGTTCCAAACACATTGGAAGAAATTAAATTTTCAAATATTTATTATAATAATTTTGATCAAGATGATTTTAATCCTAAACTTCCCCAATCGTTACCATCGCTCAAAAAATTAACTTTTGAAGAGGTGAGATTTGAAGAAAATAATGGATTTTTAAATACTTCAAATATGGATCAGCTTGAGGAACTATCCTTTATATATTCTGAAGGGTATGATTTAGTAAACTACCCTTCCAGACTAAAAAGAATTACTTATGATGGATGTATTGATTATAGATTAGGATACCCATGTGAAAAAAGTCCTAATATAAATTATGAATTTCCTGAAGGATTAGAATCCCTTAATATTTCAAATTTACCAGAACTAGAATATATTGAACCAACTTATCCTCCAGCTCTCCAAAATATTACGCTGTCTAATATCAATATATCAGTTCTTACTGCTATTCCTTCTACGCTCAAAACCTTGGACATTTCTAAAAATAAATTAGAAGTATTAGCAAGCATTCCTGCGCAATTAGACACTCTAAACGTTTCTGGGAACAGCAACTTGAAATGTCTTCCAACATTACCCGCTTCTTTAAAGTCCATTAATGTATCTGGAACTAAAATCAATTGTATTCCTAACGAAACAGACCAACTCAAAGCAACTATTGCTTTACCACTTTGTCCAAATCCATGTGGAGACACACCAGACTTATTAGCTGGATATGTGTACTTAGATTACAATAAAAATGGAAAATTTGATGGGAGTGATGTTAAAGTTCAAGGGGCTTTTATACAAGCTAATGATAAAATCTTAACTTCAAATTCCAAAGGAGAATACAGATTTTATGTAAATCCTGATGAAGAAAATAAAATCTCTGTCACCTATAATCATCCGCATTTAGATAAAATCTTACCTGCTCAGCGCACCTACACCAACTCTGGCAATAGCGAAAAAATTGATACCCTAAATTTTGCGGTTCAGCTAAAAGATGTAAATGATATTGAAGTATTGATTACTCCTTTTACTGCAAGAAATGGTTTTACTCCACAAGTAAATATCACTGTAACTAATAGAGGAACTGTTTTTGCCAACAAAATCAATTTGTCTTTGCAAACTCCAGTAGATTGGACGATTCAAAATACTACTCCGGTAGCACAAAACATTTCAGATAGTATTCTTTGGAATAATATTAATCTAGATAGAGGTCAAAGCAAAACTTTCAAAGCCAAAATAACGGTTCCTTCTTCACTTCCTATCAATACGCCTTATGCTATTAAAGCTAAAGTGCAAAATGTAGTAGATGATTTTAGTCCAGAAAATAATACTTATACCTATTCAAGTGTAATTCGCGGTTCTTATGACCCAAATGATAAATTAGTGACTCCAGAAGTTCTAGCACCAAATTATGCAGAAGGAACTGAACTTTTGTATACTGTAAGATTTCAAAATACTGGAAATGATACTGCTTTTAAAGTGGTCGTTGTAGATACTATTTTAGAAAATTTAGATCCTCTAAGTTTACGAATGATTGAAAGTTCACATTCTGTAGAGTGGTATCTCAACGAAAACAGAGAAGTCTCTTTCATTTTTGACAATATCTTACTTCCTGATAGCAATGTCAACGAAGCAGCATCTCATGGTTATGTAACTTTCGCTATCCAACCACTTCCAAATCTTGCAAGTGGAACAGCCATTGAAAATAGAGCAGGAATTTATTTCGACTTTAATGCGCCAATCATTACCAATTATGCAACTTCTAATGTGGACATTATCACGCTAATCAATGAAAAAAGCGCTCTTCAATTAAATGTTTACCCTAATCCTACCAAAGATATCTTAAATATCAGATGGGCTGAAGGTGGCAAAACAAATATATCTATTTCTGACATCTCTGGAAAAATTATCTTCCAATCTACAGAAGTTGGAAATTTCAAACAATTGCCTACTCAAAACTTTAGCAAAGGAATGTACATCATCCAGATACAAAATGAAAAAGGTTTAGGTCTTTCAAAAATAATCATTCAGTAAATTTATTTTCAATCATACCAACCAGTGGGACTTCAAAGCTCACTGGTCTTTTTTATTTGCATTTGACCGATGTGATATTCCCAAAAAAAATGATTTTTTTATTTCTAATGAACATAAGATGTAAGCAATTATATTATAACGGTTATTTCCACTTAAGATTTTAAACACTCCTAAAACTTATTCGTTTTAGCTATATTAGAGTTGATTATTTGCAAAACAAAAGGACATGAAACAAGTAACTTTAGAAATTCCCGAGAAAAAGTTTGAGTTTTTTATGGAACTAATAGAAAATTTAGGTTTTGTAAAAACTAATGTTTTAGATATTATTCCTGAAGAACACAAAAAAATAGTAAGAAATCGTATTACTGAATCCGACTTAAATCCCGAAAAGATATTGGATTGGAATGATATAAAAAACGATTTCAACTTAGATTGATGTCTTTTCAAATCAAATTTGAATCTGAAGCTCGTTTGGATATCCAAGAGGCTATTAATTGGTATAATCAACAACAAAAAGAATTAGGCAAAAAGTTTTATTTGGCTGTACACAGACAAATTGACCATTTAACAAAGCATCCGTATTTTGAAATCCGTTATGATAATGTTGGATGTTTGCCAATCGAGAAATTCCCCTTTATGATCCATTTTACAATAGATGAATCTAAATCCATAGTTATCATTAGAGCTGTTTTTCATACTTCACTTGACTCGGATCATTGGGTTAAAAGAAAAATTTAACATCCAAAGTGATTTACTTTACGCCTTCAATTACTCTATTCTGCTAAAAATCAAAATATACAGCTCCAATAGTTTAGAAACACCAGCTTATGATTATATTTGAGTGAATGGCAAAAAAAATTCTTCTTCTACTCTTGATATGTTGCAGCACGTTAGAAATAATGGCTCAAAATGTAGCGTTAGGTAATTGGCAAACGCAACTACCTTATGCGAATGCTACTTCCGTTGCACTCAGTAAAAACTATCTCTATGGAGCTTCGCAATTTGCGGTGTTTTCTTACAATTTAGAAGATGGAAGCATCAAAAAATATACAAAATCTGAAGGTTTATCTGATGTAGGAATCTCTACTATTGGATATGACACCACGACCAGCACGCTCATCATAGCTTATACCAATTCTAATATAGATATTCTCCGAAATGGCAAAATTACCAATCTTCCTTATCTTCTAAAAGCTAATATTATTGGTAATAAACAAGTCAATAAAATTTTCACCTTAGACGGTATCGCTTGGTTAGCAACAGGTTTTGGTATGGTAGAATTGAGATTGGACAAACAAGAAATTGGCGATACTTATTATTTTTCTGACGGTATCAATAATTTTAAAGTCAATGATATCTGGGTAAATGAAAATTCTATTTATGCAGCTTCTGAAAAAGGTCTATATCGAGGAAGTAGAGAGATTTCTGTCAACTTGGTCAACTTTCAAAATTGGGAATTATCTGAAAACAAAGGAATTCCAGTAGATAAAATCAAAGCCATCACTGGAAGAGAAAGAAAAATCTTTGCTGCTAGTGGAAAAATCATCTATCAATTAGATGAAGAAGAATGGACACCTTATTATTCGATGCCAGGTTCTGAAATCTTTAGTTTATTTAAAGGAAAAAATCGACTTCTTGCATCTCAAGCAGATGTTATCAGTATCATTCCTGATAATGGTACTCCAGAAAATATTAAAGGGAAATTTTACATTGCTCGACCTTTGCAAATTATAGAAAATGAAGAAGGTAGAATATTTTATGCCGATCTATACCGATCAGTATTAGAATTTGTTTCTAGCAATAATCAAGTTTCAATTTTGCCGAATGGACCCGCAAGATCCACTTCTAAAGGAATTGATTTCTTAAATAACACAGCATTTATCGGTTCTTCACCGATTAGTGCAAGCTTTCGTCCTACATTCAATGCCAATGGTTTTTATATCCAC
Source organism: Chitinophagales bacterium (assembly GCA_035515235.1). GTDB lineage: Bacteria > Bacteroidota > Bacteroidia > Chitinophagales > JADIYW01 > JAMLHH01. Next base: position 16,942 of record DATJBS010000002.1, read on the forward strand.
AAAGACAATTTTTGGGAGACAATTACTGCTGGAAATCTTCCAGCAATAGAAGGAGCTTACGACATTTCAGTCATTCAAGCACTTCCATCAGAAAACTTAGTTTTAATGGGTGCTCACAATACTGGCTTGATAGAATATAATCCTGATACTAAACAAGTCAATTTTATAAAGAACTTTCCAAATGCCACTTCTGGCATGCGTCTGACGGCAGCCACTAAAGATATTTATAATAATGTTTGGTTCACTAATGCCTACTCTACTCAATCGCTAATCTGTAGAAAACCTGGTGGAGAATATATCATTTTTTCTTCTCCTTTAATCAATAATAAATTAGTACACGGGATTGCAATAGATGATTTCAATCAAATCTGGATGACGATTGCAGATGGCGGAATGGTGGTGTTCAATTATGGAAATACTTTAGACGATAAGTCTGACGATCAATTCATTACTTATAATTCCGTTCCAGGAAATGGAGGCTTGCCATCTAATTCAGTCACCAGCATTGCTGCAGATAAAAAAGGACAAATATGGATAGGTTCTATTCAAGGAGTTTTTTATGTGCCTTGTCCAGGAGCAGCTTTTGATAGGAATTGTGATGCGATTCAAATATGTGTTCCGAGAAATGATGGCACTAACTATTGTGATTTATTATTAGAAACTGAAAATATCAACAGTATTGTAATAGATGCAGCCAATAGAAAATGGTTTGGAACTTCTAACGGTATTTTCTTACAATCAGAAGATGGTTATGAGAATATTCATTATTTCAGTGAGGATAATTCGCCATTAATATCGAATAGAATTAGAAGTTTAGGCATTCATCCTGGTAATGGTGATTTATACATCTCTACCGAAAACGGAATCATCACTTATCGTGCAGAAGCAGTCAATACTTATTCGAGTAATGAAAAACCTTATGCATATCCAAATCCAGTAAGACCTGACTATAATGGACCGATAGCTATCAAAAATTTACCTTTGAATAGTAATGTAAAAATTACAGACATTGCAGGCAGATTGGTTTTTGAGGGAGAAGCTTTAGGAGCACAATTTGTTTGGGATGGAATGGACATGAAAGGCAATAAAGTTCATACAGGGATTTATTACGTTTTATCTACTTCTGCTGACAAAAAAGAAAAAGTAGCGACTAAAATAGCATTCATTCAATAATGCTTCAAAAAACAGAAGGAATTGTATTAAAGACGCTCAAATATTCAGAGTCTTCTGTCATTACTAAGATTTTCACTAGAGAATATGGCTTAAATAGCTTCATTATTCCCGGTGTAAGAAGTAGCCGAAATAAATCAAAAGGCAATCTCTTCCAACCTTTACAGATATTAGAATTGGATGTTTATTATCATCCTCAAAAATCTCTATTGAAGCTAAAAGAGTATCGACCGGGGCATATTTACACGAATCTATACACCGATATGGTTCGTCAAAGTGTGACAATTTTCGCAATAGAAGTATTGACTAAATGTATTCATGAAAATGAGGTCAATGAGAAATTGTATGACTATATGAGAGCATTCCTATTGGAAACAGATATTTCTTCATTATCCAAAAGCATGATGCCACATGTTTTCTTATTAGAAATGAGTAATATTTTAGGATTTATGCCTTATATAGAAGTACCTTTTTTAGAAAGGTCCTATTTTAATTTGGAAGCTGGTGTCTTTGAAAAAAATCCAAGCTTTGCTCAAGTCACTTTAGATAAACTAGAATCCTTGTTAATATTTGACTTTTTAGACGATCAGCATGATAATTTCTCAAAGAAAGATCGATTAAAAGTTTTAGAGATTCTTTTGACTTATTTCAAGTTTCATATTCCTAATTTCAAACAGATTACTTCATTAGATATCATCCGCCAAATCTTTAGCTGATATTTTCATTTTGAAAGAGAATTCTTTTTGTGATCCTGCAAGCACATAAGGTGTTTCGATATTATCAATTACTTTATTCCAACTATTTGTAGGCGCTATCATGGGTTCTATACATAGATATTTTTTGTCTTCTGAGGTCGGCGCATACACTACACAGCATTGATATTCATCATCAAAAACGACTTCTACTTTATAATCAGGTGTTTGAAAAGAAGGATGTTTACCGGAGATTTTATGAACAAAACCATCATCTAGAAACAGCTTACTTAATGAAAAAGTCTCTTTAGTAATAAAATCTTCAATATCATGCAGCTCTCCTGTAGGCAATAAAAACTTGTCCGTTTCAACATGAGATTCATATGGAATATTGATCAAAATATCTGCTCTATTATAATTTTGATAATTAAAATATGGATGAAAACCGAAAGATAAAGGAAGGTTTTTATCGTCCAAATTGATAATTTTTAAATTCACATCTATACCGTCATTATCCAATCTATGTGTCATTTCTAAAGTATGCATAAAAGGGAATTGCTCGATGATTTCAAATATTTCAGTACTCTCGTATTGCGCTGTATGCCATGCACCAAAATCATCTACACCCATATCTTTGGTGACCCATCTTCCCGATTTTAATAACAATCCATGCAAAGGCAAATCATTGGCGTCTTTGTATAAATTACCACCATCTAAAGGACATTCTTCACCATTTATTTTCAAAACTTCTGATGACAGACGATTTGCCCATGGATACATCAATGGATTTCCTGCAAGTTTTTCAGAAGACAAATAACTATCTAAAGAGTATGGAAACCATAGGATTTGCTTACCTTTCCAAGTCCAATTATACAAAGTATTTCCAATATCTAAAATGATATGTGCGGATTGATCTTCGCTATAAAGTTCTATCACGTCAAATCCATCAATGGATGATTTTCTACTTTCAAATACTGCCATAGTTATTCAATATATTCAAATTTTGGTAAACCTTCTTGATTTATATAGATAAAAGCGGTCTCGGTAATATCATAACCCATCGATGTTAAAGCACTTTTATAACTCAAAAGATTTTTAGTATTGAGTGATTTATTACTGGACTCTAAACCCGTTTTGAAATCATATAATTTACCTTGTTGTCCATTTAAAATTAACCAATCAAAACGATAAATCTCACCATTTATCAATAAAGACTTTTCTGTAAAGATTTCACCTTCTTCAAGATAAAGTTTTTGAATTTGTGCATCTTCAAAAAACTGTTTTACTCTTAGATTGACTTCGTTTTGAATATTCTCGTCTAGGGAATAGCTGTACGATATATTCGCTAAAATCATATCAATATCCTCTCCTTTTCTGTATTTAGATAAAGTCTCGTGAATCATTTCTCCAATGATAGATTCTTTGTTTTTATAAGACGCTTTTGCCAAAGGTATTTTATGACGACTATGAGAATTGATGGTAATATTTTTATCAATAGGCTCTATTTTCTTCTTCCTTGAAGCTTTTAAGCCTCCTTTTATCTCCTCTTGCTTCTCTTCTTTTTTAGTTTCTTCTAAAGATTTTATCCTCTCAGTGCCTAATTGATAGATAGCGTCTTCTGTAAAATTATTGGGATAATTATTTTCCAAAGTATGGTATAATAACCCTCCGATATTATCTTGAGTAATTCCGTCTTTCTCTGTTCTTTTAAGTGGACTCAACACATACATTTTCTGCTCAGCTCTAGTCAGAGCAACATATCCTACATTAAGGCTATCGCTTGCATATAGTATGGCTTCATTTTGAAAATCTTTGAAATAATAAGAGTCTTTGGTATCAAAGTAATTAATTGGCAAAGTTTTAAAACCCATCATTTCTTCTGAATTAATGATTTCCGGCCATAAGATAGGCTGATTAAAAGCACTGACGACCATATCCCAATTAAAAAACGGAAGAATCACTACTTTATACTCTAAGCCTTTTGATTTATGTATCGTAGCTATTTTCACTGCATTTGTATCTCCTGCAATAGTTATAGATAGATTTTTCTTTTCCCACCATTCTACAAAATCAATAATAGAAGTCTGATGAGCTCCTTCCTGATATTGTAAAACCATATCTAAAAATTGCTCTGTATAAATATCTCTAAAAGTATCAAGTTTTAAGATATCTATTAAGTTTCTGACAATTTCATAAACCGACAATGCGCCTAAAATATTTCTAGATTCTGTGCCTGATAATTGATGTAAATACTTGTTGAAATATTCTTTACGCTTTTCTTTTTCAAGTAAATCTTCTTTGTGAATTTGATGCACTTGCGCATATTCATACAAAACTGAAGAAAGATATAGATCTTCCTTAGGGTAAAGTAAGAACTTTAATGCGCTTATTATCAATCGAATAGCAGAATGACTATTCAATAGTAATGCTTCCGAAGTCATCACGGGTATATTTTCTGATTTCAGCCAATTAGAAGCTTTTACAGACTCTTTATTTTTTCTAGTCAGAATAGCGATGTCTTTATAATCATATTGATACTGTTCGACTAGTTTTCTAATCGTACTAATCGTGTATTCACTGCTGATGGTTTCTGCATCGTACTCTTCTTTTGAAACTCCACAAAAAACTGGATCAATAAATTTAACTTCTACAAATCCTCCAGACTCTTTATTTGAAATTTGCTTACTTGTTTCTGCTGCATATAATTCTGGCAAAGTATGAAATAACTCATTATCTACCTCTGAAATAGTATACTTCTGAGTGATAAAATTTTGAACTTCAATTCCCAATTTTTCGAATACGTCATTATTGAATTGGACGATATTTCCACAACTTCTAAAGTTTTTATTTAAAATTAAATTGCTTCTATCATTCTCCCAAAATGTAGCTAAATCAGCTTGTACATCATTTTGTATCAATTGAAAATTACCTCCACGCCAACGGTAAATAGCTTGTTTGGCATCTCCTACTATCAGCACCTTACCATCTTCCCTATGAGATAAAACCTCTAATATTAAGGGCAAGAAATTCTTCCATTGTAAAGTACTCGTATCCTGAAATTCATCTAAAAGTATGTATCTGTATTTGTTGCCTATCTTTTCATAAAGAAAGGGCGCTTCTGTATTGCCTACTACTTTATTGATCAAACTATTATTATCAGAAATCAACATAATACCATTGCGCTCTCTATAGTTTTTCATCTTTTCGGACACTTCAGAAAGAATGGCTAAAGATTTAATATATTTCTTAAATCCTTTGATGGTATTATATTCTACAACATGATTTCTATTAAAGTCTAATAAACTTTTAGCAATCGGCAAAATGGAATTCTCCCAGATACTTAAATAATAATCTGCTTGAGCATCTTTTTTAATTTTTGCAAGAAATGGATATGCATCATCTTCAATTACAGAAATAATAGATGGAGTAAATTCAACTATTCTAGGGTCGGCAATGATTTTTCTAATCTGATTGACAAATGTATTTCTTGAGAAATAACCTTCTTGCATATGATGTTGCTCAATAATATCCATGATGTTTTGAGCAAATCCAAGTACTGCACTTTTAAATTGATCTTCTATCTGTTTAAAAATCTCTAAAAGACTTTCAATTTTTTCTGCAGGATAACTCAAATCTAATTGCGCTACATTTTCTTTGAATAATTCCTGTGATAGTTTCATCACAATATCTTTCGGCTTCCAGTTTTTACCGTCTTCTAATTTCTCCGTAGCAATTTCTTTCAGCCATTTACTCAATACATGTTTGTCATCGTGAGAGTACTCCGAAAGCATTTCTTCCATCGCTTCATCTAGTGCTTTTTGAGTATCCAAACTGACATTTGCTGCATTTTGCAATTTCAATTCGAATAAGAAAGCTTTGACGATTCTATTGAAAAACTTGTCAATTGTCATGATAGAAAACTGAGAATAATCATGCAAGATTTTACTCAATGCGACCTTGGCTTTCCATGCTAATTTTTCAAAAGTCCAATGAGGATATTCTAATAAAAGAGCTTGAGCGATATCACTTTTTTTACATTCTTCTTCAGATTGAATTTCACTGATTTCTGTCAAAAACTTTAAAATTCTTGACTTCATTTCTTCGGTAGCTTTATTGGTAAATGTTACTGCAAGAATTCTATCATAATAACAAAACTGCTCATGTTCAAAATTTAAAACAATTTGCAAGTAAGTTTTAGCTAGCGTAAAAGTCTTGCCTGAACCTGCAGAGGCTTTACAAAGAATCAGTTTGGGTGAAGTCATAATTTGTAAGATAAGATGAATTTGTGAAATACTTAAAGAGTGGTTATTGTACAATAAATTATTATCCTGAATTCAACTACTTGACAAAAGCATCTTTTAGGCTCATAATCATAACACTTATACCAATAAAGTAGGATGAAATTTCCTTTCCTCTTATTTTTTTTATTACTTCAATGTTTGAAACTCCTTTTGCATTGACTATGCTTAAAATTTTTGACATCCTACATCACCAAAGCGCACAACATCCATTGGATGATACTTTTGCGAGAAGGGAAGACAAAAAAAATTGGACAAAGTATAGCGCAAATAGCATTCTTAATGATGCCAATCAATTATCAGCAGGTTTCCTCAAAAATGGACTTGTCAAAGGGGATAAAATCGCTATTATATGTACTACAAATCGTCCTGAATGGCATGTGGTAGATATCGCTTCTATGCAAATCGGTTTAATTAATGTGCCTATTTATCCAACCATTAGTGCTGCAGAATATGAGTATATATTTAAGCATGCAGAGATTAAATATGTTTTTATTTCTGACAAACTACTCAGTAGAAAAATCTTACCTATCCTATCTAATTTGCCTCAAATAAAAGGTATTTTTTCTTTTGATAAGTTAGATGGAGTACAACATTGGAAACGACTCTTTTCCTCTGAAGGAATAGAGGAAATAGAACCCATCAAAAGTAATATTATCGATGATGACATTGCCACCATTATTTACACTTCAGGCACTACAGGTATCCCAAAAGGTGTAATGTTGACTCATAAAAACATCATGAGCAATGTTTTGGATTGCGCAGAAGTTGTCACTATTGAATATCAAGATAAAGCTTTAAGTTTTTTACCATTATGTCATGTATTTGAGCGAATTCTGAATTACACCTATATGTATAATGGCGCTTCCATTTATTATGCGGATGGATTAGAATCTATTTCAAATAATTTACTTGATATCCGACCTCAATACTTTGCGAGTGTACCTCGATTGATGGAAAAGATTTATGAAAACATTCTAAGAAAGTCAAGAACGCTTTCTCCTGCCAAGAAAAAGATATTCCAATGGACATTAAAAATAGCAGAAAATACACCTATTGACGGAAGAGCTTCTGCTATACAGAAATTCAAATTAGCTGTTGCTGATAGATTAGTACTCAAAAAGTGGAGAGCAGCTGTCGGTGGTCAAGTCAAAGCCATCATTTGCGGCTCGGCTCCTTTGCAACCCAGATTAGCAACAATTTTTAACAATGCAGGAATTCCACTTTTAGAAGGATATGGATTGACCGAAACTTCTCCTGTACTAACAGTAAACCCTTTTAAAAAATATGCTATCAAAGCAGGTTCTGTAGGACCTCCACTTCCATCTGTACAGTTAAAAATTGCAGAAGATGGAGAGATTTTAGCCAAAGCTCCCAATGTAATGTTGGGTTATTATAAAGATGAGAAAAGCACACAAGCTACTTTCACGGAAGATGGCTGGTTGAAGACTGGAGATATTGGTCATTTTATAGAAAACCAATATTTAGTTATTACGGATAGAAAAAAAGATTTATTCAAAACTTCAGGTGGAAAATATGTCGCTCCGGCTGTTATTGAAAATAAATTAAAAGAATCTTCTTATATCGAACAGGTGGCAATAGTAGGTGATGGAGAAAAATTTGTTTCTGCATTAATAGTTCCTAATTTTGAGATACTAAAAAATTGGTGTAAAAGCAATAACTTGCAGAACGATTCATTAAATACAATGATTGAGCATAAAGAGGTAAAAAAGCTGTATTTTAATATCGTACAAAAACTAAATGTTAATTTCTCTAAAGTAGAACAAATAAAAAAGATAGCTTTGCTGGAAAATGAATGGACTGTAGAAAGCGGCGAGCTTACACCCACTCTCAAAGTGAAAAGAAAAACGATAAAAGAAAAGTACCAATCAATAATTAACGCATTTTACAAATAAACATAAAACATCTAACATTTATGAATATTACAAGACTTTTTGATGTCATAAAATATCAGTCAGAAAAAAATCCTCAAGAAGTATCTATTGCTGGAGTAAGAAATGGTAATTGGGTAAAATATAGTACGAAAGAAATCATTGATCAAGCTAATAAATTGAGCCTTGGTTTAATGGAATTAGGTATACAAGCTGGCGATAAAGTTGCAGTGATTACTACTGCAAATAGACCTGAGTGGAATATTTGCGATATAGCTATTGGACAAATCGGAGCAATCAACGTACCTCTTTATCCTACTATTAGTCAAGGAGAATATGAATATATTTTAAACCATTCAGAAGTCAAACTTTGTTTAGTTTCTGATGAAAGTCTTTACAGAAAAGTAATGGCTGCAAAAGATAGAGTTCCGACTTTGACAAATGTTTATACTTGGGAAGATGTCAGTACAGCTAATAATTGGTCAGAAATCATCCAACTTGGTGAAAATGGCGATATCAATAAAATTAAAGAAAGAAGCGATAAAGTTTTATCAAGTGATTTAGCTACTATCATTTATACTTCTGGGACTACAGGATTACCTAAAGGTGTCATGTTATCTCATGATAATTTGATTTCCAACGTCATGGCAGTTGCAAAAGAATTGCCTATCGAACCGGGACAAGTTGCTTTAAGTTTCCTTCCACTTTGTCACGTTTTTGAGAGAATGGTTATCTATACTTATCTATATGCAAGTGTCAACGTTTACTATTCTGATATAGATACTTTAGCTGAAAAACTTCAAACAGTCAGACCACATTTCTTCACAACTGTACCTAGATTATTAGAGAAAGTTTATGAAAAAATTGTCAATAAAGGATTAGAGCAAACGGGAATTAAAAAGAAATTATTCTTCTGGGCATTAGCATTGACGGATGATTATCAATATGATCAAAAACCAGGTCTTCAAATGAAGATTGCTGATAAATTAATTTTCTCTAAATGGAGAGATGCTTTAGGTGGTAGAGTTGTAGGAATCGTAACAGGTTCTGCTGCTTGTCCACTTAAAATTGCAAGAGTATTCTCTGCAGCTGGAGTTCCAATTAGAGAAGGATATGGTCTATCAGAAACTTCTCCTGTAGTTACATTTAATAGATTCCAAGAAGGCGGTTCAATGTTAGGAACTGTAGGAATGCCTATAGATGGAGTAGAAGTAAAAATCGCGGAAGATGGTGAAATCTTAACGAAAGGTCCAAATGTTATGATGGGCTATTTAAAAGAGCCAGAAAAAACTGCAGAAGTAATGACTGGAGAATGGTTCCATACAGGTGATGTGGGTACTTTCTTAACTGGACCAAATGGAAATAAATTCTTGAAAATTACGGATCGTAAAAAAGAGTTATTAAAAACTTCAGGTGGTAAATATGTAGCTCCTGCTCCTATCGAAAGCTTATATCGTGAATCTTTCTTTGTAGAGCAAATCATGGTAGTAGGTGAAGGTAAAAAATTCGTTTCTGCATTGATTGTTCCTGCTTATCAAGCATTACACGATTGGGCTAAAACCAATGGTATAGCATTTAAAGACAATGAGGAATTGATTAAAAATCCGAAAGTTGTAAAAATGTATGAGGAAATCGTTAAAGAACTTAACCCTAACTTTAACCATATCGAGCAACTTAAAAAAATCAAGCTTTTAGCGAACGAATGGACAGTAGACACTAAAGAATTAACGCCTACTATGAAAATCAAACGTAAAGTGATTTCAGAGAAATATGCAAGAGATATTGCAGATATCTACGGTGAATAAATTTTAAAACAACAATATTTTAAAGCTCTAGCAATTTGTTAGAGCTTTTTTTATGTGATGAATTATAGACTTCAACCTATCTCTAAGAAAATCTAATTCTGTATCTTGGCACATTATTAGATTCGAAAAAACAATAATCTTTATCGTGAAATACTTTTCTATATTTTTAACGTACACTTTTTTTGCATTGAATATCATTTCTTGCAGAGGACAAAATACTGATGATTTAATCAAAGCTCAACAAGAGAAATTGAGTGAGCAACAAAATCAAGTAGAAGATATTATCGATGAGATAGAAAACTTAAAGCTTCAAAAAATTAAAGAAACTCTTGAAAAATACATTCCCAAAACTCCTTTCAAAAACGAAATCATTTATCACTCCGCTTTTGTATTGAGTTATAATGAAGACCACGAACAAGCAGATTGGGTAATGCATGTGGTACCTAAGGATGTTATCACAGGTACAGTCACTCGTACGAATGACTTTCGAGTAGACCCAGCCGTCAGCACTGGTTCGGCAGATGTTGCAGACTATTGGTACAGTGGATATGACAGAGGACATTTAGCTCCATCTGCAGATTTTCGTTGGAGTAAAAAAGCGCTGAGTGAATCCTATTATTATAGCAATATGAGTCCACAAGTACCTGACTTAAATAGAATTTCATGGAACAACTTAGAAATGCAGGTCAGAGAATGGGTGGTGGATCATGGCGAACTTCTCGTAATATCAGGTCCAGTATTACACGATAAACTTCCTAAAATCCAACAAGGTTCTTTTAGAGTAAGCATACCTGAAGCTTATTATAAAATCATAGTAGATATGAACGCGGAGCAGCCAAAAGCTATCGCATTCTTGATGCCTAACGCAAGCTTTTCGGATAAAATTTCAAATTATGTAGTTACAATAGACAGTATTGAAGCTCTTACAAATATTGACTTCTTCCCTAATCTTGCTAATGCCGAAGCTTTTGAAAGCACCTCTAATTTTAAAGATTGGAAATATACTTCGACAGTGGTTTCTGAGGCTCCTAATTTTAAATATGACCTCAACCATATTCCTACCAAGCAAGCGAATTATTTCATAGGTACAGATTGTAATGTATGTGGCAAAGTAGTCGCAACCAGATATAACAAAAACTCTTCCGCAGCAATCACTTATATTAATTTTGATGAGCAATTTCCTAACTCGCCATTTACCGCAATTGTATTTGGCAAAGATAGAATCAACTTTACTTACGAGCCAGAAGTTTATTTAAAAGACAAATTAATATGCGTGAGAGGGAAAGTAGAATTGCATAAAGGAAAACCTCAAATTATAGTCAATAGTGAAAAGCAATTTTCTGTTTACCAACCATAATTTAGATAGCTATATTAAGCACTTTACATTCATTCTTTAATTTTATAATATTAAAGTTTCTATTTCATAAAAGGTATTCCAACTCAGCTAGAAGTGCAATTGCTTATATTTATGCATCGCAAAACATACGGATATGAGAGAATTAAGCAAGGGACATGAATTAGCCAATACCTTGACACATCTTTTTGGAATCATTTTATTTGCTTCGTTTTTACCATCATTGTTTATTAAAATGTTTGATGATAAAAATATCGCTTACTTGTGGTCAGTTATAGTTTTCTCTTTTGGATTGATGATGGTCTATGGCGCTTCAACAATTTACCATTTTATCAAAAATGAAGAGCTAAAAAAGACATTAAGAGTTTGGGATCATACTGCTATTTACTTCCTAATAGGTGGAACATATACTCCTTTGATTGCTAAGTATCTTCCTTATGAAAAAGCATTTTGGTTTTTAATTATCATGTGGTCCATCATCGCTGCAGGTGTAATTTTAAAAGTATTCTACACTGGTAAATATGAGTTCCTATCCGTTTTCAGTTATTTATTTCTAGGATGGATGGCAGTATTTGTATTTAATGACTTTGTAGCTTCTTGCCCAGAAAACATTCAATACTTAATTCTTTACGGCGGCTTATTCTATACTTTCGGAGTGATTTTTTATGCTTGGCATAAACTGCCTTACAATCACGCGATCTGGCATTTGTTTGTTTTAGGAGGAAGCATCTCACATTTCATTGCAATTGAGCAGAGTTTTTTATAAAAATACATCTTTATAAGTCACGTCTTTGTATTCAATTGTATGCTCAACTAGAATACGCTGTTGCATTAATTGACATACAGATAATGTTTTTATAATAGGTAATTTTTGACATAACTAACTGTCGTTCGTAACTTTACATCAACTACTTTTTTCTTTTTATGTTGGATGTCATTATTGTAGGAGCTGGTCTTTCAGGTCTTTCTGCCGCATATCAGTTGCAGCAAAAAGGGTACAAAGTTGCTATATATGAAGCCAATGGAAAAGTTGGTGGCAGATGCAAATCCGACTATATAGATGGATATATCTTAGATAAAGGTCTTCACTTTTTTCAAAAAGGTTATACGGAATCAAAAAATACATTTGATTACAAACCTTTGAGAATGGAGTCTATTTATCCGGGTGCAATGATTCATTTCAACAATAATTTTCATTTAGTCACAAACCCTCTACGAAATATAGGCGATGTCTTTTCAATGGCATTTCTTCCTTTCATGAGTTTTGGCGACAAAATAAAGTTAGGTTCGATGTTGACTTACTTGATGACTTCGAATGACGACCAATTAAAAAAGTGGCAATCTATCACAACAATGGATTATTTAAAGTCTAGAGGTTTTAGCGATAAGCTCATAGAAACTCTATTCCGTCCATTATGCCACGCCATCTATTTTGACCCTAGTCTTCAAACTTCTGCTTACCTTTTCACCTCTATGATGAAGAGTTTCGCTTTTGAGGAAAGTGCACTTCCAGCATATGGAATTGGAAGTATCGCGGTTCAATTAGGAGAGAAATTAGAAGAAAACACAGTTCATTTTCATTCAAAAGTTAAAAATGTTTTTGAAGATAGAGTAGAACTTACAAGCGGAGAAGTGATTCATGCCAGAAAAGTGATTGTAAGTATTCCTCCTCAAGAAGTAGAGAAGATTTTTCCTGAGAGAAAAAACAAAGTAGAATATTCTCCTTATACCTGCTTATATTTTTCTACTAAAACTCCACCAGTAAAATCAGCGATTATCTTATTGAATGGTAAGAAAGAAGGTATAGTGAATCATGTTTTCGTTCCGACTACTATTCAACCGTCATATGCACCTCCAGGAAACCATTTGGTGTGTGTAACTTTAAGATCTTTTGAGGATAAAGAAGAAGATGAATTAATCGATGATATTTTAACAGAATTAATCGATTGGTTTGGAGTAAAAGTGAATGATTGGATGCATATTAAGACTTATCACATTCAAAGTGCACTTCCTACTATCCATGCAAACCATGAAATCAAATATTCTGAAGTAGATAATGGCATACACTTCTGCGGAGACAGCTTATCTTACGGTTCTGTCGACAATGCATTAATAAGTGGAAAAGCTACAGCTCAAGCAGTTATGCTAGAACTTAACGGTACAAAAAAGATGCAACGCAAACCAGCATTCTTTCATTAGACTGCAAATAAACAGTTTAATTATTCAAAATCTTATTCAGTAATTGCAAGAAAACTTTAGGTTGATCTGCATGCACCCAATGTCCAGCATTAGGCACTGTAATCATTTGAGCTTCTGGAAAGTATTTTCTAAACTCTTCTAAATCTTCTACTTCAATATAATCACTATTCTCTCCTTTTATAAAAACAGTATTGCCTTTAAAGACTGAATCTTTAGGAACATTACTCATTAATAAGCGGTAAGAGTTCAAAATGACCTCCACATTAGGTTTCCAAAAGAAATCATTTTTATTTCTACCTAAGTTCTTCATCATGATTTGGACGATTTTCTTGGAATGTATTTTCTCTGAAATGACATTTTCAATCGCTCTTCTCTCTGTATAATCTTTCAGATTAGTCTCCAACATCGTCCGTAAAATCACTTGATGATCTCCTTCGTACTCTTTGGGTCCAATATCTACTACGATTAAATCATCCACCAAATCTGGATAAATTAAAGCGAAATTCATAGCGACTTTCCCTCCCATAGAATGCCCTACTATATGAGCGTGACTCAATTGATGCATTTCCATAAACTCATGAACATCTTTAGCCATCACTTCATAGTTCATCTCATCAGAATGAAATGAGCTTCCATGATTTCTCATATCTAGCAGCCAAACTCTATAAGTATCGGATAATTGCTTAGCAATAGTTTGAAAATTATCTAAAGAACCTAATAAACCATGTATGATAATTACATCTTCACCAATTTCTCCAAAGACTTTATAGTTGAGTTCCATATCGCTTTCTCTTTTCGTATTTAAAATCTGGAAGATGAATTTCTCCACCTTCTACAAAAGTATATTCATGTTTTTGGTTAGATCCAAGGATAACTAATCTATCAAAAATATAATCTTGCAACAAATTTTTATACCAAAGAATGGCTTTTTCATCTAAATAAGAAGTGGGCTCGTCTAATAAAAGGATTTGTGTTTGACTTAGAATTGCCAAAGACAATTTCAATCTTTGCATCATTCCTGATGAGAAATGACGTATAGATTTATTTTGGTGTACTTTCAGATCCATGATTTCCATCAACTCGTCTTGAGTGACATACATCTTCTTAAATTGGAAATGAAATTCTACAATTTCTTGTAGTGTAAAATCTTCTATTAATTGAATATAAGGCGCTACATAAGCGACCTCTTTTGCGATTTCTATTGGTGTGAAATGTTTTTGTCCATCTTTAAAATCAATTTTTCCTTCGCTAGGTGTTAATCCTCCCGACAAAATCTTGAGCAAAGTGGATTTACCTGAACCGTTATGCCCTGTAAGCGCATAAGAATTTCCCGACTGGAATTGGAAATCTACATTTCTAAAAATCCATTCAAATCCGTATCTCTTTCCTATCGATGTTAAATTTATTTCCATATCATCACGATTAGATTTAACTAATCCCTCTTATCACTCCTCTTTCAGATTTCTTTACAAAATCAATAATTTCATCTCTTATAACAGAAGATGAAAAGTCCTCCTTAATTTTTTCAATTGCTTGAGAAGTATTCAATCCACTATTGAATAAATAGCGATAAATATCTTGAATTAAGTGAACTTCCTCTATTGAAAAATCTCTTCTTTTTAGTCCTACCGAATTAATTCCTGCAAATACTGCTGGATCTTTTGCTGCTAAAACATAAGGTGGCACGTCCTTTCTAAGCATAGTACCTCCTGCAACAAAAGCATGCTTTCCAATTCTTAAAAATTGATGAGCTGCACACATTCCACCAAAAATTACATAATCTTCCACAATTACATGGCCGGCCAAATTTGTGGCATTAGATAATACACAATGATCTCCAATTACACAATCATGCGCAACATGTACATAAGCCATGATGAGATTATGACTTCCGATTTTCGTAGTACCTGTCATTTTTGTGCCCCTATTGATAGTTGCACATTCTCTAATAGTCGTATAATCTCCGATTTCTACAGTACTATATTCTCCTTCGAACTTCAAATCTTGGGGCTCTGCTCCAATTACAGCTCCAGGAAAAATCTTACAAAATTTTCCTATTCTAGACCCTTTAAATATGGTAACATTAGGACCGATTCGAGTTCCTTCACCAATGATGACATCGTCATCAATATAGCTGTAAGCTCCCACTTCTACTCCAGTAGATAATTGAGCTAAGGGATGTATAAAGTTATTTGTCAAGGCTTGAATATTTTAGCTGTGAGTTCTGCTTCTGTTACTATTTGTTGTCCGACATAGATGACGCCCTTCATGAAGCATACTCCTCTTCTTATTGGATGCAAAAGCTCCATTTTAATAATCATCGTATCTCCCGGAACTACTACGTGCTTAAATCGGCAGTTTTCTATCTTAACAAAATAAGTCAAAAAATCTTCAGGGTGCTCCTCTCTATGTAAAGCAAGGATGCCACCCGTCTGAGCCATTGCCTCTATTTGTAAAACTCCTGGCATGACAGGCTGATTAGGGAAATGCCCTTCAAAATAAGGTTCATTAATAGTCACATTTTTAACACTGACAATAGAATTTTCGGATAATTCTATCACTTTATCTACTAATAAAAAAGGTATTCTGTGAGGAATAATTTTCTTGATAGCTATCAAATCCAAAACAGGCGGCAAATTAGGATCAATAATTGGTATTTCTCTTATTTTCAACTGCTTACGAATATGCTTTTTCAATTTCTGAGCAAAAGCTATATTTCCTGCATGACCTGGTTTAGAAGCAATGATTTTTCCTTTGATTCTTATTCCAATCAGTGCTAAATCACCTACAATATCAATCAATTTATGACGAGCCATCTCATTATCATATCTCAATTGCTTGTGATTGACAATTCCTTTTGGTGGCAATTCTTGAATATCTTGTCGGAAAATATCTGATAGATGTTTTAATTTATTTTCTGGAATTTCCTTTTCAGAAATTACGATGGCATTATTCAATTCACCACCTTTAATTAATCCTTGCTCTAATAAAGATTCCACTTCATGTAGAAAACAAAAAGTACGTGCTGCTGCAAAGTTTTGTTTGAAATCAGCTATAGACTTTAATTGAGCGTACTGTCTACCAATCACTTCAGAATCAAAATCAATCATCACTGTAATAGCATATTCATCGAAAGGTAGTGCATTCATTTCGACATCTTTTATTGGATCGTAATATTGAAAAGTCTCGTCTAAAACAAAGTAAACTCTTTCTTCATTTTGCTCTTCAAAACCTGCAGATTCTATCACTTCAATAAAAGGCAATGCACTTCCATCTAAAATAGGAACTTCTTGTGCATCAAGTTCTACAATGACATTATCAATATTCAATGCTACCAATGCAGACATGAGATGCTCTACTGTGGAAACTCTTTGACCTTGATATTCTAAAGTAGTTCCTCTAGATACATCTACTACTAAATCACAATCTGCTTTGATATTAACAGGATTTTCAACATCTACTCTTCTAAAAACAATTCCTGAGTTGGCAGGCGCCGGAGATAAAGTCACTGTCACATTTTGACCTGTATGTAATCCTTTACCCGAAAAAGAGACCGTTTTTGATATCGTTTGTTGCCATTCAATCATGCTTGTCCAATTTCGTATTATTTTCAGTCTTATTCTTCTTTTGAAGATTTTTAATGATGATTTGTGTTCTATTATAATCTATATATGATTGGGCAGGTGTACCCGTCATTATCGCACCTTGTTTAAGTATAGACTTAGACACTCCAGACTGAGCATTCACTTTTACATGAGATTCTGTCTTGACATGTGGTGCAAAACCTGCTTGCCCGCCGATTTGGTTATAAGGTCCAATTTGACTACTTCCTGCAATTCCTGCTTGAGCTGCAATGACCGTATTCTCACCAATAATTACATTATGACCTATCTGTATTAGATTATCTAATTTTACATTTTTTTGAATGATAGTAGAACCCATTGTAGCTCTATCTATACATGTATTTGCTCCTACTTCTACATGGTCATGAAGTATGACATTTCCCATTTGAGGGATTTTCTGAAAAGTACCATCTTGCTTTGGGGCAAAACCAAAACCGTCAGTTCCTATTACAGCTCCTGCATGTATGATACAGTGATTTCCAATGATAGAATTATCTAAAACTTTTGCACCTGGATAAATGGTTACATTTTCCCCGATTTCTACTCCATTACCTATATATACTTGAGGATAAAGAATTACTCCATCTCCTATCTTAGAATTGTAGCCAATATAAACACCTTGACCAATTTGAATATTTTCACCTAAATGAACATTCGGTTCAGTAAAATATTGATGCTGCTTAAATTCTGGCGATTTGATTGGAAAAAATAATTCTAAAACTTGAGCAAATGCCAAATAAGGATCATCGACTACCAACCAAATAAATGGAAGTGATGTGTTGACTAATTCTTTTGTTGTAATAATTGCAGAAGCTTTACATTCAGAAAGTAAAGTGGAATATTTAGAATATTGCAAAAAAGTAATCTCACCATTTTGAGCATATTCAATTCGATTAGGAGCAGATAGCATTTGATGTGCATCTCCTATCAATTGTGCATTTAATTTTTCAGATAAATCTTTTACAGAAATTAGCATGTGGGATGACAAATATAAGATTTCATCATTGGATTAGATAAAGATTTTATACTCAATACTTCTGCAACTTCTACAAAGTCTTTTACAGAACCATCTTTCATTTTTATTAAAATGCTATCTCTACCAGGAATATATGCGTTATTTGTTACATCACCTTTATTTAAGAAATATTTTTCAAATCCTTTTAAAGCAGGATGACCTTTAAAAAACTCTGTTTGAATTTTCTGAATATATGCTTCTGAAGAGTGGTCAATAAATTTTATTTTAAATAGATTCCTGTTAATTATTGCGGTAGATAGATACGATAAAACAGGATCTGAATGGCTCATCCACATTTTTAGCGCATTCATGATATCGATATCATCTAATAATACAAATTGTATCAAATGCTCATCTTCTTCCAAAAATGCTTTTAAAGAAACGTCTTTTGAAATAAAATATTCTAAATGTGGTGTCAAATTCAAATTACATTCTCCTGCTTTGTATAAATCTTTTGCTCTTTGCAAGACATTATTCAGCATATGGTCTGCGGCGATTGCAGTTTTATGTAAATAGACTTGCCAATACATCAATCTCCTAGAAACAATAAACTTCTCAATAGAATAAATCCCTTTTTCTTCTACTACTAAATCATCTCCTACGACATCTAGCATTTTTATGATTCGATCATATCCTATAACCCCTTCAGCTACTCCAGTATAAAAACTGTCCCGATTAAGATAATCCATACGATCGGTATCTAATTGACCAGAAACTAATTGATGTAAAAAGTGCTTATCATAAGTTCCCTTAAATATCTCTATCGCTTTAGTCAATCTTCCATCAAATTCTGTATTGAGCAGTTGAAAAATCTTGAGAGAAACTTCTTCATGATGTACACCTTTCAGAATAGTCGCTTCTAAAGTATGTGAAAATGGACCGTGTCCAATATCGTGTAATAAAATAGCTAATAGTGTAGATTCAATTTCTAGTTCTGTGATATGATGTCCCTTACTTACCAATACATCTAAGGCGAGTTCCATCAAATGCATAGCGCCCAAAGCGTGATGAAATCTCGAATGTGTAGCACCAGGATATACCAATTCTGCTAATCCCATCTGTCGTATTCTTCTCAACCTTTGAAAATAAGGATGCGATAAAACATCAAAAATTAATTCGGTAGGAATATTCACAAACCCATATACCGGGTCATTGATAATTTTGTATTTATTCATTGCAGTATTAACAAATATAGTGTATTGATTTTTAAGAGATATTGGTTTTTATAATATAGTTAGATTTAAAAATTCCCTATCTTCAAATTATTATATTTTCAACTATTATTTTCCAATGAGAAATCTTCTACTCTTCTTGTCTTTTTTGACCTCCACTTCTCTATTATTTGCTCAAAATAATTTAAAAATAGAAGCCAATATTGATTCTATAAAAAGAAAAGTACAATTCGATGCAATCGGCGTAAATGCTGAAAGAATGTACTACAGAATACTAGATGAGAACGGTAATGTTCCAGAAGAAATTACGGAAGATATGCTAGAGGCTGAAGATTTAGTCTACAGATGGCCAGGTGGCGCGACTTCGAATTTCTATCATTACTTTGGTGGCACTTCAAAGGGATATGGACTGAGCAGACAAGAAATCAATGCGATTAGTCATCCAATGAGTTGCAACCTCCCAAATAATGGTACAGATGAATGCATGACTTTTGAGAAGTATGCAAAAACCAACTATATCCATAATTTACTAGAATTTGCTGACAGATATTATGACAGATACAAGAAAAAGAAAAGAGTAGTTTGGTTGCCAAATATCTTTACATTTTACATTCACAACAAAAGTGAAATTAGTCTTTTAGATGGTGCAACGACTATAGAAGAAGCGGAAGACATGATGAAAAATGGTGTAATCACTGCTGATTTCTACAAAAGATTGAAAGACGTAATTGATGTGTATGATATCTTAAGAAGCCACCCTTCTATTGAACTAGAAGGAATAGAGTATGGAAATGAATTCTATTTTCACGAGCCTGCTACTGGTTTGAAATACAACGTAGTCAATAACAATCTGCTTTGGTTAACCAATCAAAAAAAATACAAAAAAACTTTCGGAGAGCACATTACGCTTTATCGTTCTATAGTACAATTTTATAATAGTGCTTTATTCGATAGAGGGCCTAAAATCCCAACAGCAGTTCCTGTAGGTATCATCTCTTTTTTGGGGAACCAAGCTAATATGAATAGACTTTGGAACGAAGGAATTAGAGATTCTATTTTACCAATGGTAGATGGCGTAATTCATCATTTTTATTTTAAAATCGATAATGGTCCAAGAATAACTCCTTCTACTGCTGAAGATCCAGAAATGGCAGACACATTGATTAAAATAAAACAACTAGCGGATGACTTCATTCACGATAGAATTCCAAGAGTAGATGAAGAGTATGAGAAGTTTTTTAAACTGACTGAAACAGGTAAAAAAATGTGGATGACGGAATTCAATACGGACAATGGATATTTTGACGGTTATCTAGCTGAATGGCAAAATACTTTCTTTCATTGTTTCTTCCAATTTGAAGCTTTCCTTTCATTTATAGATAATAAAATGAATTCTGATGTAATGAAATTTGCATTCCCTCACTTATGGGTAAGCTATGCAAATGATTATAACTACGGAGCATATTCGGCTGAAGTCAATCTTGACGGCACTTACAATAAAATCAAGCGAACGACTTATAACGCCTACTCTATCTTAGGAGAGCTGGCAAAACATAACTTGTACAAGTTGAATGATTCCATTTCTAATACCAATGAATTGGCAAGGCGTGATTTATTAATCAGAACGTACTTTGAACCAAGTGAAGATTCTACGGCACAAGAAGTAGGTCGTCTTTTTGTAGTATTTAGTAATAAATCGGGTGAAGTACTCCAATTCAATCCTTCTACCGATTTGTCTATTTTATCTCAGTCTATCGACCAATTATCTCTTTCTAATATCTATGCAGAATATTTAAGTGCAGAACATATTTATTCAAGCAACGGTTTTACAATGCTAGATACTTTTGATATTAAAACTGAGAATATTAATATTACTAGAATCAATGACATCAGCGCGACAGACAATATTACTTTGCCTGGCTATTCGATTGGATTTATATCTATTCCTGTATTAGATGATGAAAAAATTATCACTAGTAGTTTTGACCAACTCGTTAAGAACATTGAGTTATATCCTAATCCTACAAAATCTTCCTTACAAATCACATTCAAGGACAGACAATTATTAGATGCTAAATTTCATTGGAAGGTCATAGATGTAATCGGTAAAGAACAAGCAATCAATATCAACAATCAAACTTCTAGCACATTACAATTAGATGTCAGCAATTTGGCAAAAGGTATGTATCATTTTGTAATTAATGATTCTAAAGGACAAGTTTCAAAATCATTTGTAGTACAATAGATTATCCTTAGAAAGATACGCCTATCTTATTTTCGAAGGAGTGTGTAACTGGTGAAATTCCTTCTGATGGATAAGTGTCAAAATTGAGTTTATACGCCATACCGATATAGAATCTCTTAGAGATTTTAGCTCTAAGTTCGGTGATATTCGAAACTCTGTAATCTTTCCATTTATCTAATCTTGGTTGATAGTAAGAAGTCGATAAAATCGATATAAAGTCATTTGGAAAAACGCTGAAAGACACATAAGTACTGTTTCTATGTTCTTTGAGGTATAAGATGGTATTATCCTTATTGAGTTCTTTGGTGTATTCAAACATGTAAAGAACACCAATATATAAAAGACCTTTATCTCTTTCTAGCAATTTGAAACGAGGTCCAGTACCATTTAAAATTCTCAAATTAATTCTTGTTATTTTGTTGAATTGATATTGAGAAAAGACTTCCCATCTCAACCAAGAAGGTTGGAGTTTTCGATTGTATCTTAAATGTAAATAGGCATTATGCGTATTCGTTTTACTACTCGCTCCCGACCAATTGTACTCTCCCAATAATAAGTACAAGTTCTTTTTGGTTTTATATTGAACTCTTGCGTCAGAATTAGAAGTAAAAACACTTCCTACTTCTTTGACAAATTTAAATCCCGTATTCACTTCGCCGTACCAACCTGTTGTATCTGTTTGCACTCTTCGCGCTTCAATATTAGTCACTTGAGCTTGTGCAAGACCGCAAAAAATTAAAAGTATAGTCGCTATTATTCTCATGAGTAATTTCTTTTTCCGAAAATCAAACTTCCTATTCTCACCATATTACTTCCCTCTTCGATAGCCAATTCATAATCACCAGACATCCCCATAGAAAGTGTGTCAAAAGATGCATTTTGCAAATACAATTTAGATTGGTCAAAAATCACTTTCAAAGTTTTAAATTCAGTTCTCACGACATTGATATCATCTGAAAAAGTAGCCATTCCCATCAAACCTCTTACTCTTAAGTGAGAATATTGGTCTGAATTTACTTTTTCCAAAATTGTTTTTAATTCAGTTTCATCCAAACCGTATTTTGTATCTTCTTTTGCAATATGCATTTGGAGCAATATATCTACAGTCCTATCAATTTTCTTAGCTTGTTTTTGAATCTCTTTTAATAGTTTCTCACTATCTACAGAATGAATTAAAGTCACAAAAGGAACGATTTGCTTGACTTTATTGGATTGAAGATGTCCTATCATATGCCATTGAATATCAGCAGGCAATAAATCCTTTTTCTCTAAAAGCTCTTGTACTTTATTTTCTCCAAATATTTTAATCCCTTGATGATAGACTTCCATGATTCTATCTGTTGGATATGTTTTACTCACAACGACCAACTGAGCATGATGTTCTTCAACGAATTTTGTAATTTTATTCAATACATCCATTTAATATGAGTTTTCTGATCAGAACCTACAAATATACACTTCTCTTTTTTGCTTTAAATATCTTGATAGCTTGTAATACTTCTGAAAAGGAAATTCCACCTTCAGATTTATTGAGTGAAGAAAAAATGGGACATATTATAGCAGACCTATTATTGGTTCAAAATTATTTATCTGGAACGTTTAGTCCCAACTTTTCAACTTTAGAGTTATCAAGTGACCCATATATCAATGAAAAATACCAGCTTACAGATAGTCAAGCTTACCATTCTTATCAGTATTATTTAAAAGATTCTGAAAAATTTAATCGAATTTTAGAAGTGGCTAAAGACACTTTAGATCAAATCAATAAGAAATTCACACCTGAGTTAGAAGAATAGTACTTTCCGAACAATTTCAGACAACTTCTAATTTGAATTTAGATTTTAAAAAAGTAAATTAGACGTAAAATTGAGTATATGTCTGATATTAAAAATGACTGGAGTGTTCAAGAAATTTCAGAAATTTATCATAGTCCCCTTTTAGATTTAGTATATAGAGCAGCTACTGTTCATCGTCAACATCATTCTCCTAGTGAGGTTCAAGTCTGCACTCTACTCTCTGTCAAAACGGGCGGCTGTCCCGAAGACTGTGCGTATTGTCCACAAGCAGCAAGATATCAGACTGATGTAAAAGCTCATAAATTATTAGACGTAGATACTGTTTTAGAAAAAGCTCGTGAAGCTAAAGACAATGGATCTACAAGATTTTGCATGGGAGCAGCATGGAGAGAAGTCCGTGAAAACAAAGACTTCGACAAAGTGCTCGACATGGTCAAAGGAGTGAACGAGCTAGGTATGGAAGTCTGCTGTACCATGGGAATGTTGACCGAAAATCAAGCAGATAAATTAAAAGATGCTGGTCTCCACGCATACAATCACAATCTCGACACCTCAGAAGAGCATTATAGTAAAGTAATTTCTACAAGAACATATGACGATAGATTACAAACTATTGGAAATGTTAGAAAAGCCGGCATCAGTGTTTGTAGTGGAGGGATAATTGGATTAGGTGAAACTCATGAAGCTCGAATAGGAATGCTATATACTTTGGCGACACTTCCTGAGCATCCTGAATCTGTACCTGTAAACGCATTAGTAGCTGTCGCAGGCACGCCTTTAGAAAACATGGCTAGAGTTCCTGTTTTTGATATGGTTCGAATGATTGCCACTGCTCGTATTTTAATGCCCTTGACTATGGTGAGACTTTCCGCAGGAAGATTAGATATGCCGGTTTCAGAACAAGCTTTTTGCTTTATGGCTGGCGCGAATTCAATTTTTGCAGGAGATAAATTATTGACGACTCCTAACCCAGGATATACCGACGATATGGCCATGTTTGATTTATTAGGTTTACGCCCAAGAGCATCTTCCAAAAAAGAAGATATAGAATCTAATGCTATCCTTGCTTGATCAAAACACAGTAAATAAAAGAATTTCAAACGCTCTTCAACTTAGAATTGATCAAGGGCGGTATAGACAATTAACTATACTAGAAGCTGAAATTGATTTTAGATCCAATGATTATTTGGGGTTATCTCAATCAGCGTGGATAAAAAATGAACTTAAAAAGTTAAATAATAGAAATTTAGGTTCTACAGGTTCAAGGCTCCTCAGCGGAAATTCCAAAATACATTTAGAAACTGAACAGTTTTTAGCAGATCATTATCAATCTGAAGCAGCACTTATCTTCAATTCTGGTTTTGATGCCAATGTAGGGTTGCTTTCTACTGTAATTCGTCCGTGTGATCTCGTTTTTTATGATGAAGCTATTCATGCTTCTATGCATCAAGGATTGAAGTTAGCTGGAGCTGAATTACATGCATTCTCACATAATAACACTACAAATCTTCAACAATTATTAGAGCAATTTCATACAGATCGAATCGTATGGATCGTCTGTGAAAGTTATTATTCGATGGATGGAGATAAAGCTCCTTTAGTAGATTTTGTAGAATTAGCTCAAAAGTACTCTGCTCAAATCATTGTAGATGAAGCACATGCTGTAGGATGCTTTGGAGAAAATGGTCGTGGATTATGTGATGAAAATGATATCTCAGAACAAATTTTTGCAAGAGTAGTAACTTTTGGAAAAGCTTTGGGAGCACACGGCGCTGCTGTTCTTTGTGACTTAGCTACTCAGCAATATTTGATTAATTTCTGCAAAACGTTTATCTATACAACTGCACTTCCAGTTCATGACATTCAGCATATTAAAATCGCACATTTATTCCTACAAAAATTCCATCAGGCACAAAAGAAACTAGAGCAGAATATTCAATATTTCCATCAAAAAACCAGAGGACTTTCTTCACTTAAAGGTGATGGTCCTGTTTATGGATTTGTAATCCCAGGGGAAATAAAAGTGAAACATATTGCTCAACAACTTCAAAATAAAGGAATAGCAATCCAAGCCATTGTAGCACCCACAATTCCTATTGGAGAAGAAATGCTAAGGATTAATCTTCATAGTTTCAATTCTATTCAAGAGATAGATATTTTGATAAATTCATTACATCAATTGTATCATGAATAAGCAAATAGCCATTGTTGGAATTGGAACAGAAGTAGGAAAGACATTGGTTTCA
This sequence comes from Chitinophagales bacterium, assembly GCA_035515235.1. GTDB lineage: Bacteria > Bacteroidota > Bacteroidia > Chitinophagales > JADIYW01 > JAMLHH01. The sequence goes on from DATJBS010000002.1 coordinate 42,449, forward strand.
GCTATTGCTACTATTGCATTCAGCGCGACTTATTGGAAGCCTATACAAACCGGTTATCTCAACGGTGAAGGAGATATTGATAGTCGCACCGTTCGTGGTTGGACGAATGCCACCATTTATCCAGAAGCGTATCTTTTACAAGAACCACTTTCGCCTCATATTGCTGCTCAAATAGATGAAGTAGAAATTGACCTCTCAAAATTACTCATACCAAAAGATATTGAAGGCAATCTTATTATTGAAACTGCTGGCGGACTGATGGTTCCTATCAATGACCAATCCCTGTATTTGGATATTATACAACAATGGAATATTCCTGTAATATTGACCATGAACCAATATTTGGGCAATATCAATCATACGATATTGAGTATCGAAATGCTAAAATCCAAGAACATTCCTATTCTTGGAATCGTTTCTAATGGAGTAGCTTTACCAGATACAAATAGATGGATAGCACAATATTCTAAAGTTCCAATAATTTTAGAGATTCCGATATTAGAAAATATTACTGCAGAAGTTCTTCAAGATTTAGCTGCACAATTAAAAATTAACATTGAAAATTATGGAGTGGAGTGAAAGAGACCAATCAGCAATATGGCACCCATTTACTCATCAATGGAAAAAAGATTTCCATATCAATATTGTAAAAGGTCAAGGCGTATATATTTATGATGACAAAGGCAATCGCTATATAGATGCTATTTCATCTTGGTGGGTGAATCTTCATGGTCATGCCCATCCTTATATTAATGAGAAAATCAAAGAGCAAATCGACAAAATAGAGCATGTGATTTTTGCGGGCTTTACTCATGAACCTGCTATTCAATTAGCAGAAGGCTTGTTAAATATTTTACCGCCAAATCAAAGCAAAATATTTTATTCGGATAATGGTTCTACAGCGGTAGAAGTAGCAATCAAGATGACATTGCAATATTGGAATAATATAGGTCAACCAAAAAATACATTTTTAGCATTTGAAGACAGTTATCATGGAGATACTTTCGGCGCAATGGCTGTAGGAGCTAAAAGTGTATTCAATGAACCATTCGGTAATGCTGCATTTGAAGTCATTCATCTTCCTATTCCTACCTCTGAAAACATTTCTCAACTACGAGAAAGGGTATCCAAATTAGCACAACAACACTCCATTGCAGGATTTATTTTTGAGCCATTAGTACAAGGTTCTGGAGGTATGCTGATGTATGAAGCAGAAGATTTAGAGCAATTAATCATTCATTGTCAAAACTTAGATATTATCTGTATAGCCGATGAAGTCATGACAGGATTTGGTCGGACAGGTGCCATGTTTGCGTGTGACCATTTGGAAGTTGCGCCAGATATCTTTTGCCTGTCAAAAGGCTTGACCGGAGGTTACTTGCCACTTGGAGTGACTTCATGCACGTCTAAAATTTATCACGCCTATCTTGAAAATGACCCTAAGAAAACTTTTTATCATGGTCATTCCTATACTGCTAATCCACTCGCTTGCACAGCAGGAGTAGCCTCCTTAGATATCTTTCATCAGCCTGATTATATTGACGAAATCGTAAGAATTACTTTCAAGCATCAATCTTTCTTACATCAATTAAAGTCAATTTCTAAGATAGAAAACCCCAGACAGACCGGAACAATTCTAGCATTTGACATTAAGAATGAAGAAGGTACAAGTTATTTCAATTCAAAAAGAGACCTCTATTATAAAGCCTTTTTAGACAAAGGGATCTTGTTAAGACCACTTGGAAATACGATTTATATTCTACCTCCATATTGCATTACTAATGAAGAGTTGGATTTGATTTACAAAACGATTTTAGAAGTTCTGCATAGTTTATAATTTGATTTGGTGTGCGCCATTTGATCGGGTATCGATATATGAGATTTGATTAGCGTCCAAAATCTTCTTGAACATTGCATATTTTGAATAATCTAATGCTCCATCTAAAATGATATGTTTGAATTTAAACTTTTTAAGTAGGTCTTCTATATTCAGATACAGATGATTTCCTAAAATCAAATATTCCACTTCTATCTTATGAGCTTCCGAAAAATTATATAAGGATTCATTTAAAAGATAAAAGCGTTGATGTCCTACAGCCAACATCGAAGTATCATATTCTACAACTTTCGGAGCAATATAAGTCCAATCTTTCCAACCTAATTCTCTTAAATATCCATTGAGAAAGAAGGGGTTGTTTTGAATCACAGTATTGGAAGGAGTTGCGCCCGTCCATAAGAAGTTATTTACTGCAATACTATTTCCTGAATTAGCGTGTAAAATATGAATATGAGTATCATTTTTGAGTAAGATTTGTCTAGAGAAAGTACCAACTATAGAAATCGTCAATAAGAATAAACTATAGAGTAACCAACGACCATTTTTAATATGATACAACCAATATCCAAAAAAGAAAACTGATAATGATAAAATGATTACTTGCCAAAAAGCAATATAAATATGACTCGCAAAAGAACCGGGAATAGAATATATAAATTGTAGAGGTGCATTGAATCCGTAGTATATAATATGATCTAACAAGAATCCAATTTTAAGATTCAGCCATATAGGTAGCAGCTTTGATGATATCAATAAAACGACTGCACCATACAAACAAATCGTCAAAGGAAGAAGAATAATCAGATTAGTTAATAGAAACAAAAAAGAGAAGTTTCCAAAATAATAAAAAGCAAAGGGCATTGTCGATAATTGAGCGCTGATCGACATTACAGATGTACTCCAAATATAATCTTTCACCCACTTCCTTCGAATATAAATCATATTTTGAAGTGGCTTCATCAAATAAAACAAGCCAAGCATAGCCGAAAAAGATAATTGAAAACCAATATCCCACAATAAATAAGGTTGAAAGATCAATATCAAAATTCCAGAGACTAACAGTAAATTCACTGGATGACTGTCTTCGTCAAATCTTTTCCCAATAACTACAAATGTTATCATCAAAGCAGCTCTTAAAACCGCAGGTCCAGCACCAGTTATAAATGAGAACAACCAAATCAATAGAATGGGTAGAAAGCTGATCCATTTCCATCTTCTATAAATAGGTCTTAAGATCGCTAACATTCCCAAATATAAAATCCCGACATGCATCCCCGAAACAGCCAAAGCATGCATCACTCCGGTTTTGGTATATACTTCCATCATATCCTCCGAAACATCGTCTTTCACACCCAAAAGCAATGCTTGTATTGTACTTGCTGACCTCACAGGAATGAACTCCTTAATCACACTTCTACACCATTGCGAGGATAATTGACACCATCGTTGAAAGTGAAATTTATTTTGAAAAGTACTCTTTAAGAATTTGTTGGGTTGTAAAGTAGTCGTGTGATAGATATACTTATAAGCAAAATATTTTTTGACATTGAATTGTCCCGGATTCAAATCATGCATTAGAGGTTTAAAATAACTCGAAGCAAAAACAGTATCTCCAGGAAGAATCTCCTTATCATAAATGTTAGAAACGATTCGATATGAGTGAGCAATTGAATGTTCTTTGACAGATAATACTTCTAAATATACTCTTGAATAATCCGTTTTCCTACTGATGACTTTGTCTATTACGGCTGAATAAGTATAAAAGCCGTCTTCTAAAGGCTGATATCCCTTTTTGATAGAATAGTTGAATGCGCCTACTGATACCATTGCCAACAAAAAACTTATCCCAGAAAAAGCAATATATCTAGTAGGTCCAAAATTACCATACATCCATAGCAATCCTAATACTAGAAAAACTATTACACCAATGAAAAAGACCATACTTGGAATACCTAGATAATAACCTAGTAAAATTCCTAGCACAAAACCTACAAAAGGTTTGAACATAGGTATCTGTTCCAAATGCATCATAAATAAATATCATACAAAATTGACAGATAATCAAAAAAAAGCCACTCATTATAGAGTGGCTATCAAATTATTTATTTTTCTTTTTTTCTTGAACTGCTTTTTGCTGTTCCATCATTTGGTCCATTTTACTTTGCCAAGATGATTTCTTCTTAGGTTGCTTTTTATTGAATTCAATTTCTGCTCTTAAAGCATCTTCATTGATAAAGAACTTTTTCAAAGCATAAGTCTGAATGATTGAAAGTAAGTTAAACAAGAAGTAGTAATAACTCAAAGCTGCAGAGAACGAGTTGAACATGAATAAGAACATAAACGGAGTAATGTACTGCATCATTTTCATCTGAGTAGCCATCATATCATTATCACCCATGCTCATCTGTTGCTGACTCATCGTAATTTTAGTATAACCAAAAGAAGTGATTGCCATTAACAGCGTAAACAAACTGACATGATCGCCATAAATAGGAATAGTAAATGGCAGTTGTGCGATAGAGTCATAGTGTGACAAATCTGTTGCCCATAAGAAAGGTTCTTGCCTCAACTCAATAGAGTTAGGGAAGAAACGGTACATCGCAAATAGAATAGGCATCTGTAGCAACATTGGCAAACATCCACCCATTGGATTCACCCCTGCATTTCTAAACAGTTCCATTTGCTTAGCGCCTACCATTTGCTTATCGTTAGGATACTTTTTCTTGAGCTCCTCAATTTCTGGTTTGAGGATTTGCATTTTAGTAGTAGACAATAATTGCTTTCTATTCAATGGAGCTAGAACTAATTTCAACAAGACTGTCAAAATCAATATGATAATTCCATAATTAGAAATGAACTTACCTAATACGTTGAATACAGGAATAATTAAGAACTTATTCACCCATCCGAAAATTGCCCAACCTAATGGTATGATTTCATCCAAACCAATTTTTAAGGCTTTAAGGTCTGAATATTTATTAGGCCCAAAATACCATTGTAATTCATGGTGAAAGTCTTGTCCTTTAGTGATAGGTAATTTTAAATCTGCTTGAGCATCTTTTACAAACTCTACATTTTCTAAATCTGGCTTGATTCTAAGTCTTGATCCTTTTTCAAAAGGTACCTTAGTCGATATCAAAGTATTATTGAAAAACTTTTGTTTGTAGCTTACCCATTCTACACTTGGGTCGATGATTTGGTCATCATTTTTTCTAGAACTTAATTCTTCAACATAGCTTTCACTAGTTCTATAATAAAGATTAGAGTACATTCTCTCTTCTTTAATATTGCTTTCTAAAGAAGGCATTTCTTGATTCCAAAGCACTTCTAGAGAAGTCGTCAATGGAGAAATAAAACTAGATGCCTTTGTAGTATATACATCAAAATTAAGTAGGTATTGATCTCCAATAAAAGTATAAGCGTGTACGTACTTACTGCCATCTCCAAAATCTAATGTGAACTCTACTTGTTGAGTTTCTTCACCAGAAATCTTTGAATTGCTATACGTTGTAGTAAAGTATAAATCTTTAGTATGTAGGATTTTACTTTCATTACTTACAAAAGAGAAATCTAATACATTCTCATTATCATCAAATAAGACTAAAGGCTTTTTGTCGAATGTCTTATAATCCTTCAGTTCTACACTCTTAAGTACACCTCCTTTGGTGTCAAATGTATATGTAGCTACATCAGTCTCTAATGTCAAAAGTTGAGATTCGCCATTGGCTAAAGAGGAGTGATTTCCAAAAGACTCTACTAGTTGAGTAGCTTTAATTTCAGTAGAATCCACTACTAATTGTGCAGTATCTGAATTGATATCTTTCGAAGTAACTTCTAAAACTGTTTTTTCTTTTTCAAGCTGTGTTTGCTGTTGAGAACTATAAAAGACATAGCCAACAGTCAATAAGGCCAATAAAATAAAACCAGTAATGGTATTTTTATCCATTGTGTATATTTTGTAAAAGTGCAAAGATAAGAATATTGATACAACTCTTGACAAATACTCTTAGACAATTAAATTAAAAAAGGGGAGCATCTTTCGACACTCCCCTTTCTATATGATTAGAATAGTAGTTATTCCTGTATGATCAACTTGCGGTTAATCACTTGTCCGTTAGTTTGGAAGATTCCAATATAAGAACCAGTTGCTACATTATTAACATCTATGTCTATTCTGTTTTCACCTTTAGCGATTGGGTATATTTTATTCAAAGCTTGTTTACCATCGATGCTATAAAGTGTGAATACCACTTCAGAGTTAGTTGGTGAAGAAATCATCACTGAAGATGAACGTTGAGCTGGGTTAGGGAAGAAGTTTCCTACACTAAACTTAGCATCAACTGTAAATTCTACACTTATAACTTTAGATAAAGTTGGTGTTCCGTCATAATCTACTTGTCTTAATTGGTAGTAGTAAATTCCAGAGCTCACATCAGTATCTAAGAAGCTATATCCTTTTGGTGTGTTAGAAGTACCTGAACCGTTTACAGTTCCGATTTTTTCAAAGTTCACACCATCTTCTGATCTCAATACTTCAAATCTGTCATTATTCAATTCAGAAGCTGTAGTCCAGTTTAAAGCAACTGCTTCTACCATTTTGGTAGCAGTGAAGCTTGTCAATTCTACTGGTAGTATGCTACTACGTCCTCCTGAGTTGTGAATATACAAGTCAGTATTTTGAGCAGGGTTATTTCTACCGTTACCAGTTGTTCTTAATCCACCATATTTAGGTAAGAAATCGAATTGGTATTGGTGAGTTCCACCAGGACCAGCAGTTGCTGAGTAAGTCAATGAAGTAATACCTTCACCTACAGCTCCAGCATCGTGTGCATAGAACGTAGAAACTTGTAAATCTGCTGCTGTATTAGTTGATCCATAACATGTAGCATAGTTACCCGTTTGAGCATCATTAGTTTGTTTATGAGCAGTATATTCAGCAGAAGTGATGAACAATCTCACACTAACGTTAGCAGTAGCTTTGTTTTCTGTCATGAAATTGTATTTTCTAGGCACATAATATTCTCCCATTGGACATGGTAAAACAGCATTGAAATTATCATATGGACCATTATTTCCTACTGTTACACCGAAGATGACTTCACCGATATCTTGACCATTAGAATTAATTGCAGCAAGAACGTCACCATTCTCATCTACAAAATAATGCCAGTTGTTGTCATCGATAGAACATTGTGAAGCTATCTCAGAAGTACTTGTTAATGCAGTACCGAATACTACATCTGATGCTTGTACCCAATCCACGTCCACAGATGCTGAAGCAGTAGTTCCACATTCGGGATTAACCGCTCTTACATAGTAAGTAGTTGGTTCTGTAATAACTACATCATAAGTACTTGTAGTTGTTGTATCACTTGTAGCAAATCCAGCATCCGTAGACCACTCGAAATATGCTAAAGCATCATTTAATGCTCCACTAACTTGTGTCAATGTGATTGTCTCACCATAACAAGGCATTGTATCAGATACTGTAATTGAAGTTGGTGCATCAGGTAACTGAACCACAGTTAAAGTAGCATTCACTACTGTTCCAGATTGATCACCACATGGTGCAGGGCCTGAAATTCTAGCATAATAAGTAGTAGTAGCTGTTGGGGATACTGTGATACTGTTAGTATTCTCTCCTACTAATGTAGAAGTGAAATTATCATCTGACCATTCG
>DATJBS010000003.1:0-10416 GCA_035515235.1 Chitinophagales bacterium
AGTGCTTTTTTTGCCGTTATAATATTAGTTCTATTATTGTTTTATCCTGTTTATACAATTTTAGTTCTAACTGTTATTGTATTTTTTGTAGGAGTATACGATATGACACAAAAGAAGCATGCTATACTGAGAAACTATCCTGTAATTGGACATTTTAGATATTTATTAGAAAGTATAGGCCCGGAAATACGTCAGTATTTTGTCGAATCTGATATTGATGGAAAGCCTTTGAACAGAAATCAAAGAACATACATTTATACTAGAGCCAAATTAGAAAATCAAATGCATCCTTTTGGTACAGAACACAATTTGCAACAAGAACATATGGAATGGGCTGCACATTCTATTTATCCTGCTACAGCTTTGAAAGAAGCTCCAAGAGTGATTATTGGAGGCAGACAATGTAAGCAGCCATATTCAGCAAGTATTTTTAATATCTCTGCAATGAGTTTTGGTTCATTAAGTAAAAATGCTATCATGGCTCTTAATCTTGGTGCTAAAGCAGGAGATTTTTATCATAATACAGGAGAGGGAAGTGTCTCTCCATTTCATTTGAAAGGTGGAGACTTAGTCTATCAAATAGGAACAGGATATTTTGGCTGTAGAGATGAAAATGGTGATTTTTCTTCTGAGAATTTTAAAATTACAGCTGCTCATCCTGAAGTAAAAATGATAGAAATAAAATTAAGTCAAGGAGCTAAACCTGGTCATGGGGGTATATTGCCGGCAGCCAAAAATAATGCTGAAACTGCAGCTATTCGAGGGTTAGTTCCACATACTGTTGTAGTCTCACCTCCAGCACATCGGGCTTTCTCTACTCCTGAGGGTTTGTTGCAATTGATACAAAACATGAGAGAATTAAGTGGAGGTAAGCCTGTAGGATTTAAATTATGTGTAGGGAATAAAGCTGAGTTTATAGAAATTTGTGAAGCCATCCTTAAGACGGGAATTTATCCAGATTTTATTACTGTAGATGGAGCAGAAGGTAGTACTGGTGCAGCGCCTATTGTGTTTTCTGATCATGTAGGTATGCCTTTTGAAAATGCATTGGTTTTTGTAATAGATACTTTGAAATTTTACAACTTAAAAAATGAAATTAAAGTTATAGCATCAGGCAAAATTATTGACGGATTTGATATCTTAAAAACATTATGCTTAGGAGCTGATTTATGTAATTCTGCAAGAGGAATGATGGTCGCTATTGGTTGTATTCAAGCTTTAGAATGTCATTTAAATACTTGTCCGACTGGTGTAGCCACGAATGATCCCAAAAAAATGAGAGGTTTGGTAGTATCAGAAAAATGGCAAAGAGTGACCAATTATCACGAACAAACTTTATTGGATTTTATTGACCTTTTTGCAGCTATTGGATGCTCAGAAGTTCATCAATTGAATAGAAGTTTGATTTTTAAACAAATTAAAGGTCAGGCAGTATGTTTTGCAGAAATCTATCCAGAAGTCGTACCGAATTTATAATAGCTTTCTCATTTCATCTAATTTCAACAAAGCTTCGACAGGAGTCATTGCATTAATATCTACTTGTTCTAAAATCTCTTTGAGCTGAATCAATCTGGGATCGTCCATCGAGAAAATATTGAGTTGGTAGTCCGGCTTTTTGACTTGTTGTAATTTATCTTTAATGTCTGAAGAGATGCTTTTTGTTTCTAATTCTTTAAGAATAAGATTAGCTCTTTTGATGACTTCATTAGGCATTCCTGCCATTTTAGCTACATGAATTCCAAAACTGTGTTCGCTTCCACCTTCAATAAGTTTTCTTAGGAAAATAACTTTCTTGCCACTTTCTTTTACCGAAACATTGAAGTTTTTTACTCTTGACCATTGATTAGACAGCTCGTTCAATTCATGATAGTGAGTGGCAAACATTGTTTTTGCTTTTGCCGTAGGGTGATTATGAAGATATTCTACCAATGCCCAAGCGATAGAAATACCATCGTAAGTACTTGTTCCTCTACCTATTTCATCTAATAGCACCAAACTTTTAGGAGAGATATTATTGAGAATACTAGAAGTCTCTATCATTTCTACCATGAATGTAGATTCTCCTTGAGAAATATTATCACTAGCTCCCACTCGGGTAAATACTTTATCTACAATGCCTATCTCTGCGCTATCAGCAGGAACAAAACTGCCCATTTGCGCCATTAAAACTATTAAAGCAGTTTGTCTTAGTAATGCTGATTTACCTGCCATATTTGGGCCGGTAATGATCATAATTTGTTGAGTTTCATCATCCAAATACACATCATTTGGAATATACTTTTCACCCAATGGTAATTGCTGTTCGATGACGGGATGCCTTCCTGCAGTAATTTTTAAAACATTACTATTGTCAATGATAGGTTTGTGATAATTATACTTGATGGCAATCGTGGCAAAATTTTGCAAACAATCTAATCGCGCTATAATTGAAGCATTTATGAGAATAGGGTGGAGGTATTGGTGAACTTCTTTAATTAGTGCATCAAAAATTTGAATTTCTAAAGCTAGAATTTTTTCTTCTGCACCTAAGATTTTCTCTTCGTATTCTTTTAATTCTTCTGTAATATATCTTTCAGCATTAGTCGTGGTTTGTTTTCTAATCCACGTATCAGGCACTTTGTCTTTATGAGTATTTCTGACTTCTAAATAATATCCAAATACGTTATTGAAACCAATTTTTAAAGAGGTAATCCCTGTTTTTTGACTTTCATTGGTTTGTAGTTCTAGCAAATAATCCTTGCCACTTCTTGACAGTTTTTTCAATTGATCTAAATCACTATTTACACCATCTTTTATAGCGTTTCCTTTATTGATCAATACAGGAGCTTCATCATGAATGGTATGAGCTATTCTTTGATTGAGGTCTTCAAAAACTTCTATTTTCTGTGCTAATTTTTGGATAGATTGGTTAGAAGATTTTTCACATAACTCTTTAATTATAGGAAGTGCAGACAATGCTCTATGCAATTGCAACATTTCACGTGGATTGATTTTTCCCAATGGCACTTTGGAAATGAGCCTTTCTAAATCTCCAATTTCTTTGATTTTTTGAATCAATAAATGATAGAAATCTTGATCTTTTATAATATGCTCAACAGAATGAAGTCGCTCTTGAATAACTTGAATCTGCTTCAATGGAGTGGCAGTCCATCTCTTAAGCATTCTCGCGCCCATTGGACTTACGGTGAAGTCTATAATATCTAATAAGCTCGTGCCTTCTGGATGAGTAGAATGTATTAATTCTAAATTTCTTGCAGTAAATCTATCTAGCCACACAAATTCATCTTGCTCAATTCGAGAAACTTGATGGACATGTTGTAAGTTTTTTTGCTCTGCATCTGAAAGATATTGCAAGCAAGCACCTGCTGCTAAAATTCCGGTGGGGCAATTCTCGACGCCAAAGCCTTTTAAAGTTTTGACTTCAAATTGTTGATGTAATTTTTCGGTGAGGTAGTCTTCTTGGTAAATCCAATCTTCTAGAGCGTAGGTATAATGCTTATGGCCAAAAATTTCTTTGAATTTCTTTTGATGTTGTTTTGCAAAAATGATTTCTGAGGGAGAAAAACTCTGTAAAAGTTTGTCAATATAATGCTCATCTCCTTGAGCAATTAAAAATTCTCCGGTAGAAATATCAATAAATGAAATGCCAATGATATTATTTTTATCAAAAAATACAGAGGAAAGGAAGTTATTGCTTTTATGGTCTAAGATTTTGTCATTGGTTGCCACACCTGGCGTAATCAATTCAGTAACTCCTCTTTTGACAATAGTTTTTGTCATTTTAGGATCTTCTAATTGTTCACAGATGGCAACTCTATAACCTGCTTTAACTAATTTGGGTAAATATGTATCGAGAGAATGGTAAGGAAATCCTGCTAATTCCATTTCATTAGGTGATCCGCTTGACCGTTTGGTGAGAACTATTCCAAGGGCAGCAGCGGTCTTTACAGCATCTGAATGGAATGTCTCGTAGAAATCCCCCACTCTAAAAAGTAATATAGCATCAGGATGTTGTGATTTAATCCTATTATATTGCCCCATCAAAGGAGTTTCTTTCTTTATTACACTCTTAGCCAAAACTATAAACCTTTTTTTACTTTTGTCAAAACCTTAAAAATAGAACATATGCGCAAACTCTCCATGGATGAGCTCGGTAGATTATCCACAGCGTCTTTTAAAGCTGCGGATAAGATTCCTGTAATTGCAGTTTTAGATAATGTTAGAAGCGGTTTAAACGTGGGATCTGTATTTCGTACAGCGGACGCATTTTTAATTGAAGCCGTATATGTATGCGGATATTCTCCTCAGCCACCACATAGAGATGTGCTGAAATCTGCATTGGGATCCACAGAGACAGTTAGTTGGGATGGATTTGATACAATTACTGATGGTATTAAAAGCCTAAAATCTCATGGATATAAAATCTATGCTGTAGAACAAGTAGAAAGATCGATTTCTCTTCTGGATTTTTATCCTTTGAAGGGAGAGAAGATTGCTTTGATTTTTGGCAATGAAGTCAATGGAGTATCTGAAGAAGCTCTTGCATTAGTAGATGGATGTATTGAAGTGCCACAATGGGGATCTAAGCATTCTCTGAATATTAGTGTATGCGCAGGGATTGTGATTTGGGATGTCGTATTAAAAGTCAGAAATCAATTAGGATAAAAAGCGTCCTCAATATGGTCGACTATCCATTTTTGATTTTCTTGGTAGACAGCAATAATATCAAATCGCACTTCACCTGAATGATTAATGTCCTCTATAAGAGCGTCAGTAGCTTTGAATAAGTTTCTGTGCTTATTAGATTTGACAAATTCGCTGGGATGACCAAAAGTGTCAGAACTTCTAGTCTTTACTTCTATAATCACTAAAGTGCCATTTAGCTTTGCCACAATATCTATTTCATGGTGACTACTTCTCCAATTGACAGCAATTATTTCATAAAATTTATTTTTCAGGAAAGCAATTGCAATATTTTCACCATATTTGCCTAAGTTTTTTACCATATGTTATCTTATATGAAAATATGTATAAATATTGGTAATTTTTCAATTATTTTTTGTTATTTGTAATTAAATAACCTTCAGAATGTATAAGATGGACGAGTTAATAGCAGGTTTTTCAAATCAGATTAAAAGAGCTGTTTCAATAGGAGAAGCTTCTAAGTTGCGTAAAGCGAAAGTACCTGTTAGAAATATACTTCTGTCGGGTTTAGGTGGTTCAGGAATTGGAGGTACAATTATTTCCAATGTTTTGAGAGATGATTTAAAAGTTCCTGTAGTCATCAATAAGGATTATCATATCCCATCATTTGTAGATGAAAATACGTTAGTGATAGTTTCTTCCTATTCAGGAAATACTGAAGAAACGATTTCTGCAATGATTCAAGCTTATAAGAAAGGTGCACATATTGTATGTATTACATCTGGTGGATTAGTAAAAGAATATGCTGAAATTCACGATATAGATTTTGTTCAGATCGATGGAGGAATGCCACCTAGAGCCTGTTTCGCATTGTCTTTCGTACAGTTATTGTATGTATTATTTCATCTAGATTTAATTGAAGATGGATTCAAGCATAGTTTATCAAACACAATTGATCGTTTAGATGAAGAGCATGATGAAATAAAAACTTTAGCAAGAAATTATGCTGAAAAATTATTTGGAACTATACCTGTGATTTATGCAGATGCTAAATTTGAAGGTGTAGCTATACGATTTAGACAGCAAATTAATGAAAATGCTAAAATGCTTTGTTGGCATCATGTAGTTCCTGAAATGAATCATAATGAAATTGTAGGATGGAGAAAATCCAACGAAGATATTGGAGTCATTTTCTTAAGAAATAATTCTGACTTTGACAGAAATCAGGAGAGAATGGATTTTACCAAGAATGTCATCAAGCAGTATACTTCTAAAGTATTTGACATCTTCTCTAAAGGAGATACGGATATTGAAAGAAGTCTGTATATAATCAATATTTGTGACTGGATATCTTACTACTTAGCTGAAATTAATCATGTAGATGCTATTGAAATAGATGTCATCAACTCTTTAAAAGACAAATTAGCAGAAAATCCATTGCAGTGAGAGAAGTCATCATCAAGCAATTAGGCTTGATGAAATATCAAGATGCTTGGGACGAACAAGAACGAATCTTCCAATCTATTACTCAATCTAAAATTGAGACTGGAACTTATTCAGGGCCCAATTATATTCTTTGTGTAGAACATCATCCCGTATATACCATTGGTAAAAGTGGAGATATCAATCATCTATTAGTCAATAATGAATACCTTCAAAAAAATAATATTGATTTTGTGAAAATCAATCGTGGAGGAGATATTACATTTCACGGACCCGGTCAATTAGTGATTTATCCCATTTTAGATTTAGATCAATATTTCACAGATTTGAAAAAATACATGAGACTATTAGAAGAAGTAGTCATCAGAGTTTTAAAAGAATATCATATACAAGGAGAAAGAAGCGAGGGCGAGACAGGAGTGTGGATAGACAGTCAGAATTATTCATCTGCTAGGAAAATTTGTGCATTAGGAGTCCGAACAAGTAGATGGGTGGCTATGCATGGATTAGCTTTAAATGTAAATGTAGATTTAGAATATTTTAAACATATTATCCCTTGTGGGATTGCTCATAAAGGCGTCACATCTATGCAACAAGAACTTCAACAAAGTATCTCTATTCAAGAAGTATTTGAGAAGTTTATAAAACATTTTCAAGAAGTATTTGACGCCAAAATAATATCAGAACCAACATCATGCTAAAAGACATCAATTTTACTAGAAACGAATCGATTGCAATTGCTATTGCAAAAAATCATGTGGAAGATGATATGTGGATTGCATATTTATTAAACCTTGGAGATGTGGACTTGAATACGGTAATGGTAAGTAGTAGAGGCTATGGTGATATGAATGGAATTCATAAAGAAACTGCCACTTTGAGATGGATGCTAGATGATATTCCTGCTCAATCTATTTGTGTGATAGAAGAAATACCTGATGATGTCATACAGCTCAATAATGAATTTTTAGTAAGTTTCTTTTGTGGAAATCAATTATTTGACAAGAAAATTATCTTTTTGAGTGAAAGTTGCACAGAAGAATTTATGACAGATATTCCACTATTGAAGAAAAGAGGTGTTTTAATCAGATAGAATTCTCCTCTACCTATTTATGTGTAGTAAGTTTTTGCTAACTTTGTGCCATAAAAAATACTACAATTGTCAAAAGTCTCTATCATAGAATGTCCAAGAGATGCCATGCAGGGCATTCCGACCTTTATTCCTACAGCAAATAAGATTGAATATTTAAATAGTTTACTTAAAGTAGGCTTTGATACTATAGATTGTGGGAGCTTTGTCTCTTCTAAGTCTATTCCACAAATGGCTGATTCCTTTCAGGTGATTTCTGGTTTAAATATGGATGATACAGACACAAAATTATCTGTAATAGTGGCGAATGGAAAAGGAGCCGATATAGCATGTGAGTTAGATGAAATTACTTATTTAGGTTATCCATTTTCCGTTTCTGAAAAATTCCAACTTAGAAATACGAATTGTAATCTTGAAGCATCTATGTTTAGAGTGGAAGAGATTATGAATACTTGCGAAATGTATGGTAAAGAGTTCGTTTTGTATTTATCTATGGCTTTTGGAAATCCTTATGACGAAGTATATCATCCAGAAATTGTCTCTCATTGGGTAGATAGATTGAGTGGGTTGGGAGTGACTCTTTTTTCAGTATCTGATACGATAGGAGTAGCGAAACCTGAAGGAATAGATGAGTTATTTAATATGCTTTATGGAGATTTTCCAGAATTGAAATTCAGTGCCCATTTTCATACGACTCCAAATACTTGGGAAGAAAAAATTGTAGCTGCTTACGAAGCAGGTTGCAAAAGATTTGACGGAGCTATACTTGGTTTTGGTGGATGTCCTATGGCTAAAGATGATTTGACAGGAAATATGCCCACAGAAAAAATGATCGCGTATTTCGAAAATAAAGGTATCAGTACAGGACTTGATTTAGATGCTTTTACTGAATCTCTAAAAATCAGTCAGAAGATATTTGGATAGTAATTCATTCTTTAAATTAACTCTTTAAAGAATGAGATTGCTTCACTGTGTTTTATTTCGTTCGCAATGACGAGTGTCTTTATCTTCTCATCATCTAACCTTCTCATCATCTAATTTTCTATTTAGCAATAATCAGTTTATGATTCTTTATCTCATTATTAGACACTATCGAAATGTTATAAATTCCTTTAGGCAAATAGTCTAAATTAATTGTTTCATCGGATTTTAAATTTGAACTCTCCCAAAGCATTTTACCGGAAATGCTATATAATGTAACTGAAGCATTGTCAGAAAATCCCTTGATTTTAAAAGTACCGAAGTTCGGATTTGGATAAATTACAATGTCATTTAATGAATTTCCACAATCAGTATGAAGGATATTTGAATAGGTTTTAATGCCATCGTAATCTACTTGTCCTAATCTGAAATAAGAATTGTCTGTTGCAGGAAGTTGATAAGCGTATTCTATTTCAGAATTGCTATTTCCTGCTCCAGGGGTACGATAAACTTCTAGCCAGTTTTGAGCATCTTTACTGCCTTCAATAATAAAATAATTATTATTGAGTTCAGATTGAGTCGTCCATTTTAAGTTCATCTCTTTTTCTGAGCAGGTAGCTGACCATTCACTTAGTGTTACTGGTAATGGAATAATTGTAGCAGCATAATATACAAAAGTGCTGAACTCCTCAGCTAAAAATTCTGCATAATATGAACCGTTTTCTATTCCAGTAGCTATTGGAAAAACTATTTTAGTAGGTATAGGAAGTTCAGGAGCTGCAGTATTCATGGAATTGACTATAGGCTGTGGGTCATGCAATTCGACCTTAAGCCATCCTGAAAAATTGATTGGAGAGGTAGGAGAGATGTCTGTACGAATATATGTAGTGTCTTCGGCATTGAAATATACCCTTACTTTTATTCCATCATTGATGCTATAAGTTCCTGGAGCTTCTATGGAATGCATCCTTCTTCCAAGTCTGAAGTAGTTGGTACCTGAAGCAGTCTGATAATATCCAGTAGTGCCAGGAGTATGAGTCGTGACATGTGAGGGAATACTAGAAACAAATTTATTAGTAATAGTTACAGTAGTATTGTCATAATCAAAAGCATTTCCGTTAGGATCAATATCAATGAGTTTTTTGTGATGATCTAAAGGGCTGGTAAAATAATCACAATTCATATCTGCCACTTCTTCTGTAGCAGGCGGAACAAGAGTATTGAATGGTGCAAAAACTGCATCACCAGTAATTATCCAGCCTTTGGTGAGAAGACTATTTCTTGCAGCTACTGCATTAGTACCATATTGCATTCCTATTGCTCCTAGATTTCTTCCACTTGGACATAATGGATTATTACTCCAACCAATGAGTGTTTTAGTATAATTGCCACAATCTAAACCTGAGTTGTCAAAAATGGATTGTAAAGGGACAATTGTATTTAATTTCCAATCGCCTAAAGGTTGATTAAATGCAGTGGCATTCTCGAACATATACGCCATACCGATAACACTTGCTGTATTCCAATCGCCTATAGGTTGATTAAATGCAGTGGCAGATTTAAACATATCCCCCATATCGGTAACTTTGGCTGTATTCCAATTGCCTATAGCTTGATTAAATGATTCGGAATATGCAAACATTAACGTTGTAGTTGTAACATTTGCAGTATTCCAGTTGCCTATTGGCTGATTAAATGCAGTGGCAATATGAAACATACCCCCCCATGTTGGTTACACTCCCTGTATTCCAGTTGTCTAATGGCTGATTAAATGTTCTGGCGCGATAAAACATACTCCCCATATCGGTAACCTTACCTGTATTCCAATTGCCTATAGGTTGATTAAATGCACCTGCATAACTAAACATAGAACTCATATTGGTAACGCTCGCTGTATTCCAATTGTCTAGTGGTTGATTAAAAACTAGGGCATAATCAAACATATTTGACATATTTGTAATATTACTTACATTCCAAGAATTGATATTCCCGTTAAAAAGAATACAATATCTAAACATATTTGACATATTAGTTACACCTGATAGATTAGGTATATCAGGAGCAGAGTAGCTCATATTTTCACAACCTTTAAAAGCAACTTCCATACTAGTCCAATTGGCAGTGCCCCAGTTTTCTAAATCAATAAGTCTTGTTCTATCTGCACCATAATCCATATAAAATCAATAGCGTCCTAAACGTTTTAAAAAAAAGAGGGAGAATCTCGTATCTCAAATTAACTTTGAGTTGCACAACAAAACCCCTCCCTCTCATGACAAATATAACTTTGTTTTCTCAAATAATTTCCAAATTAGATCGTT
>DATJBS010000004.1:0-122043 GCA_035515235.1 Chitinophagales bacterium
GCCGAGGAGAATTGCAAGATCAAGGCGACCACTAGTCGCCACGATTTTGACCCCAAAAAAGAACCTCAGGCTCATAATTGTCCGATTTGAAATTGAAATGAATCTTTAACCAAACGGTCAAGCATATTTAGGGAAGTACATGATTCTTGGCTCATGATTCCTGAATCTTATAAAACGATATTCACAATTCTTCCTGGAACAACGATCACTTTTTTAGGAGCTTTACCATCCAACCATTTTTGTACGCCTTCATCATTCAACACTACCTCTTCAGTTTCTTTTGGTGAAAGTGATGCTGCTATTTCTAATTTAGCACGAACTTTCCCATTGATAGATATTGGATAAAGAATGCTTTCTTCTACAAGATTTTTCGAATCAAACATAGGGAATTGAGCATCAAATACACTTTCTTCATTGCCCATTCGCGTCCATAGAGCTTCTGCAATAAATGGTGCTAATGGAGCTATCAATACAGGAATCGTTTCTAAAGTTGTTTTACTCAATGGAGTTAATTTCCCTAAATCATTCACTGCTATCATCATGGCACTCACGGCTGTATTGAATGAAAAACGCTCAATATCATCTGTTACTTTTTTGATAGCCCTATGTAAGACTTTCAATTCGTCTTTACTAGCTTCATCTTTAAAAGTAGCTTGTCCAGCTTCATCAAATCCGTAAAGTCGCCAAATTTTTCTAACAAATTTACTCACCCCTTCTATTCCATTAGTATCCCAAGGCTTGTGCGCTTCGATAGGTCCTAAGAACATCTCAAACATTCTGAAAGTATCTGCACCAAATTGATCAATCATATCATCAGGATTGACGACATTGAATTTAGATTTAGACATTTTCTCCACCTCAAATTGTAAAGAAATAAATGGTTTCCCATCTATATCTTCCCAATTCACATCAGTATCGGGTTGAATATGAGCAAATCGATTATCTGCTTTCGTTAGCTCAATTAGTTTTTCTTTATAAATCTTATCACCAGGTCCTGTCAATGACAATGGAATGTGCATTCCAGCTGGCATTCCTTTGATAGAATCTGCTTTTGTTAATAAAGAACGACCTTGAATCATTCCTTGATTCACCAATTTCTTAAATGGTTCTTCTGTGCTGACCCAATTATTGTCTTTGAAGAATTTATGCCAAAATCTACTATACAATAAATGACCTACTGCATGCTCAGTCCCACCAATATATAAATCTACATCTTGCCAATATTCTTGCGCTTCTTGGCTGACAAATTCATTTTCATTTTTTGGATCCATGTACCTCAAGAAATACCAGCTACTACCCGCAAACGCCGGCATTGTATCTGTTTCTCTTGTTTGACCTTCTCCTAATTCATTCACCCATTCAGGAGCATTTGCTAAAGGAGATTTTCCATCAGAAGTCGGTTTGAAATTTTCTACAGCTGGTAAGGTTACTGGCAAATCTGATTCACTCAATACTCTTACGATTCCATCTTTATCATAATACACCGGGAATGGTTCGCCCCAATATCTCTGACGACTAAACCCAGCATCTCGCATACGGAAATTCACTTTTGCATAGCCCTTGCCTATTTTCTCTAACGCTTGAGTTACTGTAGAAATAGCTTCTTGATAAGCCATTCCATTGATGATATCAGAATTGACATAACGACCTTCTTTAGTAGGATTCGCTTCTTCTAATATTTCGTCTTGTGCATCTAAAATTTGAATGATTGGCAAATCAAATTTCTTTGCAAATAAATAATCTCTTTGATCTCCACTTGGGACAGCCATCACTGCTCCTGTTCCATATCCTGCAAGAACATAATCTGCAATAAATACTGGAACTTTCACGCCTGATATTGGATGTATAACATGAGCACCTGTAAATTGACCGCTTACAGCTTTTTCTTGCTGACGTTCGATATCAGATTTTGCAGCACAAGTTTTTTTGTATTTTAAAACAGCTTCTTCGTATTCCGACGTTGTAATTTTTTGTACTAATTCATGTTCTGGAGCAATCACTATAAATGAAACTCCAAAAATAGTATCTACTCTAGTCGTGAATACTTCTATATCTGCATCGTGATTTTCTATTGGGAAACTTACCATTGCACCGATAGATTTACCTATCCAATTGCGCTGCATTTCTTTCATAGAATCTGACCATTCCAAAGTATTTAAACCTTGCAATAATCTTTCCGCATAAGCAGTAATTCGCAAAAACCATTGCGACATTTTTTTACGTTCTACAGGATAGCCACCACGTTCAGAAACACCGTTCACAATTTCGTCATTCGCTAAAACTGTTCCCAATTCTGGACACCAATTCACCAAAGCATAACTCTGATAAGCTAATCGGTAATGCATTAAAATTTCTTGCTGAGATTTCTCTGTAAAAGCTTTCCAATCTTCTGCAGTAAATTGAGGTGTTTTTTCATCGCAAGCAGCTTGCACACCAACATTTCCTGATTGCTCAAATATTGCTGTTAAATCAGAAATTGACTTTGCTTTTTCAACAGATTTATCATACCAACTATTGAATAATTGAATAAAGATCCATTGAGTCCAACGGTAATATGCTGGTTCGCTCGTCACTACTTCACGTGACCAATCGTAAGAAAAACCAATTTTCCCTAATTGCTTTTTGTATGTAGCGATATTATCTAATGTAGTTTTTGCAGGATGCTGACCTGTCTGAATAGCATATTGTTCTGCAGGAAGTCCAAATGCATCAAATCCCATCGGATGCAACACATTAAAACCTTTCAATCTTTTATATCTTGAATAAATATCTGAAGCGATATAGCCTAACGGATGACCGACGTGCAGCCCCGCTCCAGAAGGATAAGGAAACATATCTAATACATAATACTTAGGTTTGGAGGTGTCAATATTTACTTTGTAAACATCTTTCTCTGACCATTTTTTACGAGCTTCTTCTTCAATGATTGAAAAATCAAATTCTTGCATATTAAAAATTGTTGATTTTGTGGCGCAAAGGTAAGGATTATCCGATGAGCGTTCAAGAATATTGAATAAATAAGCCAAAAAACTTGAGCTAATTGCATGATATTCATTCAGATTTTCTCTTTCTACAAATTCTTACCCAATACTTGAAGTTAGTTTAATGCCAAATTCATAACTTTTATAGATATTTGTAATATGGCGCAATTATTTCCTTTAAAAGACACTCCTAGTTCAATAGAAACATTACTTAGAGCTAGTGTAACAGGCTTAAAAAAAGCTGGCAATCGTTTACCTGACAAAGGGTATACTATTGAAGGTTTGACAATCGACAAAAGTCAATTCAAAGAATATTGCAAAATGTTCGGATTTGACGAAAGCACAGTACCTTCTCCATATTGGTATATACGTTTATTTAGCTTAAGATCTTTATTGATGGCACATCCTGACGCACCTTTTCCTATGCCGGGAATGGTTCATCTTTATGACGAAATCAAACAATTTGACACCATCTATCCTACTGATAAATTAGATGTCACTTGCAAATTTGGTCGTTTGATTAAGCACGATAAAGGAACTGCTATGGAAATCATCACTACTCTTAAAAGAGATGGCGAGATCGTGTGGGAAGAAAAAAATGTCAACCTTTATTTAGGTAAAAAAGATATCGGACAGAAAGCTGAAGAAAGCCCATCTATAGATATTAGCCATGCTGACAGAGTATCCAATTGGTCTTTAGATAGCAATCTTGGATTTAAATATGCAAAAATGAGTGGCGACTTCAATCCTATCCATTTACATACTATCGGAGCTAAATTATTTGGCTTTCCTAAACATTTGATTCACGGTTGGTATTCTCTTAACAGAGCAGTCGCACCTGTACAATCTGAAATGAAAGGCGCTCATGAATTATATGTCTCTTTCAAAAAACCTTTATTTTTACCTGGAAAAGTATTGTCAAGAACTGAAGAAAATGGCGACACTATACTTTTTGATGTCATCAACGAAAAAGAAGGATATCCTCACTTGAAAGGATATATCAAAAAAGGATAAGATTTTCTTAATGAATTATATTCGTGCCTGATTCCAAAAGAGTCAGGCATTTTTGTTTTAGTTAGTCAGCGTTTTTCAATATTAAAAGATGATGGAATTTTGTCATCCTACTTCGATTTCTATGACTTAAGCAAGTATATTTTGATAATATTTCTCATAATGACATTTTCAATAAACTATTACATTGGTCAGCGGTCTAAAGTCGCTTACTCAAGGCTTACTTTATCTATGAAATGTTTACAGCATGACGTTTTGCAAGACAAAATCAAAAAGCCTCTGTCCTTCTGGAAGATCCTAAAACAATTCACATTGTAAAAAATTAAAACTTTGAATATCGGCATTTATCTAAACATTTCTATTTGAAAATTAAAATTATATTTGAATGATAAAACACTCACTAAGTGCATTAATCAGACTTAATGAATGAAATAATGTACTATATTCTAAATTAGTTTTTAATACAGAAAAATAATCGTAACTTGTATGAAACATCAGCTATTAACTACTAAATCAATACCTTATGAGTGAAACATCATACGCAAACTATTATAGCGACCAAGCTATTATGAAGCGAATAGGGAAATTTATTCAGCACAAAAGACTAGAGAAAAACCTATCACAAGAAGAAGTGTCGCAACAAGCCGTAATGAGTCGTTCGACTTTGAGCTTAATGGAGCGAGGTCAAAATATTACTATATCTAATTTAATCAAAGTCTTGCGCACATTAGATGCACTATACGTATTAGATACATTTGAAATCATTCAGAATATCAGCCCAATGATATTGGCAGAAGCTGACTCCAAAAAAAGAAAGCGCGCTCGTAAATCAGGGGAAGATTTAATCGAATACTCATGGTAGTCAATGCATTTGTAAAATTATGGGGAAAGACACTCGGCGCTGTCACTTGGGATGAAAGTCAGCAACTAGCCATCTTTGAATACGATAAAAGTTTTGACCTCAACAAATCTCCTGTTGCACTCATCAAAATGCCCAGACATCAAATCTATAGCTTTCCAGAACTTAGAACAGAAACCTTCAAAGGTTTGCCGGGATTATTAGCAGATGCATTGCCGGATCGATATGGAAAAGATTTAATCAATGTATGGTTGGCACAAAATGGTCGACCGATAGATTCATTGAATCCAGTAGAGCTACTCTGCTTTATGGGTCAAAGAAGTATGGGTGCATTAGAATTCGAACCTACTATAGCACCGAAATCCAGTTCGCAAACCATAGAGTTATCCACCCTGATAGAATACACCAAATCTCTTTTGAACCAAAAAGAAGAAGTCAATATTTTGACTCAAGAAGCCATGCGAGACACGATGATAGATGTTTTGAAAATGGGAACTTCTGCAGGTGGAGCAAGACCAAAAGCAATAATTGCCTACAATGAAAAAAGCGGAGAAATTCGTTCCGGACAAACCTTACCCGGAAATGGGTTTGAGCATTGGTTGATTAAATTCGATGGAGTCACGGACACTCAATTTGGAGCAACTGTCGGTTATGGCAGAGTAGAAATGGCTTACTATGCTATGGCAAAAGATGCTAAAATAGAAATCATGGAAAGTCGTCTTGTAGAAGAAGAAGACAGAGCACATTTCATGACTAAAAGATTTGACCGGATCAACGGCGAAGAGAAAATACATGTTCAGACTTTTTGCGCTATACAGCATTATGATTATCAGCAGACGACGAGCTTTAGCTATGAACAGCTCTTTCAAACCATGCTACAATTGCGTCTCAGCTATGCCGAAGCGGAAGAAATGTATCGAAGAATGGTCTTTAATGTCATCGCTCGAAACTGTGACGACCACACCAAGAACTTTGCATTTATGATGAAAAGTGACGGCCCTTGGCAGCTAGCTCCTGCTTATGACATCTGCCATGCATATCGACCTGGAAGTCCATGGGTCAGTCAACATAATTTAAGCATCAACGGAAAAAGGATTCAGTTTACCAAAGAGGATTTATTAAAAATTGCTACACAGTTCAATATCAAACACGCTGAAAGAATCATTCAAGAAGTGATGAATGTCGTCAAAAATTGGAAAAAGTATGCTAATCAATATGGAGTAAATCCACTTTTAAGAGACTCAATAGATGAAACCTTATTGAAAGACTTTGATTAATTTAAGCAGCTTTTTTGACTTTCAATAAATTCAATTGAGCTAAAATTCCAGCTATTACCATAACTGATAAACTTCCTACAACATTCAGCCATAAGTATTCGACAACATCGTATTTATAACAATAAACTACAATCGCTTCAGCTAATGCTGCTGCCAAAAACACTTGTCTTCCGTTGACCTTTTTAAGGAAGAAAGCCACTAAGAATATCCCTAAAATTGTCCCATAAAATAAAGACCCTAAGATATTAACAGCTTCGAGCAAGTTGCCTAATTTCGAAGCATTCAATGCGACAATCACACAAAAGACTCCCCAAAACAGAGTCATCCATCTTGAGATATTCAAGTCATTCTGATCGGTCCCCTTTTTGTCAAACCATCTTTTATAAATATCTACAACAGTCGTAGATGCTAAAGAATTCAGTCCAGAAGCAGTAGAACCCATAGACGCTAAAAATATTATAGCTATTAACAAACCGACTAATCCCATCGGCAAATGTTCGGTCACAAAACTTAGAAATACATAGTTAGAATCGTTAAAATCCAACTTATCATCTAGTGAAATCATATAATCATTGACGACTAATCTTTCATTTTTTGCAGAAGCATATTGAGTGAGATATTCTGATTTTGTTTGAGCAATCAAAGTTTCGTCCTTTGACTCCAAAGCTTTTGAAAAAGAAATAGCAGCCACTTGTTTTTGTTCCTGCGCCTCATTATAATTCAACATATAACCGTCTAAAGTGGCTTTATCGGCTTTCTCTTCTACTTTCTGAACGACTGCTTTATTGAAATTGACCGGTGCAGGATGAACTTCATAAAACACGAAAACCAAAATTCCTATAAATAGAATGAAAAACTGCATAGGTATTTTGACGATACCATTCATCAATAAACCCAATCGACTTTGAGTCACAGAACTACCCGTCAAATATCTTCCCACTTGAGATTGGTCTGTACCGAAATAAGATAATTGCAAAAAGAACCCTCCTATCAGACCCGACCAAATCGTGTATTTATTATTAAAATCCCAATCAAAATTTAAGACATTCATCCGTCCTGTAGCTCCAGCAATTTTCATGGATTGCACCAAACCTATTTGATCAGGAAGTAACGCCAAAAGCATCGAAGCCGCAATAAACAACCCTGAAAATATGATAGCCATTTGTATCATCTGCGTATAAGAAACCGCTTTTGTGCCTCCGTAAACCGTGTACAAAATCACCAAAGTGCCTATCACACCAATGGCATAATAAATATCAATTCCTAAAATATGCGACAAGACAATCGACGGTGCGTAAATCGTAATGCCTGTAGAAAGTCCTCTTTGAATTAAAAATAGAATAGCCGTCAGCGTACGAGTTTTGACATCAAATCTTTTCTCTAAATATTCATACGCCGTATAAACATTCATTTTATGATAAATAGGTATAAACGCGATGCACAAAACTATCATCGCCAAAGGCAATCCTAAGTAGAACTGAACGAAGCTCATCCCATCACGGAAAGCTTGTCCCGGTGCAGACAAAAAAGTAATCGCACTCGCTTGTGTCGCCATCACAGACAATCCCACATGATACCATGGCAATTGCTTATCTGCTAATAAATATCCTTGAAGATTTTTCTGACCTCTACTTTTATATAATCCGTAAACGACAATTCCTAAAATCGTCAAACACAGAACTGCCCAATCAATATTACTCATTCAGTCCAAGTGTTAAGAGATAAAAGAAAACAACTTCTAAGACTAACAAAGCCACTAAAAATAAATACCATCCGTTCCAACTTCTAAAAACTGGAACGACTTCTTTTTCTAAAACCTCTTCTTTTTCCAAATCCACTATTTATTTTTTTTAGGCACTTCTAACATATTGACTAATAATCTATAAGCACCCACAACTCCCGCTGGTAATTCTCTGAAAAATGAAAGACCAGTATAAATTAAATTTCCTTGACCATATTGAGCAAGAACAATACTGCCATCTTTAGAACTTTCTCCTGGATCATTCATAGCAATTGGACTACTCCAAACTGCATCTCTTTTGCCAGCAAAATAAATTCCTCTTTCTTGAATCCAATTTTCAAAATCTTTAGAAGATATTTTATTTGGATAATTTAAAATGGACGAACTTTTATCTAAAATTTCCACCGGAGCTTCTTCTACCGTCACACGATCTCTTGTGATTTCTAATTCATAAGGAAACATTTTTGCGATAATAGGCCCTAATCTATTATTGGTATTATACTGAACGATGAGGTTTCCACCATTTTCAACATAATTCATCAAAGTATCGTAAGCATCATTTAACCAAAGATGAGTATTATACGCACGAATTCCAGTTACTACTGCATCCAAATCTTTCCAGTTTATTTCGTGATAATTTTTCTCATTGATCATCACTAGTTCATAACCTAATTGCGCCAAAGAAGAAGCCACCAAATCTCCAGCACCTTCTATATAACCTATTTTATGCGCATTCACTTGAACAGAAAACGAACCCAATAATATTTCCGAAGGAGTCAAAATTGTCTGTCTCGGGATATGAGCATAATCAATATTTGTGAGTTGCTGATTAAAATCTTGATCATCAATTAAAATAAAAGCTTTTAAAGTATCTGCTAAATCTTCCGTCACTTCGCTTTGAATTTCTAAATCAAAAGTATGAGTTTGACCTTTTTTCAATTCTGGTAAAATAGCATTATTCAAAACCTCCACTTTCCAATGGGCAGGAATATTCAAATTCAATTGACCTCCACTAATATCTGTATGAGCCGTTGCTTGAAGTTGCACTTTTTGATTTTTCCCATTCGGAAGAATTAAAGAACGCGAAGACCAATGCATCGACACTGCTGGCAAAATCACAACTGGTTCAAATATTTCCCCTTTTACAGGATCTACAAATCTTTTATTGAGCGGAAGAGTTTGTTCAAATACTTGCTGGTTGATTTCGTATTGAATCGTTATAAATTGATCATCTTTTATAAAAGCTTGATTTCCATTAGGATCTTTCTTTGGGTGAAATAAATCATTTTCGATAGCTTGCTCTAACCAATATGGTGCAGAATACGGAGTGTTTTCAGGAACAGTTACCTTGTTTTCAGTTTCAAATAAATAATTATTAGCCAATGTTGAATCGATAGAAATTACTTGTTTTCCAATTCTAATTTGTTTCAATTTTATCGGCAAATTAGAACGATGTATCCATTGTAATTTTAAATCAATAGTATCATTTGGAGACAATTCATTCGTATTGACAGTGGCTACCGACCAAATTCCAGCACATTGAGCAATTAATTTTTCCACTTGGGTGAATTGATATTTCAACCAAACTTCTTTCTCAGGATTGTATTCACGAGTTTTTTGTAAATCTTTAATTCCTTGACGAACAGCTAATAATTCTGGTAAAATTTTAGAGGGCTGCTTTAGATCGTATTTAGAAATTGCAGTATTGAGCAGCTTTTGAATATTCTCAGAACGAGGAATTCTACTCCAAGAAGTATTGATACCTTCAAAAATATTTCCCTTTGCACTATCGCCTTGCCATTGCAAGAAATATTCTTTTGTAGAACCTCTAGTGGAAGCAGTTCCAAAACCTTGAGATTTGTGTTGACTCCTACTCAAAGAAGAAATTTCTCCATAACTTTTTCCTAAAAGCGTATTAAAAGTTCCGACATCTACTTGTAGTTGATCTTCAGAAGTCGTATTCATAGAACCAAAAGTATAAGTATTCCAAAATAATCTTCTGACTTTCCACGCAGGTAAATTACTAGGTACTTTATAAGAAACATCACCAGCTAACTCATATGCCTTTCTACCTAAAATAGCAGAAGCCGTATGATGACCATGACCGCCCTCGCCTGTATGAGGGAATCTACAAATCATCACATCTGGTTTCAATGTTCTAATTAATACCACTAAATCTTGAAGCAAGCTATCTTCATTCCATTTCTGTAGAGTTTCTTCTGGATTTTTAGAAAAGCCAAAATCATAAGCACGAGTAAAATATTGCTCAGCACCATCTATTTTCCTTGCAGCTAAAAGTTCTTGCGTTCGAATCGCTCCTAAAGAGGTTCCGAGTTCACTACCAATTAAATTTTGGCCCCCATCTCCTCTTGTTAAAGAAACGTATGCAGTTCTTAATTTCTGATCGCCCACTAACCAAGACATCAATCTTGTATTTTCATCATCTGGATGAGCGGCAACATAAAGTACTGTTCCAAGAGTATTTAATTGGAGCAATTTCTGATAAATTTCTGCTGAATTATCTTGTTGAGGAGCTTGTGCTTGAATGGATTGAAAAGTGCAAATAAAAATTACGCCTAGAAGTATTCTGGAAATCAATTTCATATAATGTCTATCAAAAAGCCTAAAATAGTCATTTTGAACTTCTGACAATCCTTAAAAACATTTAAGAATGTTAAATGAAACTTTAGAAATGAAATTTAGAGCATACGATACTCCGAACAAAAGATTTCTATTATCAAAAAATCTACATAAAAGCGATTAGCAAAATACGAAATCGATAAAGAAACGAGCGATTATTTAAATAATATTAAATAATAACAACAAAATGTTAAACAATTTGTAATAAAAGAATAGTTTTATTAGATTTACGTCTTCATTATTAATCATTGTGAGGTGATGAAACTGGCAGCCATGCCCTCTTGTCTCGGGGGTGAGGATCACAAAATAAAGATTGAATATTGCCGGACTGCCCGTTGACGGCCGACAGGGGTTGACCACCAAGCGTCTTGTTCACTTCCTAATTGCCTCGTGGAGGTTCGAATCCTTCCCTTACAGCACAAATCCCAACTCTAAAAAGCTGGGATTTTTTTATTTTATTGCAAAAGGTATTTAAAGCATCCTTCTATTTTCCTACTTTAGCAGTTATGTCAAGTTTAAAAATTATTTCTTACAACGTCAACGGCATTCGTTCAGCATTAAATAAAGGACTTTCCAATTGGATAGAAGAGAACGATTTTGATATTGTATTATTCCAAGAAATCAAAGCCAATTTAGAATCTATACCCGTTGAAATCTTCGAACATTTAGGTTATCAATACAGTTTTTTTCCTGCACAAAAAAAAGGTTATAGCGGCGTAGGTGCAATCTTCAAACAGCGACCTGACCAAGTTATTCACGGGATGGGCATCGAAGAATTTGATTTCGAAGGTCGACTGATGCGTCTTGACTTTGGAGATTTAACAATCATCAATAGTTATTTCCCTTCAGGTTCGAGTGGAGATATCCGCCAAGTCATCAAAATGCAGTATTTAGATGCTTTTTATGATTATATCCAAGATTTAAAAACTGAAAGACCAAATATCTTAATTTCTGGCGATTACAATATTTGTCATCATTCTATAGATATTCATGATCCTAAAGGCAATAAAAACTCTTCAGGATTTCTACCAGAAGAGAGAGCTTGGATGAGCAAATATTTCGCAAATGGATTTGTAGACACCTTCAGACATTTCAATCAAGATCCACATCATTATTCTTGGTGGTCTTATAGAGCTGGCTCGAGAGGGAAAAATAAAGGGTGGAGAATAGATTACCATGCTATCACAGAAGCCGTACAGCCTTATTTAATTTCAGCTGCCATCTTACCAGATATCATACATTCTGACCATTGTCCTATCTTTGTAGAGATTGACGAAAAGGTCCTTTAAAAATATTATATGTTCAGACTTACAATTCTTTTCCTACTTAGCTTTTCAATATTTTCTAGTTGCAAAGAGACCAAATCCGTCAACGACCAACTTCGTCCTGCAAAGGGAGGAAAATACTTTGGAGGAACTTTAAGATACAATGAAGAAGAATTTTTAAAGAGCTTAAATCCTTTAAATATTACCGAAGTCACGGGACACAGAATTGCAGAACAGATTTATGAGGGATTAATAGAATTTAATCAGAAAACCTTAGCCATTGAACCAAAACTAGCTAAAAGTTGGGATGTCAATCCTGAAGGAACGGTGTATACTTTTCACCTTCGTACGGATGTATATTTTCAAGATGACCCATGTTTTCCTAATGGGAAAGGAAGAAAATTCACTGCTCAAGATGTCAAATATTGCTATGATAGACTTTGTTATAATAATCCAGCAGACAATCAAGGATTTTGGATATTTGAGGATGTCGTGAAAGGAGCTAATGAGTATCAAGAAGCCACAAAAAACAAAGAAAATCCTGCAGGTGGTGTCGAAGGCGTAAAAATCATCAATGACAGTACTATTTCTATAGAATTATACCAACCATTTTCTGTATTCCTATCCAGAATGGGGCTTGTGTTTGCAAAAATATATCCCAAAGAAGCTGTAGATACATATGGTGCAGAGATGCGTATCAAATGCGTAGGAACAGGTCCTTATCAAATTAAAGTAATGAAAGAAAATGAAATTACTTTTCTCACTAGGAATAATAAATATTGGAAAAAAGATGAAGATGGAAACCAACTACCTTATATCGATAATATAAAAGTCACTTTTATCAAAGAAAAGAGAGCAGAGCTGTTATCCTTTAAAAAAGGTGATATTGACTTTTTGTACAAATTCCCTTTGGATATGATTGACGAAATCCTCGATCCTGAAGGAGAACTGAAACCAGAATATGCTCAATATCAATTGCAACATCAACCATCGATGTCTATTCAATATTATGGATTTTTGAATGTGCATCCCATCTTTAAAGACAAAAGAGTCCGTCAGGCATTTTGTTATGCTGTAGACAGAGAAAAGTTATGTACTTATACTTTAAGAAATTCTGGCTTTCCTGCAAAATATGGCGTCGTTCCTCCAGGTACTGGGAACTATGATCCAACCTTAGTGAAAGGCTATACTTTCCAACCTGAGAAAGCTAAAAAACTTATGGCTGAAGCAGGATTTCCTAATGGTAAAGATTTCCCTAAAATCACTTTACAACTCAACAGTGGTGGCGGAAGAAATAGTCAAGTGGCAGAAGCTATTCAAAAGATGCTCGGCGAAGTGCTCAATATTCAAATTGAATTATTAACGGTTCCATGGGCGCAACATACCGAAGCTGTAGAGTCTGCAAAAGCTGCTTTTTGGAGATTAGGATGGATAGCTGATTATCCAGAAGCAGAAAACTTTTTGAATTTATTTTTATCAAAATACGTCCCCGAAAGCATCGAAGAGAAAACTTACATCAATTCCTATCGATATGTCAATAAAAACTTTGACAATGTATTAGAAAAAGCGCTCAGAACTATTGATGATAAAGAAAGAAATAGAATTTATGCAAAAGCAGATCAGATCGTCATTGACGACGCTCCTATTCTACCATTATATTATGATATTGACTTTAGATTATTACAACCGTATTTGAAGAATTTTGATCAGAACGCGATGGAGTACAGAAATTATTCAGAGATATATTTTGTGCCGAAAAAGTAAGTCAATTTGATGAGATGATGTGGTAATATGATAATTAGTTGATTAGATAAAATCATTAACTGAGATTTATAATAGCATCATTTTCCTTATCTTGTAAGTTAGATTTAATAATTTTCTCAAACAAGCTATTAGAATATGAAACAATTGACTCTTAACATAGACGAGAATAAATTCAATACATTCCTTTCTTTCATCAAAACGTTAGATTATGTTTCAATTTCTAATGAAGAAGAAATCCCTTCTTGGCAACAAGATGAAGTTAACAGAAGAATTCAACTCATTGAATCGGGCGAAATGAAAATGCATAAATGGTCGGATGTGAAAAATGAAATCTTTAAAAAGTAATGAAATTTTCTATACAAATTGCAGAATATGCTAAAAAGGATATCTCTGAAGCTTATAGTTGGTACATACTTAAAAACGAATCAATAGCTGACGATTTTGAAAATCAAATTTATTACGCTCTTAAAAAAATAGAAGATAATCCATTCAAATTTCAAATCCGTTATAAATTAATTCGAGTAGCATTCTTGAAAAAATTTCCCTTTGGTATTCATTATAAAATAAATGATAATTTAATAGAAATTATTGCTGTTTTTCATACTTCTCAAAACCCTGAAAATTGGTTTAATAGAAATCCCCTATGATATTTTGTGAAAGCTTTTAATTTACTTTTAAAAAATTTATTAATATATTCTTGAGCAGAATTATTAAAAAGTTCTCTAGCTATTTTAAAATCATTGATTATCTCACAATCAAAAATAGACTTTCAAAAAATTACAAATCAAAATACCAAATCCAAAAAATATAATTGTGATTGAAAATATGAATTGAATAAATACAAAAAATCCTATATTTTTCTTCTCAATAAAATATATACATGAGGTAATAATAGAAATCGAAAGAATTAATATAATACCTAAATAAAATATTAATAAAATACCTGCAGCAAATTCTCCATCATTTGTTTTCAATAAAAAATACAAGTAATAAAATACAAGTAAAAGGGCAATAATATGTGTGAATAATATTTTCTTAATCATACACAATAAGCTCTATTTGTTAAGTCTTTTTTATAACCCTTTCTCCTCTACCCAAACTTAGCTTGCGCTTCTGCTAATTTTTGCTCGATTTGTCCAGTTAGAAAATGATAGAGCATAATAAAATCTGAACTTAAGCTCCATAAAGGATACTGAAAAGTTGCTGGTTTGTTCTTCTCAAATTTAAAATGTCCTGTCCAAGCAAAACCATACCCAATTACGGGCATCAAAACAAATTTCCACCATACAGGATCAATTATCGCCCAAATCACAACTCCAATAAATAAAGAAGTCCCTACATAATGTAGTCTTCTACAAGTCAAGTCGGAATGCTCCGTTAAGTAATAAGGATAAAATTCTTTTAAGGATTGAAATCTTTCTGTTGACATACTATTGGAATTTTGTAGAATAAATATAATCAAAATTTCATCAATTTATTTAAAGGATTTTAATGCCCTTTGCTAAATCATTTATACCACATTGTCAACTAATTGTACAATAAAAACACTTTTATATTAAATATGCTGAAACATTAAAGATTAATTAACGTAAATGAGCTTATAAAATCAATGCATACAGTATGAAACAGCTTAAAATCACCACGAAAATCACCAACAGAGATTCATTCTCAATTGATAAGTATTTAAACGAAATAGCAAAATTGCCTTTATTAAAAGAAGATGAAGAAGTTGATTTAGCTAGAAGGATTCGCAAAGGTGATCAATACGCGTTAGACAAACTGACGAAATCCAATCTTAGATTTGTAGTTTCAGTAGCTAAACAATATCAAAACCAAGGTCTTTCTCTAAATGATTTGATCAATGAAGGAAATATCGGGTTAATTAAAGCTGCTACAAAATTTGATGAAACTAAAGGATTTAAGTTTATTTCTTATGCTGTTTGGTGGATTAGACAATCTATTTTGCAAGCTCTAGTTGAGCAAACTCGTTTAGTTCGTCTGCCTATGAACAAAGCGACTTTCTTTAATAGAATTAGCAAAGCTTCTAATGAATTTGAACAAAAAAATGAAAGAGAACCATCTGACGATGAGCTAGCAGATATAATGGAAGTTAAAGTGGAAGACATTAATTTACTTAAATCTTGTGTAAGCAATCATCTCTCTACCGACCAACCGATGAGTGATGATGACACAACTACAACTGGTGATAATCTTACAGATGACTCTATTCCAAGACCAGATGACCACTTAAACGAAGTGGCATTACTTCATCAAATAGACAGAATCTTACATTCACTTTCTGAAAGAGAGATGTTAATCATCCAATACTATTTTGGGTTAAATAAATTTCATCAACATTATAGCTTAGATGAAATCGGAGACAAAATGTCTTTAACACGTGAAAGAGTAAGACAGTTAAAAGATAAATCATTGAAAAAAATCAGAAATTCTGTAGCAACAGAAAACCTTAAAAGATTTCTATATCAATAATTATTATATCAAAATTGTAATGAAAACATAAGCACTCTCCAGCAAGAGTGCTTTTTTATTTATCTTTGGACTTATGCGTCAACCTATCATTGCTCCATCTGTATTATCAGCCAACTTTGCTGATTTAAAGACTTCTTTTGAATTATTTCATAAAAGCCAAGCAGATTGGGTACATATTGATATCATGGATGGTCGATTTGTTCCCAATATTAGTTTTGGTTTTCCTGTCATGTCCGCTATGAAAAAGCTGACAGATAAATTTTTCGATGTTCATTTGATGATTTTAGAACCTGAGAAATATATTGAAGACTTCAAAAAAGCAGGTGCAGATCAGATTTCTGTACATATAGAAGCTTGCCCACATTTACATAGAAACATTCAGCAAATTCATGATTTGGGAATGAAAGCTGGAGTGGCTATTAATCCTCACACCCCTATATCATCCTTAGAAGATATTTTAGCAGACATTGATATTGTATGCATGATGTCAGTGAATCCAGGTTTTGGTGGACAAAAACTCATCCCTCATACGCTTAGAAAAATCGAACAATTAGTGGAGTTAAGAGCTAGAACCAATTCTAAAGCTCTGATAGAAATCGATGGTGGAGTGACTTTATCCAATGCAAGAGAGATTTTCAAAGCAGGAGCAGATGTTCTAGTAGCAGGCAGTTCAGTATTTAATGCTGTTGATCCAATTGCAGCAGCTAACGAATTGAAAAATATTGAATTGTAAATTCCGTTATCTTAACTTATGCAATATTTCCTGTCAATTATTTTTTGCAGTTTACTGTTTAATATTACTTCTGCTCAAACCATCGAGTTAAGGGGAACCGTTAAAGATGTAGATGGAAATGGTGTTTCAGGAGTAGGAATATATACTAATCCTAGAGAGTTTTCCAATGGTACTATTTCAGATAATAGTGGTCAATTTCGATTACAGATTAAAACCAATAATCAAAAAGTCATCACTGTTGAATTCATGCATATTGCATTCCAGAAAAAATCCATTAGAATTCAGACAGCTTTGGGAAAAAATCAGCAGCTCAATATCACCATGGATGAAATGACCAATATTTTGGACTCTACTGAAATATTAGTCAATCCGTCAAATAATTATAACGTCAGTGAGACAAAAATAGATCCTAAAAACACTTTAATGCTTCCTTCTGGAAGTGGAAATACTGTAACGGATTTATTAAAAACTTTACCCAATGTTACATCTAATAATGAATTGTCTTCACAGTATTCTGTAAAAGGTGGAAACTATGACGAAAATCTTATTTATGTCAATGATTTTGAAATATACAGACCGCTCTTAATTTCTAATAGTCAGCAAGAAGGCTTGAGCTTTATCAATCCAGATTTAACTCAGAGCATATCTTTTAATGCTGGTGGATTTGAAGCGAAATACGGTGATAAAATGTCTAGTGTATTGAATATTCGATACAAAAGACCGACTAAGTTTGGCGGAAGTGCAATGTTGAGTTTATTGGGTGCCTCTGCACATTTAGAAGGTATTACCAAAGACAAAAAGCTTTCCTTTCTATTTGGATTAAGGTATAAAAGCAATGCATATCTATTAGGAAGCTTAGATAAAAAGGGCGAATACAATCCCAACTTTTTAGATATTCAAACCAATATCATTTATCAACCGAGCAAAAAAACAGAAGTTGAATTATTACTTGGATTGAGTAATAATAAGTTCTCCTTCACTCCTGAAAGTCAGTCAACAACTACTGGAGCTTTCAATCAGGTGCTGAGATTGTCAGTTTTTTTTGATGGAAGTGAAAAATCCTATTTTAATAATAGAATGGGTGGTTTAGCATTCAAATTTAAACCAAACTCAAAATCTATTTACAAATTAGTAGGTTCTGCTTGGCAATTGAATGAAAGTGAAAATTACAATATCATTGGTGAATACTATTTAGATGAAATTGAATCCAATTTTGACAGTGATAATTTCGGTAAGGTCAAAAACAATTTAGGTATAGGTACTTTTCAGGATTGGACTAGAAATACTTTAAAAGGTAATATTTTCAATTTAGGTTTAAGAAACTCCCACATTCTTCAAAACCACACTTTAGAATGGGGTGCATCAGTACAACATGAGTCTTTTAATGACCAAATCAGTGAATGGGAAAGAATAGATTCTGCAGGTTTCTCTATTCCTTATACTGGTCAGCATCCAGAAATCATCAATAGATTAAAGTCGAAAATAGAATTGAACAGCTGGAGATACCAAGCTTATGTTCAAGATGATTGGCAAATATTAAGTGGTAAAAATAAGTTATCAGTAAATGGTGGTTTGAGATTTCACTATTGGGATGTCAATCAGCAATTTATAGTAAGCCCACGACTTCAAATATATTTCAAGCCTAACACTAAAAAAGATGTCTCTATTAAAATGTCGGGTGGATTATACGCTCAACCTCCTTTATACAGAGAACTTAGAAATTTTGAAGGTTATATCAATCCGGAAGTGAGAGCTCAAAAAGCTTATCAATTTGTATTAGGCTCAGAATTAAATTTCCAACTGTGGAATAGAAATTTCAAATTCACTTCGGAAGCCTATTATAAACATCTTTTAGACTTAATTCCATATCAAATAGAAGATGTAAAAATTCGATATTTTGCTAATAATGAAGCCAAAGGATATGCAGCTGGGCTTGGAATTAGAATATTTGGAGAATTTGTAAAAGGGACAGATTCTTGGGTCAGCTTAAGTGTCATGAAGACTGCTGAAGATATCTTAAATGATTATTACTATAAGTATTATAATAAAAGTGGTGAATTGATTTCGAGTATGTCACAAGATCAAATTCCCACAGACAGCTCTATAGTAAACCCTGGATATATCAGAAGGCCGACCGATCAGAGGTTTAACATGAGTATCTTTTTCCAAGATTATTTAGTCAAAAACAAAAACTTCAAAATGCATTTACAGTTGCATTTAGGAACAGGTTTACCTTTTGGCACTCCAGATAAGAAAAGATATAATGATGTCTTCAAAATGCCTCCATACAGAAGAGTAGATATAGGTTTTTCTTACTTATTGGTAGATGGTGATAAAAAATATAAAAGTGGCTTCTTTAATAATTTCGATAAAATCTGGCTCAGTGCAGAAGTATTGAATTTATTGGGTGTTCAAAACACTTTATCCTATAGATGGGTGAAGGATGTAAGAAATACAGTTTGGCCACTTCCTAATTATTTAACGTCTAGAAGAATCAACGTAAAATTATACGTAAGCTTTTAAAAGAATATAGCTTTAAATCAAGTGCAAATTATAACTAATATTCAATCGGTTTATTTGCAAAACTTGATAAATACAAAATATCATTAGATGTAATATTCTTTTTTTAACAAAAAACGAACTATTCCGAAAATTATAATATTAATTGCTAGTTATTTAATCCACTTTTTAGATTAAAACAACTACTTTTGGACAAAATTTAAAGTTTACAACTGAATGTATTTATATAGCGACTGGGCAGCAGTTATTCCGATGGCTAACGAAGAAGAAGACTTTGTACCTTTTGTTCAACTTCTTACAGAAGTGATGGATGTTTTAGAAGGTGGAAAGATGTATTTCGTATTGGACAATGCCTCTAAAGACAGAACCTTAGATTTAGCTAGAGAGCTAGAACTCAAAGACAATAGATTTGAAGTAGTTTGGGCTCCTCAGAATAGATCTGTGGTAGACGCTTACATCAATGGTTTTAGACATGCATATGACAAAGGTCATCAATTGATCATTGAAATGGATGCTGGACTATCTCACGATCCAAGAGCTTTGCCTATGTTCTTAAGAGTATTGAACGAAGGCAATGAGTGTGCTTTTGGAAGTAGATTTATCAATGGTGGGTCTATGGGTGACTCTCCTTTCAAGCGAAGATTATTATCTAAAACAGGAACGGTATTAGCTAATTTGCTTTTAGGAACAAAGTTAAAAGATATGACTTCTGGTTATCAAGGTTTCCATAGAGATGTAATAGGTGCAATTTTAGATTATCAATTATTATCTAAAGCGCATTTCTACCAAACAGAATTAAGATATCTTTTGAGAAATAGAAGAATATTTGAAGTGCCTATTCACTACAAAGCTCCTTCTCCAAGAGTATCTCAATCTGCTATCAAAAACGCCAACCAATCCCTTTGGTATTATTTTATTCAAAGACTAAAAGGCAATAAGCCGACAATATAAATTTTACGACATGACGAAAAAATCTTTAATTATTACATCTATTGCTCCTTCTACTATGGAGTCATTGCACTTGTACACAAAAGAGTGCAAAAAAAGAGATTTTGATTTTATTGTAATTGGTGATACAAAGTCTCCAGACGATTTTCATATCGACGAATGTGACTTCTGGTCAATAGATAGACAATTAACTGTAGATTCAGAATTTGCAAAATTATGTCCTACAAGACATTATGCACGTAAAAACATTGGCTATATCATAGCAATGCAAAGAGGAACTACAGAACTGGTAGAAACTGATGATGACAACCTTCCAAGAGAAGAATTTTGGAACAGTCACAGCAAAGTAGTTAAAGCTCGCGATATCCAAAATCAAGGTTGGGTCAATGTTTACAATTACTTTTCAGATACATTTATCTGGCCAAGAGGTTTGCCTTTAGAGCAATTACAAAAACAACTTCCTACAATTGATACTTTCGAAGAAAAGGAACTTACTTGTCCTATCCAACAAGGTCTAGCTGACGAGAACCCTGATGTAGATGCTGTATATAGATTAGCATTCCCATTGCCATTAGA
Organism: Chitinophagales bacterium; assembly: GCA_035515235.1. Lineage (GTDB taxonomy): Bacteria > Bacteroidota > Bacteroidia > Chitinophagales > JADIYW01 > JAMLHH01. The sequence continues at coordinate 20,806 of DATJBS010000004.1, forward strand.
TTTCAAAAAAGCTGGAAATATCGCTTTAGGAAATGAAGCTTGGTGTCCTTTTAACAGTCAAAATACATATTGGTATAAAGAAGCTTTCCCATTATTATATCTTCCATCTCATTGTAGTTTTAGAATGACTGACATTTGGAGAAGTTATGTAGCACAAAGAATCTCTTGGGCTAATGGTTGGAGCGTATTATTTCACGATGCTAACGTGTGGCAAGAAAGAAATGAGCACGACTTAATGAAAGACTTCGAAGATGAAATTCCAGGTTATTTGAATAACTTGAAAATTTGTAAAGGTCTTTCTACTTTAGATATCAAAGGTGGTAAAGAAAATATCTTTACAGATTTAATTACTTGTTATGAATACTTGACTAACGAAGGTTTTGTAGGAAAAGAAGAAATGCCATTAGTCCATGCGTGGGTAAATGACTTGAAAAAATATTGGTTATAAATTTATTTTATACCAAAAATACAAAAGGCTGTTTTTTAATTAAAACAGCCTTTTTTATGTTTGACAATTCACTTTCAATGTATAAAACTTTAACTTAACCTTTTAAATTCTAATAGGAAATTAATGATGAACAAGTATGTAGATTTTATATCGGATGAGCATTTGTTAAATTGTGTAGGCAATCTTCATAATGCTTATTTGAAAGCAAAAAACAATATCACTAAAAAGAATTTTTACAATAATAAGATTGATACATTCAAGTTAACTTTTGATGCGAAATTTAATGAGTTAAGTGAAGAAAGCCTCATTCAATCTGAAATTTTAAGACAAATAGATAAATCAATCAATAATTCTATTGGAACTTTTCATGAAGAAATTTTAGGAGGAATTGAGGACTTTGAAATTGGTAATTTTAATGGATTCGACATTAAAGCAAAAGATGATACATTGTTTGCTGATATAAAGAACAAACACAATACAATGAATAGTAGTTCTGCTGAAAGTTTATTTCAAAAACTAAAAATTTTTGCAGACAACTATAAAAATGCTAAATGTTATTGGGTTCAAATTTTAGCTAAAAACAGTTTTAATGAACTTTGGAAAGGAGAGATTAATGGCAAAGAATACAGTCATAGTCGAGTATATAAAATCTCTGGAGATCAGTTTTATTCTTTACTTACAAAACAAGAAGATGCTTTGTATCAACTTTACAAATCATTGCCATTAGCTATCAAGGATTATTTAAAATCAATCGAAAAGAACTTAGAAATAAGTCAAAACTCAGCTTTAGAAGAGATTAAGACTGAAACAAATATTTCAAAACGAAGTATAATTGATCAGATTACATTTGAAAACTATAGCTATTATTTAGGTTTTGATAAGTTGTAATATTGATTTAGAAATTTTACAATTGAATAGCCTACTTCTTTTCCTAAATTTACAGGAACTGCATTTCCAATTTGTTTATATTGTTGAGCAATTGATCCTTCAAATTTCCATTCATCAGGAAATGTCTGAATTCTAGCATATTCACGAACAGTAAAAGGACGAGTTTCGTCTGGATGACAACGTTCAGTTTGCTTTTGGGCAGGACTACAAGTCAAGGTTAAACAAGGTTCATCCCAACCAATTCTTCGAGCAATACCTGTTTTACCTCCACCTAAATGAAAACTTCCTCCCATAAAAGATTTCTGAATTTCTAAAGGCAAATCACGCCAATATCCTTTTGGTGGGACTAAATTCAAAACTTCTATTTTACTTTTAGGATATTTTGCACCGTCAGATTTTGGAACGTTGACATCAAACAACTCCCCCTTTTTCAAAGCATCTTTTAAGTTATAAATCTTTTTATATGGTTTTGGATATTCATATTTCAAGTCAATGTCTTTTCTAATACCTACTAAAATTAATCGCTCTCTTTTTTGAGGTACATTATAGTTTATAGCTTTTAGAACTTTTACAGGAACAACATTATATCCAATTTCATCTAAAATCGAAAGCATTCCTTGTAAGGTTTTACCATTTTCGTGACTCAATAAACCTCGAACATTTTCACCAATACAAATTGGAGGATTCACTTCTTTCACAGCTCGGGCAAATTCATAAAATAATGTACCTCGAGCATCAGCAAGTCCTAATTTTTTGCCAGCATAACTAAAAGCTTGACATGGAAAACCACCTGTTACAACATCTACTTGATTATGATATTCGGAAAAATCAAACTCTTTAATATCGCCTTCTAATATTTTCCAAGAGGGTCGATTACTTCGTAAAGTTTGGCAAGCAAATTTGTCAATCTCATTAAGTGCAACGCATTTTAGTCCTGCCATTTCCATACCGATAGCAAAACCACCTGCACCAGCGAAAAGCTCTAATACTTTGTATTCGTTTTCTGCTTCAATATAATTGGAAAAAGTCTCTTCAATATCAGGATTGATAAAATTAGAGAACAATGTTTGTACCTCGGACTTTTTGTAAACTCTATAATTACTTATTGGTTCACGAACAGCAGTTAATTTACCATCTCTATCCCAACGTCTAAGCGTTTCTTTGCTTTTGCCAATTAGCTCCGATGCCTCTGACAAAGATAAATATTCATCCATAACCATGTTGCTTAACCTTATACAATGGTTACAAATTAAAAAGAATATTTATGACTTCATAATAAAATGAATTTAAAATGCTTCTTAATAAGTTATTATTTAATTCCCCATGGTCGATCGTAATGTCTATAAGAGAATCCAGCATTAGCTAGTCCATGAGAACCAATTCCTAATTCTACTACTAAACCAAATTCTCTACCAATACGCATAGCAATTGGTGTTACTTGAAAAGCAAAAGCCGCCCCTGTAGCATTGTAATCTGTCTTGTTTTTATATCGACTTGTCATCAATACCGCTCCCACTCCAATATTTCCATATAATGCAAATTTGGGATTTCTGATATAATAAAAGTCTAATCTAGGTAAGATTGAAAAAGTATTTAATCTAGCACTATAAGAAAGATTATTTTTGTCTTCATAATTTATTTTATTTGAAGAGACTAGAAAACTTCCTCCTATGCTCAATTTCTCTTTAAAAAAGTATTTATAGTAAATACTAATGGGTCCAATAAATTGATAAGACCTAGTTTTGATATCGCTGCCAGTAAAGGAATTGATAATTGAATTAGATATGATATCTGCAAACTCGATAGAAAACTGCTCTGTGGACATATAGCCATATCCTATTCCAACTTCATGTTGTGGATAAGGACATGTTGAATAGACTCTTGCAGATACTTTATTAAAAGATAAAGTCAGCGCGAATAAAGTTAGAATTACAATGTAATTTCTCATTAATTGGATTTATAGGTTTTGGTTTTAAAGCAACAAATGTAAGATATATTAATTGTAACATCTTCACTTCAAACAAGTAAAAAAAAAGCAAGGCTTCTATAATAGAAGCCTTGCAGAAAAATATTTTGTATTTAAGCTATAATTGGAGTGGATTCTTTTCAGTTGAATTTCTCAAGACAACTTTCTAAAATCTACTTATAGCCAATCCATCTATTTAATCAAAAACTTTGAGGTTAGTGATTAATGATTGAACTGGTTAGAAGTGTTATTTGCTCCACCTGCTTTAAGTGCTAATTCACCAGCAAAGAATTCTTTGTGATCATCACCCATGTCAGAACCAGCCATACGTTGGTGCTTAACACAAGATACACCTTTACGGATTTCTTGACGTTGTACGCCAGCAACATAAGCTAACATTCCTTCATCACCGAAGTAACCTTCAGAAAGATCATTCATATGTAATGCAGTAGTGTGGTAAGTAGGTAATGTAATTAAGTGGTGGAATACACCTGCTTCACGAGCTGCATCAGCTTGGAAGTTACGAATCATATCGTCTGCTTTATTACATAATTCTGTATCATCATATTTAGCATCCATAAGATCAGCACGATCGTATGCAGAAACATCTTCGCCTGCTTCAACCATAGCGTCATAAGCTTGTTGACGGAAGTTCAATGTCCAGTTAAATGATGGAGAGTTGTTATAAACTAATTTCGCATTAGGAACTACTTCTTTAATACGGTTTACCATTGCAGCGATTTGACCTACGTGTGGAGTTGGAGTTTCAATCCATAATAAATCAGCTCCAGCTTGAATGCTAGTAATACAGTCTAATACTACACGGTCAATGTTAGAACCTTCAGAGAATTCATACAAACCACTTGGTAGACGTGAAGGTCTGTGAAGTTTACCATCACGTTTGATTAATACTTCATCTTCTTTTGCGTCAGCGATATCAATTTCTTCTGTTTTCAAGAAGCTAATATATTGAGAAGCTAAATCTCCTTTTTCAGTAGAAACAGGGATAGTTTGAGTTAAGCCAGCACCTTCAGAGTCAGTACGTGCTACAATAATACCTTCATCAACTCCAAGCTCTAAGAATGCATAACGTAATGCATTGATTTTTGCGTGGAATTCTTCATGAGGAACAGTTACTTTACCATCTTGGTGACCACATTGTTTAACGTCAGAAACTTGATTCTCGATTTGAAGTGCACAAGCACCTGCTTCGATCATTTTCTTACCTAATAAGTAAGTAGCTTCTGGGTTACCGAAACCAGCATCAATATCAGCAATAATTGGAACTACGTGAGTTTCAAAGTTATCGATTTCTGCTTGAACATCTTCTCCAGCTGCTAAACGATTAAATAAGTCGTTTAATTCAACAGCATCTGCTTGTTTCAAGAAAGTATAAATTTCTTCGATAAGTGCAGGTACTGAAGTTTTTTCGTGCATAGATTGGTCAGGTAATGGACCAAACTCAGAACGCAATGCTGCTACCATCCAACCTGAAAGATAGATGTATCTTTTTGCAGTTGTTTTGTGGTGTTTTTTTACTGCAATCATTTTTTGTTGAGCAACGAAACCATGCCAACATCCTAAAGATTGTGTGTAATTTGCGTGATCAGCATCATACTCAGCCATATCTTTACGCATGATTGCTGCAGTATAATTAGCAATATCAAGACCTGTTCTGAAACGGTTTTGAGTAATCATACGTGCTGCATTCTCAGGGCTGATAGCACCCCAAGAATTTCCATACTTCGCTTTAAGATTCTGTACAGTCTCTAAAGCAGAAGTATAATTTGATGGTGATGAATTTTTCATAATTCAATTCTGTTTTTAAATAATATAAGTGTATTAATAAAGTCAAATTTGATGATAAGCATTACAGTGTAAAAAACACTCTAATGCCCACCTAATGTTCAATGATTATTGGATATAGTTATAAGCTTCTAAAGTTAAGAACTCTTCCAATGTATCTGCTAAACTCATTTTTTCAAATAATTCAATAGCTAAATCGAATTTGGAATCAGCATATTTATCTCCTAATTCTGATTGGTAAGCAGCTTTTTGTTGAGCGATTAAATCTTTAACCAATTCAACAGTAACTTTTGTACCATCTTCTAAGATTGCTTTTGGATGTTTTACCCATTGCCAAACTTGCGTTCTAGAGATTTCAGCAGTAGCAGCATCTTCCATTAAGTTATGGATAGGAACACAACCATTACCTCTCAACCAAGCTTCTAAATATTGAATACCTACATCAATATTACTTTTCAAACCTTGTGAAGTAATCGTACCTACAGGAACTTCTAAAATATCTGCAGCGCTTACATTAACATCTTCGCGTTTTACGTGAATTTGGTTAGGAGTAGGCATATATTTATCGAACTCTTCCAATGCTATAGCTACCAAAGCAGGGTGAGCTACCCAAGTACCGTCATGTCCAGCTTTAGCTTCTCTCTCTTTGTCAGCACGAACTTTCGCCAATGCAGCATCGTTAGCAGCAACATCATTTTTAATTGGAATTTGTGCAGCCATTCCACCCATAGCGAATGCTTCTCTTTTGTGACATGTTTGAATCACTAATTCAGAGTAAGCTTTCATAAATGGAGATGTCATAGTTACTTGAGATCTATCAGGAACTAAGTATGCATCATTTTTCACTAATCTTTTGATGAAAGAGAAAATATAATCCCAACGTCCACAGTTCAAACCAGCAGAGTGATCTCTTAATTCAAATAAGATTTCATTCAATTGGAAAGTAGCCATAATCGTTTCTACTAAGACTGTACCTTTAATAGAACCCAAAGGAACATCCATTTTGCTTTGAGCTAAAATGAAGATATCATTCCATAATCTTGCTTCTAAATGGTGTTCCATTTTCGGCAAGTAGAAATAAACACCACTTCCTTGAGCTAATCTTTCTTTCACATTATGGAAGAAATACAAACCGAAATCCCAAACAGAAGCTGACATGAATTCACCATCTACTGTTACATTCTTTTCTTCCATGTGCCATCCACGTGGACGAGCAAAAAGAACAGCTGTTTTTTCGTTAAGTTGGTATGATTTTCCTCTTTTCTCATCTACTAAAGAGATCGTTTTATTGACCGCATCTCTCATGTTGACTTGACCGCTAATATTGTTTTCCCAAGTAGGTGAGTTTGCATCTTCAAAATCTGCCATGAAAACTTTAGCACCAGAATTCAATGCATTGATGATCATTTTACGATCTACAGGACCAGTAATCTCTACTCTTCTATCTTGAATATCAGCAGGAACTGGAGCTACAGTCCAAACACCATCACGAATACTCTTTGTTTCAGGAAGGAAATCAGGCATGACTCCTTGGTCTAATAGAATTTGACGCTCCACACGTGCTTGAATAAGCTCCTTACGTTTGGCGTTGAATTTTCTATGTAATCCTACAACAAATTCTAATGCTTCCGGTGTAAGAATCTCTGCAAATTCGGGCGTATATTTACCAGTAATTTGAACGCCCTGAGGTACTAAATAACTTTGTGACATCAGGTGATTTTTTTAATGTAGCGCGAATCTAAGTAATTCTTATTCCAAAATAAAGCAAAGTATGTTAAACATAGATTAAACCCTCGAAATGTCGATGTTTATTAAAGTACCTCTAACAATTCGAGAACATTATTATAAAATTTACAAAATATGTCCTTTATTAATCACTTAAATACAATAAGTTATTTACTTCAATTTGACGAAAATTAACTTTCAAAAATAAAGATCAAAGATGAATTTTATTTCAAAAGTATTTTCAAAACTCTATGTTTGCACTTCCATTAATTCTTGATATCCATTGAAAAAAATTAGCAATTTTCTTAAAAAAATAGGTTTAGATAATTTCATTCTATCACTTTTTGCTATTGTTGCTTTAGCCTACTTTCAACCTTATTGGGGAACAGATGCCTCTCCATTACCTTTGGGTTTTATTTCAAACGTAGGCGTTTCGTTGATCTTCTTTTTCTACGGATTAAAATTAAGTCCAGAAAAATTAAAATCGGGTCTTAGAAATATTCCATTACACTTTTTGATTCAAGGTTCGACTTTTGTTTTGTTTCCTTTTATAGTATGGATGGGGAAATTGTTGATTCAACCTTCGGCCGATGATCAGATTTGGGTAGGCATTTATTTTTTAGCTGCTTTACCTTCTACAGTATCCTCTTCAGTAGTAATGGTCTCTATGGCAAGAGGGAATATTCCCGCAGCTATTTTTAATGCAAGTATATCTAGTCTAATCGGAGTATTTATGACACCTATTATAATGGGCTTATTTTTAAATGCAACAAATGCTCAATTAGATTTACTTCAAGTGATTTTTGATTTAATTCTTCAAGTCATTGTTCCTGTGGGTGCCGGAATTCTATTGTATCCTTATTTAGGAAAAATAGTTTCAAAATTCAATAACGGCTTAAAGATATTCGACCAAACCATCATCATTATCATTGTATATCAATCTTTTTGCGTGGCATTTGATCAAGGACTGTATCAGCAAATCAGCACTTTAAAACTAATTGAGATATCTGTGATTATGTTAGCATTATTCGGATTCTTATTTTTCCTTATCTCCAAAATCTGTCAGTTACTCAACTTCTCTATAGAGGATAGAATCACTGCTGCCTTTTGTGGATCTAAGAAATCTCTAGTACACGGTACGGTGATGTCGAATGTTATATTCAAAGGCAATCCTAATGCAGGAATTATCCTATTACCTTTAATGATTTATCATACTTTACAATTAATAGCTGCAAGTGTCATCGCTCAAAAACTAGGTTCAAGAAGTGACTCTCAATCAGTCATGCCAATTGAACCTCTTCCGTAAAAATTCAAACCATAGTTTAATATAATATAGAGTTATAAAACTTTTCTGAAAATTAAAACCTCTAAGGCAAATAGAGTTTATGTTTTTACTTGCATAAACTATGTCACTATATAATAAAACACATGTTGTTGTTAATCAATGTTTCTTCAATAAAAAGAGGTTACTGAATTAAAAACATATAGACACATAGCATGTATAGTTATAAAAAAAGAAGACTAGATGAAAAATCATCACACATAACTAAACTAGCAAAACTTTATTAATCTCTTTGGAATCTTAAACTGTTTTTTACTCTCAATAAATTATATCTCTGTGTGGTAAAAAAATAACTTGTGTCATGCTCTAAACTTCATTAGGCATCTTAAAGCTGGTTCTTTCCTAGGTGGTTATTCTATATAGTCATCGAAATAAAAAAGCCAGTAACTATAAAAGCTACTGGCCGCAAATATTTTTATTAGATAATTTCTACTTACCGTCTTTAGCGATAGAACTTCTCATATCTGTATCAGATTTTACATTTTCCATTCTGTAATAATCCATAATACCAAAGTTTCCATTTCTAAATGCTTCTGCCATAGCCATTGGAATTAAAGCTTCAGCTTCAATTACTTTAGCACGTGCTTCTTGAGCTTTCGCTTTCATTTCCTGCTCATATGCTACTGCCATTGCTCTTCTTTCTTCAGCTTTCGCTTGAGCAATGTTTTTGTCGGCATTCGCTTGATCCATTTGTAAATAAGCTCCAATATTTTTTCCTATATCAATATCAGCGATATCAATAGATAAGATTTCGAATGCTGTTCCACTATCCAAACCTTTTCCTAAAACTAATTTAGAGATGGTATCAGGATTTTCTAAAACTGATTTATGTGAAGCTGCCGAACCGATAGAAGTAACAATACCTTCGCCGACTCTAGCTAAAATCGTCTCCTCTCCTGCTCCACCCACTAATTGGCGGATATTTGCACGAACTGTAACACGAGCTTTTGCAATCAATTGAATACCATCTTTAGCCACTGCAGTTACAGGTGGAGATTCAATTACTTTAGGATTTACAGACATTTGTACCGCTTCGAATACATCTCTACCTGCTAAGTCAATCGCGGTAGCTTGTTTAAATGTCAAAGGAATATTTGCTTTATCTGCAGAAATCAATGCGCTTACTACTGCATTCACTCTACCTCCAGCTAAAAAATGCGCTTCTAATTCATCTTTTGAAATGACTTGTCCAGCTTTTCCTGCCATGACCAATGCATTCACGATGACACTAGGTGGCACGTTTCGAAGTTGCATTACAAAAAGCTCTAGCAATCCAATTTTTACGTTGGCTAAAATTGCACTAATCCACAAGCTGATATAGCGCATAAATGCGAAAACAAATACTAATACAAAGACTAGTAAAATGATTCCACCTACCATTAACACGGTACTGTTCATAATTATTTATTCAAATGGTTTACAAAAATTTTATTATCTGAAATCTTTACAATTTTCAAAGGTTCCTGAGAAGATATAAATCCTCCTCCAAAACACCAAACTGTGATTAATTTATTATCGAAGAGCGCTTTACCCTCTGGTCTTAAATCTGTAATCGCCAAACCCTCATTGCCCTCTACTAATCCAAAATCTTCAAACTCGTTCATACGACCTAAGATTTTTTCTTTGACTGCAAATCTGGATTTATAAATATTCTTGTAGGCAATAACTGCCAAGATTCCATTTAAAAGTATGGTGATGATAAGTACGAACCATCCCCAATTTGTTCCCAATGTATTGAAGCCTTCATAGATTCCCCATATACACAAGCCGGCACCCATAAGGCCTACAACCATTCCAGGAAGTAAGAAAATTTCGAACATCACCATTAAAGTTCCTGCCGAAATAAGTATGAGAATTGTAATTAAATTCATTAAAATTTATAAATTATCTTTGAGCACTTTAAAATAAGGAAAAACATCACTAAATAGTTCCTTAATGAAAATAGAATTTTGGGTTTTAGGAAAAACATCCTTTAAATACTTAGACGAAGGTATTCAAGATTATCAGAAAAGATTGAAAAGGTTCACCGATTTTCAAATCGTTATTATTCCAGATATTAAAGCGAATGATCCTAAAACATTTATAACTAAAGAAGCGAAACAAGTTTTAGATAGATTGAACCCGGAAGATCAACTCATACTTTTAGACGATAAGGGCAAAAATTATACTTCGATTCAATTCGCACAAGAAATTGAAAAAAGACAAATGCTTCAACAAAAGAAAGTCATCTTTTTGGTAGGTGGAGCTTATGGCTTCGACGATGCTATTTATAAAAGAGCCAATGCGTTGTTATCACTTTCTTCCATGACATTTTCTCATCAAATCATCAGACTGATATTTTTAGAACAACTTTACCGAGCTTACACCATTATTAAAGGACTTCCTTACCACCACGAATAAATTATGATAACATTTATTATTATAGCTATTACAGCTCTTACTTCCATCAAAGCTTTTAGTGATCAACAATTGTATAGCAAATTCATTTTTGCTCCAAATTACATGTCTAGGAATAATGAATGGCATCGATTTTTCACTTATGGATTATTGCATGGAGATTGGGGACATTTGATTTTCAATATGTTTGCTTTTTTCTCTTTTGGACAATTAGTAGAAAGTTCCTTTTCGATGCTATATCCTACAACAGGCAAATGGATATATTTAGCGCTTTACATTTCAGCTTTACCTCTCAGTTCGATTGTTGATTATTTTCAGCATAAAAACAATTCTAGATATATGGCTGTTGGAGCTTCAGGAGCAGTTTCAGCGGTAATTTTTGCAAGCATTTTAATTCATCCTCAAGGTGGGATTATGATATTTCCAGTACCTTTTGCAATCAAAGCCTATCTATTCGGACCATTATACTTAGCATTTTGTGTGTATATGGCTAGAAATTCAAATGATAATATCGGTCATGTGGCCCACTTTTATGGTGCTGTTTATGGTTTGATTTTTACAATTATTGCAATTCCAGGTATTCTACAGAATTTTATTGAAAAAGTATTTTAGAATAACATCAGGTCTAATAGAATAGTCATATTGCACTAAAAGTGTTATGTTAATTATTTTCGTTAAAGAATAATAATAGAGTCTGACAAATTGTCATAATTTACAAATTTACTCTATCTTTACACACTCATTTTAGAAAATAGTGGCTTACCCTTATGACTGAAATCTTATTAGAAAATAGACACAATACTCCTCTTGAAGAAGATAGACAAGGAGAAGTTTTGGAATTAGACATCCCTATTCAAGCACCTGGAGCAAAATCATTTTATATTGAAAGCTATGGCTGTCAAATGAATTTTAGTGACAGTGAAATAGTTGCATCTATTTTATTTACAAGTGGATATCAAATCACCAATGATTTTAGTGAAGCGGATTTAATCTTTTTAAACACATGTTCAATAAGAGAAAAAGCTGAACTTACTGTCAGAAAAAGATTATCAGATTTCAATAAGATTAAAGCTATCAAGCCTGACGTATTAGTAGGAGTACTAGGATGTATGGCAGAAAGATTGAAAAAAACTCTTTTAGAAGAAGAAAGAATTGTTGATTTAGTCGTAGGTCCTGATGCATATAGAACTTTACCTATGCTCATCAGCGAAGCGGAGACGGGTCAAAAAGCTGTCAACGTAATGCTTTCTAGAGAGGAAACTTATGCAGATATCCAACCGATAAGACTTGATAAAAGTGGCGTTACAGCTCTTGTTTCGATTATGAGAGGCTGTGATAATATGTGTTCATTCTGCGTAGTGCCTTTTACTAGAGGTCGAGAAAGAAGTAGAAATCCAAAATCTATTTTACAAGAAGCTCAACACTTATTTGAAAACGGGTATAGAGAAGTGACTTTATTAGGTCAGAATGTAGACTCTTATAAATGGTTGAATGATGAAGGAGAAATCGAAGTCAATTTTGCTCAATTATTAGAGCAGGTAGCTTTAGTAAATCCATTATTGAGAGTAAGATTTTCCACGTCTCATCCTAAAGATATTACAGACGAAGTCTTACATACTATTGCGAAGTACAATAATATTTGCAAATATATTCACCTTCCTATTCAGTCTGGAAGTTCTTCAGTTTTAGAAAGAATGAACCGTACTTATACCAGAGAATGGTATCTCAATAGAATAGAAGCCATCAATAGAATTATACCTAATTGTGGTATTTCTTCAGATGTCATTACTGGATTTTGTGGAGAGACAGAAGAAGAACATCAAGAGACGCTTTCTTTAATGGAGCAAGTGAAATTTGATTTAGCTTATATGTTCTACTATTCGGAGCGTCCTGGCACATTAGCAGAGAGAAAATTTGAAGATGATGTCCCATTAGAAACTAAGAAAAGACGTCTTCAAGAAGTGATTGATGTACAATACAAACATTCATTGGAAAGAAACCTAGCTGATATTGGCAAAGAGCATATTGTATTGATAGAAAAAGTTTCTAAAAGAAATGAAACTGAGTATTGTGGAAGAAATGACCAAAGTAAAATGGTAGTATTTCCAATAGAAAATTATCGTCCTGGAGATTATGTGAAAGTTTTAATTGAACAAGTATCTAAAGCCACTTTGACAGGAAAAATTATCGAAAAAGTTGAGCAATTATAATTCGTCCCCTATGGAGTTACAGTCTGTCAAGCAGAGATTTGGAATTATAGGGCAATCCCCAATGCTCAATCACGCATTGGAAGTGGCTACAAGAGTCGCGCCTACTAATCTGAGCGTATTAATTACTGGTGAAAGCGGTGTAGGAAAGGAAGTTTTCTCACAAGTTATTCATCTTTTAAGCACAAGAAAACACGAAGGATTTATAGCCATCAACTGTGGCGCAATTCCTGAAGGAACGATAGATTCCGAATTATTCGGTCATGAAAAAGGTTCTTTTACAGGTGCTCAAGATAAACGAAAAGGTTATTTTGAAACCGTTAATGGAGGTACTATTTTCTTAGATGAAATAGGTGAATTACCATTTAGTACTCAAGCAAGATTATTAAGAGTATTAGAATCAGGGGAATTTATCAAAGTAGGTTCTTCTGTAGTACAAAAAACAGATGTACGAGTTTTAGCAGCTACTAATGTTAATTTGCTTCAATTGGTACAAAAAGGGAAGTTCAGAGAAGATTTATATTATAGATTAAACACAGTGCCTATCGCAGTGCCACCACTTAGAGAAAGAAAAGAAGATATTCCGATTTTATTTAGAAAATTCTGTGTAGACTTTTCAGATAAATATAGAAGCACTCCTATTCAATTATCAGATGAAGCCAGAAAAGTACTCGTTCAATATAATTGGCCTGGAAATATCCGACAACTTAAAAATATTGCTGAACAAGCTTCAGTTTTAGCTACAAGTAAAATTGTAGACACAGCAGAACTGTCCAAGTTTTTGCCTAAAGATGCTCTAAATTCTAATCTTCCAGTTCTATCAAGAGATAAGGATGAAAATAGTTTTATGAGCGACAGAGAGATTTTGTACAAAATGATTTTTGACATTAAAAACGATCTGAACGAACTGAAAAAATTTGTCTGGAATGCTAGAGGTAATAACTCTTTAAATTTTGATGAGGACAGCAAACCGCCTAAGATAGACTCTTCTACACAAAGTGCAGCTCTCAATAAATACCTTCCTGAGACTAGCCACGAATCCAATCCAATCATACATAGAGATGAAGACTATCCTGTAATTATAGAAGACGATTCTGAATATGAAGAACATAGTGTAGAGCAACCTTTGTCTATCTCTGAAATGGAAAAAGAATTGATCGACAGAGCACTTAAAAAGCATAAAGGCAAACGTAAAGATGCTGCATTAGATTTAGGAATTTCGGAGCGTACACTTTATCGTAAAATCAAAGAATATGATATCAGTGCGTAATCTATTCCACGGTGCTTTGATGAGTGTAATTGTACTCGTTGGGTTTACAAGTTGTAAGATTTATAAATTCACAGACGCGAGTGTAAATCCTAATATCAAATCGGTGACGATTAATACGATTCCGAATATGTCTGCAATTCAAGTCCCAAGCATATCACCTTTATTAGTAGAAAAATTGCAAGATAAATTTCTGAAAGAAACCAATTTGAGACTGTTGCAAGATAATGGAGACATTGAAATCAATGGAGTTATTGTAGATTATTATATTGATCCTGTAGCCATTACCAATACGGAAACTGTGGCTCAAAACAGGTTGACTATTTCAATAAAAATAGACTTCACTAATAATATTGAACCGGATAAAAATTTCAGTACTACTTTCAGAGAATTAGAAGTTTATGAAGCCAATTTATCATCTATTGAAGTGGATAATCAAATTGCACCATTAATTTTAGATAAATTAGTACAAACTATTTTTAATAAAGCTTTCGTCAATTGGTAAGAATGTCAGAACCCTTGAATTATATACAATTGTTACAGCAGCCGGAATTTATTTCTAAGACTGATGTTCAATTATTTCATAATTGGGTAGACGAATCTCCTTTTGTGCCAATTTACAGAGTATTACTCGCAGCTAAGTATCAATCTTTAGATCATTCTGACACTGCTCAATATATTGAGCAAGCAGCTTTTTATGTACAAGATAGAAAACAACTGAAATTACTTTTAAGAAAATGGAGTGACCTTCAAATAGAACCTATCTCAGTACAAGACGAAGCTGTAGTCATTCCTATAGATGTCCATCAAGAGCAATCCTCAACAATATCTGATTCTTCAACAGCTACGGAAAATGATGCTATTATTGAAGATGAGAGCATAGAAGAAGAAGAAAATGCACTTTCACAAGAAACTCCAATAGACGTAGAAATAACAGAAACTGTAGTTATTATTAGCCATACGGAAGTAGTTATATCAAGTGAAACCTCATCTCTAGAAGAAGTAGCGCAAGAAGAAGAAATTATACAAGAATATACTCCAATAGAATCATCTGAAGAATCTATCGAAGTACTTCCTGAAGTGGAAGTAGTTAATAATGAAGAGCCTATTGTTGAAGAAATCATTTCTACTCCGTTAGTATCTGATGAGGAAGATTTGATTTCAGAACAAGATGACATCGAATTCTTAAAAGCTATTGGTAAATACGAAGCTCCGATAAAAGTTGAAATTGAAAACTCAAATTGGATATTAGAAGCTCCTGGAAACACTATTCCTACCATTTCTGAAAATGATATAATTGATGCAGGTTTAGTCAACTCTGATATTGAGTATTTAATGCCATGGATTAATGAGTTTGAATTTAATTTTATCCAAAAAGATAAAATATTAACTCCTTCTAAAGAGGCTAAAACAACTCCAATAGAAATAGTTCAAGCTCCAAAAGAAATCCAAGTAAAAACTACTCGCTCTAAAACTGTTGCTAAAAAAGAAGTGGTTGCAGAAGTAAAACCTGCAATAGAAAAAGAAAAATCAGACACTAAAAACCATTCTTTTGATGAATGGCTCAGCATATTAGATCAAAAGAAAAATTCAGAAGCTGAAGCACCTGTTTTTGACTTACCATCACCAGAAGTCTTCACTCAAAAGGAATTAGCACAAGAGAAAGAGGAGTCAGTTATTTCTGACAATTCCAACTTACAAGAGAAGCAATCGAAAGAGGAATCTGAGGATGTGAAACAGTTAGCTGCCGATAGTGTATCGTATAAAAATGATATGGGTACTGAAACTTTAGCTAAATTATACGTGCTTCAAGGAAAAACTGACTTAGCAATTCGTATATATCAAAAATTGATGGTGAAGTTTCCGAAAAAAAATAGTTACTTTGCGAGTCAAATAGAAAAAATTAAAAAATAATCTCATGTACATATTACTTACAGTACTTTTAATTCTTGTCAGCTTATTTTTATTAGCGATTATATTAGTACAAAACCCTAAAGGTGGCGGTGCTATGGGTTCTGCGTTCGGTGGTGCTGCATCCAATATTATTGGTGTTCAAAAAGCAGAAAACACTTTGGAGAAATTGACTTGGGGCGGTGCAATTTTATTATTAATATTTGCAGTGACTTCAACTTTCTTTTTGCCAATCCCAACTACTCAGCAAAAATCAATTATTGAAAGCGGTAAAGTTTCCGAGCCAGTAAGTGTACCTCAGAATGCAGCTCCAGTAATGAATTTACCTTCAAGCGCTCCAACTGAGTCTGCTCCTGAAGCTCCAGCTGAATAATATTCAAATTTTCTTAGTTTAAAATATAAAGGTTGTCCATTGTGGCAACCTTTTTTTATTGGAGTTGAGCAGGAATAATTTTAGTAATTATGAAAAACTTGGTTCAAGATTCTTTTCAAGGTATGATAATCTTCTTCTGATAATCCTTTCCAACCATTTTCACGAAATTCTACTAAATGTGGTAACATGTATTCTACTACTTCTTTACCGTTGTCAGAGAGAGAAACTTTAAAACTTCTTCTATCCACCGGACAAGGATTCTTTAGTAAATAATTTTTAAAGAGTAAATGATCTACAATTCTGGTGATAGCTGGAGAGTCCTTCAATGTATTTCCTGCTAAATCCGTTTGCGACATTTCACCGTTAAGATGTAAGACGTAAATTATCAACCATTGATCTACAGTTATATTATGTTCTAGTTGACTTAATTTCTTTTGCAATGCAGATTTAAGCTTTTTACTAGTTCGTCCTATAAAAAATGAATAATGTAGATCTATCATAAAAATTATTATTATAATGGGAACAGTAAAATGGTATATTCAATATAAAATAACGAAGTTAACAGATATTGAAATTAACCATAATGAAATTAACTATTCTTCTAAACAATCAATAATTTAATAACATTTATCATGTTGTTCTCATTATCATATTTATTTTTCATCCACGCTCTTCTATTTTCAATGATTTCTTCTGTAAAATCTTGACTGCTCAAACTCTTCACCTTTTCCATCATTTCAATATTGCTCTCAATAGAATAAATTCCTGAGTCTTTTACTGTCTCTGGATAAATATCGGGATGAACTATAATAAATCTCCCTGCAAACAAACTGTTCAGCCATTTGATTTTAACTCCTGTAGGTTGCTTGTTAGGAATGACTTGTATGTGAGCATTTTTCATTAAGTCATTCATTTTTTGGTCATTTGAATTAGCAATAATTTCTATCTTCTCAGATGCATTAGCTGCCAATAATAACTTCTCTGTTGGATTTTTACCAGCAATAATCAATGGGAAATTCAGTTTTAAAAATACTTTCTCGATTAACCATATTGCAGCTTGCTCGTTTTCATTGACAGATAAATTACCATGAAATAAAGCATACTCTCCTCTACCTGATTGAATCTCCAAATGTTCGAATTGATGAAATGGAGGAGTTTCTATGACTTCTGCTTGAGGATAACTCTCTTTAAAATATGCTCTATCCTTTGCTGAAATAGCTAAAATTTTTGTTGATTGCACTACTTTTTCATAAGACCTTAATCTTCTAGCTTCTTCTAAAAAGTATTTTTTCTTTACAAAAGATGCTTCTACTTGTGCTAAAAATTGATAGTATTTCCATTCTATGTTATGCATTCTAACTACATATGGGATACTTTTTTCCTTTAAAAAGTCCACTAGAAAACAAGTGTGTAAGCCTTCTAATATCACTGGAAAGCCAAGATTCACAATGTTTCGAATCATTTTTTTATTATATCGAGTAGATACGATGTATGGCCAACCTTGAAAATATTTTGATGAAAAATCTCGCTTATAATATTGCACTGATGCGCAAAGAGATTCTAATTCTTTGCTTTTTTGATGCGTGCCATAAACATAAGTATGTAGATGAACCTTTATGCCCATTTGATGCATCGTCTTGAGCTTATAATATACATCTATCACGCCTCCATAATCTGCAGGATAAGCGGCAGCAAAAGATACCAATTGTACTTCCTTGTTATTATAGTCGTTCATAAATATCTATTAAATTTTTCTTTTCAATATCCCAATTCCATTGCCTTTTAGCTTGAATACACTGATTCTTTAAATGGTTATATCCATCTAAATCTTGATTTAATTTTAAAATAGCTTCTACAATATCTTCAATTTTCAAATTTTTAATTAAAATGGCAACTTCACATTCTAGATTCATCTTTTGATATTCTGGAAAATCCATAGTGATTTGAGGAATTTCAGCCTGCACATAATCAAAAAATTTATTCGCTAAAGAATAATAATAATTCAAGCCTAAATTCTCCAATAAGTTGACTCCTATCCAAGCATTTTCTGTATAATACCATAGATTTTCTGGTTCAACTTTTCCTAAAAACTTTACTTGATCTTGAAGATTTAAAGTGATGACTTTTTCTTTTAATTCCTGCTCAATATCACCCTCGCCAGCTATCCAAAGCTCCATCTTAAGATACGACATTGCACTGATCAATTCTTCTAAACCTCTACCGATATTCAGAGCACCTTGGTACAAAATATATTTATTCTCTAAAACTTTTTGAGGATTTCTTTGGATAGGCATATTCCTTACGAGTCCAATTTCTCTATGATATAGCTTAGAAAATTCTTGAGCTATACTTTGACTTACCGTATAGACGGCGTCCATTTTCGGTAAAAAAAATTGTTCCATCTTTAACCAAAACTGATGTACGGACGGACGACTGATAATTTCTGGACAATAAGGAAACCATTCATGAGCATCATAAACAGTTTGGACTTTTTTAATTTTACTCAATAACCAAGCTGGCGCTATCGTATCTAAGTCGACTGCATTAACAATATCTACTTTGTGAAAAATCAACCATAAAGTCAATCTAATATTATACTCCAAGTAAAAAAGGAAGCCCTTATTCCAAATACATTTTAATCGAACTTGTTGAAATTTCCTTTGTGGTAAAATCTTGGAAGAGGGTAATTTCCGGCCTATCAGTACTACATCAAACTCAGCTTCTACCAATGCATCACAAATTCTGTGCATTCGCTGATCAGTAGTCAAATCATTGATGACTGTGCAGACTATCTTTTTGCGTATATCTGATTTCTTTTTTGGATTCATCTACCCACTCTAATTGTTGTTCGTCAATAAGAACTCTAAGCATCTCAAGATAATATTCTTTGATGGTACTGTCTATGTTTTTAGTGAATTCCTGATAATTGATTCCTTTGGTTCCTGATTTCTTGAATTGCTCTAAAATCTTAGTCCTAAAATCTTCAGATTGTACCATTTCCAATTGTTTCATCAAAAGACAATGATCACAAGTACCACAATTTTCTGTTTGAGTCTCGCCAAAATATCTTCTCATCACGACTTGCCTACATGTAGATTCATCTGCTTCAGCATAGTCAAACATTGCTCCAATTCTGGTCCTCATCTGATTCTTAATAAATGAAATCCATTCAAAATCTAATCGAATAGCATTCTCATTCAAACGTTCTTCTAAAAATGTAATCCTGGGTTTATCAGAACTTGGGATATACGCCAAAACATTTCTTTCATTCAGTTCTTTTAGTATTTGAATACATTCATTGGTAGTTAATCCTGCTCTTTTTGCGAGATGTGATTCATTGATTTTTACATAATGAGTGAGAATGCTTTCATACGTTCTAAGAATAGTTTTTATCACTCCATCGTATTGCATATTTGCCACTTGAAACCTATATAGGTCGGTTCTTTCTAAATTTATTTTCAATCTAGAAGGCAAATAAAAAGCTTCACCTAAAGTGAGATAGCCTGCTTGTTCTAATAATTTCAATGAATTAAAAATCTTTAGAGTATCCCATTTATATCGTCGACCAAATTGTGAAATATTAAATTCAAATCCATGCCCTTTGCCACCAGAGTAAGCTATTCCTAAATAATTATATAGAGCATTATATAGCAATCTGACAAATTCAAAATCGGGAAACTTTTCATCTACAGACTTGAGCAATTTCTCTTTATCTTTTTCATTAAATAACAAAACAGCATAACTTCTCTTTCCATCTCTTCCACCTCTTCCTGCTTCTTGATAGTAAGCTTCTAAAGAATCTGGAACATCTCCATGTATGACCAATCGCACATCGGGTTTATCTATACCCATCCCAAATGCATTAGTGCAACACATGACTCTACACTGATTATGTATCCATGCTTCTTGTCTTTTATTGCGCTCATCTGCACTCAGGCCAGCATGATAAAAAGTAGCTGAAATTCCATTCTTAATTAAAAACTCAGCAATTTCTTGAGTACGCTTTCTGTTGGAAGTATAAATAATAGAAGTTCCATTGACCTTTTTCAGGATCTCCAACATCCTTTCTGGTTTCGAGGCATGTTGACGCACTACGAAAGAGATATTAGGTCTTTCAAAAGAAGACTTGAAAATTTTTACACCTTTCTTGAGCTGTAGAGTATCTACAATATCCGCTTGTACTTTTGGAGTTGCACTTGCAGTCAATGCGATGATAGGTATATCCGGAAAGAACTCTCTTATAGATGAAATATTTCTATAGCTCGGTCTGAAATCATATCCCCATTGAGAAATACAATGCGCTTCATCGACCGCTAACATCGACACAGGAAGCGTCTTAAGACCTATCAAAAATCTTTTAGAAGACAACCTTTCTGGAGAAATATATAAAAGTTGAGTGTGACCTGAAGCGCAGTTATTTAAAACTCTGTCGATTTCAGGCTCTTTCATTCCCGTAAAAATTGCAGAAGCATTAATTCCTCTCCTTTTGAGTTGCTGAACTTGATCTTTCATCAATGCAATCAAAGGAGATATTACAATGCACACTCCTTCTTGAGCTAGCGCAGGCACTTGATAACAAATAGATTTCCCTGCTCCTGTCGGCAATAGTGCTAAAACATCTTTCCCGCTGAGACTTGCTTCTATAATTTCGTCTTGTGGTGATCTAAACTGATCATACTTCCAAAATTCTTGTAATATGTCTAAAGCGGATTTCATTATTATTCAACAACTAAGATAAGCATCAATTGAGTTAAAATATTTTACAACATGATATGTTTTGTTATCCAATAAATAGAGATATAGATTATAGAGCGTTAAATAACAAAAGATCTATCTGATTTATTTTAAGAAATCTACATCTTCCAGATTTTCCCTGAAGCAAAAATTTCCTTTCCATCAATAAATTGAAACAGATAAACTCCTTTGTCTAAAAGATGAAGTTGTACATTTTGTTGATGAATACCGGCTGGAATAATCACTTGTTGAGTTTGAATCCGTACTCCATTCATATTGTAAATATTGAGCAACATTACTTTTTCTTGATCAAAATCAGATTGAATATTTGCTGTATAATCATCGTGAAAAAGATTAGGCGTGAGTTCTATTTTTTGCTTTTCTGAGGGCAATATCTCTCCGCAGATATCATTGTAAATCATTTTACTACAATCTGCCACAGGATGAATATCTACTCCTTGATTGGTAATTTGAGTAGTCGTTTGACATTGACTACACATCACTGACTGCATAAAATTCAGAGAATTCTCAAAAACATTTTCCAAAGCCCAAGGTATTTCTCGATTCGAATCTTCGATAGATGCTAAATCATGACCGTAACCACAATAAATATATTTCTGATAACAGACTCCATGATTGTCTAAACTTTGACTTAAAATATTAGGACCATAATAATATCCCATATTACTACAACTCGCTAAATATTGTTGATCCAAAGGAACTGCATTATCGCATGTGCCATGAAAGAAAGCGATAGGCGTATGGTAATCCGATGAAATTTGCGAAGATAAATTTGCCCCTGCAAAACTTAAAATTCCAGCTACGTCAGTACTATAATTTCTATTTCCTTCAAATACTTCTAATGCACCTAAACGTTCAGAGCGATTATTATCTTGAGAAATCCATTCATCTTCCAATCTTGAACACACCAATGTAGCACCCGAACTAATGCCAAAAATGAATATTCTATTGGTATCAAATTTCAAGGTATTGGATTGGCTTTTATAATATTGTATCAATGACCTTTCGTCCTGCATCGCTCTGTATTGAGCATCTAGATAATCACTTTGAGTTCCACCACCACATAATATAGTTTTGTCGGATTTCTCCCACCCCATTCTATAATCTGCACTGACGACTACGTATCCTCTTTGAGCAAAGTAATTAGCAAAGAATTGCATGATGCCTACATTTCTAGATCCTGCTTTGAATCCACCTCCATGATATAAAACCAGCAAAGGTCTATGCATCATCTGATCATTATTCCATGGCAAAACTCCTTGGTAAATATCAGATTGTAATTTTATCGTATTGCCTGTATAGTCAGTGGTAGTTTTATAAGATTGAGTAGATGTCTTGATATTTTTAGTTAAAACAGAAGTCCCAAAATTACCTTGAAGTTGAGAACAGTTTTTTGCTTGAATATTTATACTGAAAAACAAGAGCAAAAAGACCAAGATATATCTTTGAAAAAAGTATGAACGAATCAAGTGGGTAGATTTTAGGGGGTCAATCAAATTTTGGATAAATACTCATCTAATTCTTAAATTTATGAGTCTTTGAGGTGCTTACAAACAAATTTCTTACAATTCTAGCTGTGAAAACGTAAAAAAGCGAAGGTTTCAATAAAATCTTTGTTTTTTTGCAACAAACATTCAATGATGCAAGAGAAATTGTGGCAGAAGGGAAATTTACAAAATTCAGATTTAGCCAAACAAGTGGAAGCTTTCACAGTAGGGAACGATAGGATTTTAGATATGAAGCTCGCTCCATTTGATGTTCTAGGTTCATTGGCACATATTCAAATGTTGTCCGAAAATGGACTTTTAGAAAAAAGTGAATTACCTCTATTGAGAAAAAGTTTGATAGAGATTTATCACGACATACAAAATGGACAATTTGAAATTGGAGCATCTACAGAAGATGTTCACTCCGAAGTAGAATTTAGATTGACCAAAAAGCTTTCAGATTTAGGTAAAAAAATACACAGCGGACGTTCAAGAAATGATCAAGTTTTAGTGGATTTAAAACTTTATACTCGATACGAAATAGAGGAAATTGTCCAAAAAACAGATCGCTTATTTCAATTACTCATCAAATTAGCAGATCAGCACAAAGAAGCTTTACTTCCAGGATACACGCATTTGCAAGTGGCGATGATTTCTTCCTTTGGTTTGTGGTTCAGCGCTTATGCAGAAAGTCTTGTAGATGATATCGACCAACTCTATGCTGCGTTTAAAATGGCGAATAAAAATCCATTGGGCTCAGGAGCAGGTTATGGCGGATCATTACCTTTGAATAGAATAAGAACTACTGAATTATTAGGTTTTGACAATTTAAACTATAACGTAGTATATGCTCAGATGAACAGAGGAAAACTAGAAAAAACTGTTGCTTCTGCAATAGCTGCTCTAGCTGCAACTATGAGTCGTATGGCAATGGATATGACTTTATACATGAATCAAAATTTTGGATTTGTAAAATTTCCAGATGTTTTGACAACAGGCTCGAGCATTATGCCTCACAAAAAAAATCCTGATGTTTGGGAGCTCATCCGTGCAAAATGTAATAAGCTTCAAAATCTACCCAATCAGTTCTCACTCATCATGAATAATCTTCCGAGTGGATATCATAGAGATATGCAATTAATCAAAGAAGATTTTATACCTGCATTCGAAACCATCAAAGACTGCTTAGATATTGCTCACACGATGTTTGAACACATAGAAGTGCGTAAAGATATTCTGGAGGACAAAAAGTATTTATACTTATACAGTGTAGAAGTTGTCAATCAATTGGTGCAAGAAGGAGTGCCTTTTAGAGACGCTTATGTACAAGTAGGTCAAGATATTGAATCTGGAAATTTCACAGCTCCTGAAACCGTAAAGCATACTCACGAAGGAAGTCTTGGTAACTTGTGTCTAGAAGATATTGTGGAGATGAAAAATCAAACTATCAGTCAATTCTCATTTGATAAAATTCATACAAAACTGAAAGAGCTGATTTCTTTATAAAATAGAGAGGGATTTACTTGACTTTTGTTATAATATCAATTGCTTTAAAATATTCACCTGCCATTTGGCATGATTTATGGATATTCAGTGAATTATAATATTTATATTCAACCAACAAACCAATAATACAATAAATTATGAAAAAACTGTTTCTCGGATTAGCATTATCAGTAGGATTTATCGGAGTGTCACAAGCTCAAAATGTAAATGATATTACTAAGAAAATTTTAGATGCTTGTGGTAAAGCAGACAACCTTACTTATGATTTTTATGCATTTGAAAGATTTGAAGGTACTAAAAAAGTGAATTCTGAAGTGAGTATTAGATTTCAGGAATCACCTATGAAAATATATGCAGACTCTAAAAAACCTACTGCTGCAAGATTAGTTTATATACCAGCTGAAAATGCAAAAGTTCATGTTAAAAAAGGATTGTCTCTTAGATTGGACCTATACAGTAAATTATTGATGAACGACCAACATCATCCTTTGAATCAAGTTGGTTTTGGAACTTTCAAAAGAATCATTGAGCAAAGTATCAAAACAAAAGGCTTTACAGTTTCTTCTCCTGAATTAGGAAGTTTTGTGAAAATTTTAGGTTCAGTTACTTATGATGGTAAAGATTGCTGGAAAGCAGAAATTATTGATAATGACTATAAAATAATTAGCCATAAAGTTACTGCTGACGAAAAAACAGTTTGGGATATTGGTCATAAATATAGCTTACCTGAATACAGAATTAAACAATTGAATAATATTGGTAATGATTTGACTGCTGGTCAAGTGATTAAAATGCCATCTGCTTACGCTAAGAAAACTACTGTTTATATAGACAAAGCTACTTACTTACCTCTATATCAAAAAATGGAAGATGACGAAGGTGTTTATGAAATCTATGAGTTCAAAAACTTAAAAACTAACGTTAAATTCACAGCTGAAGATTTTAAATTTTAATTTTAACCAAAATCACATACAGGCACGCCTTCAAAGCGTGCCTTTTCTTTTTTATGAATACCTATCAATACTATGTGCTGTACAAACCATTTGGAATGACATCACAATTTTCAGGAGAAGATGAAAATCTATCCAATTTACCTTTTCAATTTCCTAAAGATGTTTATCCTGTAGGCCGTTTGGATAAAGACAGTGAAGGTTTATTAATTCTTACAAATGATGCAAATGTAATCCACAAAATGACCGACCCTAAATTTGGGCATCAAAGGTCTTATTACGTACAAGTCGAAGGAGATATTCATCAAACTGCTATTGACCAATTAGAAAGTGGAGTCGAAATCACTTTACCCAATAAAAAAAAGTATCAAACAATACCCGCGATAGCTCAGAGAATAGCAACACCAAATCTACCAGACAGAAATCCTCCTATTAGAGTAAGAAAATTAATTCCGGATTCTTGGTTAGAATTGAAGTTGAAAGAAGGCAAAAATAGACAAGTCCGTAAAATGACTGCAAAAGTCTGTTTTCCTACTTTAAGATTGGTTAGAGTGAAAATTGAACAACTACTTTTAGAAGATTTTCAATCCGGAGAAATTAAGGAATATTCACAGATAGAAATTTATAAGCTATTGAATCTTTCCTAATATTGGTGTAATATTTGCAACACTCGATTAAATACAAGCAATAGATAAATATAGATACAATGAAGAAAATATTTTTTACACTTACTTTTATTTCCATTTATTGGATTTCAAATGCAATAGAAAGAGATTTTAATATTCAAGTTCTCGTAAAAGGCATGGAAAACCAAATAGGAATTCTTGCATATACTTACGGAGATAAAAAATTTATAGCTGATACATTACATTTTAATGAAAAAGGTATCGCAAAAATTAGTGGCAAAAAGAATTATGAAGATGGCATTTTCTTAGTGGCATTTCCAAGCTTAGACTTAGCTTCATTTGACTTTATTATTAGAGAGACTAGCTTTCAAATCACTACAGATACTTCCAATTTGGTTGCCAACCTCACTGTTAAAAATAGTGTTGAAAATAAAATCATGTATGATGATTTAAAAAAATCTATTATCACAGGTAAAAAAATTGACAGCCTGACTCAAGTAGCTAGCAAAGAAAATGCTACTGAAGAAATTAAAGAAAAAGCTAGAAAAGATTTCGAAGCTATCAACAAATCATTTACAGACGAGAGAATTCAAGCTATTGAGAACCACCCAAATGCACTTTATAGTAAAATATTAAATGCACTGAGAGACGCTCCTATGGAAGAAGGAATCGACCCTGTCACAAAAAATGTGGAATACAATTATTATGTCCGTCATTATTTTGACAATATAGATTTTAATGATGTAGCACTTATCAAAACTCCAATTTTGCTGCCTAGAATCTTTAAGTTTTTGGAGAATATTTACCAAGAGCCAGATTCTATCAATCATGCTATAGATATCATTTTAAATAAAGCAGCTGTCAATGAAGAGACTTTTAAAATATTGTCTTCAGAAATCATCAACAAATATGCTAAAAGTAATATCATGGGTCATGAAGGAATTTATGTTCACATGATTGACAACTACTATTTAAAAGGTAAAACACCTTGGGTAGATCAAGAAACATTAGATAAAATGAAAGAAAGAGCTGATGCAATGCGAACAACATTGATAGGAAAAACAGCTCCTAATATTGTGGTCTATGATATGAATAATACTCCAATGGATTTTTACAAAGCCATAGATTCCAATGATTATACCGTTTTAGTATTTTGGAACTCAGAATGCAGTCATTGCAAAAAAGAGATTCCTGAACTTTTAAATGTTTGGAAGGATAGTCTTCATTTACAATATAATGTAGGAGTATTCTCTATCTCTACTGAAGTCGAAAAAGAACATGTAGATGAATTTGTTGAAGAACACCACTTAAAAGGCAATTTCACTAATGCCTACGACCCAACAGGCCGTTCTAACTTCAGAAAACTCTATGATATTACTTCTACGCCTGTGGTTATCATATTGGACAGAAATAAAAAAATCATTGCTAAAAAGGTCGCTGTGAAAGATTTGACTTACGTCATCTCTACATATTCAAGTTATGAGAAAAGTAAAACTACATCAGAAAATAGCTCATCAAAATAGCTCCTGCCACTTGGCAAGTAAAATTATCCCAACCGTGAGGTGAAATACCTTCTACAATAGCTGCAATCAATGCGGCTATTGTTATTTTATACCATTCTATCGGAAGTCCATATAGATATATGGGAATTATAAACGCTAGAATAGAAATTAAAAACACAGCGAAAGACCCCTCAAGCGAACGGTGACTTTTTACAGCACTTCCCCACGAGTAAACAGGATATTGATGTTTACCCCATTTCGTGCCGACAGGCTCTCCAATCGCATCTCCCAATCCTGCTACTAGATATCCAGCAACAGCTGCAATAGGGAGAAAAAAGAAATTACTCACTACTCCACCAAAAAATGTGGCTAGATAAGGATAAATGATATAGCGTGTGGGATGTGGCTCATCTTTAGGTCTTGCTAATAGTAAATAATATTTAGAGGATTTTCCTTTCCAAATTAAATAGAGAATGGTCAAAGAAACTGCCCAACCTAAAATAAATACTCCACCGATGCCTTTCAAATATTGCAATATTCCTGCTATAGCAAAAATCATAAAGTGGAAAAACTTTCTAGTATAGCCTACTTTCCAAGACCATAGCCTCTTCATCCACTCATCCAATATTAAAACACCTATCACATAAAAAAACGATAGAGGAAATAACCAAATGATTAATTGGAAATCAGGAAAATTCTGACCAAAGAAAAACTCAAGAATAGAAGAAATAAAATTCACAGATATAGTTACTTACCAAAAGTATCAATATTAGTTTGCTCTAAAGACCAATTCCACAATTTTTCACAAGCAGCACTATTCGTAGCGAGAGAAGACGGAAATCTTCTTTTACTATTTGCAAAATAAGCTCCGGTAATATTTTTCACTTCAGATGAAGATGCTAAATGGATGGAAGTCTCTGCACCTTTTTGTGGAGTTACCATAAAGAGATTGGCAAATGTATTGACAATAGAAGGATAGGCTTCATTGCCAAAATTAGAATTGACCATTCCAGGATGTAAACTATTTGTGGTGATAGAAGTTCCTTCAAGATATTTTGCAAGCTGATTTGAGAATTGAACATTGCATAATTTCGTCAAACAATATTGTCTGAAATATTGAAATGATTTTTCACCATTCATATTATCCCATTCTTGAGTAGCCATCCGATGTGCCATAGAAGCGACATTCACAATTCTAGCTTTATTGCTTTCTTTCAAAACATCTAATAGATAATGAGTATTTAAAAAATATCCAAAGTGATTCACACCCATAGAATACTCAAAACCATCTTCTGTGATAATTTTATCTTTTATTATTAAACCTGCATTGTTCACCAAAACGTCTAATCTCTCAAATTGAGATTTAAACTGTTCAGTCATTTTACGAATAGATTCATGACTAGAAAAGTCTGCTAATAACAGATGAACTCTGTCCACACCAATTTGTGCATTGATGTCTTCTTGGACAGCTTTACCTTTTAGCGGATTCCGACAAACCATTACAACTGTCGCTCCCTGCTTAGCAAGCTCTTTTGCAGTGACTCTACCAATTCCTGAATTAGCACCTGTCACCATTACAATTTTATCTGTCATCATAGTGGAATAAAATTACAAAAGTCTCTCCATTATAAATGCAAATTCACAATACATCTATATTATTTATTATTACTAAAAAGAAAATTGAAGAGTTAAAAGTCTGTTTTAAATTAGAAGATAAATGCAAAAAATACAAACTCAAAATGATAAAAATTTTACATAAACGATAATGAATCACTTAAACTAAGGTTGTTGATAAGATATTATACAACTGTAATAATCAATTGATTAAAAATTTTTGTTCAATTTAAACTTTAGGTGAGTAGGATTTTTAAATCCCGATATAATATACGACAATTCTATGCGATATGCGAATATTATTTTGACTCTGCACTCTCCTACTTTATAGCAAAAAGATTCATTCAGTTAGAAAAAATCAAACCTTATAACTTCAAATTAATTCTACAGTTTCACCACTTTATTAAACAATAGTATACTAATCATGTTAATATTTTATTCTTTGAGAAATCACTCAAAAACGAGAACTTTACAATATGAATATCGGAATAGTATGTTATCCAACATTTGGAGGAAGTGGCGTTGTGGCGACAGAGCTTGGTAAAGGTCTTGCCGATAAAGGACACCAAGTACATTTCATCACCTATCAGCAGCCGGCAAGACTAGACTCTTTTAATGAAAATATCTTTTACCACGAAGTCAGAACTGCCGACTATCCCCTATTCGAATATGCTCCTTATGATACAGCTTTAGCAAGCAGAATTGTGGACGTGACCATACATGCAAAATTAGATTTGCTTCATGTACATTATGCAATTCCACATGCATCGGCCGCTTTTATGGCCAAACAAATTTTGATTACACATGGGATTTACCTTCCTGTAGTCACTACTCTTCATGGTACAGATATCACTTTAGTGGGTAGAGATCCAATTTTCGAACCCGTAGTAACTTTCTCCATGAACCAAAGTGATGGACTTACAGCGGTATCTGAAAGCTTGAAAAATGATACTTACAAGCATTTTAAAGTAGAGAAAGAAATCAGAGTCATTCCAAACTTTGTAGACTTCAATAGATTTAATAGGTCGAATAAAGATCATTTCAAAAAAGCAATTGCTCCTAATGGAGAAAGAATTTTAACCCATGTCTCTAACTTTAGAAAAGTAAAAAGAGTTGAAGATGTCATCAATATGTTTTGTATAGTTTCCAAAGAAATTCCTGCAAAACTTTTAATGATTGGAGATGGACCTGAAAGACAGATGGCTGAGAACATGGCTAGAAATGTTCGCCATGGTGATATTAGGTTTTTAGGCAAGCAAGAAGCCGTAGAAGAAATCCTATCTATTTCAGATTTATTTATCATGCCGTCTGAAAGCGAGAGCTTCGGACTAGCAGCATTAGAAGCAATGGCTTGTGAAGTTCCTGTAATATCCTCTAATGCAGGAGGTATTCCTGAAGTGAATATTGATGGAGTAACAGGTTATACACTTCCAGTAGCTGATGTAGAAGGAATGGCTAAAAAGGCTTTAAAACTGCTTCAAAATGATGAACTATTTCTACAATTCAAAAGACAAGCATTAGAACAAGCTCAACAATTTGACATCAAACAAATCTTGCCTTTTTATGAGGATTACTATAAAGAAATTATAGAACAAAGTAAAAAATAACAAAAAAAAATGCGAGCCTTTTACGACTCGCATTTTTTATTTGATAAGCTTATAATTACTTATTTTTCAACAGATCTCTAATTTCTGCTAATAATACTTCTTCTTTTGTCGGTGCTGGCGGAGCTTCAGGAGCTGCTTCTTCTTTTTTCTTAGTAGAATTAATTCCTTTAATTAAAAGAAACAAGACAATAGCAACCAAGATAAAATTGATAGTAGCAGATAAAAACACACCATACTTCACTGTATCAAAAATCACTAATTGATCTATTCTTTCTAAATTAGCTGCTTTCAAAACTGGATTTAGAAGTAAGGGAGTAATGACATCATCTACAAATGAACTGATGATTTTACCAAAAGCGCCACCGATGATAACACCCACAGCTAAATCTATCACATTGCCTCTCATGGCAAATTCCTTAAATTCTTTTAACATTCCCATTTTGTGGTATTTAATTAATTAAAATAAACAAATAAAATTATCTTCTCCAATTTTTCCATGCCCTTAATATAAGAGGAGGACATAAATCTTGAAGAATTTGTACTGTTGAGTTATATGTTTGCATTTTAGATGAATCCACACCTTGCCTAGCGACAAATTTCGTATTGATTCTAGATTCTTTTCCTTGCTCTACTTCTTCTGCGGGCCTACCATTAGTATAGTAATAAAATGCCATAGACTTTCTACTTCTATCGGGCGGACAAGTCAGCTGATCAGGATGTCCATGATAAGAAAAGTCAGTTGTAGAAAACATAGCCATTCTATTAAAAAGTGGCAATATCCTTTTCACACATCCTTTCATTTCTGTATCCCAAAGCTCAAAATGTCCTCCATAGCTTTCTTCCCAATCTTCATTCAGATAAACGAGGACATTCAGCCTTCTATCTAAGCCCGTCATTCTATGCTTATTGAAATCTGCATGAATTTTCAAAAATCCTCCAGGTAATATTTGATGAAAACCTCCACCTTCAAATGATGGATCTGGAATTAAATTTTGAATTCCTGTCAATTGGCTTAAAAAATCCAACATCGGTTGAGAATTCATAAAATGTGCGAATTCTGTTGCTTGAGGACCAAATCTATATTCTCCTTTGCTCGCTAATTTGAATTCATTTGGATTTTCAAACTTGATGTCATTCTTATCTCCTAATGTTGGAAATTCAGCCAATACTTTTTTTAATTCTTCCGGATTGAAGAAATTATCAAAATAAGTATTAGGGAAAGGTGCGTTAGATAAATATTCTGTATTCTTATCCTTCCCTAACTGAATAAGCTTTTCAAAAGATTGGTCTAAGAATTTAGAAGTGATCATTTTTTTAAAATATAGAATAAATCAAAACATTTTTCTGCGTCTTCAGAAACCAAATAATCATCTTGTCCAATATTAGTCACTAAACTTTCATTGGAGGTTTTTAATTGATTTCTATTCACTCTATTCAAAATATCGTACGGGATTCTAAGGATAGATGCAGGTAATCTTTTCTCTAAACCGAAGATATCTAGTCGTTTAAATTTAGCTACAGAACGTTTGTTTTCTTCGTAATATTTCCAAACTTTATCATTCCCTGTGATGCCATGAGTATCGACTTCAGGAAAGATAGATGAACATAATTCTTCAAATTGACGTGCTGTATATTCTCTTACATGCCAAGGATTTCTAGTCAAACTCCAATCAAAATTTGGAGTACTTAGAATAGCTTTGCCTCCTGGTTTTAATACTCTATAAATTTCTTCCAAAAACTGTCTATCCTCTTGTATATGCTCAATCACTTGGAAAGTAACAATAGTATCAAAAGAATTATCCGCCACTCCCGTAAAAGGGGGAACATTCATATTTAAGAAACGAATCTTGGTATATTTTTGACGTATTCCATCTTCAATTTCTGAAATTTTATCAATTGCAGTATAGGATTCTACTAATGGAGAAAGTATTTCTATACCACGTCCTTCACCGCATCCTATTTCCAGCAAATCTCCTTTTACATGAGGAATAGCAGCGTAATAAGCTTTGAGTAAACGATGATGCAATGGACCATCGGCTTGATGCTTGTCGGAGGTGATTTCAGATGCGTAAATTGTCATTTAGTTGTTTTCTAAATTTAAAATTTGTTCGGAAGTCGGTTGGTTAGAATTTGAAATTGCTAATTCAGGAAATTTCTTCACCAATAAACTTTTTAGTTTCTGATCTTCAAAGGTCACAGCTATTTGATCTAAAGTCTGTACAAACTGTTTAGCAGCCTCGAATTCACTTTGATATCTCTTAGCGTAACTATTTGGCAACTGATAGAATCTAATACAATCTGATAAATCTTCTATCAACTTAGTATATACTTCTTCTGCTGCTTCTGGATGACCAATTCTATAATACAACTCTACCCATCTCATATTGAATACGTTGAAATATCCATTATATGGAGAATAATAAGGTGCATTTTCATATAAAAACTTCTCTTTTACATGATTCAACACTTTTAAAGCATCTTCATTTTTTTGTTTAAAAGTCAAATCTTCAGCTAATCTTAAAATAGCCATTTTCAATACATTCATCATTCTAGCATTATTCTCATCGACAAACATTTCATGCTTATCTAGATTGCCATATTTGAATTTATTTTCTAAAACATCTAAGAACTTAGTGTCGTTGACTGTAATATTTCCTCTGCCATTTTCTTCAAATCTTATCGGCAAGAATCTATACATCAGTCCTTCTTGAATCATGTACTTATCTAATCCTACGTATTTATTAGAAGGGGTTGTATTAGCAAAACAAAGAGGTCTAGACCAGTCACCGCCGGCAATCAACATCAGCATAGCTAACTCATCCTTCATCACAATATTACCTGGAAGCTCCCAATAGATAGTGTCGACAATATTGTCTTCCATACCTGCTGGAATAATTCCTGCTTTTAAAACAGCTGCTTTATCTACAGGCATTTTCAACTTCTTAGTTGGGAAAAAGTTCACTTTATCGCCACTTTGAAGACCAACTTTTGCTCCGGGATTATCACTTGTAACAAAGTCCATGATTTTTCTTAAATCAACATATTCGTTTTCTGAAACGATACCACTATTGGTATTGATTACTGTATATACTCTAGCATCTCCTAAATATGTAGAAGGCTTGAAAGCATCATAAAATGGTAATGGATCAGAAGTATTCGCTTTGTGACGCATATTATTGATATACCAATCTATCTGCAATAAGCTTGTATTCATTACTCTTACATCGGGACGGATGCCATCTACTTCTTGAGCGTACCACAATGGATAGGTATCATTATCTCCAGAAGAAACTAATATAGAGTTTGGTGGACACGATTCTAAATAGTTGTTGGCAAAATCTCTTGCTAAATATCTATCATGTCTATTATGATCGTCATAGTTTTCTTTAGCCATAATGAATGGCACTAGTAGTAAACCAATTACTGTAAGTGCAATAGCCATCGGAGCTTTCGGGAATTTTGTATTCTGAAAACTGTCATAAGCGGCAGCCACAGCCAATCCGATCCAAATACAGAAAGTGAAGAATGAACCTACTAATACGTAGTCTCTTTCTCTTGGTTCTCTAGGTGGCGAATTGAAATATACAATCAAGAAAAATCCAGTAATTGCAAATAACAATCCAAATACTATTGTGTATTGTTTATTTCTCTGCATCATAAATGACAATCCGAATAATCCGAAAAGCAGGGGCAGTAAATAGTATTTATTTCTAGCTTTTTGATTAGAGATTTGCTTCGGCAATCCTTCTTGACTTCCTAATCTTGCATTATCTACAAATGGGATACCGGTCAGCCAATCACCATTTACTTTTTGATTTTCAAAGGTTCCTTGATAGTCATCTTGACGTCCAGCGAAGTTCCACATGAAATATCTCATGTACATGAAATTAAACTGGTAGTTAAAGAAGTAAGAAATATTATCTGCGAAAGTTGGTTCTCCGTAGAAATTAGCCCAATACTGATACATTTGAGCAGCAGATTCAGCATCTCCTATTGGTGCCATTCTAGGGAAAAGCACTTTATCTTGATCTCTATAAGCAGGAACATTTTTTGTCCCTTTGATAGCATATTCTTTCTTTTCGTTATCTGGATAATACACCTCTCCTACTTTATCGTAAGCGACAGGACTTGAAGTATATAAAGGACCTCTCACTAAAGGCCTATCTCCATATTGTTCACGATTCAAATAAGACATCAAACTAAAGACATCTTGTGGATCATTCATGTTAATAGGTGGTTGAGCCGCTGCTCTAATTGGAACCATCAGATAAGAGGAGAAACCAATCATAATCATAAACAAACTCACAAAAATCAATTGCAAATTAGAATGACGATATTTATGAGATAAGTAAATCCCTCCTACTAATACGACAAACACGACGCTGTATGTCATGAATATTCCAATATTGAAAGGCAATCCGAAAGAATTGACCATCAACATTTCCACTTTAGCAGCTAATGAAGTCAATATCTGAATGACACCAATTTGAACCACTCCTAATAGTACAAATCCAGTAAAGAATGCTAGAATAAAGCCTCCTACTGTAGGTTTATATTTTTTGAAATAATAGATAATTACAGCTACAGGTATTACCAATAAACTTAAAAGGTGTACACCAATAGACAATCCAATCAAATAGGCAGCAAATACTAACCATCTATTTGCATATTTATCATCGTCAGCATTTTCCCATCTCATAACCGCCCATAATACAGCAGCAATAAAGAAAGTAGACAATGCATAAACTTCACCTTCTACAGCTGAAAACCACATGGTATCACTAAAAGTACAAGCTAATGCACCTACCCATGCTGAACCTTGAATAGCAATCACTCTATCTACAGTCAAAGTTTCTCCAGATTGAGTCAATAGTTTTTTAGCAATGCTGCTAATAATCCAATACAAGAATAAAATAGAAAATGCAGTAGCTAAAGCTGAACTGATATTCACCGTAAGAGCTACAGTCTCTGGACTTGATGCAAATAAGGTAAAAATCCTATTGATCATTAAAAATAAAGGTGCGCCTGGAGGGTGAACCACTTGTAATTTGTATGCTCCAGATATAAACTCACCACAATCCCACAAACTACTGCTAGACTCAGCAGTGCTTGCATAAACAGCAAATGCAATAATAAATACAATCCAACCGTTGATATTGTTGATCCATTTATAAGTATTAGGATTCATCAGCTTAAAAAATTTAATGACAAAAGTATAAAATTAAAGTGTCGAAAGTACATTACTTCATCATATTCTACTCTTTGCTATTATCATTTACTACATTTTAAGAAGAGCCAAAACTTAGAAATTCTTAAAATTTGAAGTAAACAGCTGAGAATAGTTAGATTTTAGAAATTCTAGAAAGATTTTAGAAAAAATAACAAAGAAAAAAATCACTCTAATACCTTCCTTAAATAACCTATAACTAACTGTACAGCAATTGATTGCTGAAGATATTTAGAATAATTTTAAAGCATAAAAACTTCCATTCAAATAAATTTCAAAAAAAAGTTTAAAATTTCGCTCCTGAACTTTGCTTAAAATTAAAATCCACCTATATTTGCACCCACAACGCTGTCGCATGGTGTAATTGGCAACACGTCTGTTTTTGGTACAGAAGAGTCTAGGTTCGAGACCTAGTGCGACAACCAACTAAAAGCTCCGATTTATTCGGAGCTTTTTTTGTTAAAATCAGTTTGCAATCCTCCAAATAATTTCCTTACTTTATAATTATTATAATTTAAAATCCATTTTATTAATTCATTACAAAAAATTATACTGATGAAAATTGAAGAAATCGAAGGAATCGGACCTGTCTATGCAGAGAAGCTAGCAAATGCTTCCATCAAAACTGTAGAAGGGATTTTGAAAGCAGGCGCTACTAGAAGTGGTAGAAAAAAAATTGCTGAAGAGTCAGGAATTAGCGAAGCAAAAATTTTAGACTGGGTTAATATGGCCGACTTGTTTAGAATCAAAGGTGTTGCTTCTCAATTTGCTGAATTACTTAAAGCTTCTGGTGTAGATACAGTAAAAGAACTTAGAACTAGAAATGCTGAAAACTTACACGCTAAGTTAACTGAGGTCAATGCTGAAAAGAAATTGACTAGAGTGGTCCCTGCTTTGAGTCAAGTAACTGACTTTATTGAGCAAGCTAAAGGTCTAGAACCAGTAATTACTTATTAATTATAACAAAGCA
This sequence comes from Chitinophagales bacterium, assembly GCA_035515235.1. GTDB lineage: Bacteria > Bacteroidota > Bacteroidia > Chitinophagales > JADIYW01 > JAMLHH01. The sequence goes on from DATJBS010000004.1 coordinate 57,380, forward strand.
CTTTATAATGATGCCTCAGAAATTCTGAGGCATTTTTAGTTTTAGTTTTAAGAAACTTCTTTTTTCTACTTCGATCTAATTGCTTCTACAGGATCTAAATTCGCAGCCTTTTTTGCTGGTAAATATCCTGAGATCAAACCTATAAGCATAGATACTACTACTCCTATTGTGGCGTTCTTAACACTCAACTCAAAGGTCATACCACTAGCAGCCGATAAAGGTCCCGTAATTAGTGCAATCACCGCTAATCCTAATAAACCGCCAAACAGACAAAGCAAAACAGATTCTATCAAGAATTCCATCAGAATATATTTTCGTCTAGCACCTAAAGCTTTCTTTACTCCAATGATATTTGTCCGTTCTGTAACTGAAACGTACATAATATTAGCGATTCCAAATCCTCCAACAATTAAAGCAAAGAAACCTATCACCCACCCTATCATATTCAGCATAAAAAAGATTCCATTAAATCCATTGGCTATTATGCTCAACTGATTCATTGCAAAATCATCTTTTTGAGTGGGTCTTAATTTTCGTATAGACCGCATATGTTGTTGAATATCAAAAGAGAGTTGATCTAATGAAACTCCATCTTTTGCTCTGACTTGTATTTCTGGACTAGATTCATTGGGATCTAAAAAGGTGACTTTATCTACAAAAAGATAGGGTATCATAATTTGCTGATCGTTATTCATTCCTAATAAACCGCCTTGACCTTCCTTTTTAAGTATTCCTATAATTTTCACCTTCCTTCCAAAAACCTCTACAGATTTACCTAACAATTGTGGCGACAGCTTTCTTAATTCTTCCGCCAAACCTCCACCAATCACAGCAACAGCTACTCCTAAATTAGATTCTGAACTAGAGAAAAATCGACCTTCTTCAATATTAAAATCAAATACATCTGCATAATCTTGCGATGCTCCTTTCACTCTTGCATTTTCTATGGACTCTCCCTTGTATTTTGGGCTGCTATTTCCAGGACTTACTGAAAACGAAATAAAATCCGCTTTCGTCATCCGTTTTTTTAATTTTTTATAATCTTCATAAGATGGAGTTGGCCTTTTAAAATAGTCCCACCACGGATAATCTGAATCACTAAACATCCAGGGCCATTTCCCCACAAAAACAACATTGTCACCAAGCTTATTAATAGAACCGCTGATATCATTTTTTAAAGCGTCGATAGCTGTAAGAATAGTGATGATGCTAAATATCCCAATCGTCACTCCTAATAAGGACAAGCCTGATCTTAATTTATTACTGAACAATTGCTGAACAGACAATGCAAATGATTCTTTAAATACAGACCAACTTGATAACATACATTCAAATTTAATAAACTACTCGTAAGCAAAGAGATACTTATTCCTCTAATCTGTTAAATTATGCAATATTCACTTGCAGTTACTTTAAATACTCTCGGTTAAAATAAGTTTGTAGTAACTTTAAAACTATCACCAAAACATATAATAATGAAGAAAATCAACATTTTTAAAGCATTTACTATTGCTAGTTTATTAGGAGTAGGATTTCTCCAAGCTGATCTGAATGCTCAAGCATTAAAAACTCCAGTAGCAAGTACTACTCAAAAAATCATTCAAGGATTTGCACTTTCTGAAATTCATGTAGAATATTCTAGACCTAGTACTAAAGGAAGAGAGATTTTCGGAGAATTAGTTCCCTTCGGTAAAGTTTGGAGAACTGGTGCAAACAATTCCACAAGAATTACTTTCGGCGATGACGTAAAAGTAAACGGTACTGACGTAAAAGCAGGAACTTATGCTATCTATACTATTCCTAATGAAAAAGTTTGGACCCTTACATTATATAGTGATCTAAAATTAGGTGGAAGTGTAGCTGATTACGATAAAAAAAACGAAGTCGTTTCTTTACAATTACCAGTTCATCCTCTAGCTGATAAAGTTGAAACTTTCACAATTCAAATCAACAACATCACTCATACAAGTGCTAATATTTCTTTAGCATGGGAAAATACTCAAGTATCTTTTGACGTCACTACTGAAATCGATGATAAAGTAATGGCAGGAATAGAAAGCGCATTAAAAGATAATAGACCATACGCTCAGGCGGCTAGTTACTATTATGAAAATGGTAAAGATTTGAACCAAGCTTATGAGTGGATTCAAATTGCTACAAAACAAGCTCCTTATGCTTTCTGGCTAATTTTAACTCAAGCAAAAATTGAAAATGCTTTAGGTCATCATGATGCAGCTATTGCAACAGCTAATCTTTCAAAAGCAAAAGCTACTGAAGCGAAAAACAATGATTACGTAAAAATGTGTGATCAATTAATTGAGCAAATCAACACTACTAAAAAGACTTCTGGTAAACAAAAGAAATAAGTGTTTGCAAACTATCTTTAAATACGAAGACTAACTTTTACAGTTAGTCTTTTTTTATTGTCTTAAGTAATCTATCGTCCTGGGTCCTAGATTAAATAAGATATCTAAAATGCTTAAATCAGGTAAAAACTGCATTCTATCCATGAAGACTTGTTGGTACTTCGGCAAATCATAAGTAGCTTTCATCTTACGAGCTATTGGATGAATGATATCTCTGGCATCTTTACCTTCAAAACTACCTTTTGAAATATAAGTTTCTGTTAACTGAAAAGGAATAGAAATTCGCAGTAGTTCAGAAACAATCTTCAATGAAGCGATATTAAAATCTGTAAGATATTCATAATCGTCCTCGTAAAGCGGCTGAATAATATCTTCATAGAATTCAAAATATGCCGATCTACGATAAGAAGTGACTATACTTTGCCAATGATCTTTTCTCCAATTTTCAGAATAGCTAATTTGTAAATTCTTAAGAACAGTATGCTGCTCATTTCCTTTAACTAATGGAATAGAAAGTGAAAGCAGACCATTCGGCCCCATAATCTTACAACGATTGCGATAAGTACCTTTTTGAAAATTAGAATGAATGTCTAATACAATATCATCAGCAGAAAATAATTCTTTGAAGTAAGATATACTTCCCCAATATTGAGGTTCAATGAGTATAGTTTCGCTTTTCATAAAAAACACAAATGTACTCAATCATAATAGTTAGAACAAACTTCGTTAGTTTTGTAGAATGTGGACTAGATTTCTAACATTTATACTGAATATACTATTAGCACTTATTGGCTTATTGCCCTTTAAAATATTGAGACCACTCAGCAAAGCTCTTGACTTTTTCTTGTATAATATCTTACATTATCGTAGAGATGTGGTCAATTTAAATATGATTTATGCATTGCCATTTATCGAAGGAGAAAAATTTAAAGAAATAGAAAAAAACTTCTATCGACATTTCTCAGAACTCATTCTTGAAATCATCAAAGGATTCTATATTTCTCTTGAAAAACTACTCCCACGAATAAAAATCGATGATACTTCTTTAGAATTACTCAATAAATTGACAAAAGAAAATAGACATGTAGTGCTCATGCTTGGACATTACGGAAATTGGGAATGGCCATTATTAATCATTCAACAGTATACCACACTAAAACCTTTTGCATTCTATGCACCACTGAGTTTTAAAGCATTAGATCAATTAATAAAAAATAAGCGAGAAAGATTTGGAGCAACCATGCTAGATGCTAATCGTGCAAAAGAATATAATACTCTATTAAAAGGTCAAGCTTCTATTATAGCATTGGTAGGCGACCAATCTCCTACAGGTCGTACTCGTACTCACGATACAAGATTTTTATCCTTAAATACCCACTTTTTTAATGGAGGCGAAAGATTAGCTAAAAACTTAGACGCAGCAGTACTTTTCGTTCACTTTACAAAAACAGGGATAGGAAAGTATGATATTCATTTAGAATTAATCAGTGAAAACTCTAACCAAGAAGAAGAAGGTATCATTACAGAAAAATATGTAAGAATACTTGAACAGGAAATTTTACAACAACCTTCTAATTGGATTTGGAGCCATAAGAGATGGAAAGGGATGATTCCTTATTAATATTCTAATTTTTAGCATCTTTGCAAACAAATAGCATTCTTTGAAGCAGTCACAAATACCAGAAGTAGCAGTCATTATTTTAAATTATAATGGTAAGCATTGGTTAGAAAAATTTCTTCCATCTGTAATAGCGCATACTCCGGCTACATTAGCTAAGATATGGGTAGCAGATAATGGATCTTCAGACGGTTCTTTAGAAATGATTAAGAGTCAATTTCCTGAAGTGAATACTTTAAGAATGTCCGAAAACTACGGTTTTGCTGGAGGTTATAATCATGCTATTCAAAATATTCCTTGCAAATATGTCATGCTGCTCAATTCTGATGTAGAAGTGAGAGAAGGCTGGATAGAACCTTTATACTATACGCTTCAGCGCAATCACTCCATAGCTGCATGCCAACCCAAATTATTGGATTATAACGAGCCACTAAAATTTGAATATGCTGGAGCAGGTGGTGGTTTAATTGACAAATATGGTTATCCATTTTGTAGAGGAAGAATTTTCAACAAAATCGAAAATGACTCCGGTCAATACAACGAAGAAATTGAAGTCTTCTGGGCAACAGGTGCCTGCATGATGGTCAATAAAAAACTCTTCCAAACAGTAGGTGGATTTGACAAAAACTTCTTTGCCCACATGGAGGAAATCGATTTATGCTGGAGATTTAAAAACTTAGGCTATAAAATCAAATACGTTCCTGCATCCAAAGTTTACCATGTTGGAGGAGGAACATTGACCGCACAAGATCCTCACAAAACGTATTTAAATTTTAGAAACAACAGATTGATGCTTTTTAAGAATTTGGATTCAGGTCAAGCGCTTCAAGTCAATCTCATCAGAAATCTTTTAGATCTTTTATCTTTACTCCAATTTTTATTGAAATTCAAATTCAAAGATGCAGGAGCAGTCATTAGAGCACAATTTGCTTACAGAAGCATGATGATGAAGGCATTAGAAGACAAACATCGATTCAAAGAGATCCAACAAAAACATAAAATCGGACCACCAAACACCAAAGGAATTTATCCTAAAAGTATCGTGTTCTCATTTTTCATCAGACAAAGAAAGAAATTTACAGATTTGTCTTGGTAAATTCAACCCATGAAAATTCTAATCATCGGCGCATCCGGCTTAGTAGGAAGTAATTGTTTGAGATATTTAAGTGCACAAAATCATCATTGTATCGGCACATACTTCTCCTATCCTGCTCAGAATACCGTATATTATGATACTCTAAATCCTGACAATCCTAACAATATCGATTTAGAAAAATTTTCACCAGAAGTCATCATTCATTGTGGAGCATTAACTCATGTGGATTATTGCGAGCAACATCCCGAAGAAAGTGAAAGACTGACCGTACAATCGACTCAAAACGTTATCGAAATAGCTCGTAAATTCTCTGCTAAATTAATCTTTATCTCTACGGATTATATATTTGACGGAGCAGATGGACCTTATGGAGAACATGCAACAGCTCAACCTATTAGCATTTACGGTCAACATAAATGGGATGCGGAATTACTCATTCAAAACTCAAATCTGAATCATTTAATTCTAAGAATCACCAACGTATATGGCGATGAAGAAAGAGGCAAAAACTTCGTATCTAGAATCATAGAACAAGCCGCCAATCAAAAACATTTGACACTCAAGCTCCCTATAGATCAATATGCCACACCTATCAATGCATACGATATCGCAAGAGCTATCCATTTATTACTTAATGACGAGAAAACAGGAATTTACAATATCGCTTCTACCGACTATATGAATAGAGTTCAATTAGCATTGAGAGTTTTAAAATATTTTCCAAATGCTACTTACGATCTTATTCCACTCACTACTGAAGAGATGAATCCTCCTGCAGCACGACCATTACAAGGCGGACTAAAAAGCAGCAAGTTCCTATCCGAATATCCTGATTTTGTATTTTCTACGGTAGATGATTATGTTGGAGTTTTTAGACCATAGTCAATAGACCACTGACCACTATATTATGTACTTCGTAAGTCCCTGAAATTGGTTGACCAATTATGTCATTCTGAAAGTAGCGATAGCGAATTGAAGAATCTATATAAATCAAGAGATTCCTCCTACGTCAGAATGACAAATCATTGAACGAAAATGTCATTCTGAACTTGCTTCAGAATCTCTTAATTAATCGCTTCAGATTGCAGGCTTAATCCACAATAGACAACTGACCACTATTTTATGTACTTCGTATAAGCCCCTAAAAGAGGTTGACCAATTATGTCATTCTGAAAGTAGCGATCGCGAATTGAAGAATCTATGTAAATCAAGAGATTCCTCCTACATCGGAATGACAAATAATTGAACGAAAATGTCATTCTGAACTTGTTTCAGAATCTCTTAATTAATCGCTTCAGATTGCAGGCTTAATCCACAATAGAAAACTGACCACTATATTATGTACTTCTTAAGTCCCTAAAAGAGGTTGACCAATTATGTCATTCTGAAAGTAGCGATAGCGAATTGAAGAATCTATGTAAATCAAGAGATTCCTCCTACGTCGGAATGACAAATAATTGAACGAAAATGTCATTCTGAACTTGTTTCAGAATCTCTTAATTAATCGTTTGAGATTGCAGGTTTAATCCACAATAGACAACTGACCACTATATTATGTACTTCGTAAGTTCCTAAAAGAGGTTGACCAATTATGTCATTCTGAAAGTAGCGATAGCGAATTGAAGAATCTATGTAAATCAAGAGATTCCTCCTACGTCGGAATGACAGATCTCCCAATATTGATTGAACGAAAATGTCATACTGAACTTGCTTCAGAATCTCTTAATTAATCGTTTGAGATTGCAGGCTTAATCCACGATGATGCCGGACGAATCCTTTCGTGTGGTGTTTGTAAATAATGATTGAATCCATTATTGCAAAACTATATTGTTTATTCCCGCAATTAAAATCGTAACTAATATCCCAATTACCTACGATTAAAATCGTGGGCTAATAAAAAATGGCTTCCTTTTCAGAAAGCCATTACAAAATTTTGATGCTTATATTTTAATATTCATCCTCGTTGAATAAGAAATCTTCTTTAGTTGGGTAATCTGGCCAGATATCATCTATTGCTTCATACAATTCATCTTCTTCCTCTAATTCTTGAAGATTTTCAATTACTTCGATAGGTGCACCGCCACGAATTGCAAAATCTATCAACTCGTCTTTCGTTGCAGGCCAAGGCGCATCTTCCAAATAAGAAGCTAATTCTAAAGTCCAGTACATATTCTTTTGAGTTTATTTTTTCTGTTAATATTATTAATTTTCGAAAAGGTTCTTTTAATCCATTTTACATCTTTCAATGTATCCAACATTAAGGTATCCACTTCAGTTCCACCACATCAAATCTTCTGCCAAATTCTCTAGACATGACAAAAAGTAAGTCTGACAAACGGTTTAAATATTTCACCACCACATCAGAGACCGTATCTTCATGAGATAATCTCACCACAGCTCTTTCAGCTCTGCGACACACCGTCCTTGCTACATGACATTGCGCCACCGAAATATGACCAGATGGCAGTATAAAATACTTTAATGGCTCCAAATTTTCTTCGATTCCATCTATCATCTTTTCCATTTCTTCGATATGAACTTCCTTAATTTCAGGCAAAAATAAGCCTTTTTTTCGACCATCCGTAGCTAATATTGCACCAATATCAAATAATCTACTTTGTACCCCTTGCCAAAAGTCAATTTCTGCTTTGTTATCCAAGTAAGACATCACTATTCCAATAACTGAATTGAGCTCATCTACCGTGCCATAAGCCTCTATACGCAGGTGATCCTTATTGACGCGCGTTCCACCATACAATGATGTCGTGCCGTCATCTCCTTTTTTTGTATAAACTTTCATAGTATATAATTTTGGGCACCACCCTGCGGGTCAGGCTATCACTTCGGCTTCCCTTGCTGCGCTACGGGTGATCCTCCGTTCTATCCTTGGTGCGGCGATTTATTACGAATGTACGGAACTTGAACGAGTGATTTTATCGTTTTTGTAATCTCCTTCTATTTCTCCATCTCTTAATCTCACGATTCTATGAGTGTATTCAGCGATATCTTCCTCGTGTGTGACAATGACGATAGTATTTCCCTGATCGTGTAACTGCTCGAAGAGCGCCATGATTTCGTAAGAGGTTTTAGAATCCAAATTTCCTGTTGGTTCATCCGCCAATAATAAAGCTGGATTATTCACTAAAGATCTAGCTATAGCTACTCTCTGTCTTTGACCACCAGATAATTCGTTAGGCTTATGACCCATTCTATCTGCCAATCCTACTTTCATTAATACTTCTTCAGCTCTTTCGATCCTTTCCTTTCTACCTACACCTGCATAAATCAAAGGCATCGCTACATTTTCCAATGTAGAAAGTCTTGGTATTAAATTAAAAGTCTGAAAAATAAAACCGATTTTTTTATTTCTAATTTCTGCGAGCTCGTCGTCATTCATGGTGCTGACATCTAAGTCATCCAACCAATACTTTCCACTAGTCGGAGTATCTAGACAACCTAACATATTCATCAAAGTAGATTTTCCACTACCTGATGGACCCATTAATGCTACATATTCATTTTTCTCAATCGTCAAATTGATTCCTTTCAAAACCTGAAGCGACTCTGCTCCCATTTGAAAACTTCGACTGATTTGATCTAAACGAATAATGCTCATATAAATGTATTAAGAACGGTGAGTGACAAATTTTGGAACCTTGATATAATCAGAATCTTTCAATGGAGCATTAGATAAAGCTTCCTCTTTAGAGATAGGATGCTTGACGACATCTTCTCTTACAACATTGACATCTTCGTTGACATAGATCAAAGGCTCGACACCTTCCGTATCTATGGCATTCAATTGTTCCATAAAAGTGATGATCTTCTCCAAATCTTTTTTAATCTCCACTTTTTCAGCATCATTAAACTCTAATTTGGACAATTCTGCCAATTTTACTATCATTTTATCATCAATCACCATGTCGGAAACAATTTCTTCCACAAATGTAGCAGAAAGTATGTACCGATAAAAATTATTAGTAATAATAACGTTTGAACTTTTTCAAAGTGATAAGTTAATCTGGCAATGTGATGATGTGCTAATAGATTGCTTCGTTCCTCGCTATTACGACTCCATACAACTACTCCGTCATTGCGAACGGAATGTAATGAAGTGAAGCAATCTCTTGAAGTATTTAGTCAATTCGAGATTTATAAAATATCTCAATTTTTGTAATGAATATACTTAAAATCCAATCTGTATATTTACATTATTCCTATATTTACCGATATGAAACGCATTGGCATTCTATTATTTCTCTATCTCATTATTTCATGCTATACAGTTCAAGCACAGTGCGGCTTAGATATATTTATCGCTAATGACCAAAGTGGCTCTGTTGATGATGTAGAAAATGCACAAGGCAAGTATTTTATTACAGAGCTCATGCGCAATTTAGATCCTTGGGGAACTGCTAATAACCAAAGCCGAATGGCTATTGCTCAATGGGATAGTTATGGTACATGGCAACAATTCAATTTTCCTAGTGTCGGAAAAAATTATAGCACTCAATTAAGTGATGTGATAGCTCATCAACTCTCCACTCGAGCATCATCAGGATGGACCGACCCTTATGATGCTTTGCTGAAAACTTATTATGCAATTAATCAAACACCTGTAGCTGGAAGAAATATAAATAAAATTATTGTATTAATGACAGATGCTTATTGTAATCAAATACAAAGAGATATCGAACAATTAGCTACCCAAATTAAAGATGAAGGAATTTACATAATGGTACTAGCCATAGATGGAGCAAGTAGTTGCTCTGTATTGCAAGGGAGTAAAGTGGCTAGTCCAGGAGCATACTTTAGTGCAAGCTCTTATGCTCAATTACAACAGCAAGCAATTCAATATGCAAAGAATATTAGACAACAAGCTTGTAGCTTTCCACCACAACCACCCCCTACTTTTGATCTAAGTATTCAACTCAACAGCTTTAATGTTACAGGTTGTCAATTAAATGGAACTGGGGGAACTTATAGCACTACTTATAAAGTAAGTAATATAGGAGATTCCGCTTTTAGCAATACATTAAAAATATCTTTTTATAATGAAAATCCTAAATCGCCTACGGCTAAATTATTGGCTGTACAAACCCTCAATAATATAAATATAGCTATGAATGGCTCTTATATAGGTAGCTTTTCAAATAATGTTTTAAGTAAAGCAACGGAACTATTTGCAGTAGTAAATATGGACGGTAATACTACATTGCCATTGCCTTATAATCTAAAAAACCTATTGTTCATAAATCCAGAAAAGAAAGCTTATAATAATTTAAGTAATAGATCAACCATTAATTTAGATGCATCTTGTAAGCCTAGAGCCACTGTCAATACTACTGTTAGTCATACCGGTATTGCTTGCGACGGTAGTATTACCTACAATATAGAATTATGTAATACAGGTAACGCCACTGCATACATTGATGAATTCAATCCTATCGCACCTCCACAGTTTATATTGAAAGAAAACAGTATTATACCTGGAGATGCTGACATACAAAGAGTATGGGCCACCTTTTACGGAGGAGATTTGCATGATTATATTAATAAAGTCGTAACTGATTACGAAGGAAATGTTTACATCGTAGGTTATACAGAAAGTGTAAATGATATATCAACAATAAATGCCTTTCAAACGGCAAAGAAAAGTTCAGGAGATGGATTTATTGCAAAATTCAATAGCCAAGGTGACCTACAATGGTCGACTTATTTTGGAGCAAATGGAATTGATGAAATCTTTGCAATAGCTATAGATCAACAAGGGTATCTTTATGTTGCTGGAAAGATCAGCGGGGGAGACAATACATTGGCAACACCTGGATCTAATCAACCCTCATATGGAGGCTATGATTCTGATGGTATTCTTGCAAAATTCAACAAGGAAGGCGAAAGGCAATGGTCAACTTTTTATGGTGGATTCGATATTGACTACATAACTTCTCTGTATATAGATAAAAATGATTTTGTTTATATAGCTGGAGCTACATCAACTGCTTATAATAGTAATAATAATAATATTGGAACTTATGGCACATATAGATCCGGTCACTTTATAGTACCAGATGGATTTCTTGCAAAATTTAATAGCGATGGAGTAAGACAGTGGGGCAGTTATTTTGGTGGAGAAAAATTTGATAATATTACTGCTATAGTTGTGGATGATGAATCTAACATATATGTAGCTGGCAGCACTAACAGTTTACCAACTTATATATCGACTCCTGGTGCACATCAAGTTACTTTTGGAGGTGGGAATGATGATATTGCATTGGCCAAATTTAACCATAAAGGACAACGGATTTGGGCAACCTTTTATGGTGGAACTGGTAATGAAAAAGCAAATGCTTTAGCAATTGATCCTAAAGGTGATATTTATATGTTTGGTACAACAACAAGTCCAGATAATATAGCTACTGTTGGCAGTCATCAATCTACTTATAGTGGCAGTGATGATGCATTTTTAGCAAAATTCAACAATGATGGAGTTAGGAAATGGGCAACTTATTACGGAGGAGCTGGAGGTGATGAAGGATTTGGTTTGGTTACAGATGCCTACGGGTATGTATATATTTCAGGATACTCTAATAGCAGTACTGGTATAGCCACCTTAAATAATTATCAAAGTGACTATTTCGATAAAGGGGATGCTTTTTTAGCAAAATTTAATGAAAATGGAATAAGACAATGGGGAAGCTATTATGGTGGTAGTGAACCAGATGGAGCTAAATCCATAGCAATTGACCGGCACGATAATATATATATTGCGGGAAGCTCAAGGAGCCCTAATAATATAGCTTCAACTGGTGCTTATCAAACAACTCCTAGATCAAGTACTTTGCAAGATGGTTTTCTAGCAAAGTTTGCTATTGGTAATGGTTTTCCTATTGCTCCTAATTCCTGCAGAAGTTTTCAGTATACATACAATATCGGTAATGCTGCCCCAGGTACTTATAACTATAGCGTAGGTTTTAATGCTGTTGATCAAAATCCTACTACAGAATACCCTTCTATTATTTTACCGGATAAAAATTTTAATGCAGGGGCTTTTACAAACCTAAATGGTTTCAATGGAGCAAATCACACATCAGATAATGCTACAATTCCAGCAAACTTACCTACCGCATGTACTCCCGGAGATAAAGTCAGCACAGCTATCAGCATTACACCAAATAATACTTGCGGTAATAATTTTGCACAAGCGACTATAACAATTAATAATACTGCGGGTGTTGCCTTATTGAATACTGTTTTGGAATTGAATTTAAGTGGTGTTGGTGCTAGTTATGCAGGGGAAATTTATAATGTAAGTTCTACACTTTCTTATCCTACCCCTTTTATACTAGATGCTAAATATCCTAATATTCCTGAAGCATTATATACCAAAAAAGGCATAGTTCGCATTCCATTATGGAGTTTGCCAGCAGGTACAACTACTTTTAATATAGACATCAGTTTAGGTGCAAGTATTACAAACTTATCAGTTAAAGTTAGTAGTATCAATAGCAACTATAATGCAACTGGTCAAAGTAATACAGCTATACTTTCTCAACAAATTACAGTACCTATCGCCGCTACTATTGATGGATTTTCATGTCCTGCAAGTATTTCATCAGGTGAATCAATTACCTTTTCAGGTATTAGTACGACAAATGCTAGTAGTATAAAATGGGCAAGTAGCTCTGTAGCTAGTCTTCCAAATACTGGTTCTATTACGAATCCTGCAATAATCTATACTCCCACAGCAAAAGATTTAGCGAATGGTTTTGTAGCGATTTCTCTCACAGCTCTCAATAGTAATGGATGTGAGACTACAAGGAGTTGTCAAATTATTATCAATTATGTTGTTTATGATTATGGAGATGCTCCATTAAGCTACGACTTAAATAGTAATCTAAAACCTTATGCAGGCTGTGCTACACTACATAGTGATATATATTTGGGTGTAATTGTGCCTAGTGCAGAAAATTCAAGTAAATTTTCATCAGATGCTAAAAAGGATGGAGCCGAAGAAGATGGTTTAGTGAATAATTCCTGCGGATCACAAATAGTGAATCATCAGAACTTTACACTTACAGTTCAAGCGAGTAACAATAGCAATATACCTGCTTATATCTCAGCTTTTATAGATTGGAATAATGACGGAGATTACTTAGATGATGGCGAAACTGTATTGAATATTGTGCAAGCCAATATGAATTCAGGAACTAAGGAATATACTTTGCAGTTTAAACCTGAAACAGCAAATGTTACTATAGATAAATATTTTATACGTTTAAGAATTAGTACAGATTCTATTAGTGTTAAACAACCTTATGGTACCGCTCCTCAGGGAGAAGTAGAAGATCATTTAATAAAATTTAGCTCTAGCTCAACGTTTAATAATCCACAAAGCATCTGTCAAGGGAATTCGTATACTGTCAATGGACATACTTATTCCACCGCAGGAACTTATAGAGATACATTGAAAAATGCAGCCGTCGGCGGTTGTGATAGTATTATCGTGACGACATTGAGTTTAAAATCTGCATCCACTTTTAACAATCCACAAAGCATTTGCAATGGAAGTTCTTATACTGTCAATGGAAAAAATTATAATACCGCAGGAACATATCGAGATACTTTAAAAAATTCAGCCGTCGGCGGTTGTGATAGTATTATCGTGACTACATTAACTCTAAAAACTTCTCCTACTTTCAACAATCCACAAAGCATTTGCAATGGAAGTTCTTACACAGTGAATGGAAAAATTTATTCCACTGCAGGGACATATCGAGATACTTTGAAAAATGCAGCCGTCGGCGGTTGTGATAGTATTATCGTGACGACTTTAAGTTTGAAATCTGCATCAACTTTTACAAATCCTCAAAGCATTTGTCAAGGAAGTTTTTATACTGTAAATGGAAATATTTATACCAGTGCAGGAACTTACAGAGATACCTTAAAAAATGCTGCTGTTGGTGGTTGCGATAGTATCATCGTAACGACATTGAGTATGAAATCTGCATCAACATTTACAAATCCACAAAGCATCTGTCAAGGAAGTTCTTACACTGTCAATGGGAAAAATTATACCACTGCAGGAACATATCGAGATACCTTAAAAAATGCAGCCGTCGGCGGTTGTGATAGTATTATCGTGACTACATTAACTCTAAAAACTTCTCCTACTTTCAACAATCCACAAAGCATCTGTCAAGGAAGTTCATATACTGTCAATGGACATATTTATTCCTCAGCAGGAACGTATAGAGACACTTTGAAAAATGCAGCGGTTGGAGGTTGTGATAGTATTATTGTGACGACTTTGAGTTTAAAATCTGCTTCCACATTTAACAATCCACAAAGTATCTGTCAAGGGAGTTCTTACACAGTGAATGGAAAAAACTATACCACGGCTGGAACGTATCGAGATACATTGAAAAATGCAGCTGTAGGAGGTTGTGATAGTATTATCGTAACGAATTTGACACTCAAAACATCTTCAACTTTTAATAATCCCCAAAGTATCTGTCAAGGAAGTTCTTATACAATCAATGGAAAAAACTATACCACGGCAGGAACGTATAGAGATACATTAAAAAATGCAGCGGTCGGTGGTTGTGATAGTATTATTGTTACAGTCTTATCATTAAATTTCTCAATAACTTCCAATAATCCCCAAAGCATCTGTCAAGGTAGCTCCTACACAGTGAATGGAAAAATTTATTCCACGGCAGGAACATATCGAGATACATTAAAAAATGTAGCGGTTGGTGGATGTGATAGTATTATTGTTACCATTTTAACAATCAATTCTTCAATAACTTCCAATAACCCTCAAAGCATCTGTCAAGGCAGTACTTACACTATTAATGGAAAAATTTATTCCACGGCAGGAACTTATAGAGATACATTAAAAAATGCAGCTCTCGGCGGTTGTGATAGTATTATTGTTACGACTTTGAGTTTAAAATCTGCTTCTACATTTAACAATCCACAAAGTATCTGTCAAGGCAGTTCGTATACAATCAATGGAAAAAACTATACCACGGCAGGAACGTATAGAGACACTTTGAAAAATGCAGCACTAGGTGGTTGTGATAGTATTATTGTTACAGTCTTATCATTGAATCCCTCAATAACTTCCAATAATCCACAAAGTATTTGCAATGGAAGTTCTTACACAGTGAATGGGAAAAATTATACCACTGCAGGAACATATCGAGACACTTTGAAAAATGCAGCTGTAGGCGGTTGTGATAGTATTATTGTTACAACTTTAAGTATAAAATCTGCTTCTACATTTAACAATCCACAAAGCATTTGCAATGGAAGTTCCTACACAGTGAATGGAAAAATTTATTCCACGGCAGGAACATATCGAGATACATTAAAAAATGTAGCCGTCGGAGGTTGTGATAGTATTATCGTGACAACATTAAGTTTGAAATCTGCATCAACTTTTAACAATCCTCAAAGCATCTGTCAAGGAAGTTCTTATATTGTCAATGGAAAAATCTACACCACCACAGGAACTTATAGAGATACATTAAAAAATGCAGCGGTTGGTGGATGTGATAGTATTATTGTTACCATTTTAACAATCAATTCTTCAATAACTTCCAATAACCCTCAAAGCATCTGTCAAGGCAGTTCTTATACAATCAATGGAAAAAACTATACCACGGCAGGAACTTACAGAGACACCTTAAAAAATGCAGCTCTTGACGGTTGTGATAGTATTATTGTGACGACATTGAGTTTGACAAATTCATTGAAAACAATTTTAAATGAAACTATCTGTAATGGAAAAACTTTCACAGTTGGGAATCAAAGTTTCAATATCACTGGACAGTATGACGTACTCTTAATTTCAACAGTTTCCGGTTGTGACAGTACAGTACAATTGAGTCTGAAAGTTTTTGAAGATGGTTTTTCTGAAGAAATACAAACAATTTGTCCTGAAGAAATTATTTACTGGAATAATCAAGAAATTGAAAAGGAAGGGATTTATCAAAATATATTCATTAATCAGTCAGGTTGTGATAGTATAGCGCAATTAACCGTGAATGTCTTAGATACTTGTCAGATACAATCAGAAGATTGCTATCTAATGTATCCAAATGTTTTCACACCAAATGGTGATGGTAATAATGATTCTTTTCGTCCAATTTATAATTGTGAATTAGAAAATTATCTCTTAGAAATCTATAACAGATGGGGCGTTTTAGTTTTCACTTCTACTGATCCGAAAATCGTTTGGGATGGACGAAATATAAATGAGATTTTACAAGATAATTATGTGTATTACGCTCAATTTTTGATGAATGGTCAACAGCAAACTGTAAAAGGTTATGTTTTGGTATTGCCATAATATATTATTGCTTTTATCTCTACAAAATTGCTTTTTTGAAGTGAAAGATTCAAGACAATGAAGAGTTGAAAAGAGATCCTTTCAGGATTACATTTTAATAAGAGATGAGTTAATGAAACTAATGTGCTAATAGATTGCTTGGTTCCACGTAATGACGAGTTGGGATAGATCCTTTCAGGATGACATTTCAGTACCATTCATGCATAAATCCAATAAATTTCAATTTGAAACATTAAGGATTTAAGATAGTCTGATAATGTAAAAAATATTTCATACTGGAAGCATCTATAAGTATTCCGAGAATTATAGATTACTTCCTTCCTCGCTATGACGACTTTGTAAGGAATCCTTACAGAGTAACAAAACGAAAGAACATCTTACCTTTCTTAACTTCTTCTCAAAAAACGAAATCAACTTTTCCAAAGTTTTGAACTTTGGAAAAGTTTTAAACTAATACGCCAAAGGGATAGGGATAGAGGCGATATCCTACATCTCACGTAGTGGATGTAGATACAAGCCGAAAGCCCGGTCGCGTAGCGAATCCTCCAAAAAATATTAAAAGCTGAATTTCTAAAAATCATAAGTTACAGCAGTATTATATTGTGAGTAAATCACTCAGCAAAACGCATAAAGCAGAAATTACTTTGGCTTAATTTGATTTGGTTCATTATTTTAGCGGTATGGAAAAAGTTTTGAGTGGAATTCGCTCCACAGGACAACTTCATTTAGGGAATTATTTTGGTGCGGTGCGAAATTTTGTACAGTTGCAACATGAGAAAGAATGCTATTTTTTCATTGCAAATCTACATGCGCTGACCACTCATCCTGAACCTGAACAATTAAAAAAGAGTGTCAAAGGTGTACTTGCAGAATATATTGCTTGCGGGATAGATCCGGATGCTTCAGCTATTTATGTACAATCGGATGTGCCCGAAATCAGTGAATTGTTTGTGTTATTGAATATGCTTGCTTATAAAGGGGAACTTGAAAAAAGCACTTCTTTTAAGGAGAAAATCAAAAAGCATAACGAAAATATCAATGCTGGTTTATTGACTTATCCGGTATTGATGGCGGCAGATATTTTGATACATCGTGCGCATAAAGTGCCTGTAGGGAAAGATCAGGAGCAGCATCTAGAAATGACAAGAAATTTTGCTCAAAGATTTAATCACAGATATGGAGCGGATTTTTTCCCGGAGCCGTATGCTTATGATTTTTCTGGCGAATTGGTTAAAGTTCCAGGATTAGATGGCAACGGTAAAATGGGAAAATCTGAAGGTGGAAATAACGCTGTCTACTTGAGAGATGATGATAAAACGATTACCAAAAAAGTCATGAAAGCTAAAACTGATGCTGGACCTGCTCATAAAAACTCTGAGAAACCGGAAGAAATCAGAAATCTTTTTGCTTTGATGGGTTTAGTTTCTGCACCTGATACGATTCAACATTTCGATGATGCATGGAATCAATGTAATATCAGATATGGCGATTTGAAAAAACAATTGGCAGCTGATATGATTCAATTTATATCTCCAATCAGAGAAAAAATTGTAGATTTAGACAACAATGAAGCTTTATTAAAAAAAATCTCACAACAAGGTGCTGAAAAAGCTCGTATCAGTGCTCAAGCCACTTTGAAAGGTGTTAGAGAGTTGATGGGCTTGACAAGCATTTGGGAATATTAATCACTTTTTAAATTATACTGTCATTAGTAATTCAGTTAAACATATAGCAATTGCAGGCAATATAGGTGCTGGCAAAACTACATTAACTCAGCTTTTAGCTCAACATTATAATTGGGAGCCGAGATATGAGGATGTAGAAAACAATCCGTACCTCAATGATTTTTATCAAGATATGCCTCGATGGTCTTTTAACTTGCAGGTATATTTCCTCAATAAAAGACTACAACAAATCATTGAAATTCAGAATGGAAGTCAAATTGTAATTCAAGATCGTACGATTTATGAAGATGCGCACATTTTCGCACCGAATTTACACGAAATGGGTTTGATGACAACAAGAGATTTTGAAAACTATATCAGTCTTTTCAAAACTATCCGTCAACAAATCAGACCACCCGATTTATTGATTTATCTAAAATCTTCTCTTTCTACTTTGGTCAATCAAATTGAAAGACGTGGGCGTGATTATGAAGACAATATTAGATTGGACTATTTAAAACAACTCAATCAGTATTACGAAAACTGGATTGAGAACTATAAGGATGGTAAGTTATTGATCATCTCTGTAGACAATCTTAATTTTGCTGATAACAAAGAAGATTTAGGTGTTGTGATTGAGAAAATCAATGCTGAATTGTTTGGATTATTTGAGTAAGAATCAAGAGTCAGGAATCAAGAGTCAAGAACCAAGAGTCAGGAACCAAGAGTCAAGAGACAAAATACGATTTGGTAACAATCGTACAAAAATCTCGCTTATACTTTAAACAAAAAATGCTGCCCGATTGGACAGCATTTTTTGTTTTATGATGTTATTATTTTTTCTTAGATGATTTATTTTTCTTTGCTTTTTTAGCATTTCTTTTCTCCCATCTATCGATTTTGTAAGTCATACCTATATTGAAGTACATAGAAGATGCATTAAATCTTTGAGCTAACTCATCCATAGGTTTGTTTAAGTCTACTTCGCCACCAAATCTTCCAGTATTAGATGCTAAAGTCAACTCATCTCTATAAACAATCTTTCTAAGGAACTCAGGAGCTTCATCTATTGATCTAATTTGAGTTTTCAACTTTCCTAGCTCTTCGATTTCTATACCTAAAAGTTTAGTATTCATATACAGCTCATCAAATTTAGTTTCTTTAAGAGAAATGGTATATGCTGCTACTCTAGCGTTTGCAAACAATTGGATGTTTTGATTTAACTTATATTCAAATGCAACTGACGCACTGATTCCTAATGTAGGATTATAGCTTGTGATAGTTTTTGCTTTAAAAGTCAAATCAACAAGACCTCCACCTAAGGCTTCTATCGGTAGACCTAATAATGTTTGTAACATTCTCCCTGATTTATCAAAAATCTGAGCTCTAGATACTGTGCTACCATATATTGGTGCTATAAGACCTGCCTTTCCTGTGATACCAAATCTTTTTTCATTCTCCCATTTAAACACAATATGAGGTGCGAAATACACTGCATTAGTTCCAGTATATTGATCAGCAAAATATCCAACAATATCAATTCTCGCATCTAATTGATCAGGATGTTTTGCAACAGTAAATGTAGCATCGATACCCACATTCTTATTGAACATGTGTCCGATGGTAAAATTACCTGCCCATCCGCCACCATTAGTGCCAAATAGAGGTTTTACACTGAGTTCTCTTTTACCTCTTTGGTACCAATCTTTATCTCCAATTTCTGCCAAAGGAGATCTTCTACCTGTAGCAAGATATGGCATTCCCCAACCTGCAAAAACTTCGAAATACCAACCTTTTCCAGGCTTTCTAATTTTAGTAGCATCTTCCGAAATTGTCAATGAATCTGCTATCGCGGATTCGTCAATAAGAACAAGATTTTCATTTTCTGCTTCTATATCTACACTAGTCACGACTGCAGAATCTTGTGCATACATATTTGCAAACAGAATTGTAGAAACTGCTCCTAAAAAAATAGATTTAAATGTCATAGTTATCCATGGTTATAAGGGTATAAATTTAAACATCTATCCTCAATTTTTTTAACTTTTATTAAAGTATAGTTGTTAAACTCGATAAAATCTCACCAATTACTTATTAATGATGAGATATGTTCTTACAAATAAAAAAAGCGCGCAAATAAATGCACGCTTTCCGTATTGTTATATGATTTTAAATTAAGCTCCTAAGAAACTTCCTCCACACACACGAAGAACTTGTCCATTGACAAATCTACCTCCAGGTCCTGCAAAGAAAGTAATCGCTTGAGCGATATCTATCGGTAATCCACCTTGTTTTAGTGCACTCAATCTTCTACCACCTTCTTTCACAAAGAATGGAAGATTAGCTGTCATTGGAGTTTCGATATATCCTGGCGCTACAGCATTTGCAGTGATGCCTCTATCTGAATTTTGTGTAGCTACTTGTTGTAGATATACAATCAAACCTGCTTTAGATGTAGCATAGTTAGTTTGACCCATGTTACCAGCAATACCTGCAATAGAAGACAATCCAATTATAGAAGAATTATCAGCTAATCCTTCTTCTAATAATGCATCTGTAAATCTAATTACTGACTTCAAGTTGACATTTAATACTGCTCTCCATTGGTCTGGTGACATTTTCGCTAAAGTTTTGTCGCGTATAATCCCTGCATTATTGACTAAGATATCTAATTGAGCATTGTTTTCTTTTAAGATTCTTCTGACTTCATTTTCAGCTTCAGGAGAAGTAATATCCACTGGTAAAGCGATACCACCTATTTCTCTAGCTACTTCTTCTAAAGATTCTTTAGCTTGAGTAACATCGAGTACGATAACTGTAGCACCTTCTTGAGCAATAGCTTTTGCAGTATCAGCACCGATTCCTCTTGCTGCACCTGTCACTAAAGCCCACTTGCCTTTTAAGTTTCCAGATGGAACATATGATGTAGACTGTAAACCTGCATCAGCACTCAAAGTCTGTCCTGTAATAAATACACTTCTATCAGAAATAAAGAAATGAATCAATGGCCAGATTTGGTCAATTGAGCTACTATTGTTTAATTCAGCGATAGAAGGTAGACGTAAACCGTTTACAATGATTCCTTTTCCTCCTACTTCTTTAGCTAATGATTTTACGAATCCTACTAAACCTTTAGATGCAATATTAGCTTCATTGTTCGCATTTTTAGATGCAGTAGACAATACTAATATTCTTCCGTTTCTTTTTACTTTTCTAATATTAGCGTTAGCAAAAGAATAAAGTTTTTCTAAATCGTCAATAGACTGTGCATGAGTAGCATCTAAAACTAAAACATTCATTGCTTCAGAATAGTACTCTAATTTTACTTGAGGAGCTAAGATTGTATTCAAAGCTTTATACCATTCTCCATTTTCATCGGTCGTGCCAATTACTACAACTTTATCTAACAATTCGTCATATTGAATTGCAGATTCATTTCTTAATAAAAGTTCTGGACTTGGAACTGGAATGTTTAATGTTGATAATACTTGTTTGAGATATGGATTTTGTAAGTAATCGCTCATAGTTGTATTTGTTTTAATCTTCAAAGATATTACATCTATTATTCAAATGGTTAAATTCATTATTAACTCATTATAAATTATGTATTTATTTTTTCAAACGAATTAGTTTCTGTTCATCAGAATTAAATTAACATGCAATGTGAATGATTCATAAATTTTTAGTTTATTTGGGCATGGAAATGTTTGAAGAAGTCGCACAACATATTTTAATTTATCACCTCAAAACAAATTGGTTATCAATTTCTAAACTTTTTAACGAACTCGCAAAGGACTATGATAGCACTATGGCTATGGCTTTTGTGATTTTAGCAATAGATAATAATACCGGAACTCCTGTTACTAAGATTGCTCCTAGAATAGGTATGGAACCCAATAGCTTATCTAGACTTTTAAATTCTTTGGAGAAAAAAGGTGCTATTCTAAGAAAAAACGATAGTAAAGATCAAAGAAAAGTATTGGTTTATTTGACTGAATTAGGAGTAGAATATAAAAATGTGGCTATTCAGACTGTCATCGAAGTAGAGAAAAGTATCACTAAAGATTTGAGCAAAGAAGAAAAAAAGTTGATTTTAAAAATCATGAATAATATTTCCTCTGCTGTTAAAGATATCCGCTCAAATCCTGATCAGTTTATAGAAGCTAGAAATCAAATTGACCCAGAGTTCCCAAAAGTAATTTCACAGATATTGTAACTTTTAAGTCTGCATGCTCTTTACCTTCAAAGATAATACTTGGTTATTTTTTTTATAATCATAGCTGTATTCTAATGAAATTTCTGCTTGATCCAATCCAATAGTATAAACTTATTTTTATATGTCAAGCTTTTAAAATCAAAATATAAACAATAAAAAAGAGCAGCTGATTATTCATCAACTGCTCTTTATAAGCTATTTAAATTAGGTTATTAGCGTCAATTATTTAGCAGATATAGTAACTTTTACGTTAGCAATTCCACTTACTTTTACAGACACGACTTGATTCATTTCATTATAATCATAACTGTGTTCTGCTGAAGTTTCTATCTTAACATCAAAGCCACTAGTATAAAATCTTTTCGGGATAAATATTTCTGTAGGTTGAGTAATACTTGCGCTACTCACATAATCCATTGTGAAAATACCTTCTTCTTTATTATAATTATATGAACGGATTCTTCCTGCAGTAGCTTTTGGATAAGCTCTAATCAATTCGTTTAAAATTGGAGTTTCTTCGTCTGAATGTGTCAAAGGTGACCAACCACCATTATCATTACTCCAATAAGCCCAATGCCATAAATTATCATCAAAAATTTGATGGAAATCTTTAAAGTATTCATCATAACCTAATGAATTAGGTGATACTCCAAACTCTCCACACACCAAAGGAATATTCCCTTGTTTTTTCACTTCTTTCAATCGCTCTCTATGCCAACTTTTTACGTTGTTTCTATCCTTTGCATTATAGGGACCATTCTCATGAAGATTATAAGGATATAAATGAGGTGCATAAACTAACTTGTTGACTCCATTTGCATCATTGATTTTAGGAAGATTAGAAGGTGCGCCAAATGTAACTGGTGCTGGTACTGGTTCAAAAAACAAATATTTCTGTGTCTCAATGCTTCTTATTTCAGGGATAAGTCTTGCATAAAAAGCAGGCAATTGTTTCTTTTCAAAATCTCCTGTAATAAATGCTTTTACTAAATCTCCTGCCCACGGCTCATTCATTAAATCATATCCTATAACTCCTGGATTAGACTTAAATCTTTCAGCAACAAACTTCCAAGCTTGGATATAATGATCTTGTAAATCTTTATGTTTAGAATATCCCCAAAAATTCACCCATGAATTGATAACTGCAGGTGAAATATTTTGCAACCACCAAGCTCCATCTATTTGAGTTTCTAGCGAAGCTCCATCAGGTCTAATTGCCCATTCAGGTGCACCATCTCCACCAAATTTTAATGAGTATAAATCTTGGTGCATATCTAACATCACATGCATACCTCTCGAAGTATACCACTCTACTCTTTCTTGTACTTGATCCAAATATGCTGAATTAAAAACACCTTTCTCTGGTTCGATAAAATCCCAAAAAATCAGATACCTAACATAGTTAAAACCGTATTTATTAGCTTCATTTTCAATGTGATATTCTTTTACCCATGGCATTCTATCGGGTGCAGCTTTTGCTCCAGAAGAAGTATTTAAACCATGAAGAATCAATTGTCTTCCATATTGATCCGATATAAAAGGACCAAAATCACTATCTATAGGTGGTTCGACTTCATCTATAGGAGGCTCAACTTCCTTTGGGTTTTCAATGATGGCTTTATCTTTTTTACATGAATAAAAACTAGTCGTTAAGACAACCGATAAAAGTAGAATTTTAAATAAATTGAAATTAATTTTATTCATGCAATGAAAATAAAGATATTAAAGCATTTACAATCCTTATTGGGTCTTGATAATTATCAAATAAAGAAAAGCTCAGTATTTTCAATCAATATAAGTCATCAGAATAGTCATGAAAAACTAGTGTTTTCATAGCCTTGCATCATCTTTTCAGTTTGTTAAAATCTATAAGCTTTTACAAATACTCATGCAATTCAATATGTATCTCTTGATGAGGAAGATGCAATTTTGTACGAATTCCTAATTTTTGAGCGTGGTTTAAATTTTCTTGTTTATCATCTAAAAACAAACATTCTTCAGCTACGAGATTTTGTTCTTGTAAAACTTTTAAATAAATCGCTGCATCAGGTTTTACTTCTTTCATTAGATAGGAATAAAAACAATGGTCAAATATATCAGCTAACATATCATTTCCATGACTTTCCACTAATGCTGCAATAATAAAGTCTAGATGAATTTCATTGGTATTACTCAATAATAAAATCTTATACTTTTTCTTCAATGTTCTCAAAAAATCTAATCTATGCTCAGGTATTACTTTCAATAAGGCATTCCATCTTTGAATGATGTCCTTTTCTTGATACTCTGGCTTAAGGTATATCTGTAACTTTTCAAGAAACCCTTTAGAAGTCATAGCTCCTTTTTCGTAAAGCACAAAAAACTGACTTTCTCTTAATTGTTGAACTGCTTGAGTATTTTCAAAGATTTCTAGAAAAACTTCATTCCACCAATGCTTTTCATCCTCTAAAGGAATGATAACATTCCCTAAATCAAAAATGATAGTTTTTATCTGCGTCATATTCTATTTCGTTGAAAACTGAATGATTTTAATCTTTCTAAACTTAAACATTTATCCAATGAATTCAGAAGATTGAACAAATGAAGATTTTAAAATGAAGTTTGTGCATTATATTCTTACACATTATTATCTTTGCCGTCACATAGCGGGCGATTAGCTCAGTTGGTTTAGAGCGCTGCCTCGACAAGGCAGAGGTCATGGGTTCGAATCCCTTATCGCCCACATACACGAAATGCAACTATTTGATATACAGATAGTTGCATTTTATTTTTTAAGATTCTGTACGATTTATGTACGGTAAGATTTTTTAAGCTTGTTTTGAATGTCTTTTTTAATTATTGCAACTTCTTTAATATCTCATTCAATAAAACATCTTTCTCTAAAGATTGATTGATATTTAAAAGATATTCTGTCGATTCGTCTAAAGGCTTAGGCATTACTATTTTTAATAAATGAAGATACAAGGTCGCTTTGTCCTTATCTTCTAATGAGTCCCATATTTGAGGTATCTCAAAGGCTTTATCATTCAGAAAGGCTGTGATAAATTCTTTAATGTCTTTAGTGGTCTTATTTACTGCTCCTTTTGGCTTTCCATTATTACCAGTTAGAAACTTTCCGTTCTTATCTCGTCCGTTCTTCTCCGTAATTTTCGGCTTCTGCTCCATATCAAATAATATTTTCAGATAATGTATTTTTAAATTCTTGCAATCTGTGGAGGTATGGCAAAAATGTTTTATTTCCTTTATTAGCTTTTACGGTTTCAATATGACTTTCAATAAATAATGAACAATCTAATATTGTACTGTACGTATTTACTTTTATTGGTTGGGTTGGTAGCTCAATATTTTCAAAGAATGCTTCTAACTCTCTAATTTTATCATTCCAACTATTGTTATTTTCTGAAGTATATCGAACTATATTTTTTCTCTTTACCTCCACTTTTGGCAATGGTTCAGGCTGTCGAATTACTTCAGTAATAGGATCATCAATTTTTAATGATTCGTTTTTTTGTGGAGGTTCTTTAATATTACGCTTTCTGTATTTTCTCCAATCTTGTTTTATTAAATAGTCAGCAATGTCATTGCCTTCGTTTTTATCTTGCTCAGGTGCTAACTTCTCCAATAAGTCCGAAAATATAAAACGTGTTCCGGGTAAACGGCTTTCAAATTCTTTGGCTTTAGATTTCCATTCATTGAATGTATTACCGTCTTTAGATAAGTCAGGAAATACATAAACATAACGCCCTTCTAATACTTTCAATTTATCAAATGAAAAACTGCTTTTATTGTAAACTGCTAACCAAATCAAGTCATTGCTATCATTAGGCAATCCAAAGTATAAAGTACCGTAAATTGCTGTCTTTGGTGCTTCTACTAATGCAATAGGATTGTTTGGGTATTTATTCAAAAGGGCTTCACCAAATAGACATGATATTTTTTTATCCTGCTCCTTGTATCGTTCCAGCCACTCGGGCAATGGTTTATTTATTTGGGTGTAGTGCTTTTCAATAATTGAATGTAAAAAATCTGTTCCTTTAGTGCGGTTCTGTTCGTCAAATTCTTTAACCTGAATAGCTCTTATCTTATCGTTTACATCAATGAAAGGAAAAGTATTTGCTCCTGCTCGGTAACCTTCTGTAATCGTCCCCAATCGGTACAACTGAACAACTTTTGTAATGTCATCAACTTCAAAAGGATATTGTACCTTATTAAATAGATTTTGTATAAAAATATTCTTTTCATATCGTTCAGGTTCTAATGTTTTTAAAAATGTATCAAAGTCAAAAAATATCGGTTCGGGTTCGGGCTGTGGTTTTGGTTTAGTGATAAATCTTTGTTTTGAAATAGCAACTTTAGTAAAGCCAGTAATATTTTGTTCTTGTTCCCAAATCATTTTTGCGTATCCGTCCAAATATGGGTTCAAATGATTGTAGCATTTACTTTCACGGTCACATCGTCCGTATTGTTCAGGCAAATAATTGCTTGTTTCAATGTCTATGTATCGAACGAATGTTTTTTTATTACAGTCAGGGCAATAATGTTTTTTACTCCCTTTCTCTAAGGTATATCGGTATTGATTCGTACTACTCGTACTACTCGTACAAGGTACGAACGGTACGAATGGTACGATATTGAGTTGTGAATTATTCACTTTTACCTCCTTTTTTAATCCATTTACGGACTGCACCTTCTGTAACTCCAAATTGTTCAGCAATCTGAGTATTTGAAAGCCCTTGTTCTTTTAATTTTAATGCTTCAGAAATTTTATTTTCATGGTCTTTATCCGTCAATTGCTTTAAATGATTTCTTTCAGCTCCAAAGTCTTTAAATTCAAATGCGAGGAAATTATAAGGCTTATCAATTTGACAAATAATTACATTTTCAGTATCATAAATCATTTGAGTATTTCGGGCTTTAATTTGCTTTATGTATCTCAAGTTTTTATCTGTATTACTTTGCCCTATTGCAAAACAACTATCAATAAAATTATAAAGCATCTTACTACCTCCTAAATCATTTTGGGTAATCGGTCGGCTCAAATCACGTTTTGGGGTGTGTGCAAGTGCTAAAATGGAAAGTCCATATTTGCTTTTTAAAGCCTTCAAATATTTCATCAAAGGCAAAGCATCTTTTGAACGTTCTGTTTCATTTTTGAGGTATGTAATATTGTCTATGATTAATATTTTCGCTCCTGTTTCTGTGATACTTTGTTCTAATGATTTGTTTAAATATTCTTCAAAAGTAATTGCTGTTGGAATTTCTGCATCGGGGTTTATTTCAATACGTTTAAAATTTTCATCAAATGAATAATGATTTTCAAATACTTTTTGGACTTCATTTTTTATTGAATATCTAACTTCAAATTGCTTTGGTGAAAGTTCAAAATCAAAATAAAGAACAGTCTGCTTCTTTGCTTCTAATCTAAATCCGGGTATTGCATTTCCTTTGCTTATACTGTCAGCTATCTGAACAGATAAGATGGATTTTCCTAAATTGCTATCTGAAAATAAAATACTGATTTCTCCTTCGTGCCAAAATTCACCAAATAGCATTTCAGGAATAGGACTTGTTTTTGCAATTTCCAGCCACTCATTAGCTGTCTTCACTTTAAAAAGTCCTTTGTTTTCAGATGCTTCTTTGCGTTCCTGCTCTAATTCGTCAAGATGATTAAGAATCGTGTCAGGGTTCTTTAAATCGTCAAATATTGGATTGATTTTCATGACTTGACAACTTTTAAAGGTTCGTCAATAGTCGGGAACAAATCGGGGTTGGTGCTGTAATATCCTGAGCGGTGTTTTGATACTTTACAGTAACCTTGTTTTACTAAATGTATGCTATCATTCATTCGCCACTTAGCTACGTAACGGCAAATATTAGCTCTTAAAATGCCTGTTTCAATACTTACCATTAACATTGTCTTTGGTTGCGTTTTAAAGGCTTTAAATACTGTTATCATTTGAGCATAAAAATGCTTATTTTGTGTCTTATTCCCTTTACCCAAAGGATTGATAAGACTATGATTATTATTTTTCATAGTCTTATTTTTTTAAAGGTGTTAAGCATTCTAATAACTCACTACGTTTGTAGTATCTACGGTTTCCAATACCGTACGCTTTGACCTTACCTTTGTTTGTCCAAGCCCATAAAGTCGAGCTGTCGATAGATAAGAATTTACAAGTGTCTTCACGTGTTAATAAGACATCTTCAGGCTGTTGACTGTGAAGGTTCTTATTAAATTCTTGAATTTGATTCTTTACGCTGTTAGTAATTAGATCTACTAATTGCTCAGGCGTTGTTTGGATAAATTGTACTGCTTTCATTTACTTATGATTTTGATTCATAAGCAAATATGAGTATAGTATTGAATAAGTACAGAGGTTACTTTGACCTATTTTAAGGTTGCTTTAAGGTTGCTTCTTTAATAGCATTGTACTGATTCCTTCTTTTTTGATTTGGATTACTATGTGGGTGACTAATGGCTTTTAATTCATCATCAGTATAACCAAATTTTCTTTTTATAAATTTGATATAATCTTTTAATTCAACTAAATCATTTAACAAATCGTCTTCTTTCATAAAATCATACAAAGCTCTCAAGTCTGTTCTACAAGTCATATCTATACTATGTATCTTGCAATATTTTTCATGTATTTGATAAGAATCATCCTTAAAAATATAATTATATTTTTCTTTGGGTATAGGATTCTCCCAGCCTTTAGATGTTAAATACTCTTTTATAATAGCAACATAATCTCTGTAAAATGACATTCCTCTAGGATGTCCTTTTGCGCTCCTATCTTCAAAGTTTTTTTGATGTCTTTTTAATTCATTTTCTGCAAATTCAATTTCGCTTAATCCTTCTTTTCTCTTTTCAATAAATTCATTGAAGTAGAGTAAAGTATAATGCTCTTTACAATAATTGTAATAATTTAAACTAAAATCAAGTGATCCAAATGGCGGATAAAAATCATTGGACTTCAATTTTTTATCTTCTTCATTTATTCTTTGCTTTTCTTCTTCAATCCATTTTTGTAAAAAAACAACTCTATATTTATTATGATTTTCATCTTGTGTATAATTACACAAATACTCTCCTTCGATAAAATCTAATATTTTCTCTTCGTCAAAAGGATTCGCATGATCTATAAAGTCAACTAATGTTGCTTTTAGTTTTGTCAAATTGGATTCTTTTAGAATCTCATTTAATTTATCATTCATACTATAATTTTATCAATTAGAAGTAATTACCAATTTCTAAGGCTAAATCTTTATTGCTTTTGCCTATGTAATTTAAAAATTGGGCTTCACTCCCATGTCCAGTAATGTATATCAAATGAGAAGTTGGCATTTTGCCGTAAAAATTAGATGCTAGACTTCTGCGTCCAATATGCGAACTAACTAATTCATATTTTGGATAAACTCCTGCTACTTTACGAAAACCTTTATCAGTTTCCATAAGCTTACTACCTTGAACTAACTCAGTTATACCAGTTAGTTTACAAACTTCTTTAATGTACTCATTGTATCTTTGATCAGATAGTGAACGTGGAAATTCTCCACTTCTTTTATCAAGGGTATTAAGTACTTTTTTGTGCATTGGTACGGTTACAATTTTATCAGTTTTCATTTGAGTAAATTCTAATAAACTTTTACCATTTTCTACACGAATCATCTTTTTAGTAAATCTTAAAAAGTCGCTTACACGTTGACCAGTATAGCAACTAATTATTAACCAATCTCGAGCGTTATCTAAATAATCACTATCAAATACTTTGTTTTCAATTGCTTCTAATTCATCAAAAGTTAGATAAATTTTTTCTGTTTTAACTTTATCAACTCTCAAATTATCTAATTGAGGGCTTGTTTCTAAACCTAAAAATCGAGCGTGTTTACAGATTGTCTTAACTGAAAGCAATTCTCTTTGTATCGTATTTTGAGAATATCCGTTTTCTTTCTGAAATGCTACAAATTCATTTTTAAAATTATCATTAATCTCATTTATCAAAAGTGTACGTTTTACTTTCAATTGCATTCTTTCCAACTTGTGTTTAACTACATTAATTTTCTTTATTGAAGTATGTTTAATTTCATTTTTACGATAGTTAATATAGTAATCAATGTATTGAATTAAATTAGTAGGTATTCCAACCTTTTGAAGTGGATTATAATATAAATCCATTTGAAGCTCCAACCATTCTTTAGTGAATAATAAAGAATCGTTTTTTTCAAATGCTTTTAAAATGTGGTTTTTGATTTTATTCAATTCTTGATTAACTTCAAGTTGCTCATTCTCTATTAAAACATCTTTAGGGCGTTTTTGAAAGTGTTCTTTTGCCCAGTAGTGTTTTGATACCACCTCTTTAGTTTTTGCTCCTAAAACAAAGTCTTTGTCATTCAATCTAAAAAGCAATCTTAAATTAAGCGGTGCGGTGTCTTTGGTAGATCGGTATAAAAAATTTACAGTAGCCATATTGCGTATTGTTCAGCAATACAAATATAATACATCTGTACGGTATTTGTACGGCTGAATCCAATCTAAAACAAATAGATACTAACATATCCAAAGATAAAAAGTCTTTAATTGTATTGCTATCATTGGATTAAATCATACATTTACAGTACTCAGTACATTACAGTACAATACAATTTTGGACAAGTGTACTCCCTTATCGCCCACATTATACAAGGAGTCTTTTTAGGCTCCTTTTTTATTTAAAATATTAATTCCACATGCACCTATTTATTAATTCAATTATCTTAAGTGAAAACCGAACACTATGGATATTAATTTTATTGCTTTAGCTGCTTCTTCAGTCATTCCATTATTACTTGGAATAATTTGGTATCATCCTAAATTTTTAGGAACAACTTGGATGAGAGCAGCCGGAATTTCAGAAGAGAAAATGAGAAGTTGGAATAAATTACTCATTATTAGTAATACTATCATTTTAGGTTTCTTTTTATCATTAGGACTTTATTCAATGGTAATTCATCAACCACACATCTATTCGGCAGTCATGAGTGACCCATCGATTAAAGATCCAAATTCTGAATTAAGTTTATGGTTGAAGAATTTTATGAGTCAATACGGTCAAAACTTTAGAACCTTTAAGCATGGAGCTTTTCATGGATTAATTGGTAGCTTCCTAATTGCATTACCTATTATTACCATCAATGCACTACAAGAAAGAAAAAGCTTTAAGTACATTACGATTAATTGGATATTTTGGTTAGTGAGTATGATAATAATGGGTGGAATAATAAGTGCCTATGCTTAAATAAAATATTTCATCTAATGCAATAACTAACAATTATGACTTAATAAGAACTGAAACAACTATAAAGAAAGATTCTCAAATTAAAAAAGCGTAAACATTAAATTAAAATGTTTACGCTTTTTTGTTGGAGGTCGGTGGCGGATTCGAACCGCCGTACGAGCTTTTGCAGAGCTCTGCCTAGCCGCTCGGCCAACCGACCCTTTCGGGAACGCAAAGATATAAATTTATTAGTACTAACAAACAAGAAGGGCTAAAAATTATATCAAAATTTCTACAGAAGTAGAACCTACTTCTCCTTTTAATGGTGGTTGAAGTTTTGATAATTTAATTTTTACATTTTTTAATCGCGTATCAGTCTTCAATATTTCTCTTGCTATCTCAACAGCTTTTTTCTCTAACAGCGCACATGAAACTTTCATTTCATTTTGAACAATCTCAGCTATCCACTCATAATTATAGGTGGCAGAGAGTTCATCTGTCAATAACTCCTCCTCAGACAAATCAACTTTCACCTCTACATCTACTGAAAAACATCCTCCTAAAATTTTCTCTTCGTGGTATACACCTATATATGCATACACTTTGATTTGATCCACTCGAATAGCTACTTCCATCTAAACTCAATTAAATTGCTAATTTAGTGAAAGCAAAAACTCTTTTTATGTCAAATATTTACGCTTC
This sequence comes from Chitinophagales bacterium, assembly GCA_035515235.1. GTDB lineage: Bacteria > Bacteroidota > Bacteroidia > Chitinophagales > JADIYW01 > JAMLHH01. The sequence continues at coordinate 89,661 of DATJBS010000004.1, forward strand.
TACCTATAAAGGTTTCGATTATGCATCATTAGATGAAATTTTAACCGATGAACAAAAAAATATAAGAGAAAGTGTCAGAGCTTGGCTAAATAAAAATATCCTTCCATATATAGAAGATTGGAATCAAGAAGCTTCTTTTGATCCAAAGCTGATGCAACAATTAGGAGCAATAGGTTGCTTAGGTCCACATATTCCTAACAAATATGGCGGTGGCGGACTAGATGCGGTTACTTATGGAATATTAATGCAAGAATTGGAGCGAGCTGATTCAGGTATAAGAAGTTGTGCGAGTGTCCAAAGTTCTTTAGTCATGTATCCTATTTGGAAGTTCGGTACAGAAGAACAAAAAGAAAAATTCTTACCAGGATTAGCCAAAGGAGAACTGATAGGATCATTTGGCTTGACAGAGCCCAATCATGGAAGCAATCCTTCTGGTATGGAAACTAGAATTCACAAAACCGAAGGAGGATATATCTTAAATGGCGCAAAGATGTGGATCACCAATAGTCCCGTTTGTAATTTAGCAGTCGTATGGGCAAAAAATGAAAAAGGACATATTGTAGGATTAATTGTAGAGAGAGGAATGAAAGGATTCTCTACTCCTACTATTCACGAGAAATGGTCATTGCGCGCTTCCATTACAGGAGAATTAGTTTTTGAAGATGTCTTTATTCCAGAAGAAAATATTTTATCAGAAGCCAAGGGATTAAAAGCCGCATTAAGTTGCTTGACTTCTGCTAGATATGGAATCTCATGGGGAGCTATTGGCGCCGCTATGGATTGTCTGCATTCTGCATTAGAGTATAGTAAAGAAAGAATACAGTTTGACAAACCTCTTGCATCATTTCAATTAACTCAGAAAAAATTAGCAGAAATGATTACTGAAATTACAAAAGCTCAGTTATTGGCATTAAGGGTAGGTCAACTAATGGACGAAGGAAAAGTGAGTCCTGCGCAAGTCTCTATGGCAAAAAGAAACAATGTAGAAATGGCTTTAAAAATTGCTAGAGATGCTCGACAAATCTGTGGTGCAATGGGAATTACCGGTGCTTTTCCGATGATGAGACACGCTATGAATTTAGAATCTGTTATCACTTACGAAGGAACGCATGAAGTACATTTATTGATTACAGGCATGGATCTAACCGGTATGAATGCTTTTTAGTTTAAAAACTTCATCCACATTGTAGAATGTAAAAATGAATATTACTCCACAATTTTTAAACAGTAATTCATACACTTTTAAACAGCTTTTATACCTTATACACAGAAAACTTAGGGTTAATACACATAAAAGAGATGTTGAAAACTTACAAATAGAGTCAAAAAAAAGATAGATTTCAAAGAATCAACGATTTACAAATCACTCTATTTCCTATTAACTTTATTAACATAGAATTGTTACCTTCTTATGACTAATTCGAAGCTCAAAGAGACTATATTTACCGTCCCGCAATACTAAAATCAATAATGGAAACTTCACGCTTTGTCAAAAAAAATATAGGAATTTCAAGTGCTTCTACACAAGATTTCTCTAGTGTTATGTATGGAAAGATTCCACCACAAGCGCGTGATTTAGAAGAAGCTGTAATTGGCGCATTATTGATTGACAAAGAGGCCGTCAACGAAGCTATTGACATTCTTAAACCGGAAGTTTTTTATGTAGAGGCTCATGGTATTATTTTTCGAGCAATCAATCAGCTTTTTGAAACCTCCAAACCTATCGATATTCTTACAGTAGCTCATCAGTTGAGAAGTAATGGAGAATTAGAAACAATAGGCGGAGCTTACTATTTATCTGAATTGACTAACAAAGTAGCCTCTTCAGCTAATATTGAATATCACAGTAGAATTGTAATTCAGAAATACATTCAAAGAAAACTGATAGAAATATCTAATACCATTATAAAAGATGCGTATGAAGACACTACGGACGTATTGGAATTATTAGACAAAGCTGAAAAAAATATTTTCTCTGTAGCGGAACAAAATTTAAAAAGAGGCTCATTAAACATGGAAGACCTCTTGCAAGACACCCTAAAAGAGATTGAATCTATTAGAAATAAACCTGATGGTCTTACAGGGGTCCCTTCTGGCTTTACAGCTTTAGATGCTATGACTTCTGGCTGGCAAAGATCTGACTTAATCATTGTAGCAGCTAGGCCAGCGATGGGTAAAACTGCTTTTGTATTGAATATGGCTCGTACTGCAGCAGTAGATCATGGAATACCTGTGGCAATTTTCTCCTTAGAGATGAATGCAACACAATTGGTCAAAAGGATCATTTCTTCTGAGGTAGAAATTGATGCTGAAAAAATACATCATGGCAAATTAAACGACCAAGAATGGAGTGTTCTGAGTCAACGAGTAGAGAAATTATCAAAGGCTCCGATTTTCATAAATGATACCGCTGGACTAAATATTTTTGAATTTAGAGCTCAATGTAGAAGATTAAAAAGTGCTCATAATATACAATTGGTCATGATTGACTACTTACAACTTATGAGTGGGTCTTCTGATGGAAAAGGCTCTACTAGAGAGCAAGAGATTAGTGCAATTTCACGATCTTTAAAAGGTATTGCTAAAGAATTAAATATTCCAGTAATTGCCTTATCACAGTTGAGTCGTGCAGTTGAATCTAGAACAGGAGATAAAAAACCACAACTTTCTGACTTGAGAGAATCAGGAGCTATTGAGCAAGATGCGGATATGGTTTTAGCATTGTACAGACCTGATTACTACGGTTTTACTGAAAACAGCAAAGGTGAATCTACAGCAAACCTTGCAGAAGTCATTATTCTAAAACATCGTCACGGTTCAACAGGGACAGTAGAGCTGAGATTCGTAAAAGAATACACTAAATTTAAAGACTGGAATCCTCATGCTGCTTATGAGAATCAACAGCATCAATATCAAGGAGGTTATGGTAATGACTCTAACGGTAACAACTACATCACTATAGGTTCAAAAATGGATGATTTACCAAACAAAGACACACCTAAATCTGAAAATGATTTGTTTTAGCAAATAGGATATAACTTTAATAACAAAAATACTCTTACCTTTTTATTCTAAGTTGATTTAATTCTTGTAAATCTCCATTAAAAACATTGAGATCTACATATCCTTTGATGCCTTTAACTCTACCTTTTTCAGAGAATTGCCACATGGTCCAATGAGGTTTAGGATCTGATATCCATGTATTATAATTGGCAATCCAAATCACACAATCATTGAATTCTGGAGATAAATAATTCTCGAAATAATGCTGCCCTGAATAAATAATAGGTTTGACACCGTAATGACGTTCCACTAAATCTAACCAATTTCTAATTCCCACTTTTAATTGATTGATACTTTGATTTTTGGGAAGATTTTCAATATCTAAAATTGGTGGTAAATCTCCAGGAACTAAATTTACCGTACTGATATAATTATGAGCTTGCTCTGTAGAAGGTTCATCTGGTCTATAATAATGATAAGCTCCTCTTATAAAACGACTGTTATTCAATTCACTCCAGTTAGTTCTATAAGTCAAATCTTTTGTACTTACTCCCATTGTAGAGCGTACTATTACAAAATGAATGGGATAATCATCATAAATCCAAGATACTTCTCTCCAATTGATACTACTTTGGTAATGTGAAATATCTATACCAAAAGTTTTCTCAATATGCTTAGATAGTATTTTTCTGTTTCTAATATCATAGGCAGTTGTAAAAGGAGTAGAATCGCTAGATTGAATGACTGAATTGTGATTTCTAATCCAACGAAAAATCTGACTTTTATATTTATAGCCCAACAAAGAGCCTATAACGACAAGAAAACCGATAATTAAAAAAAAGAAACCTATTACATCTTTAATATTATAAGACCTTTTAGAGGCTTTTCTCTTTTTAGAAATTTTATCTTTTCTCATTATAATATATACGAAAAGTCGATTGCTATCCTATACTAATTAATCTATAAAAGGTAATGTTTTAGGTCCAGTATGATTGACTTTACTCACATACACTTCTGCATTTATGCCTAAGCTATTCATGACTTCTTTCATCGCTTCTCCAGCTTTGTCAGCTATCTCTTTTCCTTTACATAATGCAAAAACTGAAGGACCAGAACCGCTAATGCTTCCACCTAATGCGCCAGCATTAATTGCAGCTTCTTTCATTTCATAAAATCCAGGAATTAATTTACTACGATAAGGTTCTGCGATATAATCTACTAAAGAACGGCCTATCAAATCATAATCGCCTCTCAATAAGCCTACCATCAATCCACCTACATTCGCACTTTGTCTTAGAGAAACAGACAATGGAATTTCTTTAGGCAAAATCTCTCTAGCTTCTTTCGTCAAGACTATCACATCTGGGTTAATTACAGCGCACCATAGCTCTTCAGGAACTGGTATATGTATAATGTCCAATGGCTCATAGCTACGAACCAATATAAAGCCACCAAATAAGGAAGCTGCCACATTATCTGCAATTGCTGCGTCACATGCTGCTTTCTCTGCGTTTAACAAGAAAGGTAGCATTTCGTTTCTAGTCAGTTTTTCATTACACAACATATTTATTGCATAAACTCCAGCTACTGCACTTGCTGCGCTACTTCCCAATCCACTTCCTGATGGCATCATTTTTTTGATCCACACTTTACAACCGAAGTCAGCATTGATGTAGTTCAAATAATCCATGATGGCCACGGTAGCAGAGTTTTTATGTGGATCTCTTGGTAAAACTCCGCCGTCTCCTTCAATATCTACAATTTCAACACCAAGAGTTGAAGTCAATTCCATGATCAACTCATCTCCTGGCTTATCAATTGCAAATCCTAAAATATCATAACCACAAGCCACATTAGCAACAGTAGCAGGTGCAAATACCTTTATTTTATCTCCTGGTTTCATTCTATACTATTCTTAATTAGCCATATAATTACCTATAGCTATAATTTCTGCAAAAACTCCTGCAGCTGTTACTTCTGCTCCTGCTCCTGGACCTTTGATGACTAAAGGATTTTTCTTGTAGCGTTCTGAAGTGAATACAATCATATTATCACTGCCGCTCAAATTATAAAATGGGTGACTAGAATCTACTGATTTCAATAAAATCTCAACAGATCCATTTTCAATAATAGCCATATATCTTAAAACTTTACCTTGAGCTTCAGCTTCTTTCTTCATGGTTTCATACTCAGCGTTAGTTTCTGTAATTCTTTCCATAAATTCTTTAACAGAAATATTTCTCAAACTTTCAGGAACTAAATTAGCTACAGCAATATCATCAAGCTCCATATCTACACCGATTTCTCTACTTAAAATCAATGCTTTACGAGCTACATCTAAGCCGCTTAAGTCATCTCTTGGATCTGGTTCAGTAAACCCTTCTGCTTTAGCTTTTAAAACTATTTCGCTAAATGAAGCATCTCCTTTGAAATTATTAAAGATATAAGATAATGTACCGGATAATACAGCTTCAATTTTTAAGATTCGATCTCCACTATTGAGTAAATTATTCAAAGTATTAATAACAGGAAGACCTGCGCCGACATTCGTTTCGTATAAGAATTTTGCATTTTTCTTACGTGCTATATCTCTTAAGTCATTATATTTTTGAAGAGAAAGAGTATTAGCAATCTTATTAGGCGTTACTACTGATATACTTTTATTCAATAATTTCTCGTAAAAAGTAGTCACTTCTTTACTTGCGGAACAGTCTACAAACACACTATTTGCAAAGTTGAGTTGGATGATATCATCTACAAATTTTGATAAGCTAGGTTTTTCAGTTCCTGTATCTAAAACGTCTTGCCATTGTGAAATATCAATACCATTTCTTTCTATAATAGATTTTCTAGAATTGATCATACCTGTCACATTGATCTCCATCTCCATTTGTTCTTTTAGAGAATCTTTTTGATGTAAGATTTGTTGTAACAACGTACTTCCTATTAGACCTGTAGGTCCAACTAAGAATATATTTATAGAGTGCAAATCACTTCTAAAGAAGATTTCATGCAAAGAATTCAAAGCTTTTGCTTCGTCTTTTCTATCTATAACTACTGTAATATTTAATTCTGAAGAACCTTGAGCGATTGCCGCTACGTTAATTCCGTTTTTACCTAAAGCCTTAAATAACCTTGCAGCTACTCCTGGCACATTCATCATATTCTCTCCTACTACAGCTATTACTGATTTATCAGATTCTGTAACGATAGGCTGCAAAAATTTATTTTGCATTTCATATCTAAACTCTTGTTCTACTGCTACTACTGCTCTTCCAATATCTGAAGGTGCCACACCGAAACAAATCGAGTGCTCAGAAGAACCTTGAGTCAAGAAAATAATGTTTACAGAAGCTCTAGAAAGCGACCCGAATAAACGAGCTGCTGTTCCAACTACTCCAAACATCCCACTTCCTTCTAATCTCATTAAAGCAATCTCTGAGATAGACGAAATTCCTTTAATTGGATTTTCACCTGCTTTCGCTCTTTCGACGATCATCGTACCTGGATGTTCCGGATGAAAAGTGTTTTTGATGGAAAGAGGTATTTTTTTGACTAATGCTGGTAGAATTGTTGGAGGATAAATGACTTTAGCTCCAAAATGAGAAAGCTCCATAGCTTCTCTATAGCTCAATTCCGGAATAGTAATAGCACTTTCTACAATATTTGGATTAGCAGTAAGCACACCGTCCACATCAGTCCAAATTTCTATCATTTTAGCTTTCAAAGCAGCACCAATAATAGAAGCAGTATAATCAGATCCACCTCTACCTAGAGTAGTGATGTGATGATTTTTATCAGAACCTATAAATCCTGTTACAATTGGAATAGCATTCAAATGCTCTACTAATTGATTAATGTTTTTGTTAGTAGCAGCTAAATCTACTTTTGCAGTTAAATAAGTAGAATCTGTAGAAATGATTTGCGAAGCATTGACGTACATAGAAGAAATACCTGCACTTTTCATTGCTCCCGAAATTATAAAGCAGGAGAATCTTTCACCAAAAGAGGTCAATGCAGCTAAAGATTTATCAGGACATCCTCCTAATAAATACATGCCTTTTAAAATCTTTTCCATTTCGTGAAGACCTTCATTAATCTCTTCAATCAAAGTAGCTTTATCTTCTACAGTTATCAATTCTTCAGCTATAGAAAGATGTTTGTCTTTTATAGCTTGAAATTCCGTTTTGTACTGCGAATTTTGATTTTCTGCTAATCTTGCTGTTTGAATAATATGGTCTGTCATTCCACGAAATGCAGAGCATACCACAACAACTTTCTCGTATTGTTCTTTACGTCCACGAACAATCTCGATCATATTTTTTATCCTTTCAGGATTGGCTATGGATGAGCCACCAAATTTCATCACCAACATACTACAGGGTGTTCATTTTATTGAAATTGCAAAAATAGAGAAAGGATAATGAAAAAATGAAACTAGAACTAGAATATGTATATTAGTAGCACTTATTTCTTTAGAATATGCAAAATTGGTGGAAATTACCCTATAGTATTTATGCGATCATCTTACTTTTTATACTTTTCACGATCGTATTCCCTATATATGTATTGATTAAAATACTTATTCCTTATTCTCAGCAGACAAAATGGGTACATAGAACCAACAAAATTGTGTTTATAATTTGGTCAGCATTCACTGGATTTACATACAAAATTAGAGGTGTAGAGAATATTGACGAAGATCAAACTTATGTCATAGTTTGTAATCATAATAATTTAGCCGACTTCATGGCTTCTGCTTATGGAATTCAAGTTCCAGGAAAACCTCTAGTCAAAAAAGAGCTTTTAAGCATTCCAATTATAGGTCAATTGTTTGCAATGGCAAGTGTACCTCTAGATAGAAAAGATGAAAATGCTAGAAAGAAAAGCGTAGAAGTAATGGCCAAAGAATTGGAACAAGGAATCTCATTAATCATTTTTGCTGAAGGCACTAGAAATCGTACTCCTGCACCTTTAAAAGAATTTCATAACGGAGCATTTTCTATATCCATGAAAACAGGAAAACCTATTCTTCCTGTAGTTTTTACGAATATGAAAAATTTAAGTAGCGCCGAGTCCATATTAATTAGACCTTGGAGAATTGAAGCTACTCACTTAGAAGCAGTATTTCCTGAAGCATTTAATGATACTCAAGAATACAAAAATCACGTTTACCGAATAATGTGGAATTATTTAGTAGAAAACGACCCTAGTTTTAAAGACTATGAAAAACTATAAAACTGGACAACCTAAATATGATTTCTTAGCGGCTGCTTTTTTACGATCAGCATTCCAAAATCCTGTATATACTAAAGATATTTCTGGACCTCCATTTGCACGAGATGCTTTTGTCAATGTAGAAAGATTCACATCGTAGTTAAAAGTCAAATTAAAGTCTTCATATTCAACTCTTACAACAGGAATAATAGCGTCTTGCATTCTATACCACATTCCCACTCCGATTTTGAAGTTTTGTTTAGTATTAGGAGAGAAATCATATCTACCCAAAAATCCTATCATAAATTCTTGAAATGGTCCTTGTCTTTGATATAATGTACTCGTGTTGAAATCTACATTGTCATTGACAGTAAAATTCAAACCCGCTTGACCTATATATCTTACATATAATGGATCAGCACCTGTCTTATAAAAGCTTTGATTAGGTTTTAATAAATTCAATGCACTTCCTCCTACATAAAAATTGACTTTGTCTGCCGGTTCTGCATACCACAATAATCCTAGACCCATAGAATAGTACCAATAATTATCTACTCCAATAACATCTCCACCAATACCACCGTTTAATTGGTTTTCATAGATAGCATTTGAAAAGTTAATAGATTTATTTCCACCAGTCATTTGAAAACCTGCAGATAAATAATTAGGCATATTTTGACCTAATTTTTGAGTGTAGGCTAAACTGAGTAGTAATTGATTGGTATTTAAGTTTAAATCTCCAGCTTGATCACTGAAAAAGTGAACTCCTACCCCAAAACCAGAGCCGTTAAATTTCTGCTTGGCAATGCTGAAATCTGCACCTCCACCGATTGTTCGGTATGCATTAAATGGTGCTTGCCATTGACTTTTGTAGATAGCAGAAGCTCTCACATCACCATTAAAATAACCTGTAAAAGCTGGATTGTATAATAAAGGGGCTGAATAATACTGAGAAAATCTAATATCTTGAGCGTTTATAGTTGTACTAATCATTAGTGTGATCAGTACTAAAAAAATATTTCTAAGCATTATTTCAACAGTGTTATATTTCCTTTTAACATAATAGGGTCTCCGGTTGCGCATTTGGCTTCAATATAATAGACATAAACTCCTGAGTTCACAACACTACCATTATACGTTCCATCCCATGAATCACTAATATTAGCAGACTCATAGACTAGCTCACCTGATCTTGAGTAAATTCTTATTCTTTCTAATTGTAAGAAATCATTATTCCTCAAGGTGAAATTATCGTTTATTCCATCTTGATTAGGAGAAAATACATTTTGTATTTGTATAAGATTTTCATCACAAGATTCAATTACATTGACTTCGATATCTTCAGATATACTACATCCAAATGCATTTGTTGCAGTAACTGTATACACCATTGATGAAGAAATTGATGCAGTTGGGAAAGGACAATTTGTACAACTTAAATTTTGAGTTGGACTCCAAGAATACGAGACTCCTTCATCAGAATAAGATTCTAAATTTGCTTGTTGTCCTTTAAAGATTTTGACAGATTCTACTACAGTTAAACTAGGATATTCTTTTACTTCTACGAAAACTGGCAAGTTAATCTCTTTACAAGAACCATTTTTTACATTCAATATGTATGTTGTATTCAGATTGGGACTAACTTTCAAAGGAATCACAGAATCTAAAAATACATTATTCTGATACCAATTATAAATAAATTTACCAGAATCAATAGTATCCATATTTGCTTGAAGCAAAATTTCATTGCCTATACAAATAATAGTGTCCGGCCCTGCAGTACCGGTTACAGCATTTACAACTTCAACTAAAACAGTTTTATCAGTAAAACAAGTAGGACTTACAGAGCCTCTAATTTGATATTCTGTAGTTTGTAAAGGAAATGCAATCGGATTATTGATATTCAAGTTGCTTAAGGTTCCCGAGCTTTGCCATTCATAATGATGTACTCCACTTGATTTTAATTGAATAGAATCTCCTTTACAAATGATAAATTTATCCTTAACTTTTAAGGGAGCTTTTGCAAAAACTCCAATCTGTAGAGTATCAGTATCCTTACAACCTAAAGAATCGACAACTGTGAGATATATAAAAACATCTGCGGAATCACTAGTTTGAAATTGGTGAACAAAATTACTATCTGTAGAAGAAAAACCATCGGATAAAATCCAATTTCTGCTATTAAATGGAGCATTGAGATCGAATAGAGATGTGTCTGCAAACATCAACTCTTCACCATTACATACTATATCTGCAGAAGCAGAAATATTAGCAGTAGGACCACCCACTCTAATATATGGTCCAAATACTGTAGCTATACATCCAAGACCATCATCGGCTGTTACACTAGGCCTATAAACACCAGGCGAAGTATAAGTATGTATTCTTTTGGAACTAGCTGTTGTATCATAAGCTCCACTTCCATCATCAAAGTCCCAAAAATTTGCAATTGAATTTCTAATATCAGCTTGCATAGTGACCTCAAGAGGAGCGCAAGCGGCAGTATCACTTACAACAAACTTACCAGAAGGCCCTCCAATATCAATAAATTTTTCTTTAGTTATCACATCGACACAGCCTCTATAATCTTCAAGTGTAAGTGTAACATCATAGGTTCCAGCTTCTAAATATAAATTTGTAGGATATCTAGAAGTGTCGTCACTTGAATTACCATTTCCAAAATCCCATTGAGTTCTTCTGTAAACAATATTCGCAGGAACTATTTCGAAATTAGTTAAAAGTTCTGGACAAATTTTATTTCGTGGATAACCATCAAAATCGTATTTAACCTCGCTAATAGTTACAGCATTTTTAACACCTAAAGAATCTGAGCAATTATTTGCATCTATTATTTTTAAAGAAATATTATATACTCCTTCATTTTGATAAACATGCTTTGGAGCGCTATCGTTATTGATGGGTGAACCATCACCAAAATCCCAAAAATATTTTAATCCAACCCCTGTAGATAGATTCTCAGGTTTAAAATTATTTCCTGTACAGAATGATTTAGAGGGAATATTAAACTTGACATTAGGATAAGCCACCACTAAATCATGTTTGACAGTATCTTTACAACCAAAATCATCTTCTACTGCAAGAGAAATAGGTAAGATTGCCGTAATAGAAAAGCTTTCAGAAAACTGCTTATTTGTATTAGACCCTAAGCCCGCCAAGTCCCAATTATATTTTACAATTTTAGAAAGAGTGGAGCTAGAAGTATCTTTAAAATTAACATTTATAGGTGCACAACCACCAATCGGATCAAACTCAAATCCTGCTTCAGGTTTCACAACTTGAATCAAATCTTTAAAGAAAAGAGAATCTTTGCATCCATCTTTAACTGTTCTATAAATCAAATCATATGTTCCAGCCTTATCAAAAATATCTTCTAGCCTAGACCCAGTATATGTGCTGTCATTAATTGTCCAATAATTTGATGATGAACCTATTAGTGATTGGTAATTCACTTCAAGGGGGGCGCATCCTTTTATAGGAGTTAATACAAAATCTGCTCCTGACTTTTTCTTGACTTCAATATCTTTAATAATCTCATCAGTACATCCTGTCTTTGAGTTGACTACAGATAGTTTAACTTTAAAAGTCCCAAAAGTCTTAAATTCATGAGTAACAATTCTATTATTATCTACAACAATATTTCCATCGCCAAAGTCCCAAGTAGATTTCACATTTGCATGTTTATCATTTCTGAAAGTCAGACTCTTTCCTGAACAGTTACTTACTAAATTAAAATCTGCTGCAGTTTCTTTCACGTTAACCTTTCCTAAACTTTTGAAGGATTTACAGCCATTTAGATTCACACTAACAGAGACATTAAAAGAACCTGATTCTATGAATTTGTAGGATATAGTTCTAGTTTTTAATTTCTCTGAACTTCCTATTGACCATTCATACTGAGCTCCAGGGATATTATCGGCTTGTCCTTTTAACAAAACACTTGGACAAATTTCAGTGGAAGAGATTGAAGCGTTAAAATTTAATTCAGATCCTATATCAATAGTTTTTTTAACTATAATATCATCACAAGCTTCTTTAAAGCTTACAATTGCAGTTATATTATATTTTCTAGGAATAGTAAAGGTTTGTGATGGAGGATTTATAGCATTAGATGTAGAACCATTATCAAAATTCCATTGTATGCTTTTTATTGTAAACCCATTTAAGGTGTTCATTTTAAAAGATGTAGTAAGTGGAATACATCCAAAACTATTAGACGCTTCTATTTCTACTACTGGTTTTAATACTGAAATATAATCTTTGATATAAATTGTATTTGCACAACCATATTCATCAGTAGCTATTAGTCTTACTGGATAAGTTCTATATGAATTATAAACTTTTGTTGGATTTTCAAGAGTGGATGAACCGCCATCACCAAAGTTCCAAGCATAACTTACTGCTCCTGTAGATTTATTAGTAAATAAAACCTCTTGAGGGGCCTTGCAGCTAAGAGTAGGAGTTCCTATAAAATCTGCTGTTGGTGATTTACTTACATAAACATTTCTAGTGACGGAAACAGTACATCCGAATTGAGAAGTAGATTCTAATGTAATGGGATAAATACCAGGAATATCGCACTTTATAGTCTTTTTATCTTTATCAACTTTTAATACAGGATCAAAAGTCCATTTTAATGATCGGTATAATGAGCTAATAACGGGTTCATAAGATATATTTAACAGATCACATCCCACTGAATCTGACAATTTAATAGCAATATTAAAGTTCTCATCTACAATGAAGTTGTTTTTCACAATTTCACTGACGCATTTATTTTCATCTTTGGCAATTAACTTTATTGGAAAATCTCCTTCTTTTGTATAGGTATGAGTTGGTTGAATATCAGTAGAAGTTCCACCATCACCAAATGACCATTCGTAAGTAAGATTTAGAGCCGAAGTGGATTTGTTTTTAAATGATGCTATTACAGGAAGCGCGCAACTGTTAGAATTAGTAAATTCAAAATCTACAAATGGAGTAGGAAGAATTTTAATGGCTTTAGGATATGCTCTTGTGCTTTTACAACCATTATTATCTTCTATAACTAAAGCTATATCTCTTTCTGCTGAAGAAACATAGGTGATAGAAGGGTTTTTCTCTAGACCCTTTATTGATTTTCCATTCCCAAAGTCCCATGTCCATTCTTTTATTGCAGAATTACCAATAGTACTTTTGTCTTTAAATTGAATAAAAAGTGGTGGACAACCTGAATTAGGAGTAAATTCAAAATCTGCAGATGGAGATTTGTAAACAGTAACTTTTTTAGTAAGAACAGTTTCTACTCCATTATTATAAATTTTAACTTTAATGGTAAAAGTACCAGGATCATTATAAATATTGAAAACAGTATTCCCTTTACCAACTTTACCATCGCCAAAATCCCAAACACTACTATCAGGAACTATATCAATAACGTTAAGGCCCAATCTAAATGGTGAACAGCCAGAAGTGCCACTCATCGTAAAATCTACAGCAGAAACTGATAAAAAACTAATAAAAAAAACGAATGTTATTATATAATGTTTATAGCTATACATGTTTAATCTTAAACGATTTTAAATTTTATATACAAAATCACACAATCAACAAAATTAAATAAAAAAAACTGCATTACAAGTATTGATTATTTATTAATAATATTGTGTTCAATAAGGTAAAAAACTTTAACGCTTCATGGAATCTTTTGGTATAATTATTTTGAGTCATGTCTCTATCAAATCAGAAAGTAGTCATAAATCTGAGACAATTACACAAGGAATATTTGGAGAAGTTTTTAAAATTCTAGAAATCCAGAAAGAATGGACTAAAATTCAACTACTAAGTGATAGCTATATAGGATTTATCCAAAATCAACAATGGATAAAAGTTGAAAATTTTAACGATATTAATTTCTATATTAACTCAAAAAATAATCTTTCTGTTAATTGGAATGAAATCAAGCTTCATCTTCCTATCGGAGCTAGAATATGGAAGAACGATATCAATCATCCAGTTTTATCACAATTTACTTTTTCAAAAAAAGCAAATTATAAAAAAGCAAAGTCCAAATATTCTCCAAAACTTTTACAAAAAGCTGCTAAGAAGTTTTTAGGCGCACCTTATTTATGGGGCGGTAAGACAACAGTAGGAATAGATTGTTCTGGTTTTGTACAAATTGTATTTCTTATAAATGGAATTCAATTACCTAGAGATGCCTATCAACAAGCTGAAATCGGAAAAATTATACCTATTAATGAATGTAGAGTGGGTGATTTAGCTTTTTTCTCACAAAGCTCAGAAAAAATCACTCATGTTGGAATAATTTATGATGTTACGAGCCAAGGAATTAAAATCATACACTCAAGTGCTTTTGTAAGAATCGATTCATTAGATGAAAAAGGAATTTCCTATACTAATCTTCAAAATGAATTGGTTTACTCTCATCATTTGAAATTTATTAAAAGAGCATTTTTATCTTAATAGAGTAATATTTCCTTTCAAAAAATTAGTGCCACCGTCATAACAATCCAACTCAACATAATAAACATATACTCCAGTATTAATTGGCGTCTGATTAAAAGTGCCGTCCCAACCTTCGTCTGGATTGGATGTCTCGAAAATCACTTCTCCATACCTATTATAGATTCTAAACACATTGATACTTAATAAATCTTTATCGTACTTCAATCTAAAAATGTCGTTTTTGCCATCAAAGTTGGGAGAGAAAACATTAGGAATTTCTATAGAAGCACCTGAACAATAATCTACCACTTCAACACTAACTTTAGCATTAGCAGAGCACCCAAATTCATTCGTGCCTATCACTTTATATTGAGTAGAAACGTTGGGGAATACATTTGGATTAAAACAAGTTAAGCAGGAAATATTATAATCTGGTGTCCAAGAGTAGGTTACATTTTGATCAGCAGTTGCTTTTAATACAATATTTTGCCCATTAGCTATTTTAGAATCTTGAAAGGCTTCTACTTCAGGTCGTGGTGAAACATTTATAAAAATAGGCAATGAATATTCTTTACAAGAACCATTTCTAATATGAACCACATAAGTAGACTCTTTGTCAGGAAATACAAACAAAGAATCTTCTTTGCCTATTACTTTATTATTTAAACTCCAGCTGTATTCAAATTCACCTGAATTTATTACTGATACTGAAGTATTAAGCAAAAGAGAATCCCCTAAGCATAAAGTAGTATCTGGTCCAGCATCTGCAAAAAAACTATTATTGACTTTGACAAAAATTGAATCGTTTACTGGACATAAAATAGTATCATACCCTGTAACATAGAACCAAGAATCTTTAAGAGGACTAACTTTTGGACTTGAGATGTTGGATGGAGCAACAAGTGACTTTGGAGACCAATCGAAAAACTCACTTCCTTTTGCAGTTAAAACAACTCCATCTCCTTTACAAATAACTTTCTCATCATCTAATATTAGTTGAGGATATGCAAAAATTTTAATAGGTATGCTATCAGAATTCTTACATCCTAATTCTGTTCCAATAGACAGCTTTGCATATATAATTTGTGTAGAGTCTACATTAAAAGATTGAGTGATAACTTTTTCGTTACTAATTATTCCATTGCTAAACTTCCATTCTCTAAAAACGATAGGTGAATTAATATTATCTTCTGAAATATCGGTCAAAGTGACTTCGCTACCTGAACAAATACCTTTATCTGAAAGATCGATTTTAATCTTAGTACCTGATATGTTTAACGTATCGTGATATAAATGGACAACGCATCCCAAACCATCATCTAAGATTAAACTTGGTATTGCTAAACCGGGATTATTATATACATGATCAACTTTCGTCTGCAAGCTAGCATCTATCCTGCCAATACCATCACCAAAATCCCAAATATTAAATTTAGAGTCTACAAATTCTGCTTCAAAATTAATTTGTATTGGATAACAACCTTCTTGAGGATCAAAAGTCATTTTACCTCTCGGTCCTTTGATTTCAATATAATTTTCCTTTGTAATGGTATCCTTACAGCCTCTAAAATCTTCTACTACCAAACTGACATCGAAAACTCCCGATTCTGAATATATATTGGTTGGAAATCTATTCGTATCCAAACTATTATTCCCATCACCGAAATTCCAAAAAACACGCTTATAAAATATATTCGAAGGAATGACTTCAAAGTTAGACACCAATTCTGGGCAGGTTTTGAATCGTGGAAATCCTACAAAATCATACTTAAAGTTCTCGACTTTAACAAAGGAGGATTTTGATATAGAGTCTTTACAATTATTAGCATCCGTCACTACTAATTTTACATCGTAATTACCTTCTTTATTAAAAGTTCTGATAGGATTTTGCTCATCAGATGCACCGAGTTGATCACCAAATGTCCATTTATATTTCAATTCTACTCCAGTAGAAGTATTTTCAAAATTAAAATTCACGTCAGTGCAAACACTCTTATACTCTGATGTAAAGTCGGCTTTGGGAGTAAAAATAGGGACTGTTTTTTCGACAGTGTCTCTACAGCCTGTGTTGTCTAAAGTAATTAATCGAATAACTTGATTTTTATTTTGATTAAATGTCGCTTGAGGTTCAGATAATGTTGAAGAGCCTTGATCTCCAAGCCTCCACCTCAGACTAGCTATTTCTGAAAATTCAGACTGAGTAATATCTTTAAAATCTACCTGAATAGGCGCACAACCACCTGCAGGAGTAAATTCAAAATCTGCCTGATAATCTACCACAGTCACTATTTTAGGAAACTTAAAGGTTTGACGACACCCATTAATTGTTGCATCTACTGACACGTCAAATTGACCAGGATTGCTGTAAGTAAATCGACCATTTTTACCATCTATTAGAGTACCATTAAAGTTCCATTGTATGTTTTTAAATAAAGAATTATTAATAATAAATTCTGCGGTGTATGGAAGACAACCAATTTGAGGAAGTAGTCCTAAATCTTCTTGCTGATTCGTAATTATAACTTCTCTGATGAGTGAATCTTTACATAATGTAGTATAGTTTTCTACATATAGTTTCACTTGATAAGTTCCTGTATCTTTAAAAACATGATTAATTGATGATGCATCAGAAATCAATTGAGTACCATCTCCAAAATCCCATCTTGAATAATTTTGTCCAATAGATCTATTTCTAAAAACCATTTCAAAACTATTGCAGGTTTTTGATATTGAAAAATTAGCTGCAGGATTTAATACTTCAATAGTTTCTATATAAACAGAGTCTTTACAACCGTTTTTTTCTGCAACAACATATACATCAAACTTCCCTGGATCTGAATATTCATAAGTTACATTTTCTCCTTCTCTTGTTCCACCATCTCCAAAATGCCAAGTATAAAAAGTCCCTGAAGATGATTTAGTAATATTCGCACCAACACCCTCTCTTACACAAACCTTATTAGGTGTTATCTTAGCAGTAAATGATGATAGTTTTCCTGCTACTAGTTTTTTAGTTACTATTTGTGATGGACAGTTTCCTTCAAAATCAATTTCAGCAGTCACCAAAAACGTTCCTTCTTGACTCATTTCTACGGATGGAGGATTAAATCCTGCATATTGAGTACCGTCACTATAATTCCATTTTATATTATCAATCGATCCATCACCATCTTTGGTGATTGATAAAGTTGAACTATAAGGAGCGCAACCCATATCATTTGTAGCAATTATTTCAACTATTGGCTTACGTATTATTATCGCACCATTGATTAATAACGTATCTAAGCATCCAAATTCATTACTTACAGTATATCTTATATTATAAGATGCTTCCTTATTAAATATTCTGGAAGGATTCTCTTCAATTGAGGGCGAAATACCATTGCTAAAGGCCCAACTATGTGTCACTGCATCTGGAGTCAAACTAGTAAAACTGACTTCTAAAGGTCCAGCACAAGCACTCTTTTTATCAAAGGAAAAATTAGCTTTAGGCTTTTCATAGACTACAACTGTGTCGTAAATAGTATTGGAGCACCCAAAATTATCGCTCGCAACTAATTTCATTATATATTTACCGGGAGTATTAAAAATAATACTTCCAGTATCTTTAGAGGATGCAAAGGTGTCTACACTCCATTTATATTGAGAGATAACTCTATCAGAAGTTGCTTTAAATTGATATTTAAAAGGTGCACATCCTTTATTATTGGGAGATACAATTTTAAAATTAAAAGGCTCTTCTTTAATCGAAATACTTTTTGTGATTTGATTTTTACAACCAAAAGAATTTGTAGCTATAAATGTTATTGGGTAAGTTTTGCTTTCGGTAAACTTTGAAGTAGGTTGCAAATTATTAGAAGTAAACCCGTTTCCAAAATCCCAATTATAAGTCGTACTAAAATTACTTTTTACACTTCCGTTAAATTTTACATTTAGCGGTAATTTACAAGTCACCGTATCTGAATAAGTAAAATCAACTTCAGGTTTTTCTGTAGAAGTAATAAAGTTATTTTTAACGATTATATTTTTACACCCTTTACTATCTACTAGTAATAAAGTAACGTTGTTCTTAGATTCTGAATTAAAAGTATTTGTAGGATTTTGAAGCGTACTTCCTACCCCATCACCAAAGTTCCAAACCCAAGTAATAATAGGATTTTGAGTAGGTATCGATAAGTCTTTAAAATTTACTTTTAAAGGTACACAACCAGAAAAAATGTCTGCTTCAAAAGCAGGCTGAGGATTATCAAAAACAGTAACCGTTTCTGTAGTTTTATAATCAATTCCATTCATTTTCACAGTCATGGTAATATTAAATACACCAGGATTATTATATGCTGCTTGAGTCTTTAGTTTTTCGACTGATTGATTTCCATTCCCGAAATCCCAACGAATCTGAACTTTGGAAGTATCTAAAACAGTAGTATTAGAAAACTCTACCAACAAAGGCATACAGCCTTCTTTTTTAGATACGCTAAAGCTTGGAAGTATTTGCGAAGATGCAGATGAGCAAATAAATAGAAAGAAAATAGTCCAGTAAAGAAGTAAATTCCTATGTTTTAAAAATTGGTTCATTTATAGATCTTTAACCCCTCTTGATTGATTTCCAAACACTTGACCAAAATGAGGATTTTAATTTAGATTTCACTTACAAATAGAAAATAAAATAAAATATCTTTTAAAAAATGTGATTTCACTCATCTTCCAACTAAGACGTAGAAAACACAAGAGTTTTAGATAATTAAAATTTGTATTCACTATCTTTAAATATTATATTATTACCTATAGCTATGAAAATTCTAACGGCACCACAGATAAGAGAAGCTGATCAATATACAATACAACATGAACCTATTCCATCTCTGCTTTTGATGGAAAGAGCTGCTCACAAAGTAGTAGAAATGTTAGTAAATGAATATCAATCCACTCAAAGAGTGAAGCATATCTTTTGTGGAACAGGTAATAATGGAGGAGATGGATTAGCAATTGGAAGATTATTACATCAACAACATCACTCAGTAAAAATTTATCTTTTAGAAGGTAATCCTTCAAGAGACTATTCCACAAATCTTCAAAAAATAAAAGACATCCCAGAAATAGAATGTATTCACATCAAGAATGTTCATCAACTCACTGAATTTCATTCTTCTGATATAATAATAGATGCAATTTTTGGAACAGGATTGAATAAACCTATCGAAGGTAGTATTAAAGAGATAGTTGAATTTTTAAATCAATTGGAAGAAGTCATTAGAATAGCAGTTGATATTCCTACAGGTCTATTTGCTGATCAATCTAACCATGAAGAAGATACGATATTCCAATCTCATAGAGTATATACTTTCCATGCTCCCAAATTAGCATTTCTGCTTCCACAAAATGAGCACTATGTCAATTCCTTTAAAGTTTTAGACATTAGACTTTCTTCAGAATTTACAGAAAATATGGAAGGCCAATTGTATTATCTGGAAAAAAGAAATATCGAAGACAGATTTAAGCATAGAAAAAAATTCACGCACAAGGGTACTTATGGGCATACACTAATGATAGCCGGAGCTCAAGGAAAAATGGGTGCAGCAGTTTTAGCTTCTACTGCAGCTTTGAAATCGGGAACAGGTTTATTAACAGCGCACATTCCATCCGGACAAAACACTATCGTTCAAATATCCATACCTGAAGCCATGACTAGTTTAGATACGCATGGAGATGTATGGTCAGAACTTCCGGATGTACATAAAAAAACTATTGGTGTAGGTCCCGGCATAGGCACTTCTCATACTACACAAGCTGTATTTAGACAATTGCTACTTCAATCATCTCAACCTATGGTCATAGATGCAGACGCTATAAATTTATTAAGCTTAGATCCTACGATGCTCAGATTAGTTCCAGTCAATAGTATTCTTACTCCACATCCCAAAGAGTTTGAAAGATTAACAGAAGGATGGTTAGACGATTTTGATCGATTAGAAGTACAAAGACAATTTTCTATCAAACATCATATAACTGTAGTTTACAAAGGTGCACACACATGTATAAGTGATCCAAAAGGAAATCTTTATTTTAACTCAACTGGCAATAGTGGCATGGCGACTGCAGGTTCTGGAGATGTACTTACTGGCATTATCACCTCTTTACTTTCACAAGGCTACGAACCTACAGATGCAGCAATCATAGGAGTATATGTTCATGGACTTGCAGGGAATTTCAGCTTAGAATCTGAGTCTAAAGAATCTTTAATCGCCTCGGATATTATTAAAAATTTAGGAAAAGCTTTTAATTATATTTAAGCATGTTGGGCAGAAAAAAAATAGTGGTTCTTACAGGAGCTGGAATGAGTGCAGAAAGCGGGATTAGCACTTTTAGAGATTCTAATGGATTATGGGAAAATCACAATATCTATGATGTCGCTTCTCCAGAAGGATTTCAAAGAGATCCTCTTTTGGTCAATGGCTTTTATAATGAAAGAAGAAAACAATTACTTCAATGTCAACCAAATTTAGGACATATAGCTTTAGCTGAATTAGAGAAAAACTACGACGTTTATATTATCACTCAAAATGTAGATGATTTACATGAAAGAGCAGGAAGTACAAGCGTAATTCATCTTCATGGCGAACTGCGTAAAGTAAGAAGCGTTCACAATCCAGATTTGATTATGGATTGGGATAGTGACATTTCTCCTACAGATTCTGCATCTGATGGACATCCACTAAGACCTCATATTGTATGGTTTGGAGAAAATGTTCCACTTTTAGAAGATGCTATTACTATTACTCAAAGAGCTGATATTTTCATAGTTATTGGAACTTCTTTGCAAGTATATCCTGCAGCTAGTTTGATCGATTATGTAGGTTTCGATGTGCCAAAATATTTGATAGATCCACATGCCGAAACAATGGAGTCCAATTTTTCATTTAATATTATACCTTATAATGCAACAATAGGCGTACCCATGCTTATCAAAGAATTAACAAATGGAACAGAATCATAAAAACCCCTGGAAAACTAAGAAAGTTACTCAAGTATATGAAAATCCTTGGATTACATTAACTCATGAAGATGTGGTAATACCTAATGGAAACGATGGAGTATATGGAAAAGTACATTTCAAAAATTATGCTGTAGGAATAGTTCCTATAGATGAAGATGGCAATACTTGGTTAGTAGGTCAATACAGATATACTTTAGATGAATATAGCTGGGAGATTCCTGAAGGCGGCGCACTTATTCCTCAAGATCCTTTAGAAGCCGCAAAAATGGAATTAGCAGAAGAGGTTGGACTAGCTGCAGAAAGCTGGGAATTGATCGCTAAACTACACAATTCCAACTCTGTCACAGATGAAGTAGCATATTTATATGTGGCAAGAAATTTGTCAGAAACTTATGCCGAACTCGACGAAACAGAAGTGATAGATAGAAGAAAGCTACCTTTTGAAGAAGCCGTAAAAATGGCGATGAATGGAGAAATTACAGATAGCATGTCTGTGAGCGCTTTATTAAAACTATATATTTTAGAACAAGAAAAAAATAAATAAATTGGAAAAGAAATCTCTAAAAATAGATTATTACTTAGCGAAAAATGTTGATGAATGTAGCATGTCTGATAAAGCACTTTTATTGGCAGCTGAAAGAGCAACAAAAAATAGCCATTCCCCTTATTCAAAATTTAGAGTAGGTGCTGCACTTCTATTAGAAGACGGCTCTGTAATAGAAGGAAGCAATCAAGAAAATGCGTCTTTCCCAGTAGGCTTTTGTGCAGAAAGAACAGCTTTATCTGCAAAGGCATCTATAGCACCTAACAAGAAGATTAAAGCAATTGCAATTAAAGTCAAAAGCGAATTAAAAAAAGTTGTCCAGCCAGCTGCCCCTTGCGGAATCTGTCGTCAAGTATTACTAGAGTCTGAAGAAAACCAAAAGCAAAACATTAAAATTATTTTACAAGGAGAGACCGGCCCTGTTTTAATATTTGATTCTATAAAAGATATCGTTCCTTTCTATTTTGGCGCTAGCGATTTTTAAAAATCTTCGACTTTTTTGTTTTTAAGTCTTAAACTATTTAATACCACACTTACAGAACTCATAGCCATAGCTGCTCCTGCCCACATTGGATTTAACATAAATCCATAGATTGGATATAATATTCCAGCAGCAATTGGAATTCCAATCATATTATAGATAAATGCCCAAAACAAATTTTGTCGAATAGTTTGAACCGTCATTTTTGATAATCTTATCGCCGTAGGTATCTTTTTCAGATCTGAAGAAACAATCATCATTTTGGCAACATCCATAGCGATATCACTACCATGGCCCATTGCTATACTGATATCTGCTTTTGCTAAAGCACTGCTATCGTTCACCCCATCTCCTACCATTGCTACAATATGACCTCGCGATTGCATATCTGCTACATATTGAAACTTCTCTTCAGGAAGCACTTGAGCTTTTACATTTTTTATTCCTACTTGACTAGCGACAGCATCAGCAGACCTTTGGTGATCTCCTGTCAACATCGTCACTTCAATATTCATTTTCTGTAATTGCTGAACAGCAGAAAGTGATGAAGATTTGATTTGATCAGAAATAGATATTACAGATAATAATTGATGCTCACTAAAGAAGAAAACTACAGTGTGAGCAAGCTCTTCTTGTTGGTTGACCCAAGTTGAAATGGAATCAGGAAAAGCTACATTAGACTTTTGAAGTAATTTATTATTACCTATCCATAAACGTTCGTTTTCATAAATGGCTTGAATACCTTGCCCTGTAACATTCTCAATTTCTAAACCCTCCACAAAATCAGCTTCAGATTTAATTTTATCTACTATCGCTTGTGCTAACGGATGTTCTGAAGATTGCTCTATACTATATAATAGAGACAAATATTTTTCTTTCAGCTCAGGAGATATCCAGTTAATTGCTTGAACAGAAGGCTGACCTTCAGTGATTGTGCCAGTTTTATCTAGAACAACTCTATCAATTTGGTGAGCAATTTCTAAACTTTGCGCATCTTTTATAAGAATACCCAACTCTGCACCTTTACCCATACCGACCATTAAAGCCGTAGGTGTCGCAAGACCTAATGCACATGGACAAGCAATTACTAATACTGTAACAAACGCCATAAAGCCGTGAGCGACTCCTTGTTCTCCACCTACTAAAGCCCAAATGACAAAAGATAAGACAGCAATTAAAATAACTATTGGGACAAATACTGATGCAATTTTATCTACTAATTTTTGAACAGGAGCTTTACTACCCTGAGCCACTTCTACCATTCTAATAATTCTTGCCAATACAGTATCAGAACCCACTTTTTGAGCTTCATACTGAAAACTTCCATTTTGGTTAATAGTACCTGCGAATACCTCAGAACCTTTTTCCTTTTTGAGTGGAAGAGGTTCTCCGGAAATCATACTTTCATTAATATAGGAAGACCCACTCTTCACGATTCCATCCACAGCGACCTGTTCACCAGGTTTTGCTAATAAGATATCTCCTACTTGCACTAATGAAATTTTCTTTTCTTCTACTTGTCCTTTTTCATTTACAAAATGTACAGATTTCGGTTGTAAGCCCATGAGCTTTTTAATAGACGATTTTGCTTGATTTTTTGCTGACTCTTCTAAATATTTACCTAATAATACAAAAGCTATGACTACACCTGCTGCTTCAAAATACACATGACCATGTAGACCTCTTTGCTGCCAAAATTCGGGAAATATCATATTAAAAACACTGAATGTATATGCAATACCTGCGCTTAATGCAATCAGAGTATCCATATTTGCAGACTTGTGTTTCAATTGTTTCCATGCTCCTATAAAAAATTGACGACCAAAGTATAAAACAATTGGGGTAGATAATGCGAACATGATCCAATCACCATAAGGCATATTCATGAAAAACATTCCTATAATCAATAAAGGAAAAGCTAATATCCAAGTGGCTATTAATTGATTTTTTTGAGAAGCAATCTTATTAGATTGAAGTTCTTCTAACTCGTCTTCTTTTTCGTCTATGTACAAATCGTAACCACCATCTTGAACCACTTTTTTTAATAAATCAGCGTGAACTATCGATGGGACATATTCTATTTCTGTTGATTGGCTAGCATAGTTTACACTTGAATGAAGAACTCCTGGAGTATTATTGAGAATCTCTTCTACACTAGATGCGCAAGAAGCACAGGCCATTTCCATGACTGGAAAAGATTTCTTTACTGTTTCCACAGCATAATTTATCTTTTTTAAAGCATCTACTATTTCTAAAACAATAGAGCTGTTTTTGACTAATATGGAAATCTGCTGAAGTGAGGTATCTACTTTACACCAAAGGACATCCTTTAATGAAGAGATGGTTGTTTCAATTTTAGAGATATCTTCTGACTGAATCGGAGACGAAATTGAAAGAATAAATTTATTAGAATTTACTGATGACATTTTAAGATTAATTACTTAAATGTACAAGGATTCTAAACAATAAAGGTTCAATTGAAACGGAATGATGATCTAAACTAGTAAGTCGCTTAGAAAACCATTCCGGCAAAATTGATTTAAAATTTTAAAAAATATGATGTAATTGACTAGTACAGAAAGTGAATTCTGTATTAATCAAAAGATATTTAAAATCCTCTACTTAGACTTCGTCCTAGGAGTATAGTCTTTAATAGGCTCATTCAATCTTCTGAACTTTGATGGAGTTACACCCGCCAATTTCTTAAAGTCTGAAGATAACGTTTGTAAACTATCATAATTCAGTTCTTCTGCAATATCACTCAATGTATATTTTGGATCAAGTAATAGCTTTTTAGCTTTTTCAATGTCTATCATAATCAATGGTCTATTTACCCTAAATTTTTAAATGTTAAAGATTCTAATAATCTGGGGCAATTTTAGAAGTTCTTTTTAATGGTTATAAAAAACAAATGCATGCATATGTATTTCAAAACGAACTAAATATAAAGTCTAAAATTAAATAAAAATTTATACTTATTCCGATATGAATATGCAAAATACAAACATTTTTTATAATTTCAATTAATCTATAAAAATATAATTGTAGTGACAATGTTTGTAATATACAACTAGTTGTCTTGCCGCATCATAATTAAAGATGTATCTTTTTATACAAAAGCGCATATCTACTTGTTAATCAATCCTTAAAATTGTGAAGATTTAAATAAAATCACTATTTGCAAGTATTTTTGCGTTATTTATTGCAAATAATAACATTACTTTTTACCTTTGCCCTCTAATTAATTTTTTTATTATGAACCATTACGAAGCGGTTTTTATTACAACGCCCGTACTCAATACAGATGAGTACACAAGAACCGTAAAGAAGTACTTAGACTTCTTAGAAAAAAACGGTGGAGAGTTAGTAAGTAAAGAGGACTGGGGAATTAAGCAATTGGCTTACCCAATTCAAAAGAAAACTACAGGATTTTACACATTAATGGAATTCCAGTTGGATCCACAAGCGATTCGTCGTTTGGAGATTGAGTTCAAGCGTGATGAAAACATCATGAGATTTTTAACTGTCAAATTGAACAAGTTTGCTGTTAAATATGCTGAACAGAGAAGAACAAAATTAGCTGGAAAGTACGAAAAAACGGAGGGTTAAAATTATGGCTCAAGACAAATCAATCAAATTCTTAAATGCGCCTAAAATTGGCCAGAACAGAAAAAAATATTGCCGTTTTAAAAGAACAGGTATTCGTTATATCGATTATAAAGATCCTGAATTCTTGTTGAAATTTATTAATGAACAAGGAAAGATTCTTCCTCGTCGTATCACAGGTAACTCTTTGAAATTCCAAAGAAGAGTATCTACTGCTGTAAAGCGTGGTCGTCACTTGGCTATTTTACCTTATGTTGCTGACCTTTTAAAGTAAATCACATGGAAATCATATTATTACAAGACGTTGAAAACTTAGGTATTAAATATGACCTTGTTAACGTTAAACCTGGATATGGTCGTAACTTTTTGATTCCAAAAGGTTTGGCTAAAATTGCTAACACTTCTAACAAAAAACATTTAGAAGAAATTAAACGTCAGCAAACCAATAAAATTGCTAAACAAATGGAAGAGTTTAGAGCTCTAGCTGAAAAAATAGCTGGAACTAAATTTACTATTGGAGCAAAAGCTGGAACAACTGGTAAATTATTTGGAAGTGTAACTAACGTACAGTTAGCTGATGCTATCAAAAATGAAATCGGTGTTGAAGTAGAACGTAAAAAAATCATCATCACTAATGAAGTGAAAGATTTAGGTACTTACAAAGCTACTTTGCATATCTTCAAAGACATTGACGCTGAATTTCAGTTTGAAGTAGTCTCTGAATAATTTCATATAAATTATACTTCAAGCCCTAACTTCATCGTTAGGGCTTTTTTTTTGCAATCTCTTCAAGATGATTAACTTCTTCCACATTTCTCACATTACTTGTATTTAACAGTTATTTCTGAATGAATTGGTCGACAATCTTTAACTTTACTCATTCAGCAATTTTTGATTACAGACCCGTTATCTATATATGCGCAACTCTTATCTTTCAGGATATTTAATCGTCATCATTTCATTCATTTTTACGCAAAATATTTTTGCTCAAACTTCCTATTCAAAAAAAATCTCTCAACATATCGATAGGTATGCTCAAGACAGTATTTTGACGAATGAAGAGACCATGGAATACCTCAAAGCATTAGAAGATTGGGCTACACAGCCTCATCCTATTAATGACGAATACTTCCTATTATTAGATAATTACCTTACTTATATTAAGAAAAGCACCTATAAAAAATACGCAGGTCAGGTATATAATGATATTTTCAGTCAAGCTCTTAATATCATAAAAGCTTCTAGTGATCCGAGTATTGACATGACAAGTTTTTCTTACAGCCTTCTACCGGACTACTACTCTGCAGTAAAAATTTTGATTCCTGCAGAGGTTTCTAAGTATGCAGTTTTGAATATGGCTAAAGAAAGACCACAAGAATTGATTGGTCAATTTTCAAAACTAGATTATGCTTTAGATGCTAAAGATTTAGAGATTGCTGTTTTAGCGAGCCCTCATGTGATCAGTCAATTTATGCACTATAATAACTTAGTGAAAACTGAATTACTCAAATCCACTCAGCCAGAAATTAAATTGCTCTTTGAAATCTATAAAAAGTATCGATACAGCGAACATCCATACTATTTATTGCCTTATATCGTCAATAACAAAATCAGTATTGAAAATGCAGAAGAGCTTTCTAAAAATGAATACTCTTTAATCAATTACCTTTTGCCATTAGTCATCGATACTATGCCTTTAGCAAGAGTTTCTATTCAGCAAAGATGGGATGAGCTGACTTCTAAATATGTAAAAATTATCCATCAAAATAAATACAGCGCTCCAAATACTTGGAAGATGGAAGCATTAGATCAAATCACAGATTCAAGTCGTACTCGTATTTTGTTTGTGACACATAATATGCTTTCTCCATTGGAACTAGATGCATTCATGAAATGGATTTCTTTCAAAAACAAACTTCAACCTTTACCAGAAAAAGCTCTAGACAAAATCTCTCTGAAAGATATTTACATTTTAAAGGACAAAGTCTATAAAGAAAATCTGCAAGCCACTTGGGTACAACTTTGGGGCAACGATTCCCTAAATACTTATATAAGAAGTAGAAGAGCACAAGCCACTCCTAAGCAATTAGAATCTATAAAAAATGGAAGTTTTGCAGGCAGTAAAAGCGAAGTGGTTTTAGTACCCGTGGCAAAACCTAAAGTTCCTGAGTTCATTATCAAATCCTATTATTTCAATCTTTCCGATCAAGATAAAACTTTGATGAGATGGAAGAATGATCCAATGACAGCCTTGGATAAAATATCTAATTGGATAGATGAACCTTACTCAGACGAATTACTTCAATATATTGCTCATATATATCCTTTAGAAATCATAAGAAATCTGGATAAAATAAAACTCAAAAAACAAGGAATTGAAGTTCTGAAAAATATAGGAAGTATTGCTCCTTTAAGTACTAAAAACTTCATCATTAGTCCTTCTCACTCATGGAATAATTTATTCAAAAATAGTCAGGATAGTGTCATTAAGACATTATATAAAATCAATCAAGTTGCAGGAATTAATACAAGAGCTTATTTACTTCTAGATGATATTTATCGTAAAAAAATGAGTATCGAATTAGCAGATAGCCTTTGTAAAAACAGCTCTTGGCTCACAAAAAGAATGATCACCTTACTGTCTAATCCAAACGTCTTAGGAAGATATTCAATAGAACAGGAAATATCTGCAACGGCTCTTAGATTTGTAAGAAATATGAATATATCTGAAAATACAGATAATTCTTTCGCCGGTCAAATGGAGTATTTATCTCCTGAAGAGCTGTATACTTTTATGACTTATGGCGAAGATGAAATTATACAAAAGAGCTTTTACAAAATGCTTTTAACATTAATCAAAAAGTCTCCTGACGGAAATGTCTTACCAATCATCCAAAAGCTTGGCTATAATAACTACATAAAATTTATTAGAAAGTGTGCTTATTATGATTTGTTAGACACTGTATTTAAACCATTTTCAACAGATGAAAAGAACTTAATAGTCAGAAAGATATTACATAATTTAGATCAGTCTTCAGAAATGGATGCTATTCAGGTAGCTGATATTATTATCTGTTTGAAAAATCCAGCTATTATAGAAGTCATTCATCAACAACTGAAAATAGAATACGAAAAAGCTGAACTAGCAAAATCTGACAAAGGAGTAGCCATCTACGGAATATTAAGCTCTTTAATTTCCACAAAAATTGATCAGGGATGGGCAAAATACGTTGCTGAGAAATATGAACTTCCTGGTTTAAATCAATTGCCCGTCTATTCTTTGTTTAATCAAAAGATGGAAAACATCCAGCAGTATTATTTTTATAATGATGAAGATGGTGTAGGATCTTATAGCAATTTCATTCGTTCTTACGAAAGAAGTCCTTTAGAATGGATGATAAAAGACTTAGGTTCATTTGTATTGGTACAATCTAAAACAGGCAGAAAGATTGATATTTTTGCCAATAAAGCTAGAGAAGGTGAAAAGGGAATACAAGCAATGTTAGACTATATGAAGAAAAATTCTTTAGAACCTCAAATAGTGGTTCATAGAGGATTAAGTACTCATACCTTGAAAACTTTTATTCGTATACCTTCTTCTGCCAAATTGATTTTAGATGGTTCTTGTGGAGGATATTATGTACAGCAAGTAGCGATAGATAGAGCTCCCGGAGCACAAATACTTTGTAATAGAAATGTGGGAACCATGTACATTAACGACCCATTATTTAAACAAATCAACGATGATATCCGTGCAGGAAAAGATATTATATGGCCAGACTTTTGGGATAAAATGAATCAAAGAGTAGGCACTAACCCATATTTTAAGGATTATATACCGCCACATAAAAATGCGGCAGCGATTTTGATAAAAGCACTATATGACATTTTGGAACTTAATTAAATTTTTCTCTGTATTCACACTTTTCAGTTGGAGTACAATTGTAAAAGCTCAACCCGAAAGATTTAATATTCAAAGATTAGCTTTCCACGATAAAATCGATCAGAAACAACGATACCTTGACATTTTGGATGGTCAATACGACGAAACCATTACTTTCAGAGATCCTATTATTACTCAAAAAGCGACCAATGCTTATATCCATTTAATAGATTCGATACAATTAATTATAGAAGATAAAAATACGGATGGTAGTATTAGTTATGGATATTTAGTAGAAATATTTGGTGTATTGAATAGAATAAATTCTAACAATTATCATCTCGCTGAATATTTTGAAAATAGATTTGAAAACATCTCTAATATTCTAAAGCATAAAGACGATGAGTTTTTGCTGAATTATTTATTGAGAGATGTTCAGTCTTCTATCACTAATATTATTTTTTTTAGAGAATTACCAATTGCTGAGAACTTCTTACTCAAGGCCGCTCATCTATATCCTAATGAAGTCTTAAAAGAAATCAATAGTTTCTCCAATGAGCCTTATGCTTTAAAAATCGTAGAAGAAGTTGCAAGAGTCTCTCCTATGGCTATTAAAAAATACTTTAATAGTAAAAATATGGTGAATACTTTTGTCGTAGAAAGTCAAGATAGCGTTGTTAATTTAATCACTGATTTATTTTACAAATACGGCAATGAGTCCAAAGTATACTTTTTCATTGATATGATTAAAGAAGGCACTGTTTCTCCAGATTTAATGCATAGTGTTTCAAAATATCCACTTACCTACTTGAATGCATTAATTAGAGCGAAACAAAAAGATCATCTAATTGGAGATTATGACGTAGAGCGCGAGTTGAGTGTAAAAGCTTTAGAAGAAGTAAGAAAAGTGAATGATTTACATGACCTCACCGACATGTCTAAAAGATTTGCAGCTGTAAAAGATATGGGTGCTTCCGAACTTTATACATTGATTGTTTATAGTCCTGAAGAAATTTTCACTTCTACATTTAATGGATTATTTGAAAGATTACTGAATAGCATGAAAGCGGAAGGCATGAATGGTTATTTACTTTTAGAGCAAATCCATTTTAATAAATTTAGAACTTTCGTAAAATTATGTGCAGGTTATAATTCTTTGGAAAAATTCTTATCTACAATGCCCGAAGAACAAGCAGTAGATATTTTAAGGAGATTCGTATCGGAGCTCAATGCTGATGATGGCAATATATCTGAAGCAGTGAATGTAGCAGACACTTTTGGCAGCTTGGATAATCCAGATCATTTAAAAATTTTCGACGCATACCTAAAAGAAGAATACGCCAAACCAGAAAACACTAAAGACACCAAAGTCCTTTATGGCTTATTGCTCAAATTGCTTTTCCAAAAAACTGAAGCACTACCTGATAGTGTGTTATCGGTAGAATTACAACAATATCCAATTCCTCCAGTAGATCAAATTAGTATAGAATCTTTGAGCGATTCCACAGGTACGACTCAAATGCATTTTTTCTTTGACGACGACGATGGATTGACTTCATATCATACTTTTATCGCGGCATTTAAATCTGCGGGCTTTTCAATTCAAGATTTCCAGCACTACGTAGTGATTAAAAATAAAGGAAAACATACCACT
The DNA here is from genome assembly GCA_035515235.1 of Chitinophagales bacterium. Lineage (GTDB taxonomy): Bacteria > Bacteroidota > Bacteroidia > Chitinophagales > JADIYW01 > JAMLHH01. Next base: position 121,505 of record DATJBS010000004.1, read on the forward strand.
ACTATTTATGCCAATAAGCCTCTGTCTGAAAGAGAAGGGCAAGCAATTTTAGTACAAATGGTGCAAGAAGGAATTATTCATCCTACAGTTATTGTTCATAGAGGACATAGCTATTACGCGATGAATACTATTTCACAAATTCCTAATTATGCAAAAGTCGTCTTTTTAGGCTCATGTGGTGGCTATCATAATATCAGCGAGGTCATTCATCGTGCTCCACAAGCTCATATTATCGCTTCAAAACAAATCGGCACGTATATCGTGAATAATAATTTACTCGTCGAAATGAGTAAGCTCCTAAGAGATCAAGATCAATTAACTTGGGCCACTTTATGGGCAACTATGAATAGCAAACTCAAAGGAAGCGGTAAAAGCTATGAAAGATTTTTAGATTATGTACCTCCCCACAAAAATTTGGGTGCCATATTTATTCAGTCTTATAATAGAATCACTCGAGAAGAGTTTGGTCAATAATTTTCTATTTGAATTGGTAAAAGAGTAAGATATTATCATGACAGAAAAGGTATTGGATATGATCA
>DATJBS010000005.1:0-62286 GCA_035515235.1 Chitinophagales bacterium
AATGCTAAACCCAGAAATCAACTCACTTTATTTGATTAGCTTGTTTTTGAAAAAACTGATAATTAAAAATAAAAAGTCAATGTTTAGGCTACTTTTGATAGACTAACAACTTTATTTTAATTTATCTCGGACAACAATGAAAAATAATATTAGAATGGCAACTATCGAAGAAATTATTGCCATGAAAATCGATGTCGTCCAGCGCGGGGGACGCAAAAAAGATTTCTGGGATATTCATGAATTGTTAATTAAATACAACCTACACTCCATGTTATTATTGCACCAACAACGCTACCCTTATTCTCATGATAAAAATCTCATCTTAAATAATCTTGTAGATTTTGAGCTCGCTGATGATGATTTTGACCCAATATGTTTAAAAGGAAAATATTGGGAATTTATCAAAGAAGATATTACTGAGACAGTAAGCCATTATCAAAAGAGCATTTAATATACATTTCTTACAACTCTGAAATAAGTCATAACAGCCTTATTTATAAACGTTTTAAACTATCTGTAAAAAGCAACTATTAAAAGAATTAGTCTTATTTTTGAGATAGTGAAAAAAATGCTCGTCATATTCTTTCTTATCATTTATATGGTTTCTACAACAGAGCTTTCTGAATTGTTGAAGTTTCCTGTATTGGTAGAACATTATTTAGAGCATAAAGAAGAAGCTCCTGAAATGTCTGTCAAAGATTTTTTAGTACTTCATTATAACAATCATTTGGAAGACCATCCACACGATGATGATTATGAGCAAGATCAAAAATTGCCTTTTATAGTACATTCTCAAACATTGACTTTCAATTTTATATATCCTCAGCCTATCGTTGTAGAATTCAAGTCAATTTTATTTTCTCAAGATTCAGACAAGTTTGTACCTGTCAATGATAGAGCTACTACTCTTGGATTTCACTCCTTTATTTGGCAACCGCCAAAACTCTGTTAATCATATTTTTGAATCATTTGGATTGATTTGGATGAAAAATGAACTATTTCTTTAGTAGAAATTAGCCATTTACTTAATTATATCATTCTAAAATCAATTTCAAAAGACCTCTTTCGATACTCGTTTCGATAGCGTCTGCGATTCATTTTCATTCATTGATTAATAGAATAAAATATCATGCTCAATAAAATTATTGACTTCTCTATCCATAATAAACTCATTATTGGATTGTTTACCATTGCTCTAATTGTATTTGGTATATATGAGACAACAAAATTACCCATAGATGCTCAACCTGATATCACAGATAATCAGGTACAAGTCATTACTATCGCTCCATCTTTAGGTGCAACAGATATAGAACGATTAGTTACATTTCCTATAGAGCAAGAAAATAGTAACATCAACGGAATCAAAGAAATTAGAAGTTTTTCCAGATTTGGGCTCTCTCTCGTTACTATAGTATTTGATGATAAAACAGATATTTATTGGGCTAGACAGCAAGTATCAGAACGTTTACAAACTGTAAAAAACGAAATACCTGCTGAGGCTGGCGTGCCAGAACTTGGACCTATTTCAACTGGATTAGGAGAAATATACCAATATGTAGTCCGTCCCGAAAAAGGTTATGAAGACAAGTACGATGTTACTGAACTTCGAACCATACAAGATTGGATAGTACGTAGGCAATTATTAGGTGTACAAGGTGTAGCAGAGGTGAGCAGTTTTGGTGGAAAGCTTAAACAATATGAGATTTCAGTAAATGCCAATCAACTACAATCTTTTAAACTGACGCTAAATGATGTATTTACTGCTTTAGAAAATAACAATCAAAATACAGGCGGCTCATATATCGAAAAAGGACCTACTGTTTTATATATTAGAAGTGAAGGATTGATTGGAAATATTGATGACATCGAAAATATTCCAATTAAAGCTACCCAAGACGGAACACCAGTTTTGCTTCGAGATATTGCAAAGGTTAAAATAGGATTTGCGACCAGATATGGAGCCATGACTTATAATGATGAAGGTGAAGTTGCAGGCGCAGTAGTCATGATGCTCAAAGGTGCCAATAGTAATGATGTCATTAAAAACGTAAAAGAACGAATTGAAATTATTAAAAAGACACTTCCTGAAGGAGTAATCATTGAACCTTTTTTAGATCGGACTAAGATGGTGAACAATGCCATTCACACCATTGAAACCAATCTTGCAGAAGGTGCTTTAATCGTAATTTTTGTATTAGTGATTTTTCTTGGAAATTTCAGAGCAGGATTTCTTGTAGCTTCTGTGATTCCGCTAGCTATGTTATTTGCGATAATCATGATGAATATCTTTGGCGTGAGTGGAAACCTCATGAGCCTAGGCGCTTTAGATTTTGGACTTATTGTGGACGGAGCGGTCATCATTGTCGAAGCGGTCCTTCACCACTTACATGATGGGAAAACTCATACCTCGGTGCAGAAAATATCACAGAAGGAGATGAATCAAGAAGTCAGTTCTTCCGCAAGTAAAATGGTGAATAGTGCTGTATTTGGACAAATTATTATCCTCATCGTATATCTTCCGATTTTTACACTGCAAGGAATAGAAGGAAAAATGTTTAAACCTATGGCGCAAACAGTAATTTTTGCATTGATAGGTGCATTTATTCTTTCATTGACTTATATCCCAATGATGAGTTCTTTGGTTTTAAGTAAAAAAATAAAACAAAAACCTAATATCTCAGATCGGGTAATGAAAAGCATCGAAAAGGTACATCACACCATTTTGAATCGCGTATTACAAAACATGAAAGTGGTTTTATTAGCTACGTTTATTCTTTTTGGCACTGCTGTTTATACATTGACTCAATTAGGCGGAGAATTTATTCCTGCATTAGAAGAAGGCGATTTTGCCGTAGATACCAGAGTTTTGACAGGGAGTAATCTCAAAACCACGATTGAATACACCCAAAAAGCTGCACATATTCTTAAATCTGAATATCCAGAAGTAGAAATGGTCGTCACTAAAATTGGTAGCGGAGAAGTTCCTACAGACCCAATGCCTATGGAAGCGAGTGATATGATGGTGATCTTAAAAGATAAAAAAGAATGGACATCAGCAAAAACCTTTCCTGAACTTGCAGAAAAAATGAGCAAATCTCTTGAAGCTGTTCCTGGGATTAGTACAGGCTTTCAATATCCTGTACAGATGCGCTTTAATGAATTAATGACTGGGGCTAGACAAGATGTAGTCTGCAAAATATTTGGAGAAAACTTGGACAGTTTGACGAAATATGCTAACCGTTTTGGTGAAATTGTAAAATCAGTAGATGGTGTTAAAGATCTTTATATAGAACCTATCACTGGGCTTCCACAAGTCATCATAAAACACCATAGAGCAAATATTGCTCAATACAATTTAAATATCAACGATATCAATAAAGTCATTAATACAGCATTCGCTGGACAAAGTGCAGGTAAAGTTTATGAAGGCGAAAAACGTTTTGACATGGTATTACGACTCGATGAAGATAAAAGACAAAACTTAGAAGATATTCGAAACTTATTGATTCCTACTCCTCAAGGAAATTTCATTCCATTGTACCAAGTAGCTGATGTTAGTATAGAAAATGGCCCGGCACAGATACAGCGAGAAGATGCTAAGAGAAGAATTATAGTAGGTTTTAATGTTAGAGGTAGAGATGTTCAAAGTATTGTCAACGAATTAAAACAAAAAGAAGAAAAGCAGTTAAGTTTTTCTCCAGGATATTACGTGACTTATGGAGGAGCATTTGAAAATCTCAACAAAGCAAAAAACAGACTGATGTTAGCTGTTCCTATTTCCTTGGGTTTAATATTTATCTTATTGTTTTTTGCATTTAGGTCTGTAAAACAAAGTCTAATGATTTATACAGCTATCCCACTTTCCGCAATCGGTGGAATTTTCTTTTTAGCTCTAAGAGGAATGCCTTTTAGTATAAGTGCAGGAGTTGGTTTTATTGCATTATTTGGAGTCGCAGTGCTGAACGGAATCGTTCTGATAGCAGAATTTAATCGTCAAAAAGAATCTGGAGAAAAAGACCTTCACACCATAGTTATAAATGGCACTAAGACTAGACTTCGACCTGTATTGATGACTGCTTTTGTAGCGTCACTAGGTTTTCTACCGATGGCCATCAGCAAGGGAGCTGGCGCAGAAGTACAGCGTCCATTAGCTACTGTAGTTATCGGCGGATTATTGATCGCTACGTTCCTAACCCTATATGTTTTACCTACACTCTACGTGATTTTTGAAAAAGTAAAATTCAATAAAACTAAAATCGCCAAAGTAAGTCTTGCGATTCTAATGCTTTTGTTGGCAACTCTACCAGTTTCTGCTCAAGACATCACATTAGAACAAGCTATCGATACTGCTGTAAAAAATAATCTTTCTATAAAAAATAGCGAATTGTTGTCGGAGTATTATTTAAAATTAAAATCCACTTCTTTCAATTTACCACAGACTTCTATCTCAGCAGAAATGGGGCAAATCAACGGCAAATCTTTCGACAACAAAGTGGGTATTTCGCAATCATTGGCCTTTCCAACTATTTATATCCGTCAGAAAAAAGTGCTCGAAGAAGAATTCAATATTGCAATTATAGCCACAGAACTCAGCAAAATTGAAATCAAAAAAGCAGTCAGCCAATCTTATTATTTAATTATTGCTCTGAGAGAAAAAGAAAAAATCTTGAAAGAAACGGATCAGGTGTATGCTTCCTTCTTAGAAAAATCTACACTTAGATTTGAAAAAGGAGCTTCAAATATTTTAGAGAAAACGACTACTGAACTTCAACATGCAAATTTAAATTTCCAACTCAAATCTTTACAAAACGAAATTGAGTTAGCTAAAATTCAACTACAGCTTCTTTTAAATTCAGAAATAAGATATGAACCTATTCTTCAACAAATCATAGCTGTAAGTGAATTAAATCCTGATGCAGAATCGATTAATTTATATCCTTCTATCCTATCTGCTGCTCAAGAAATAGAAAAAGCACGTTCTAATTATCTCTTAGAGAAATCGAAATTACTGCCTAATCTCTCTATTGGTTATTTTAATCAGAGTTTCAATGATTTCAATAATAAAAGATACAGTTCGGTAGAGATCGGAGTAGGTATTCCTCTTTTTTACGGTGCACAAAAAGCACAAATTAAAGCCGAACAGCAACGGATATCAATTGCCGAAAATGAATTGATGTATAAAAAAGCACAATTGAAAACAGAATATGAAACTGCATTACAAAACTATTCCATAGAATTAGAAACTGTAGAAAATTATAAAAACAAGCAACTAGTCATGGCAGAACAAATGACTTTAGCTGCGCAACAACAGTTTGAAAACGGGGAAATTAATTATTTGGATTGGGTCATTCTGAATAATCAAGCTACTCAAATCAAAAGCAATTATTTCGATGCTATTATGCAACTCAATCACACCATTATAACCCTTCAGTATCTTAATTCAAAATAAAAATTATCATGAAAAATATACTTACCCTATTTGTATTGCTTCTTTTATATGGTTGCAATCCAAAAGAAACCTCCAATGAAGAGATCACTTTGTCTTTAGAAGAACATATTTTAGAACTAAGTGACGAACAATTAAAATCTTTGACATTAAGTGATACCACTTTACAAGAGAGAGCAATTACCCAAACTTTAAAACTCAATGGTAAAATAGATGTTCCACCACAAAATCTAGTTTCTGTAAGCAGTGCATTAGGAGGTTATGTGAAATCTATCAAACTATTGCCAGGTATGCACTTTAACAAAGGTCAAATTTTAGCAGTGCTTGAAGACAATCAATACATTCAACTTCAACAAGATTATTTAACTACTGTTGTTCAACTACAAAATTCGAAAGAAGAATTTAATCGTCAAAAAGAACTCAATCAAAGTAAAGCAAGTAGTGATAAAGTTTTTCAACAATCCAAATTGGAATACGAGACACTTCTTATTACAAAACAAGCTTTAGAAGAAAAGCTACAATTGATTCATCTGAATCCAAGTAAAATATCCGTGAATAATATTCAACGTACCGTTAATATCTACGCACCATTTAGTGGTTATGTGACAGAAGTATTTGTAAATACAGGGAAATATGTTTCACCATCTGATATCTTATTCGAATTGGTGGATCCAAATGATCTTCATCTTAATATAAAAGTTTTTGAAAAAGATTTGGGTAGCATAAAAATTGGGCAACAGGTCATATCTTATACCAACAGCAATTCTGATAAAAAACATTCTGGTAAAATTATTCTGATCGGCAAAAATATTTCTGATGAAAGAGTCATCGAGGTACACGCACATTTTGATCAACAAGTAGCTCAATTAATTCCAGGAATGTATATGAATGCTGAAATAGAAGTACCCGACAAAATGTCTTTGGCATTGCCCCATGAAAGTGTATTATCATTCGAAAGTAAAGAGTATGTTTTCAAGAAAATCAACGCCAATAAATTCGAAATGATCGAAGTAGAAACTGGAAATACTGGAAATGGTTGGGTGGAAATTCTCAAACCTTTATCTTTAAAAGATGAGAAAATTATTTTAACCGGAGCTTATACTTTATTGATGGCTCTTAAAAACAAAGGAGAAGATTAAGGTTGATCTCTCAGAAGTATGAAATAAATTTCAATAGCTTAAAGAACAAAATATTAGAATTTACAACAATTAAAAAACAAAATATGCAATTCGAAAAGCATTATATCGATAAAGCGGGATGGCTGAGAGCTGCAATCTTGGGTGCAAATGATGGAATATTATCCACTTCTAGCATAATTGTAGGAGTGGCAGCAGCTAGCGAAACGCGCGAAACGGTGATTTTAGCCGCATTAGCAGGTGCGATTGCTGGAGCAATGTCTATGGCAGCAGGTGAATATGTTTCTGTGAGCTCCCAATCCGATATTGAAACTGCCGATTTGGAACGTGAAAGAAAAGAATTGGCTGAAATGCCTGAAGCTGAACTAAAAGAATTAGCTAAGATATATCAAGGAAGAGGTTTGGATGAAAAGCTGTCACTTCAAGTCGCCAAACAATTATCAGAACACGATGCTCTCGGTGCACATGCGAGAGACGAATTAGGCATCAATGAAATAACAGAAGCTAAACCATTTCAAGCTGCAATAGCATCCTTTGCAGCATTTATATTGGGGGCTTCTTTACCTTTTTTAGTTACGCTTTTAGCTCCTTTAAAAGACATGATATATTATCAATATATCTTTGCTATTTTATTTTTGATATTTCTGGGCGCAATAGCAGCAAGAGCCGGAGGTTCAAGTATTAAAAAAGCAGTCATTCGTCTTTGTTTTTGGGGCACAGCAGCAATGGCTGCTTCAGCATTTGTAGGATACCTTTTTGATAATTATGTACAATTTTAATATGCTTTCTTCAATTAGACAATGATAAAAAGGCTTCTGCAATACTGTTATATGAAAATGTTTCTTATAAAAAATATAAATAGCTTACTCATGAATTATATTGCGTGCTATTATCATTTTACTCCATCCTCTTTAAAAAACACTCCTATTCATGAATTCATCTCTTCAGGAAAGAATTGACCAATCTCAAACTAATATTTTCAAAGCTGTTTTTCCAAATACTACCAATCACTATCATACACTTTTTGGAGGTACAGCTATGCAATTAATGGATGAAGTGGCGTTCATTACAGCTACTAGATTTAGCAGAAAAATCATGGTGACTGTTTCTTCTGATAGAATTGATTTCGAAAAACCTATTCCCGCAGGAACTATTATTGAGCTCATCGGAAAAATATCTCATGTTGGAAATACAAGCTTGAAAGTTCGTGTAGAAATTTTTATCGAACAGATGTATTGCGAAACAAGAGAAAAAGCCATTAGCGGAGAATTTACATTTGTGGCTTTAGATAAAAACAATCAACCTACACCTGTTTTAGATCAATTATAGCATCTTCATTCTATATTGCTTAGAGGTCCAACATTAGTCTTAAATAAAGATAAGTCAGAAAACTCAAGATGAAACAGCATCAAGTAATTTTGGAAAATTCTTTAAAAAACGATAAATTGTTGTTCCTTAATTAATTGAATTTTTAAAGGATTAAATATTAGAATATACACTGAGAACGAAAATAAATAAGCGTCTATAGCTTTCTGTTTTCAAGATCAAATAAGAACGTACTCAAATGGCAGAAAAAGTAAAAATATTTGTAAACGGAGCATTTGTAGATAGCAAAACGTCCGATTTCTTACCGGTAGAAAATCCGGCTACAAGAGAGGTTCTTGCAGAAGTTCCTTTAACGACTTTATCCGAAATAGATGATGCGATACAACAAGCAACTGTTGCATTCAATTTATGGAAGGAAGTAGCTACGCCTGAAAGAGCTAGATATTTCTTAAAATACCAACACATTTTAAAAGAGCGTCAAAAAGAAATTGCTGAAATTTTATCTAAAGAAAATGGTAAAAACTTTGCTGATGCTATGGGTGATGTTTGGAGAGGTATTGAAGTAGTTGAACACGCTTGTAATATTTCCACTTTGATGATGGGCGAAACTGTAGAAAATGTAGCGAGAAGTGTAGATACATATAGTTATATCCAACCTTTAGGAGTTTGTGCAGGAATTACTCCGTTCAACTTCCCGGCGATGATTCCATTATGGATGTTTCCAGTAGCAATTGCTTGTGGAAATGCTTTTATATTGAAACCATCTGAACAAACACCGATGACTTCTAACAAATTGGCAGAATTATTTGTAGAAGCTGGTTTTCCAAAAGGTTTATTAAATGTCATTCACGGATCAAAAGATCAAGTCAACCATATTTTAAATCATCCAGAAATTAAAGCGATTTCATTTGTAGGATCTGTACCTGTTGCAGAACATGTATATCGTACCGGAACGCACAATTTGAAAAGAGTTCAAGCATTTGGTGGTGCAAAAAATCATATGGTTGTTATGCCTGATGCTAATAAACAACAAGTTATCAATAGCTTAGTGGGTGCTTCTTGTGGTGCTGCTGGGCAAAGATGTATGGCGATTAGTGTAGCTGTTTTAGTTGGCGATGCTCAAGAGTGGACAGAAGAAATTAAAACTGCATTGTCTAATATTCAACCAGGAGTTTGGAATGATGAAAAAGCCGCATACGGTCCATTAATAAATCAAAATTCTAAAAATAAAGTTTTAAGATTAATAAAATCTGCTTACGATCAAGGAGCTGAAGTGCTTTTGGATGGTAGCGATTGCGTAGTGGAAGGTTATGAAAATGGATATTTTGTAGGTCCTACTCTATTCAATAATGTCACCGATGTAATGGATATTTATAAAGAAGAAATCTTTGGTCCAGCTTTATTATTGATGAAAGCAGAAAGTTTAGAGGAAGCTATCAAAATCATTAATAACAATCCTTACGGAAATGGAACGTCCATCTTTACAAGTTCAGGAGCTGCAGCAAGAAAATTCCAACATGAAATAGAAGTCGGTCAAATTGGTGTAAATATTCCTATTCCAGTTCCACTTCCTTTCTTCTCCTTTACTGGATGGAGAAAATCTTTCTTTGGTGATTTACACTCTTATGGTAAACAAGGTGTTAGATTTTATACCGAAACTAAAACAGTTACTGCAAGATGGTTTGAAGAAGATGTACCACACGGACATATTAATATGACTATTGACTTAAAATAATGGAATTCAATCTCAACGAAACACAATTAGCTTTTCAAGATGCTGCAAGAACTTTTTCCGAAAAAGAATTAGCACCTTTTGCTTCAGAGTGGGATGCTAAAAAAATATTTCCAATAGACACGATTAAAAAAGCTGGTGAATTAGGCTTTTGTGGGATTTATATCAGTGATGATGTAGGCGGATTAGGAATGTCGAGATTAGATGCTGCGATTATTTTCGAAGAATTAGCCGCTTCTTGTCCATCTACTACTGCTTATATTACCATTCACAATATGGTGACTTGGATGATAGACGCATTTGGTAGCGAAGAACTCAGACATCGATTTTGTCCTCAATTGACTTCCGGAGAATGGTTAAGTTCATACTGTTTGACAGAACCGGGTTCAGGATCAGATGCAGCTAGCCTTCAAACTAAAGCGGAAAAAGTGGGTGACCATTATGTTTTAAATGGAACTAAAGCATTTATTTCTGGAGCCGGAGAAACAGATATTTTACTGATTATGGCTCGTACTGGAGACGCATCTTCTAGAGGAATTAGCGCTTTTGTAGTTCCAGCAAATACTGAAGGAATCACTTTTGGAGAAAATGAAAAGAAATTAGGTTGGAATACTCAACCTACTCGTTTTGTCTTTATGGAAAATGTAAAAATTCCTGTTTCAAACTTGATTGGTGAAGAAGGACAAGGATTCAAAATTGCTCTAAAAGGTTTAGATGGAGGAAGAATCAATGTAGGTATTTCATCTGTCGGAGCTGCGCAAGGAGCTTTGAATGCTGCACAAAAATACATGCACGAAAGAGAGCAATTTGGCAAAAAGCTATCTGATTTTCAATCTTTGCAGTTTAAAATTGCAGATATGGTGACTGAAGTAGTGGCTGCAAGACACATGATTTATTTAGCTGCTTACAAACTCGATCATAAAGATCCAAATGCTACAACTTATTGTGCTATGGCAAAATGTTTTGCTACAGATCAAGCATTAAAAGTATGTAATGATGCCATCCAACTTTTAGGTGGATACGGAATTACTCAAGACTTTCCAGTAGAAAGATTAATGCGAGATGCTAGAGTTCACCAAATTGTAGAAGGCACAAATGAAATTATGAGATTAGTAGTTTCAAGAAAAATATTAGAAGAAGGAGCCACTTTACAAATCAGATAATTATTGAACAGAAAAAGATTCTAGTTTTCAATTCAATAAAATTTTCAATATTCAACTGTATAAAGTATGAGTTTAATTTTAACAGAAATAAAGAACAAAGTCGGATTTATCACATTGAATTCTGAAAAAACACTCAATTCTCTTTCATTAGAAATGATCAAAGAATTGCAGACAGTTTTGACCGATTGGGAAAATTCAGATGACGTTGTTTGTATTTTCATGCAAGGAGCAGGAGAAAAAGCACTTTGTGCAGGTGGAGACGTCCGAAAATTATATGACGCTATTCTTCATCAAAGAACAATAGATCCTACTCAAGTTCCTCAAGAATGTTATGATTTTTTCTCCAAAGAATATGAAGTAGATTATGCAATTCATACTTATCCAAAACCAATCATCGTTTGGGGACATGGCATTGTAATGGGCGGAGGTATCGGATTAATGGTCGGTGCCTCTCATCGAATAGTTACAGAAAGAAGTAAATTAGCCATGCCTGAAATCACTATCGGATTATATCCTGATGTAGGTGGAACGTGGTTTTTAAATAAAATGCCATCAGTTTTTGGATTGTATTTAGGATTAACTGGAGCGAGATTAGATGGTGCTGATTGTGTCTATTTAGGTTTAGCGGATTATTTTGTTGCTTCTTCTCAAAAGGAAGAAATCTTAAATAACTTATCAAATGCTGAATGGGAAGGAGATATCTCTCAAATCGTTTCAGACATTATAGAAAATAGCGCAAAAAATAACGAGATTCCAGAATCTCAAGCAGCATTACACAAAAGTTTTATTGAAAAATTTGAAGCGGTTCAATCTGTAGATGAATTCAAAGAAATTTTAACGAATCATACTGAAAAAGATACTTGGATTCAAAATGGCGAGAAAAGCTTTTTGAGTGGTTCTCCAAGTTCTGCACATATTATTTATAGACAATTAGAATTAGGTAAGAATTTAACTTTAGAAGAAGTATTTGAATCTGAATTGAATTTATCTTGTCAATGTTGTATTCATCCTGATTTCGCTGAAGGCGTTAGAGCTTTATTAGTCGATAAGGATCAGTCTCCAAAATGGCAACCCGCTACTTTAGAAGATATTACTGAAGAATGGGTGGAGAGGTATTTCGTTCCAATTATAAAACCAAAGAAATAGAAGTCCTAAAAAACTTCAACTTTCAAATTCTAACTTTCAACTTTCAACTTTCAACTAAAATAAATATTATGTCAAAAATAGCTTTCATAGGATTAGGCAATATGGGCGGACCGATGGCTGCCAACTTAGTCAAAAAAGGACATAAAGTAATAGGTTTTGATTTATCACAATTTGCTTTAGATATGCATGTAAAAGCAGGAGGAGAAATTTCATCTTCTGCAATAGAGGCTACTAAAGACGCTGATATCATTATATCTATGTTGCCCTCAGGGAAACATGTAGCGGATTTATTCAGTGAAGAATTTATTGAACAATTGCGACCGAATACGCTTATCATAGATAGTAGTACCATCGATGCAGTTACCGCTAGGAATGTTGCTCAACTTGCTCAATCCAAAGGTTGTCACATGATAGATGCACCTGTTTCAGGTGGAACTGGTGGAGCACAAGCTGGAACTTTGACTTTTATAGTTGGAGGAAGTGAAGAGAACTTTGAAAGAGCAAAGCCTTTTTTAGAATGCATGGGTAAAAATATATTTCATGCAGGAGAAGCGGGGGCTGGTCAAGTAGCTAAAATTTGCAACAATATGCTTTTGGCAATTCATATGATTGGGACTTCTGAGGCATTAAATCTTGGAACTAGACATGGATTAGATCCAGCTGTATTGAGTGAAATCATGCAAAAAAGCTCGGGAAGAAACTGGTCATTAGAACTATACAATCCATATCCTGGAGTGATGGAAAATGTACCTTCCTCTAAAGAATATCAAGGTGGATTTGCTGTAGATTTAATGACAAAAGATTTAGGACTAGCTGCAGAAGCTGGATTAGAATCTAAAACTTCTACACCTCTTGGCAACGCTGCTTTAAACCTTTACAGAATGTGGAGCGAAGCTGGAAATGGCAAAATTGATTTTTCTAGTATTATTAATTTTTTAAACAAAAAGAACTAAATACAAAACAAAATTTTAACACATAGGAACATAGCATTTTCATGTTTATAACCAAAATGGATAGGAAGATAATTCTTCTCACATAGCCTATGTGGTAATTAATATAAAAGTATTCACTAAATAAAAATCTAAATATGAATTTCGAAACGTTGACATATCAAGAAGAAGGTCAAATAGCAATATTAACTATTAACAGACCTCAGGCTTTGAATGCTTTAAATGATCAAGTATTAAATGACCTGAAAGAGTTCACTAAGCAAATAAAAAAATCTGAAAACATCCGTGCGCTCATCATAACTGGTGCAGGAGAAAAAGCTTTTGTTGCAGGAGCTGACATTAAAGCAATGCAAGGAATGACACCTCAAGAAGCAGAAAAGTTTGCTAGAAAAGCTCAAGATATTTTTGACTCCATAGAAGCTTTACCTATTGCAGTAATTGCGGCAGTGAATGGTTTCGCATTAGGTGGTGGTTGTGAATTTGCAATGACTTGTAATATTATTTTAGCTAGTGAGAAAGCTAAATTTGGTTTGCCAGAAGTGACTTTAGGTTTATTGCCGTCATTCGGTGGAACACAAAGATTGCCTAGAGCTGTGGGTTTATACAAAGCCAATGAAATGATTTTTTCAGGTGAATTTTACACCGCTCAACAAGCTAAAGATATGGGTCTGGTGAACAGAGTTTATGCTCCTGAAGAATTGATGAATGAAGCTAAAAAACTAGCCAATACAATTGCTTCAAGAGCGCCTATTGCAATAGCAAAAGCTAAAAAATCAATTTATAAAGGATTGGACTTGCCTATTGATAAAGGATTAAAAAAAGAAGCACAATTGTTTGGTAAACTATTCAGCACTAAAGATTCTGAAGAAGGTATAAATGCATTTGTAGAAAAAAGAAAAGCTGATTTTAAGAACATCTAAATTCTGATTTCAGAATACTTATTAACAAGCATCCTTCATTTTTGATCGAGCTTATTAAGAAAAATTAGTAAATTTGGCATTGATCGTTTATCAAGTATTAATACCTAACCATAGAACTTATGAAAAACAATACATCCATAGAATCTTCTAACAAAATATATCTTCGTGTAGGAGTTGTATTTGCAATGATTTTTGCTGTAGCATTTAGTAGATTTTTATCTCCAATACATAACTTTTCACCATTAGGAGCTGTTGGATTATTTGGAGCAGCTTATTTTGCAAAAAAATGGCAAGCATTCTTAATTCCAATCGCAGTAATTTTCTTGAGCGATTTATTCATCAACAATGTGGTTTTACATCAATACTATCCTGAATTCACCTGGTTTTATGAAGGGTTTTATTGGCAGTATGGTAGCTACTTATTGATTACTCTAATGGGAATCTTCTTATTTAAGAAAATCAATACTTCAAGAGTTGTTGCAGGAGCTTTACTTTCAACCGTACTATTTTTTGTAATCTCTAATTTTGGTTCATGGGCAACAGGAGTAATGTATCCAAAAACTTTAGATGGATTAGTAGCTTGTTATATCGCAGGCATTCCATTTATCAAAGGTACATTGATGGGAACTTTATTCTATTCAGCTTTAATGTTTGGCTCATTCAGTTTAGCTCAAAGTCAAATTCCTGCACTTCAATACAGCAGAATAAGATCATAAAAATTCACCTGTAAATATTAAAAGCATGTTTATATCGATAAGATTTAAACATGCTTTTTTATTTTTAACGAGTTATTGCTTGAATAGAAATATAAAATGGATAAGTTCACTTTTAAAAAATCGTGCCCTAGATGTCACATTGCATTCGATTGTAACAAGGATTCTATTGAGGACTGTCAATGCTATTCCATACAACTGAGTGAAGTTATAAAGACTCAACTACAAGAGCAATATCAAGATTGTCTTTGTAAAAGCTGTCTTTTAGAAATTGAATCAGGATTTGATTTAAAATCTATAGGTAAGAAAAATTAATTTTTCAATTCAGGATTCAACACGATAAAATGAGGATTCAATAGATTTTCTTTATTATATTCTAAAGGAGTCATTTCTGGAAATCTCACTACTTCTGCACCTGCTTCACTTGCTACAATTTGACCTGCACCTGTATCCCATTCCATCGTAGGAGCTAATCGAGGATATACATCTGCTTTACCTTCTGCAATCAAACAGAACTTCAAAGAGCTTCCTGCGGCTACAAATTCGATTTCACTATAGCTCTTTCTTAATTCAGCTACATATTCATCTACTTCCTTACTGTTGTGAGAACGGCTTCCTACAACTTTCAAAACACCATCTTCAGCAATAGGACGAATACGTAATAACTTAGGTTCAGAACCATTGTCAATTAAGAAAGCGCCTTGGCCTTGAATAGCATAAAACACTTTATTTGTAGCTGGAACAAATACAACTCCAGCGACAATAGTTTGGCGATGAATTAGTGCAATATTTACTGTGAACTCACCATTCTTTTTGATAAATTCTTTAGTACCGTCTAAAGGGTCCACTAACCAACACCATTCCCAATTTTTTCTTTCTTCATATTCCAATAATTTATTCTCTTCAGAAATAATTGGAATACTAGGATATAAGTTTTTTAATGCATTCACTATCACAGTATTTGCAGCTTTGTCAGCCTCTGTTAAAGGTGATTCGTCAGCTTTTAATTCAACATTAAAATCTTTGATATATATTTTCATGATTTCTTGACCAGCTTCAATTGAAATCTGTATCAAGTCATTCATTTTTAAATCTTGTAAATTCATTATTTTAAAAATTCGTACTTTAAATCTTTTTGATTAATAATTAGATCTTCTTTATTTAGAATCCAATCAATATTAAGCTTAGGATCATCATATCTCAATCCATCTTCAGAGCTTGGATGATAATAATTATCACATTTATACAATACATCTGCTGTTTCCGACAATACGACAAATCCATGTGCAAAGCCTTTAGGAACTAGTAATTGTAGTTTATTTTCGCTTGATAATCTTTTAGAAAAGGTTTGTAGATAAGTTGTAGAATCTTTTCTTAAATCAACTACTACATCTAAAATCTCTCCTTGTAATACTCTTACTAGTTTAGTTTGCGCAAACTCCCCTTTTTGAAAGTGCATTCCTCTAAGAACACCATAAGTTGAAAATGATTGATTGTCTTGTACAAAATCATATTTAATTCCTTTTGATTCTAATACTTTAGTATTAGAAGACTCAAAGAAAAACCCTCTTTCATCATGGAAAACTTTTGGTTCGAGAAGGAAAAGACCCTTAAATTCTGTTGAAATAACTTGCATTAATTGAAGACTTAAGATGTTGTTTTATTATCAGAAATAAATAAATGTCTATACTTAGGCCATTCATACACTTTTAAATAAATTATGACTAATAAAAGAAATAAAATAAGTCCTATGACAAATGAACTGACTACAACTATAAAAATACTTGATCGAGTAATAGCTGATAAAGGATAATATGGTCTTTGAAGTATTTGAAATATGGGTGTGATATTATTGAGAGTAACTTTTGATGTTTCAAAAGATTTTAATACCTCCCCGTAAAGTGTTTCATAAAAAACAGTATTTCTTTGTTGTCTGATCTGAGGAACTCTAGCTGTTACCAATAAAAGATTCCTTGATCTATCTTCAAAATTTGCTACTTGATACTCAGAAGAATATAGCATATTTCTAATAGAATCTAATCTGTTTCTAAGAAACACATAATTTCTTTGTGCTTTCTCTGTGGTCTTATCGATATAAAAACTACTAATATTTTGATATAATAATTCAGTTGACACCTTAGACAACTCCTCATTTATTGTATTCAGTTTCATTACAAAAGCTCCCGATTTAGTTTGCTCTATTGTAATGCTTCTCTTCATTATAGAAGATACATTATTGAAAACTCGAAACTGATTACGATCTAAACCATTTAAACCTCTATAACTTTTAAAATATGAATCAGATATTCCATAATATCTACTAAGAAAATGATTAATTAAATAATCCTCTTTACCATTAATAATACACTTGTTAAAGAAAACTACAGATAATAATTTTTGAGAATAGATAATTTCAATGACTCTATCAATATTAATGGATTGAATAGTAGACCTAGATAAAAGAAAGGAGGATAGTGGGTCTGCAAAGTTAGATTGGTTTGCTCCTGTATCATCATCTTGTAATATAAAAGTGATGGTAGCCTGATAAACAACTTCTTTATTCAGAATTTGATATAATGTAATCCCAACACCAATCAGAAAAATTAAAATAAATAACCAAATATATTTCTTGAGGATAATTTTAGACCTTTCGTAAAAAAGCTTTAGAAGTTGTATGATTTTTTTTAATTGTGCATACTTTTCCTCTTGTTGACTTTCTATTTCTTCTTCAGAATAAGACAAGTTTTCCTCATTTTCTAATTGATTTGAATTATCCATTATCAGTCAAATGATCTTTTCAATAATAAATACAAAGTTAGAGATGCGGTTAGAGATGCCATTGTAGTTTGCAGAATCGTATAAAACTTAGCTCCGCTATCACCATTATTGGTTTTAACTGGTTTTCTTTTAAATGGTTTTCTAGGGACTACAACTTCAGAACCTTCTTTTACTTTAGGATATACCCGTCCAAATAACATAAATCTCGTACCCTTAATATGACCATTTGGCAAAATAACATAAGTATCTTTTTTCTTAGAGTACTTACCAAAACCTGAACCATATTTATGAATATAATATTTAGCTCTTTTTCCTGATGTGTACGGTACATTTACTTTCTTTTCAGGTGTTAGAGCAATATACTCTTCAACTGATATCGTATCTGAAATCATCACAAGCCTTTTCATATCATTTTCTTCAAAAGGATAATCTATTTGTCCTCTAACTGTAACTATATTTTCTACAGTAGGTATAGTTATTAAATCCCCTTGTTTAAGAATATAATTATACTTTGAACCAGGACGACGCATTGCTTTTTTCAAATCAACTAATAATGCTCCCCTTGTATCTTTTTTTCTTTCCAGCTTTGTTCCTTGAGGAAATGCCTCATCAGTAAGTCCACCTGCTCTTTCAATAATGGAGGTCAATTTTTCTTTGCTTCTTAAAACATATTGTCCCGGATACTTTACTTCTCCATCAATAAATATTTTTTTCTGGAAATTAAAATTAGGAATTCTTCTAATGAAAATTTGATCATAAGGCTGCAGTAAATAACCATTAGCAATAGGATCGTTAATAAAATCTCTACTGATTTCTAAAATGTCAATAGAAATTTTTGTAGGTTCAGAATTTGCAATTGCATCTTGAAAATTAGAGAGTCTTGCAATTTCTATTCTATTTGTAGCTGCGCTTACTAAAAAGCCATCTGCTAATAATAAAGCATCTGACAAAGTCATACCGTCTTTGTAATCATAATAACCATCTTCTTTGACCATTCCAGTTACAAAAACATTAGAGGGTTGGTCAAAAATTGTATTGGAGAATACTAGTACATTATCATCTTCTTGTAAAAGTATTTCATCTAATTTTTGATAATTGCTGGCAGTATCTAGATTCACAGTGATCAGCTCTCTTCTAAAATCACTTGTGGTTCTATTAATAAATACTTTACCAAGAAATGCTCTTTCTTTAAAACCTCCACCCAACAGAACAAGATCTTTTAAAGTAATCCCTTGCCAAAATTGCATACTGACTGGGTTTTTAACAGCGCCAGAAATTGATACATTTTTATTTTCCAAAAATGTCAGATTAGATAAAACCTTAATTCTATCACCTTGTAAAATTGGAATATCATCCATGGATGCATAGTTGTTTGCAGTATCAAGTTGTACTGTTAAAACTATAGGAAGCTGATTGGATTTATCAATTCTATAAATAAATGCTCGTTCTAAATATGCAGTAGACTTTAAACCTCCAGCATATAAAATCCCGTCTCTCAATGTCAATCCTTTCTGAGCAGATATCACTGTTGGGTTACGAACTTCTCCTTCAATGTTAATAGTCAATTTATCAATAAAATAATCATTGGTAAATACTTTTATTTGATCCTGATCACTTAATAAAATATCAGATTCTGAACCCGGATTAGATAAAGCTTCACCAATTTGCACTCTAATTACTGTTTTGCCTTCTGTACCAGGGTCTAACCTAAAAATATAAGCTTCTTGTAAGTAAGCATTTTCTGAAAGTCCCATAGCTCTATTCACTAAATCACTCACTCTATCGCCAGGTCTTAATTCATATTTACCAGTAACATTAACTGCACCATCTACATTTACAAAGTTGATAGCTTCTTCAGGTATAGTTCTGACTGTTATTGCATCACCGTTTAAAAGCTTCAATTTACCTTTGGAAGCTCTTAGACTATCCATGTCCACATCTATAATTACAGCTTTGTTATTTACAAATCTGAGGATTTGAAGATAATTTGTCAATGCATTTGCTTTGTAACCACCAGCATACTTTAATAAATCTTCAAAAGTCTCTTTTTCTAATAATTCATATTTAAATGGTCTTTGAATGGCTCCAGTAATGGTGACTAATTTATTAGACATTGGAACGAAGATGTAATCATTATTTTGCAGAAAATAATCATCTTGTGCAGTCGGATTATTTAAGAAATTATACAAATCGAAATTTCTAATGACAATTCCGTTTCTTTTAATTTGAATATTTCTAATCGATCCTAATTTTGTCGGACCGCCAATAAATGACATTAAGTTGAATACAGTATTAATTGCTGGTACAGTATAAGAACCTGGCAATTCCACTTCACCAACTACATTCACATTGATAACTCTTGAATAATTAAGCGTCACATCAAATTGTGAATTCTC
The DNA here is from genome assembly GCA_035515235.1 of Chitinophagales bacterium. Lineage (GTDB taxonomy): Bacteria > Bacteroidota > Bacteroidia > Chitinophagales > JADIYW01 > JAMLHH01. The sequence continues at coordinate 19,710 of DATJBS010000005.1, forward strand.
GATCATATATGCTCTAGAATATCTAGCCTTGATGACTTGAATTGCATTTTGAAGCGTTAATCCTTTCAAATAGATTCTTCCTACATATTTTGGTTGAATAAATCCGTCTTTTTCAATTGTAAAAACTTCATTATAATCAGCAAAACCCCAAATGGCAATATTTAATTGATCACCTACCCCTAATATATAATTGTAAGGAGGTTTTACGTCTTGAGCGCTCGAATACAATTTTGTTTTAGATTCTCTGAAGTATCTGAATCCATAAATTTTAACCTCTTCGAGCATTTCTTTATTCTCTGTAGCTACAGCTTCAATAATTTTTTCAGCTGTTTCTTGAGATTCATTACCATCTTCTATTATGGTTCCTGACTCTTCTTGTTTATCTACAGTATTACCAGTTTCCTCATCTCCTACTCCTCCAGTTAAATCTCCTCTTTCTATTCCTGAAGAATTATCAAACTGTTTGAATTTCTCGACTTCTTCACCAGAGAGATCTTTATATTTTTCTTGGACGTCTTTCAGGTCTAAAGCAGTAGTATCTATTAAAAGAGGGTTACTAGTTACAACGCTTATTCCTTGCCCTAAAACAACACTCGTTGAAAGCGAAAAAAACGCTCCTAACAATATTAATATGAATTTATATTTATTCATTTTATTCCGTTTGATACTGCTGTTGGTAATATTGAAGGTACTCACCACTAGTTACATTATCTAACCATTGTTGGTGACTCAAATACCAATCTATCGTTTGTCGTATTCCTTCTTCAAAAATTAATGAAGGTTTCCAATTTAATTCAGTTTCTAATTTGGTCGCATCTATCGCATACCTTCTATCATGACCTGGACGATCTTTGACATAAGTAATTAACTTCTCAGATGTTCCTGAAGGATTTTCAAGCTTTTCGTCCATTAAAGAACAAATTAACTTTACAATGTCAATGTTTTTCCATTCATTATAACCACCTATATTGTAGGTTTCGGATAATTTACCTTCATGAAAAATAGTATCTATTGCAGAAGCATGATCTATTACCCACAACCAATCTCTAGTATATTTTCCATCCCCGTATATTGGAAGTGGATTTTGAGCTAATATATTTCGAATAATCAAAGGAATAAGTTTCTCTGGAAATTGATTAGGACCATAATTATTAGAACAGTTCGAAATAATAATTGGAAGTCCGTATGTATTTCCATAAGCTCTTACAAAGTGATCAGAACTTGCTTTTGACGCTGAATAGGGAGATTGTGGATCGTAAGAAGTAGTCTCTAAGAAAAACCCATCTTCACCCAAACTACCATATACTTCATCAGTAGAAACATGATAAAATAATTTATTAGTAAAATTATCTGACCATTGATTTTTAGCAGCATTTAAGAGATTAACAGTCCCTACGATATTTGTATAAATAAACGCTAAAGGATCTTTAATAGATCGATCTACATGAGATTCAGCAGCTAAATGAATTACACCGTCAAATGAATGCATTTCAAATAATTCATTGATAAAATTAGCATCGTTGATATCTCCTTTAATAAAATGGTAATTTTCTTTCTCTTCTAGATCTATCAAGTTTTCTAAATTACCAGCATAGGTCAATTTGTCTAAATTGTAAATAGTGTAATCAGAATATTTATTTACAAATAATCTCACCAAATGCGATCCAATAAACCCTGCACCGCCTGTTATCAACAACTTTTTACTCATACTATAAAGTCCAATGAGCGAAGTTAGTAATTTTACCTTTTAAAATGTTCTTTAAATCAACTACTAAGCCTTCTGGCAAAAGAATGGTCTTCAAATAGTCTTCATTGATTTCTTTATATTTTTCATGAGCTACAGCTACAATTACAGAATCATAATTAGTAGAAATCTGATCTGCTAATTCTACTCCATATTCATGAGATACTTCATCTTTTGAAGCGTGTGGATCTACTATATCTATTTGAATACTATAGTCTTTCAACTCTTTGTACAAATCAAATATTTTAGAGTTTCTAATATCACTTACATCTTCTTTAAATGTTGCTCCTAAGATTAACACTTTACTATCTTTTGGATTTTTTCCTTGTGATATTAAATGTTGAGCTACTTTTTTAGCTACATATGCAGCCATTCCATCATTAATACCTCTACCTGATAAAATTATTTGTGGACGGTATCCTAATTGCATCGCTTTGTAAGTCAAATAGTATGGATCTACTCCAATACAGTGACCACCTACTAAACCTGGTTGAAATTTCAAGAAATTCCACTTAGTTCCTGCAGCTTCGAGTACATCATAAGTATTGATGTCCATGATGTTAAAAATCTGTGATAATTCATTCATCAAAGCGATATTCAAATCTCTTTGTGTGTTTTCTATAACTTTTGCAGCTTCGGCTACTTTTATTGAAGATGCTCTATAAACACCTGGCTCAATGATAGCTCCATAAACACCTGCAATTATTTCTAAAGATTCTGGACTACAACCCGAAACAATTTTTGTCACTTTTGTCAGCGTATGCTCTGTATCTCCCGGATTAATTCTCTCAGGAGAATATCCTACTTTAAAATCAACATAAGCTTTAAGTCCACTACCTTTCTCAATCACTGGCACACAGTCATCTTCAGTACACCCTGGATAAACAGTAGATTCATAAACAACGATATCTCCTTTTTCAATAACCTTGCTTAAAGTCTCACTAGCTCTAGTTAATGGCAATAAGTCAGGGATTTTATGATCATCTACAGGAGTAGGAACAGCTACAATATAAAACTGTGCTGCTTTTAAATCTTCTATAGTATGTGTAAAAACAATATCTGCACCATCAAATGCAGAAAAAGGCAATTCTTTGCTAGGATCAATTTTATTCTTCATCATCTCCACTCTAGGAGCACTAATGTCAAACCCTATAACTGAAAACTTTCTAGCTAATTCTAATGCGATAGGTAAACCAACGTACCCTAAACCAATTACTGCAATTTTTTTTTCTTTCTGAAAATACTGCTGTAATATTGCTTGAGACTCTAACATATTTTATATTGAAAGAGCAAAGATAAAAATCACATTATAATTTATGTACATTATGTTACTTTATTTCTTTGTTGATGAAAATGATATTCTTAAATGCACAATCAGCTCACTAAATGATCTATAATTTTATTATATATCTTTATCAGTTTTTGTTTTTTATTCTTAAAAGCTTCTCCAAAAAGTATCAAGAAAGATATATTGGAATTAACTCAATTCATATACCTGAAAAATCAAAAAAAAGGATTTGGATTCATTGCGCTTCTGCTGGAGAATATGAACAATGCATTCCTTTAATTCAATCTATTCAAGAAAATGTTTCTTTAGAAATTATCATCAGTTTTTTTTCTTCTTCTGGAATGAAATATTATAATTTATCTTCTACTGGAGATTTTGCATTTTATTTACCTTTTGATACGTCACATCATGCTCAAAAATTGGTAAAAGAAATTCAAGCCGACTATGTTATATGGGTGAGATATGAATTTTGGGAAAATATTTTGAATACCATCTTTAAAGAAAATATTCCTTGCGATTTGATATTCGCAGATTTACAAAAAATAGAAAAGAAATCTTCGATAGAAAAAAGTAGAATTTTAAAACTTTTGCCTCAATTTTCAAACATATACTCTGTAAATGCTCCCAAAGACCTCCACTTAAAGTATCAATTAATACATGATGGAAAATGGCAACAATCTCTTAAAAACACAGCAAAAGAATTTGAAGATTCAAAAATTCAAGATTTCATACAAAATCAAACCTGCATTATCTTAGGGAGTGCTCACTTAACAGATATTCAAGTACTTGCTGAATACTTAAAGTTATATCCAAATAACTCTTACAAATGGTTGATTGTTCCTCATGAGATTGATGAAAATAATATTACAAAAATCCAATCTCTACTTCCAACTTCAGCTATTTATAATCAAATAAATAGCAACTCTTCTATTCTAATTATTCCTCAATTGGGAGTTTTGAAATATCTATATCGATATGCAAATATTGCTTGGATAGGTGGTGGATTTGACAAAAGTATTCATAATGCATTGGAAGCAGCTGCTTATGGTTTGCCAATGATTTCTGGACCAAACATTATCGGATCCAATGAAGCTGAAATATTAAAAAATGAAAAAGTATTACTCAATTTTAGCAATGTTGCTGAGATGGCTTCTGCATTAGAAAATATCCAACAAGCAGAATGCATTTTCTATCCAAAAAAGCTTCAAGATTTATACAAAAAAAATGCTGTAGATAACTACAGCACTATTATTATAGACAATATTCGAGAGGAATTATTTTCCAGTCACTAAGGTTTTAAGTTTCTGCACAGTAGCTGGTTTTGATGCCCAATTAAATTTGGTAGAAAATTCTCTTTCGACATTTCCCCAAATCATTGATCCATAAGTATCAAATTGTTGGATAGCAGCTGCATACTCTATCGGATTATTCCCAAATAAATCTTTGATGAATTCAAACTTATCATTCAGAGAAATTTTGTCCGCAGTAGCTCTTTTGATTCTACTATTGATATCTTCTACAGGAGATCTCATTTCTTTTAATTTATCATTCAAAGAAGTCGATTTAGTAGGCTCTTGTCTTACATTAAAAAACATTGGAGTATTGGGTACATCATCAGGACTATCTAGCATTTGTTCTAAATAAGAAGATATTTTATGATGTTTAGGTGCCTCTGGTGCTATCTCTGGAAAAATCTCTTCCACTTGAGATGACAAAGTCTCTTCTTCTACTTTATCATTCTCAAAAATCGGCTCTTCAATTAATTCCACCTCCTTCTCTTCTGCTACAATATCTGATGTAATCTCCTCGGGAACTATTTCTTCATCTTTTTCTATTAACGTTTCTGAAACCAACTCTTCTTCTACTGGTAAAATTTCAGTTTCTTCAATCGTCTCTATTGTCGATGTTTCTTGAACGGACTCAATATTCTCTTCTGTGGATTTTGGCAAGAGAATTTCTTCTTCTACAATAGATTTCGAAATAGGCGTTTCAATTATTTCCTGTTTGATTTCTTCTATTATAGGTTGAGGCTCTCCCATATCTATGCCTACCTCAGCTATAGGTGCGCACTCCTCTTCTAAGACCAAGTCCTTATATTTTTGGGTAATCACCTTCAAATATTTTTCTATCAAGGCATATTCTTCTTGAGAAATGTGACCTTCTTGTTCAATATGAAAGTGAAGATTACGTATGATTTGCCAATATTGTTCTATCTTTCCTAAAGCAATTTTTATGTCCATAATTCAAATGTTGGTGTAAATATAGAAAAATGTTTATAGAGCCGAGAAGATACAATATTCATACCGGATGGATCGAAGTAATTTGTGGATCCATGTTTTCTGGAAAAACAGAAGAATTATTACGAAGACTCAAAAGAGCGAAGTTTGCCAACTTAAGAGTGGAGATTTTTAAGCCTCAAATTGATACCAGATATCACGATAGTTTAGTGGTTTCGCATGATGCAAATCATATCCAATCAAACCCTGTCAGTGTCGCAGAAAATATATTAATGTATTCTAATGAAGTCGATGTCGTCGGTATTGATGAAGCGCAATTTTTTGATGAACATTTACCAGAAGTTTGTAACCAATTAGCGGCAAGAGGAATTAGAGTCATCGTAGCTGGTTTGGATATGGATTTCAAAGGAGTTCCTTTTGGACCGATGCCAGAATTAATGGCTCATGCAGAATTTGTCACTAAAGTGCATGCGATTTGTGTACGATGTGGTAATCCTGCTGGATATTCTTACAGATTATCTGAAAGTGATTCAAGAGTTCTTTTAGGCGAAAAACAAGAATACGAACCTCGATGTAGGTCTTGCTTTAATGAAGGGATGTTGGGGAAGAAGAAAATTTAGACAAATTTTAGACTTGAGACATTAGACTTGAGACTTAAATTAAGAAGTTTTGTCATTCTGACGAAGGAAGAATCTCTGAAGAACATTATTATATAAGATTCTTTTACTTTAATAAGCTCTTTGACTGCAAGCTCAATAACCGCAACACAATGGTTGTGGAATAACATTCGAAAAAAATCGCAAGAAAAATTTTGGTTGCGTACCTACCGCACGCATATTATTATACAATTTATTTTTTCTATAAAGTTTTTGTTCCTACGGAACAGCTTTTTAAATTGAAATACAAGAGAAAAAACTATTACGTTCCTCGCGATGACGATTTCCTAAAGTCCAATGTCGTTAGTTAAGCACGATTGTCATCCTGAAAGTAACGTTAGTGGATTGAAGGATCTCTAAATTACAATGCTTTAGATACTTCAAGTGCAGTTCGACTAGCTCTCTGTAAAACTCATTATCCGAGACTCTTCACTTCGACGTTGCTCAGTGACCACCTACGTCAGAATGATATTTTGTAGAGAATCACATGCATGAATTCGTGTGGAAACTTAAATATTTCAATGAAAAATCAAAAAAGCCCCTGATTTTCATCAAGGGCTTCATTTTTATCTAAGAACTCAAAAAATTATTGAGCTGCTTTGAATTTTTTCAATGCTTCAGTCAACTTAGGCACTACTTCAAATGCATCTCCTACGATTCCGTAGTCTGCAGCTTTAAAGAATGGTGCTTCTGGATCTTTATTGATCACAACGATTACTTTAGATTGGTTCACACCAGCTAAATGTTGGATCGCACCAGAGATACCGATAGCAATGTATAAATCAGGACGAATAGCTACGCCAGTTTGTCCTACGTGCTCATGATGAGGTCTCCAACCCACATCCGCTACCGGACGTGAACAGGCAGTTGTAGCACCTAACACATTTGCTAAGTCTTCGATAATTCCCCAATTCTCAGGACCTTTCATACCACGACCTGCAGAAACTACTAATTCAGCTTCTGGCAAAGGTAATGTATCACCTGTTGCACGGCTTACTTCTAATACTTTCACTCCTGACGCAGGAATGTTAGCAGTTGCATTTTCTACAGTTGCAGCACCACTACCTTTGATTGCGCCAAATGCATTCGGAACTAATCCTACAATTTTAACATCTGTATCTACTTTTACATAAGCAAAAGCTTTTCCAGAGAAAGCACCTTTTTTTACTACAAATCCATTTGAAGTATCAGGTAAAGCTACAGCACCTGGCACAACACCCGCTTGTAATTTTACTGATAATCTTGGAGCTACAGCTTTTCCTAAAGATGTTTGAGAAATGACTACAACATTTGCACCTGCAGATTGAGCTACTTGAGCTACAACAGAAGCATAAACTCCAGAGTCAAAAGCATCTAATGATGCATCTGTTACATGAAGAACTTTTGTTGCGCCATATTCACCTAATTCTGCCAATGCGCTGTTTTCAACTGTACCTAAAGCAACACCAATTGCCTCAGTTCCTAATTGAGCAGCTACTTTTGAAGCATAAGATGCAGCTTCAAAGCTATTTTTCTTTACTTGTCCGTTAACAGACTCTACTAAAAATAATACTGACATGGATTATATCGCTTTAGCTTCGTTATGTAATAGGGTTACTAGCTCTTCTACATTGTCAGGAGATACCAATTTCACTGCAGCTTTTGCTGGAGGTAATTCATATTTCACTACAGACGTATAAGCTGGAGCAGATACAGCAGGAACTACTTTCAAAGGTTTTGATTTAGCTGACATAATTCCTTTCATATTAGGAATTCTTTGTTCAGCCATACCTTTTGCTGCACTCAAAACGAAAGGAGTATTCACTTCTAGAGTTTCTTTTCCACCTTCAATTTCACGAGATGCAGTAGCAGTATTTCCGCTTACTTCTAATTTTGTTGCAAGAGATACAAACGGTTGATCAAGCAACTCAGCCAACATACCACCGATATTTGAACCATTGTAGCTGATCGTTTCTTTACCCAAAAGGATAATATCATAACCACCATCTTTTGCTACAGCAGCAATATTAGTCGCCACGCCAAATGAATCTAAATCATCAGCACCATCTACACGGATTGCATCATCTGCACCGATAGCTAATGCTTTACGAATCACTTGATCGTTAGCAGCTGGACCTACGTTGATTACTGTTACAGTACCACCATTTGCCTCTTTTAATTCTAGAGCACGCACTAATGCGTACCACTCATCGTAAGGATTCAGAATCCACTGAACCTTATCATTGTTAAATTTAGTGTCGTTGTCTACAAAAGATATTTTCGTAGTTGTATCAGGCACTAAACTAATGCATACCAAGAATTTCATATTTTTGAAAGAATTTTAGTTTAAAGCTTCACGAAATTAAAATTTTTTAAGCACTTATTATAATGAATAAACGGTTAGAACAACTTAAAGCTATCGCTTCAGAACGTCCCAATGACGCATTCACTCTTTTTGCCTTAGCAAAAGAGTATCAAAAATCAGATGATTTCAAACAATCTCTGTTATATTATCGTAAAATAATCGAAATTCAACCTGATTATGTCGGAGTATATTACCATCTTGGAAAGCTCTTAGAGCTAGAGCACCAAGAGCATGAGGCCCTGAAAATCTATGAACAAGGAATACAAATTGCACAAAAAATTCAAGACCTTCACTCTTTGGCTGAACTTAAAAATGCTCACCTCAATTTAGAAATAGAAATGGATCTCTAAGCTCTGTTTAGACTCATTCTTAAAAATTATTTAATGCAGCACTCCATAGAAAATGCCTTAATCACCTCTGATTTGTTCAACAAGTCTACTCCATTATTGATTGCAAGTAGCGGAGGAAGAGATTCTATGGCTCTACTTTTTGGATTGATGCAATCCGGATTTAACTATTTGGAAGTAGCACATTGTAATTTTCAGTTGAGAGAAAAGGAATCCGATGATGATGAGTTATTTATCCAAGATTATTGCCTGAAAAATAACATCCCCTTTCACACTACAAGATTTGAGACCAAGCAAGTAGCAAAAGAAAAAGGAATTTCTACTCAAATGGCTGCAAGAGATTTAAGATATGAATGGTTAGAGAAAATACGTAAAGAGAATGAATTACATTTAATCGTCGCAGCTCATCATCAAGACGATCAATTAGAAACGGTTTTACTGAATTTAATTCAGGGCACTGGAATACATGGATTGAAAGGAATGATGCCAAAAAATGAGAAAATCGTACGGCCATTATTACAAGTTTCCAGAACTGAAATCAATCAGTATATCGAGCTAAATAATATTCCATACCGAGAAGATAGTTCGAATAACTCTACAGATTATAAAAGAAATTTCATCCGTCACGAAATCGCTCCTCTATTCAACAAAATCAATTCTAATTACGTTCAAGAAATCTCTGATTTTTCCAAGAGAATGGCTCAAAGTGCTGTTTTATTTGACGAACAAATACAAAAGATTAGAAAAAAGGTATTAGTTCCTTGGAAAGAAGGACATCAATTGTTCATCAATTACATATTACTCCATCCGGCTTGCGATACTATTTTTCACGAAATATTGAGCCCATTTGGATTGAAAAGAGATCAGATACAAGAAATTTTATTGACTGCAAAAGGTTTAAAAAAGAAGAACGCATCTGGGCAAACATTTTATTCTGAGCAATTTCGATTTGTAATGGACAAAAAATCATTGTTTATTTTACCAATAGATAATGAGATTCAATCTTTGATCACTTATGATAAATGGCCGAATCAAATCATTTTTAACGAATACAAAATTGAAGTTCGTCTTCAACCTATAGCGAAAGTCAACATTAAAAAATCAGATCGTTATGCTTATTTAGATGCGGATAAAATTCATTTTCCTATTCAAATCAAATATCCAGAAACTGGAGATTATTTTTATCCATTTGGAATGGGCAAAGCTAAAAATCCTGAAAAAGCTGGTAAGAAAAAGCTATCGAAGTATTTTAAAGACGAACATATTTCTGTAGCTGAGCGAGAAAGAATACCCATCTTAAAATCTGAAGAAAAGATTGTTAGCCTAATTGGTTTAAGGATTGATGACAGATTTAAAATTACTGAATGCACTCAGAATGTAGTGGTTTTAGTGATTAAGTAATGTGTCAATGGGAGGAATGTGCTGATGAGATGATGAGAAAATTAGATGATGTGGCAATGTGCTAATGTGAAAACCATGTCATTCTGACGAAGGTGGTCAGTGAGCATTGTCGAAGTGAAGAATCTCTGGAGAAAAAAGTATGAGAACCTTACAGGATGACATTCAGTACGGTGGACTGTTAACCATGGGCATTGAACTTCTAAAGAGATCCTTTCAGGATGACATTCAGTACGGTGGACTGTTAACCGTTGAATGTGGACTTCTAAAGAGATTCTTACAGGATGACATTCAATACGATGGACTGTCAACCGTTGACTGTGGACTTCTTAAGAGACTCTTCATTCCGCTAAAGCTACTTTTAGAATGACATACTGTACGGTGGACTGTTAACCATGGACTGTGGACTTCTTAAGAGACTCTTCATTCCGCTAAAGCTACTTTCAGGATGACATTCAGCACGGTGAACTGTCAACCGTGGACTGTGGACTTCTTAAGAGATCCTTCATTCCGCTAAAGCTACTTTCAGGATGACATTCAGTACGGCGCTTCGAGAGCCTCAGCGACCACACTAAACGGACACTGAGGCTCTCGAAGTGTGAAATACTACAATGTCATTTTGACAAATTGCTTAGATTCTGAATCATATTCAGAATGAGGTACAGAATCACGTTCAGAATGACTAGTAAGTTTAGAAGCATGCTGCACGAGGGATAGAGGCGGTAGCCCACAGCGGAATGAAATGGAGCGAGGACTATAAGCCGAAAGCCCGACCCGATGACGATAGGAAGAGGGACGTGCCCAAATGAGAAAAGCAGAATTTAAATACTCGCTACAAATCTATTAATTAAGTTTTCGTAAATGGGAAATACATAGGTATGACGATCATCGCTACGATACAAAGTATGATACTTAAAGGAATACCAATCTTAGTATAGTCACTAAATTTATAATTACCTGGAGTATAAATCATGGTATTGGTTTGATACCCCATCGGAGTAATAAAACTGAGTGAAGCTGCAAACATAATAGCTATCACAAATGGTCTTTCTGAAAGTTCCATCAGCTGTGCTAACTTGATAGCGATAGGTGCAATCAATGCTGCTGTTGCATTATTAGAAAGGAAATTGGTAGAAATCATGGTGAACATGAAAAGTACAGCCAAAGTCACATGTGGAGAAAAATCACCCGTTGCAAATTGTATTCCCTGAGCAATAAAACCCGAGCCTCCTGTCTTTTCCAAAGCTGCGCCCATCGATAATACTCCTGCCAACATAAATATCACTTTCCACTCTATCGCCTCATAAGCTTCCTCGGGCTTCACTAATCCTAAAACTATCAATAACAAGCTACCGACCATAGCACTTATCACAATATCTGCCCACCCTAAAGCAGCACTCGTCATCACGCCTGCTAAAATTAATACTGAAATAATGGCTTTGTAATAATCTACTTTTGGAACATCGCTATATTCTTTTAGCTGCATGAGCTGGTCATCATTGACCATTTTATACATATTTCGTTCATCTGTAGCAATCAGTAAAATTTCTCCTTCTTTTACTTTTTCATTTAAGATGTTTTCGCTACCAAGTAAACGATCTGTTTTTTTCCATGCTAATAAATCAAAGTCATAAGCCGATTGCAATTTGAAATAAGGTTGATTAGCAAATGGAGCATCGTGTGGTACTACTACTTTATAAGTTTTTTCGTTTTCATCTGTAGTCATTTTCATAAATTCTGGCAATAATTTAAAGCCTGAATCTTTTCGAATCAATAATAACTCGTCTGAATTGATCAGCATTTTCAATTCGTCTCCCTCTCTAATAATCACTTCAGAATTAAATGGACTTGAAAACTTCTCACTCAATCTATCAATTCGTAATAGCTCTGCATTGTACTTTTTAAAGGTTTCTGCTTGGGAGATATCTTTTCCTATATCATTATTCCCTTTCATCACTCTCACTCTAGCTATATATCTAGGGATTTTATGACGACGGGTAATCCCTCCATCTCGACTATTTTTAGGAAGCATAATAGGTCCTACAACAAGCATGAAAGTGATTCCAGAAACTGTGATCCAAAATCCTGCTTTTGCAAATTCAAACATTCCAAGGGGCTCTAATCCATATTGCTGAACTATCCCACTCACTAAAACATTCGTAGATGTCCCCAAAATAGTACATATCCCTCCTAGAAGTGCTGCAAAAGATAAAGGCATTAAATAACGACCGGGCGACTCTCCTGTCCTCTCTGACATCCTTATCACCACAGGCATCAACAAAGCAACTACGGCTGTATCATTAATAAATGCAGATAAAGTAGCCGCAATAATCATAATCAATACCAAACTAAAAAGATAATGCTTCTCTCCTGCTCTAATGAGAATGGTAATCAATGGATTGAGTATCCCTGACTTAAACAAGCCATAACTCAGTACAAACATACAAGCAACGGTAATAGTCGCACTATTTATAAATCCAGCGAATCCTTCATTTGGAGTCAATATGCCGGAGATAATAAACATCGTCATGATAATAATAGCAATAGTATCTACACTCCATGTCTCTCTCACAAACATGACTATACCCGCTATAATTATTATAAAGGTGATGAGCAACTGGTATTGCTGTATATATTCTTGTATAATCATGGTATTAAGATATAACAATATCCTTTTTGGTGATTAAAGTACCAAAAAAAAATACAAGAAAAATTCAAAAGGCATTGAATTAGCAATTTGTAGCTACCAAATTAAAAGTATAATGGTATCACGAAGTCAGTCTTACTCACTTTATACAACTTTAATCATTGATTTTAACCACTTTTGAAATACCTCTATATCCAGCATCTTCAATAGAAAGCTGAATGAAATATATCCCTTTTGATAAAGTTTTCAATGAAATTGGTGAATCAATATTTTTCATTGTTTGTTCTAATACTACTCTTCCATTTAAGTCAAAAACTCTGACGGTTCCGAATTTAGAATTGAAGTTCTGTGATGTTTTTATAGTAATAAAATCATTGGTAGGATTTGGGAATATATGAAATGTCTCCATTGATTTATTATCCTTTAAAGCGTTAATATTCAATTCAAACACTTCTGAAAGCAATTTACAATCCTCTAAATCCGTCACTTCTACTTGATAGATTCCACTTTGTTGTGGAATGATAAAAAACTCGTGAGCAGAATCGATAGGATTTCCATTTTCAAACCATTGATATGAACCAATAGCATTAGTCAATAGAGAATCAACTTCCATTACAATTTCAGGTAAGGCTTTAGAAAAAGAGACTTCAAAACTATCTGTTAGCACACAACCTTTGCTATCTGTCAATTGTAATTGATACCATCCTTGTTCTAAATCTGAAATGATAAGATTGGAGTCACCATTTGACCATAAGACTTTATATTGTTCTGATGGATTTGTTAGAAAAATTTCAATACTTCCATCAGTTTTAGAAGGGCAGGAAATTGATTGAATTTTAGTAGAATCAATTTTTAAGTCTGAGCAAAGACTTCCTACTTTATAAATATTCCCATTAAAAGAACTTGCATAAAGTTCTCCGTCTAAATCTTCGCCAAAACTTGTAATATTAGATACTACTTTATTCTTTAGAATGACTTCTAGATTACTATTATCTTGTTTCAATAACCAAAAATTGCCGGACAAGTAATCTGCACAAACATAATATCCGTATAAATCAGGGAATTCACTTCCTCTATAAACAAATCCTCCAGTAATAGATCGTCCTCCAGTAGCGGTGGTTCGATTATAAGTAAATATTGGAAAATCATACGTTTCATTACAATCTGTATTATTAAAAACTTGATCGCCTTCAAAGCATCTCCAACCGTAATTCTCTCCACCCATTCTTGGACTTGGAGCGTGATTGACTTCTTCAAATGCATTCTGACCGACATCTGCTATCCATAAATCATCATTTAATCTGTCAAAACTAAACCTCCAAGGATTTCTAAGACCATAACTCCAAATTTCACCAAGTTTAGATCTATCATTTTTAAATGGATTACCATCGGGAATAATATATGTAGAATCTGAATCTAAATGAATTCTCAACATCTTTCCTAAAAGACTTTGTAAATTCTGAGCATAATTTTTTGGATCTCCTCCACCTCCACCATCGCCCATTCCGATATATAAATATCCATCTTTTGCAAAATGAATATCTCCACCATTATGATTAGCGGATGGTTGTGGAATGGTCAATATAATTTTTTCAGATTTAGGATTTGCTTCCATTAAATTATTTTCGAATGCTTTGAAAGTAGAAATGACTGTAGCTCCATCATTTTTTCTTGTATAATTCACTACAAATACTCTATTGGTCTTGAACTGTGGATGAAAAGCTAAGCCTAAAAGTCCTCTTTCTCCGCCAGATAAAACTCTATCTTTTATATCTAAAAATGGAACTGTTGCTTTATTTCCTAATGAATCAGAAATGACTATTTCACCATTCCGCTGAACTATGTATAACCAATTATTCACTCCATCATTTCTGACAGCTAATGGATCAGAATAACCCGAAGAAAATACTTCTAAAGAAATATCAGGTTGCACAATCGCTTTTGCATGTTGACTCAAAAACAAAAACATCAATAATATAACTACCCTTCCCATAAAATGTATTTGATATAAGATAGTACAATTTGATATGAGCTATGTATTTATATTGAATTAATAATTTTGAGATGATGAAATTTTTGGAAATGATTTTTTTGCTCACGAAATATCCTAAATACCCACGGTTAAAACCGTGGGCAATAAATTCATACGATTTGACATTTTCAAATCAATATATCCACGATTGAAACCGTGGCCAAAAACGATTCAAACAATGGAATATAAAAATATTCATTTCTACCGCGGTTAAAACCGTGGTCTATAATTATTCTTTTCTCCTATTCTTCAATTCTATTTTTTGGTGAATTCCTACTCTCAAGAAATGTCTATGTACTCTATCGTTATTAGCAGAATGCTGATACCAATATAAATAACCTAATTCCAAGCCTAGAGATGGTACAACATCTACTACTAAGGAAGCAAAAAGTCTGTTTTGGTCAAAATAATTATCAATTACTTTCTTGCCTAAATTAATATGTAATTCATCTCCAACTTTCAATTGTAGCTTTTGATTTTCCTTGAATGTCACTAATGGAATAGAAGCTGATAATTGATATCTAAATCTGAAATTTTTAAAGGTATAACCGTCTGCTAATGATTTTTTATCGGTAGCTATATTGTGGAAATATCTTGCTTCAAATCTATATCTGTGTTGAAAAGTCAGACGTTTCAACTTTTGGCTATAATTTAATTCTAACTGAGGTCGTAATTCTGGAACGAGAAAAGAGTAAGTGCGGTCTTGATTTTGAGGAGTGCTTTGTAAAAAAAACACCATTCCAGGAGCTACATCCCAATTAGTATTTTTACCAATTTTATAATGCAATTTAAATCGATAGCCATTGCTGAACTGCACTGCAGGATTGAGATAAAATCTTTCAATGACTTCACTATTCAAAGTCAACTTGTCATTGAACTTCAAGTTATTCGTATAATTGATCCAAGCTAAACCTTGACTTCCTAAATTGTTAGAATAAACTTTAGTTGTAACCGCTAAAAACAAAACACTCAATATACTGTACTTCAAAAAAACCTTCATCACTTTACATTTATAAGTGATACAAAAATAAGCAAGCTAGATGGTCATTATAGCAACATTTGTTACTCAATCCAAAAGAAATTAAATGAGTGTTTTGAGCCTTTGTTCTCTAGAAATAATATCTTCTAATGTGGATTTTTTTAAAATTTCTACAGTTTCGTTTCTGATTTGCATAAATACATCTCTAATCCCACATGAAATTTCATCTTCACATTCATCACAAGATTCATAAAAGCGATGTGTTACGCATGGAAGCAAGGCAATAGCCCCTTCAAATAATCTTACTACATCTGCTAAATTGACTTCAGACGGCGACTTGATTAAATAATAACCTCCACCTTTTCCCTTTTTGCTATTGAGCATTCCGGCATTTCTTAAATCTAATAAGATAGCTTCCAAGAATTTTTTAGGAATATTTTGAGTCTCCGCTATCTGACTAATTAAAACAGGACCTTTATCTTGATTTTTGGCTAAATAAACCAACGAATGAATAGCGTATTTTGACTTTTTTGATAGCATTTGTTTGCTAATATACGCAATTATGCAATATACATTAGATAGCTTTTAATAATACAATCTAACAAATGACAAGATGACTTCGATTTAATTCGTTAAAGAACGAGTGTGTTTAACCATTACAATAAAAATGTAAATATTGTTATTCTTAAAGTAGGGCTAAATAAAATTACTTATTTTGCTTGTTAAATTTATTGTGCAGAAAGATTTTTATAAATTACACCGCAAGGACTAACGCAACACTTTTCATGAAAAAATATAGACTTTTCCTTTTAATCATTTTAATCATTTTAATATTTGTTTTGGGATATCTAACGCTGGTCTATAAAACTACTGGCGTACCTTTTCACAGACATAATGATGTGTATGAAATCATTCAATCAGATTCTACAACAAGCGAAACTAACTTAGAAAAAAATTATACAGAACCTTATAAAAAGTATAGTGTTATTGGTACAGATGAATTAGAAGAAGATGATTATAAAGATTCTGTTGTCTTTTCTAAAGACGAAAACAAACCTATTTTATTACCAAAAAATGAAAACTAACTTATTATATTTTTAATCTTTTCCAGCCAGTAAATACATACTTGCCATTCTTACTGCTACTCCATTTTCTACCTGATCCAGAATAATAGAATGCTCTGAATCTGCAACATCAGAGGTCAACTCTACTCCTCTATTAATCGGCCCTGGATGCATAATAACTATGGGCTTTTTCAAAGCTTCTAACCTCTTTTTATTGACTCCAAAATAAAGCGCATATTCTCTGATGGATGGAAAAAGCTTGGTATTTTGACGTTCTAATTGTATCCTTAAAACATTCGCTACATCACACCATTCTAGTGCTTTTTGTATATCGTATTCAATAGTAACTCCTAACTCTTTGATATGCTTAGGGATTAAAGTAGGCGGGCCACAAAGTTTTACATTTGCACCTAATTTTATCAAACAGAATATATTTGATAAAGCCACTCTTGAGTGCATAATATCTCCAATGATCAAAATATTTTTTCCTTTCAAATCACCTATTTTCTCTTGCATAGAATAGGCATCTAAAAGAGCTTGAGTAGGATGCTCATGAGTGCCATCGCCTGCATTGAGGATATTACAAGGGATATGTTTAGACAAAAAATGTGGTGCTCCAGGACTAGGATGTCTCATGACCACCATGTCCACTTTCATGGCTAAAATATTATTGACAGTATCTAGTAAGGTTTCTCCTTTTTTAACGGATGAACTAGATGATGAGAAATTTACAGTATCTGCTGAAAGTCTCTTCTGGGCTAATTCGAAAGAGGTTCGAGTACGTGTAGAGTTCTCAAAAAATAAATTGGCAATCGTTAAATCTCTTAGTGTAGGTACTTTTTTGATAGGACGATTGATCACTTCTTTAAATGTACTAGCAGTTTTTAATATCAATTCGACATCTTCCTTTGTCAAATCTTTTATGCCTAACAAATGCTTGGTACTTAAATGACTCATATTTTTTCTTTTAGCAAGATAACACAACTACCATATTCTTGGTGCTCCCATTCTACCGAAACGACTTCTCCTAACTGAGTATCTACAGTTTTCCCTATAAAGTCCGACTGTATAGGCAATTCTCTACTAAATCTTCTATTGATTAAGGTCAAAAGCTTAACTTCTGACGGTCTCCCATATGCTAATAATGCATCTAAAGCTGCTCTAATCGTACGTCCTGTATAAAGCACATCGTCTATTAAAACAATCCTTTTGCCTTCTAAAGAAAAATTGATATCTGTTTCTTTAGCTTCTAAATGCTTGCCTTTACTCCTGAAATCATCTCTATAAAATGTGATGTCTAACTTCCCATATTCAATTTTATGGTCGGTTAATTTCAATAGATTTTGATAAATTTTGTCAGAAAGCAATACTCCTCTCGGCTGAACTCCTATAATAGCTGTATTGGAGAAGTCACCATAGTTTTCTAGCAACTGATGACTAAAGCGTTCTAAAGTCAGTTGCATAAGCCTATTATCGAGGATGATGCGGTTATTCATGGTTAGCACAAATCTAATTTATTTTAGTTAAAATTTTCTGAAAGTCTCTCTAGATCAATCATTCTTTAACATTTTTAATTCAAAAGCTTCCTACTGAGATTCCTGGTATTTTTATGCCAATTGATTTTATCTAAGTCAATAGAGAAAGATATTTTCTGTCCAAACTTAGGAAGATTGGATTTGTAATAGGTTTTAAAATTATCAGACATTAATAAGGGGAAATAAATTTCCAAGCCTTCATTGAATAATGAGATACTTAATCCCATATCATAACTGAACTGCTTATACGGTAAAAAATTATCCGGCATGATGACTTTATCTACGCTATAGCCCAAGTCTGCAAACAACTGTATCGGCAACCATTTAAAAGGAGCATCTATTTTGAAATTGACAGCAAATAGTCCATTGACAGTTTTGCCTTCCATCGGATTTTGTTGAGCGGTCAAAACTTTAAAATTCCCTTCTCCCATCATCATTTGTCTTGAAGTCAATCCTTCTTGTTCATTTCTTCCTAGATATCCACCATCAAACAGATAGTCATTCTTGCCATTGATGCCACTCAAATTGAAACCTACTACAGACTTTGATCTAAAACTCACATCCGAGTTACGATACAAAAATGCTCCTGCAAAAAATCTTAAATGAACGAAAGAGCCTTTTTGAGTATATCTGAACTTTTGTTTCAGTTCTACAGATTGTCTCAAATAATCTTTATCGAATCGAACAATAGTTTTAAATTCTGAGGGAAATAATGCGTGCAGATGTGCTAAAGAATACCAAAATTCATGTGTATTATATTGGTATTTTGTTTTTGTAAAAGATACTTTTTGGGTGACCGTATCTCTTTCGGCAGTATAGTCGTCCGCCCAAATTTGAATATTTCTATATCCTACTCGATGAATAGGTCCTGCATTACTTCCTACTTTTTGAAACTGAGCAACGATATACGGTTGTAATTTTATATACTTCAAATTAAGAGGTCGATCATTCAAAGTAAAGGATTTAGAATGCAAACCGATCTCAATATCTACTGGCTTCTGTTTCGACGGTGTAATATGATAGGCTACGTCTCCTACCCAATTAAAAGTTTTGGATCTGAAAGCCCATATAGGTTGTAGCATATACTCCAACTTTTTGACAGGAAACACTCTATTATAAAGTGACAAACCCAACATAAAACCATCATACTTATTACCTGCAAGAAGAGGAGCTACAAATAGCTGATTCTTAGTAGGATCTTCCGCTGCTCCAATGAATCTTATTTGCAAAGGTTTTACTTGATGCAAACCTTTGATTTTATAATAATTATTTCTGCGACTTTGCTCCATTCCTATCCATTGAGGATCAATAAGTATAGCGTGAGCATTCACCGTATCTTTGATCTCAATAGTTTTTTCACCAATGAAAGCATCTACCCATTGAGTCTGCAAAACATTCAAGTTTTTATCCACTAAGCTAATTTCAGCTGCAGTCTGTAGATTGCTTTTATTTATTAATGTAGTTCTTAAAACTCCATTTTCGTTTTGAACATTTTTAAATTTAAAATCAGCTAGAGCATTCTTACTCAATATATTTTCAAAAAACCAATCTGTTTCTTTAGATGAATTTAGAGCAAAGTGATTTTTCAAAGCTTCTAAATTGGTGTGCTGAAATTTGTATTTCTTATAAAATGATTGAAGAGTTTTATCGAAATTTTCTAGACCTAAATATTGTTCTAATAATTGAAAGTCCAAATTCCCTTTAGCATATATCATTGAATAATAGTTGATACTAGAATAGTCTTCTGCTGGGAGATTCATCTTTTGCCAAACATTCATTCGATATTGATTCAAAATGATGTACTTATTCAGATAATCTTTAGGCAATCTATTTAATCCTAAATATTTAGAAAATGGAACTTTTATATTGTCCGGAAATAATTCATTAATTACTCTGTTTTCATAGTAAGAGGTGATGCTTTCATCCATCACGGGTTCTTTCCTTTCATTATTGGCTAATATTCCATACCACCAATTGTGTATCACTTCATGGACAACTTCCACTTTTAATGTTCTTCCACCTTGAATATTACAAATAGTCGGATATTCCATACCACTTCCCAATCCTTCCGTTCCTTGCACAACTGAACAAACATCATAAGGATATTCTCCTAAGTGCTTGGACATATATTCTATCGTCTGAGCTGCGTAATTGATGATCTCGTCTTGAATATTTTCATCATTAACATAAACTTGGATTGCAATATTTCTTCCTGTTTCTAGTTGAATAGTCTTAGTTTTTACTTTAAATTTTTTAGAAGCATACCACGCAAAGTCATGAATATTAGATAATTTGATCTGATAAGTGTTCGTGGCTTCTGTCGAATCATTTTCTTGAAATAAATGACCTGTTGCTGCAAATTGATAAGAAGAAGGTAGAGTAACTGAAACATCATAATCTGCAAAATCACTATAAAATTCACCTTGCTCTAAATAAGACATTGCCTGCCAAACTCCATTTTCATAAACAGCAAATTTTGGATGCCATTGAGTGACAGAGAAAAAAGAACCTGCATATCCTGAACGTGACATCAATTGAGGCAATTTTACTCTGAATGGAGAAGATATTCTAATACTCTTTCCCGGCAATAAAGGTTGGTTCAATAATATCACTGCAATATCTGGCTGATTTTCAGATATGATATAGTTTAAAGTAGTATTTCCGTCTTTAAAATTAAGGCTATCTATTCTTCCAGAAGTTTTACTGTATTGAAAGTCTAACATATTTTGATTGACCATTTCCTTCGCCCAAGGAGTTTGATGGTCTCTGTACGCATTCGGCCAAAGATGAATCCAGAGCTCTTGAAGAGTGTCCTCGGAAGAGTTGAGGTATTCCATTTGAATATCACCTTTTATAGCTTTAAATTTAGGGTCTAATTCTACATTTATAACATATTGATTACTTGCTACTAATACATTCGAAAAAACTAATAGTAAAAAACTAATTACCAACTTATAAACATTAACTCTAATGTTCATATTTTTTTCTTTTATCATCCAATATCTTTTAATAACTTTTCTTTTGAAAGCAATGCCAATATAAGTATTAACTTTGTAAGCTGGAGGTGAAGATGGAACCATTTGAATTTGACGAAGAACAAAACGAACACATTAACGATATAGTAGAACAGTATGAAAATTCTGTAAGGAACAATCATGCCCTATTTTTGGATGCTGAATCTTTTGAAATACTAGCAGATTTCTATGAGTTTAGAGGAGACTTGAGTATTGCTCAATCCATTATCCATCAAGCATTAGAGCAACATCCTTTCTCTTCTATATTGCTAATCAAAAAAGCACAATTACAATTTGAAGCAAAGGATTGTGAGAAAGCTTTAAAGACATTAGAAAAGGCAGAAATTATAGACGGTTCTGAAGCAGGAATCTATCTTTTAAAGGCCGAAATCTTAACGTTTTTATCTAAATATGAAGAAGCTGTTCAGATTTTAGAAGACAGAATATCTGTTACCGATAATGAAGAATTAGCAGATATACATTTGCAAATGGCGGATGTATATGAAGATTGGGAAAAATACGAAGAGGTTTTTCAATGCTTAAAGAAATGTCTTTGGGTAGAGCCTGACAATGAAGAAGCGCTCAATCGTATCAACTACTGTATGGAAATTACAGAAGAGTACGAAAGAAGTAAGAAGTTCCACGAAGAATTAATCAACGAACATCCCTATACTGTTTTTGCTTGGTATAATTTATCCTGCGCTTTCAAAGGCATGAATAAAATCGACGAAGCTATCGATGCTTTAGAATATACTCTCGCTATAGACGATACTTTAGACTTTGCATATCAAGACATTATTGAATTACATATCATTAATAAGAATTACAAAAAAGCTTTAGAAGTCATTAAAGATTTCGAAGCTAAATTTGATGCAGATGAAGATATCTTCTTATTAAAAGGTCAATGTCATGAGTTTTTATTAGAATTTAAACTTTCAAGGTATTATTACAAAAGAGCTTTACACTCTAACCCAAATATTCCCGAAGCATATTTCAGAATCGGAGAAACCTACAAAGCAGAAGATAATTGGGAGCAAGCTTATAAATTTTTTATCAAAGCTGCAGAATTAGATAAGCATGATTACGACTATCAAATCGTAGCTGCAGAAGCTGCTCAGATTACAAAAGAAGTTGAAAAAGCGATAGAGATTACTGAAAATGCTATAGACTTATCGATTTCAAGATTTGAAGCTTATATCTTGATGGCACAAATATTTTTAAACGCTGGAGATGCTGATACAGCTCTAGAAATTATTGAAAAAGGCATACAGTTTTGCAAAGCCAATGAGGAATTAAAATTTGCAAAAATCGCTATCATTTATTTCATGGGACAAAAACAAGAAGCATTGATACAATTGATGCTCATGATGTCAGAAGCTCCTGGCAAAGAAATCTTTATGTTGTACATGTATCCTGATATGGAAAATGACCCGGATGTTTCAATGATTTTAAGTACTTAAAATATGACCGTAAAATTAGGTTTGATAGGATATCCTTTGAGTCATTCATTCTCTAAAGGATATTTTACTGAAAAATTTACAAAAGAAAATATTCCCAATCACGTATATGACACCTATCCTATTGAAAAAATAGAATTGGTGAAGGATTTATTTCAAACTGAGCATCTTGCTGGTCTAAATGTCACAATACCTTATAAAGAAGTAGTCATTCCATTTTTAGATGAATTAGATGTCACTGCAAGAGAGATCGGCGCTGTCAATACGATTAAAATCTCTAACGGGAAAAAGATTGGTTACAATACGGATTGTTATGGTTTTCAAAAAAGCTTCGAACCTTTATTAAAACCTCATCACAAAAAAGCTTTGGTTTTGGGCACTGGTGGTGCATCAAAAGCAGTCGTGTATGCTTTGAAAAAACTAGGAATAGAATATCAATACGTTTCTAGAACTGCTAACAAAGATCGTTGGTCATACGAGCAAATTACTCCAGAAATCTTAAAAAATTTTACAGTAATTATCAATACTTCGCCAGTAGGAATGTATCCAAATGTGGAGCAATCACCAGACTTACCTTATGAAGCGATTACGGAACAGCACTATTTATATGATTTAGTGTACAATCCAGAAGTGACTGCTTTTTTGCAAAAAGGATTAGACAAAGGTGCCCAAATAAAAAATGGATTAGATATGCTTCATCTTCAAGCAGAAAAAGCTTGGGAGATTTGGAATACAAAAGAATAACTTTAAAAAGTTAGCATAAAAAACTCAACAACAAACGATAATTCGTGTTGAAAACTAAAAGGTTTTTACTACTATAAAACTGTATAAAGACTTACATTTGTGAATATTGCAGAAACAACTCAACATGTCTGAAGTAGATATTAAGATTATTAGTGATGTAAAGATGATTTTCTCGGCTTACCTTGAGCATCATAAGCAAAGAAAAACTCCTGAGAGGTTTTCTATCTTAGAAGAAATATACAGCAATCATACTCACTTCGACGCTGAAGAATTGTATCTCCAAATGAAGAAGAATCAATACAATGTCAGCAGAGCTACTGTTTACAATACTTTAGAACTATTGGTCAATTGTGATTTGGTAACAAAACATCAGTTTGGTCAAAATCACGCGCAATACGAAAGAGCTTACGGATTCAAACAACACGATCATATTATTTGCAGCAATTGCGGTAAAGTAGTAGAGTTTTGTGATCCTAGAATTCATTTGATCAAAGCAACACAGGAACAATTATTAGGCATCAAAATAAAGCAACATTCATTGACTTTCTATGTAGACAGTTTGAATTGTGGATGCGAAAACAAATCAGAAGAAACTCAATAATCATTCAACTGAATTCAAGTATAATCATTTCATGAAAGTAGATGTAATTTTAGGCCTTCAATGGGGCGATGAAGGAAAAGGAAAAATTGTTGACTTTCTTGCAGAAGGTTACGATATAATCGCGAGATTCCAAGGGGGTCCGAATGCTGGACATACATTAGTTATAGACGGCAAAAAAAGTGTGTTACATACCATCCCATCTGGTATTTTCCGTGAAAATTGTTTGAATCTTATTGGCAATGGTGTCGTGATCGACCCTGTTACTTTGATGGCAGAAATCGTAAAATTAGAAGCTGCTGGAGTTCCTGTAAGAGATAGATTAATTATTGCTAAAAGAGCAAACTTAATTTTACCTTCTCACAAATTATTAGATGCTGCATCTGAGCAATCTAAAGGCATTTCTAAAATCGGTTCTACTTTGAAAGGAATTGGTCCAACATATATGGACAAAACCGGTCGTAATGGATTGAGAGTAGGGAATATTTTAGAGAAAAATTTCAGAGATCAGTACGATATTCTGAAAAACAAGCACTTGTCTCTTCTTAAAAACTACGACTTCGAATTCCAAATTGAAGAACTAGAAGCTCAATGGTTTGAAGCTATCGAGCAACTTAAACAATATACAATTGAGGAAAGTACATATTTCGTCAATAATCAACTAAAGGCTGGCAAGAAAATTTTAGCAGAAGGTGCTCAAGGTTCAATGTTAGATATTGATTTTGGCACTTATCCCTTTGTAACTTCTTCTAATACTATCACAGCTGCTGTATGTACAGGCTTAGGAGTTCCTCCTAGTGCAATCGGTGAAGTGATGGGTATTACGAAAGCATATTGCACAAGAGTAGGCAGTGGACCTTTCCCATCTGAATTACATGATGAAGTAGGTGAGAAACTTAGAAAAGAAGGTGGTGAATTTGGAGCAACAACTGGAAGACCAAGAAGATGTGGTTGGATTGATTTGCCTGCATTAAAATACACTTGTATGATTAACGGTGTCACAAAATTAATCGTGACCAAATTAGATGTACTTAATAACTTTGACGAGTTCGGAGTTTGTACAGAATATATCTACGGTGGCAAAACTACGCAAGAGTTACCTTTCGACTTAGTGACAGAAACTATAGAGCCAGTTTTTGAATATAGAAAAAGCTGGGGGCAACTTCCTGCCGACAATAGCGTACCAACAGAGATGCAAGAGTATGTAGATTTCTTAGAAAACTATTTGGATACAAAAGTCACTTGGGCTTCTGTAGGACCAGGAAGAGACGAATTGATTGAATTTAAATAATGACATTTGAACAAAGAATAAAAACCATTATCGACATCACTCCTGATATCTTTAGGGCGAATATTCTTTCAAAAAAAACATCAACAGATTATATCCTATTTGATAATTGGGAGCTTAATCAACAAAATATCGATTGGATCATTGGCTGGGATAAGACGAATGAATTTGTTTTATCCCCCAATCATTCAGAACAGTTTTCCTCTTTTGACCAATGGAATAAAGACCATAAAGATTGGAAAATGGGTTATATCAATTATGACCTAAAAAATCTCATAGAACTAGACTTAATTCAAAACCAAAAAGAAGGTCTCCATTCAAAGTTGATCCACTTTTTCGTTCCTAAAATTGTCTTTATAGCTAGAAACCAACAAGTAGAAGCTTATCATTTACCGACGGTTTCCATTCCAAATTTTGAAACAAATGAAGAAATAGAACCTTCTTCAACTTTACATTTTACATTACAGACAAGTTCTGAAGAATACATTCAAAACGTAGAAGGCATCCAATCCAAAATTATAGCTGGTGACTTTTACGAAATCAATTATTGTATTGAATGGCAATCTGAAGACCCTCTTTTACATCCAGCTAAAGCATATCAAGAACTTCAGCAAAAACTACAAGCTCCTTTTTCCTGCTATTTCCAGTTAGACAATATTCAACTTTTATGCAATAGCCCTGAAAGATTTCTAAGGAAAGTCGGGAGTCATATTATTTCCCAACCCATCAAAGGGACTCAACCTAGAAATCAGCAGAGTCATATAGATTTACAGAACAAAAATCTTTTGAACACTGAAAAAGACAGGACCGAAAACATCATGATTGTTGATTTAGTCAGAAATGATTTGTCAAAAATTGCTCAAAAAGGAAGCGTGAAGGTTTCTGAATTAGCAGAAATCCATACCTTCAAACAGGTTCACCAGCTCATCTCTACCATAGAGTGTGACATCGAATCAGACATTTCTTTTACTGATATCTTAAAAGCTACTTTCCCCATGGGAAGTATGACCGGCGTTCCTAAAATCAGCGTAATGAATTATGCTGAAAATATAGAAAGCTTTCATCGAGATATTTATTCTGGAACTGTTGGCTATATCACACCTGAAGGTGACTTCGACTTTAACGTCATTATTCGGAGTTTGATTCATTTTCCTTTACAGAACAAAAGCTATATCCGAGCAGGAGGAGCTATTACTATAGATTCTGATCCAATCAAAGAATGGGAAGAATGCCATTTAAAAGCTCAAAAAATTCTAGAGTTTTTTGAATAAAAAAGAGGCCGAAGCCTCTTGATATTAATTGATTACTTTTTTCACTATTCCTAGTTTGCCATTATAAGGCGGATACCTCAATGGAATATCAGGCCAAGTCACTTTATTCATTACCCCTTTAAAGTGTGTAAATGTATCAAAGCTATGTTTTCCGTGATAAGCACCGCTCCCACTTTGACCTACTCCACCAAATGGCAAGTCATGGTTCAGTAAATGTGCAACTACGTCATTAATACATCCTCCTCCAAATTGTATTTCATTCATACATCTTTGTTGGTTTTTGTAATTACTTGAGAAAACATAAAACGCTAATGGTTTCTCATATGACTTAACGATTTTGAAAGCTTCATCTAATGTTTTAAAAGTAAATGCAGGAAGTATTGGGCCAAAAATCTCATCTTGCATTAATGGGTGATCGAAACTAATGTCTGTAATAACAGTAGGCTCAATATATCTTTTACTAGCATCTGATTTCCCTCCTACTACAACAGTTCCATCTTTTATCATAGTAGACAATCTATCAAAATGCTTATCATTAATGATAGCTGCATAGTCTACACTTCTAGAAGCATCATCTCCGTAAAATTCCTTAACTACTTTTTTCATCGCTTGAAATAGTTCATCTTTTACATTTTCGTGTACTAAAAGATAATCAGGAGCGACGCAAGTTTGCCCAGCATTGAGACACTTTCCCCAAATGATTCTACGAGCTGCCACTTCTATAGAAGCTGTTTCATCTACAATACAAGGGCTTTTCCCGCCTAATTCTAAAGTAGTCGGAGTTAAATGCTCTGCAGCAGCTTTTGCAATTATTTTACCTACGGAAATTCCACCCGTGAAAAATATATAATCATATCGTTGTTCTAGCATTTCAGTATGTCCAATTTCCACATCTAGACAACTTACATACTGCGGATCAAAACATTCAGCTATCAATTCTACCATGACGTCATAAGCATGCTTAGCAACTCTAGGAGGCTTAATGATTACTGTATTTCCAGCAGCTATTGCTCCTACAACGGGTAAGAGAGTCAATTGTATTGGATAATTCCAAGCGCCTATCACTAAAACTACTCCATAAGGATCAGGATAGATATAACTTCTCGCAGGTAAATTTCCAAGAGATGTAGATACATATTGAGGTGTAGACCAATTTTTAAGATTTTTAATCATCAAGCCTATCTCTTCCAAGATTAGACCTAACTCAGAAGTATAAGTTTCAAAAACTGGCTTTTTAAAATCTCTTTTCAGAGCTTCATACATCTTCTCTTCATACTGAAGAAATACTTTTTTAAATCTTTTCAACTGTTCTATACGAAAATCTACAGAACGAGTAGCGCCTGATTCGAAATACGCTCTTTGTTTTTCAACTAATGAAGATGCGCTTAATATTTGTTGGCTAGTAGTAGTCATAATTAAATAGTTTGTTTAGATTTTTTTGATGGTACAGCTTCTTTCCTATCTCTACCTTCAAAATCAGTCATGGAATCATAGACTCCTAAAAACTCTGCTGCAACATCAAACAATCTTGTAGGCAATATTCCTTGTAAAAATGGAATAAGATTTAGAGCTGATGGAGCTAATAAGAAAATTTGATTCTTTTTGACGGCACGAATGATTTGATCTGTGATATCTTCAGGCTCTAATAATGGAAAAAGGAAAGGAGCTTTTACACCTTTGAACATCCCAGTATTGATATAGCTAGGACAAACTGTGGTCACGTGCAAATCACCACCAAGACTTTCTAATTCCATTCTTAAAGAATCAGACCAACCCTTTACAGCCCACTTACTCGCTAAATATGCTGACATTTTTTTGTTGCTTATCATACCAGATGCAGAAGCTATATTGATAACATGACCTCGTTTCTGTTGAATCATTTCTTTAATAAATACACGAGTAGTATGTAATACACCGTTTAAATTAATTTGAATAGTACGGTCAATTTCTTCTGCAGTATGTTCCCAAAACATTTTGCCAACTACAATTCCTGCATTATTGAATAGAATATCTACATTTCCTATTTCTAATAAAACTTCTGTTGCAGCCTTTTCTATTTCATTATTATCTGAAACATCCACACGGAAAGCATGAACATTTTTATATCCTTTATGATTAAAATCGGCTAAAGTCTGGTCAATATTCACTGGGTTAATATCCCATATAATTAAATTCTTAGCTCCTTCTCTTAAACATTTCTCTCCTAATAATTTACCTATACCTTGAGCTCCTCCAGTAATCAGAACATTAGAATTTTTTATTTGGCTCATCTTTATTTATTTTAAAATTATACTTTTAAATACCTATTCAAGATAATGAATCTTAAAGTGAAATGATAGTTTAGGGAATAAAAAAAGGACGACAATTGTCGTCCTTCAGAATATTAAAATTTAAAATTACTCAGCTTTGGCAACAGTAATAGAACCTAATTTTCCATTAACATTTAAGCTTACAACATAATTTCCAGCAGCTAGTTGATTCCAACCATTTACTTGAACTGTTGCGCTTCCTTGACCAGTTGCTTCTTGTGCTAAAACCTGTCTTCCTGTCATATCAGAAACTGTAATATTAGCTTTTGACATAGAAGGATTGTTAAAGTTGATAGACAATACATCACTGCTTGGGTTAGGATATGCTGTCATTTCAAAGATGTCAACATAGTTCTCTTTGATTGAAGTAGGGACAGCTTCAATTTGTTTGAAAATTGAATACTTATCTAATATCTCTCCAAATCTATTAATGTACTCCACATTAAGAGTGCTACCAGTTACATCTACTACAATACTTCCAGTAACATCTTTACCAGCATCTCTTAAAAGATGAACAGGGTGCATTTTTGTCGGGAAGCTTCCCTCAGAAGTATAACTACCGCTATTTCCAATTACTGAATATACAGTTCCTTTTCCACCAGCTTCTTTTACATAAGTTTCACCTAAGTCAGGATTACCACTTGTCATGTTTACACCATGAATTGCAGGATCGAAAGCATAGCTACCTAAATAAAATCCGTTGATTAAATAAGATCTTTCATAAACGTGTGAGTGACCATTCAATACTAAATCCACTCCAGCTTCTTCTAATATTGGCAACATGTATTTTCTCATGTGCATCATCATAAATTCATAAGAATCATCTGATGAGTGTGAACCTGAAGTAAATGGAGGTTGATGGAATATTACTATTGTCCAAGGTAATTTATTTGCTTCAAGATCTTTTCTCAACCATTTTTTCATTGGAGATGGATCTGTTCTTGTCCATGGGAAAGTCTCTGAGTTCAAACTGATGAAGTGAACATGACCATAATCAAATGAATAATAAATTTCTGTTCCTGATGGAACTCCTCCACCTTCACCATTTTTAAACACTTCATGGATATCGTAGTAAGGACCTTTATCAATAGTAGGATCCAAATAGTTTAAGATATTATCTCCTCTTAAAATGTTATAATCGTGGTTTCCAGGAGTTGGGTAATAGTGTAAATATCTTAATATAGAATCATAACCAAATTCACTTCCAAATACTTTTTGTTGATACTCTTCATCTGTACCATTTTGGTAAGCATTATCACCTAACATAATAGCAAAATCAACTGGTTTATCTTTAGTATGCTCTAAAAAAGCATCTCTAGCCATCACTTGAGGGTTATTTGCTTTTCCAGCATCTCCAATAGTCCAGAAAGAGAATCCTGTAGTATCTCCATAAGCTTTAGCTGTCAAAATGTAATGATTATCACCTGATGCTAAAGTCACATCATCATGACCTATTGAATAATAATACTTAGTGTGTGGTAACAAACCAGTCACTAAAATATTATGGTCAATATTCAAATCTTCAATGCTAAATACTCTGTCTAAATTATCAGGAGTATCACCAACTTTCACCCAGCTATTTGAAGCTTCGGATGTTCTCCACATGATTTTAACAGATTGAGTCGTAGCGCTTTGCTGATACGGCCCTCTAATTAAATCTTGCGCTTGAGCAGTATTTACCAATAAGGCAAAAAGAATAAAATGTAGTAGTTTTTTCATCATATCTAGTTGTATTTACAAATTTAATAATAAAATACAAAAATCTAAGATAAAATTATAGTTAAAGTGTTAATTTTCTCACAAAAGGAGATTTAATATTATGGATTTGTAAATATTAACAATTTGGCGATGAAAATCAAGATGTTGTGTGCAGTTTTTTAACTTTAAACACCTCTCCTTCTATAGCTAGGCTTGAAGGCTTAAATATTGTTTTACATTCATCTAAAAGAATACTCAAATCTGCGTATTTAGATGAAAAATGACCGATAATTAATTCGCCTACTTGAGCTTCTAGTGCAATTGTAGCGGCTTGAAATGTTGTAGAATGATAAGTATCTTGAGCCTTTTCTATTGCCTCTCCAATAAAAGTGCTTTCATGATAAAGCAAATTCACTCCTTTAATAATAGGTATAATTGATGGCAGAAAAATAGTATCTGTACAATAAGCATAAGCTCTAGGCACATCACCTTGCAAAGTCAGTTCTTCATTTTTATGAAATTGCCCAGACAAATCATATGCATCTAAACCATTTCTTAAATCATCATAACCTTGAGGAGACAAGCGAAAATTCTTAATGTTTTCGGGGTGTATTTTTCTAGGACGAAGCTTTTCTCTAAATAAAAAACCTGTACACGGGATTCTATGCTTTAAAGGAATTGAAGTTACAACTACTTCATTGTTCTCATAAATCACTTCAACCTTATTAGCATCAGTAGCTATAAATTCTAACGGATAAGTTAGTACTGAATTAGAGACTGACAATTGTAGATTTATAATTTCTTCTAACTGTGCGGGACCAATAATCGTTAATTTACTTTCTCTTCTCAATAATTGGAAAGTCGTCAATAAGCCAATTAAACCGAAATAATGATCACCATGAAGGTGACTTATAAATATACAACTGATACGAAAAGGCTTACACTTAAATTTCTGCAATTGAAATTGAGTACCCTCACCACAATCGATTAAAAAACTATGTTGATGAATTTTTAAAAGTTGACTACTAGGATGCCTGCCATGAGAAGACATGGCAGAGTTCGATCCTAATATCTGAACTTCAAAGTCCAATTACTTTTTAATTTCTTTATCTAGCTCTTGGATTTTCACAAATTCTTCAGCTTCTTCTAAACTATCAAAAATGCTTAAAACGTCTCCTAATTGAGATATTTTAATCAATGATTTGACTTGAGAATTTAAATTACATAAAACCAAGATACCATCAGCATCATTACACATTCTATTAGCTAGCAAAATAGAACTCAAACCTGAAGAGTCAACAAATGTGACATTTTTCAAATCTAAAATTAAATTTCTGTAGCCTTCAACTCCTATGATAGCTAACTCAGATTTTAACAATGGAGCATTAGCAGACATTAACTTTTCTGTCTGTAATTCAAAAATTAAATAAAACTCTTTCTTATCAATTACGAACTTCATATTTCAAAATCTTTTCCCAAATATATAATCATCTTGCAACAATATGTTCATATCGGTGTTTTTTTTATAAGATTTAAGTTTTGACTATCATCAAGCAACATTATAAATTATGTGAATTACTAAAGGCAAATGAAATTTTAGTCTTTAAAAAATTGTTTAGTAGCTTGAATGTTGTAATTTGAATATTGTAATTATGTCAGTTAAACGAGAAATGGCAGAATTTTTGAAAACTTATAAAGTATGGAAGCAAAATTTTCACCTAAAGTCAAAGAAGTAATTTCTTATAGTCGTGAGGAAGCATTAAAGATGAATCACGATCAAATAGGAATAGAACACTTACTGCTTGGTTTGGTACGTGAAGGGGATGGATTAGCTATCAAAGTTTTGAAATCTCTAGAAGTAGATATTGTTTTATTAAGAAAGAAAGTAGAAGATGCTATTAGTGATAAAATAAGTGCAATACCAGTAAACTCCGCAAGCTTACCTTTAACAAAACAAGCAGAGAAGGTCTTGCGCATCACTGTAATCGAAGCCAAACAAATGAAAAGTGAAACTATAAGCACTGAGCATTTGATGTTATCGATATTAAAAAGTCAAGATAATATAGCTACTCAAATCATTAATAAAATGGAAGTAGATTATGATGTTTTTAAAGCTGAACTTGAATACATACTGCAAGAAAGTCAGCCAGAAAGCAACAGGTCTGCTGAAATGTCAGCCGAATCAGATCCATTTGAAGAAGAAGAAAGCAAATCAAAAAGCTATACTTCATCATCAGCAAAAAAATCTAACGTAAAATCCACAACACCTGTTTTAGATAATTTCGGAAGAGATATTACAAAATTAGCAGAGGATGATAAATTAGATCCTATTGTAGGAAGAGAAAGTGAAATTGAGAGAGTTTCTCAAATTCTGAGCAGAAGAAAAAAGAACAACCCTATTCTTATTGGAGAACCAGGAGTTGGAAAAACAGCTATCGTAGAAGGACTAGCTCTGAGAATTATTCAGAGAAAAGTATCTAGAGTTTTATTCAATAAGAGAATTGTGATGTTGGATTTAGCTGCATTAGTAGCTGGAACTAAATATAGAGGTCAATTTGAAGAGCGAATCAAAGCTATTATGAATGAGCTCGAAAAAAACAGAGATGTCATTCTATTTATAGACGAAATTCACACCATTGTTGGAGCTGGAGGAGCTACAGGATCATTAGATGCTTCTAATATCTTCAAACCCGCTTTAGCTAGAGGAGAACTGCAATGTATAGGGGCATCTACATTAGATGAGTATCGTCAACACATTGAAAAAGATGGTGCACTAGATCGTAGATTCCAAAAAGTAATGATAGATCCTCCAAGTGCTGAAGAGACTATGGAAATCATTACTAATATCAAATCTAAATACGAAGAGTATCATAACGTAGAATATAGTGCAGATGCCATCAAAGCATGTGTACAATTGAGTAATAGATATATCACTGATAGATTTTTGCCAGACAAAGCCATCGATGTGATGGACGAAGTCGGTGCGAGAGTGCATTTAAAAAATATTTACGTTCCCGAGGAAATTACACATCTTGAAACTGAGATTGAAAAAATTAAAGAAGAAAAAAATCAAGTTGTAAAAAGTCAGAGATACGAAGACGCTGCAAAATTAAGAGATCAAGAAAAACGTCTTCAAGAACAATTAGAAGAAGCTAAAATCAAATGGGAAGAAGACGCTAAAACTAAAAGATTCCCTGTAACTGAAGAAGATATCGCTGAAGTTGTAGCTATGATGACAGGGATTCCTGTAAGCAAGGTAGCTAAATCTGAAAGTAAAAAATTAGTAACAATGGCTGATGACTTGAAAAAACAAGTGATTGGTCAAGATGAAGCCACTCTAAAAATTACTAGAGCTATCCAAAGAAACCGAGTAGGTTTGAAAGATCCTAAAAAACCAATTGGTTCATTTATTTTCTTAGGTCCTACAGGTGTTGGAAAAACAGAATTAGCTAAAGCTCTTGCAAGATATATGTTTGACTCAGAAGACGCTATCATAAGAATAGACATGAGTGAATACATGGAGAAATTCAGTATTTCTAGATTAATTGGAGCGCCTCCGGGATACGTTGGATATGAAGAAGGTGGTCAATTGACAGAGAAAGTTAGAAGAAAACCATATTCTGTCATCTTATTGGATGAAATCGAAAAAGCGCATCCTGATGTTTACAATATCTTACTTCAAGTATTAGACGATGGTCAATTAACTGATGGATTAGGAAGAAAAGTAGATTTTAAAAATACAGTCATCATCATGACTTCCAATATTGGAGCAAGACAATTGAAAGATTTCGGTTCTGGTGTAGGTTTTTCTACCTCGGCTAGATTGTTGAATGAAGATGAAAATTCGAAAGCAGTTATTAAAAAAGCTTTGACTAAGACCTTCTCTCCTGAATTTTTAAATAGAATAGATGATGTTCTGATTTTCAATAGTTTGGAGAAAGAGCAAATTCACAAAATTATAGATATCATCTTAGTTGGTGTATTCAAAAGATTATCAGACCTAGGTTACGTCATAGAATTAACTGAAAAAGCTAAAGATTTCATTTCCGATAAAGGCTACGATCCTCAATTTGGTGCTCGTCCATTACATAGAGCTATACAGAAGTATTTAGAAGATCCATTAGCAGAAGAAATATTGAATCAAAACATTGAATCAGGAGATTTCATAATCGCAGATGTTGACAACGATAAGTTAACATTCAAAGTGAGTAAATCTGCAAAAAAAGTAGTCAAAGAAGATTAGATTTGTCAAATACTATTATAAAAGCCTAACATTTAGTTTTTATCGATTAAATGTTAGTGTTTTTTTCACACACACACATATATGACTAATCAATTAGCAAAAGTAGGTATTTTTTACGATGGCAATTATTTTTCTAGAGTTAGCAATTATTACAACTACGAACATACTAGAAAAAGTAGATTAAGCATTTCAGGTCTGCATTATTTTATCAGATCATATATCGCTGAGAAAATGAAAACTGACAATAGATTAGTGTCTATTGTAGAAGCTCATTATTTCCGAGGACGGTTTACTACTTACGAAGCTAAGGAAGCTAACAAACTTCTTTCAGAAAGACTATTTGATGATGTATTAATGAATGAAGGCATTATCACTCATTACTTACCCTTAAGAACGAATGATGAAGGTAAAAAAATTGAGAAAGGTATAGATGTAGCTATGTCATTAGACATCTACGAGCTTTCTTTTCTTAAGAAATTTGACATAGTAGTTCTAGTAGTTTGTGACGGTGATTTCGCTCCATTAATTAGAAAGTTAAATTCTTTAGGAGTTAAAGTCATGGTTTTAGCTTGGGATTTTGAGTTTTCTGATGAAAGAACAGGTAAGACAGTATCTACTACTACATCCATCGAATTATTAAAAGACTGCAACTATCCTGTCATGATGCATGAAATCATAGATAACGAAGCCAATCAAAACAAGTCTATCATCAATGATTTATTTGTCGTCAAAGAAATGCTCAACTTAGAGAATTTCAATATGAACAACACGCCTTCACCTGATTCAGATAAAGAAAGAGGAATGGTTTTCAAATTGAAAGATGGATATGGATTTATTTCAAAACCGCCTTACAACTTATTTTTCCATTGGACTGAAGTTCAAGATTCTGACTTCAATGATTTACAGGAAGGTGATGTGGTAAATTACAAGACTACCATCAACGATAAAGGACAAGAAATTGCTGTGGAAATCACTAAGGATTAACCTTAGAGTATCTTAAGTAATTGTCTGAAAGACTGTTTTTCCAAATGAACTTTTTTGGAGTCATCAAAACAGGTTGATATTTTTGAGTTTTATAATTCTCAAATTTCATATACAATTCATTATTAGAAATATACCAGCTACCATTTAATATGGTAGCATTTTTTTTGGTCAAAATCAGTTCGTTAGAATACTTAAACTCTAGTGTCTCGTCTTTTTCTGTTACCCATTTTCCAATAATGTAATACGGCGTCAAGGTGGAGATGGTATCTATAAGTTCGAACTTGAAATTCTCATTAAAACAGTTATCAAAAATCTTCTTATCAAAACTAGATTTATCTTTTTGAGACAATAAATTATAATCACTCAATTTGACTTGTTGTTGAAGAGACTCTAAATAGCAAGAGGATATTTCTTGATAAGACTGAGCAGGTATTTTAGGATTGACAGTCAGCTGATTCATCAATTTGACTTCAAAGCTTTTTAAATCATTCTCTTTCCAACCACTGTCTTCAATGCTTCTTTGATTACAGACTGCTACTATATCCAACATTACATTAGTACTAGTCACATTAGCAGTATTCATTAATCCCAAATATTGACTACCAGTTAGATACTCAGGATCACAGACTTCAGCCCAACCAGAAGCAGCATTCAATACAGAAAATTGATTTTGATACTCTACTTTATTGAAAGTGAATTGTTTATTAAAAATTGCTACTTGATTGGTATCATTCAGTAAATAAACATTCAATTTATTAGCAGATTCAGGAGGAACAGCTGGAATTTTGAAATTGTAAAACTCTGTTTCATTCAATTTGGATTGCATCTCATCTAAGAATGGAATCTTCGGAGAATACTTTGTTATCAAATCCTTTTTGGTGACATTGTAAAATCTATAATACCATCTGACCGTATTTTCAGGCAGGTATAATTCGATAACTGTAGAATATTTCCCACTAAAAATAGTGCTGCTTCTACTATCTAAAACGAATATCTTATGATTTACTATAGGTACTAATACTTTATTCTGTGCTTTTAAAGAAAAGCAAATCAACAACGAAAAAAATAATATGAACCTAAATCGAATCAAATATTTATCTTCTAATTAAACCATAAGTAGTCATCAAATCTTTCAACTCTTCCTTAGTAATGCCAATATTTTCGGCTGTTTTAAGAATTTGCCAATGTTCTTTTTCCAGAGCGTTCTCGATAAACATTCTAGTCATATAATCTGTAAACTGATTTAGACTACTAAACTTATTGAAATCAACTCCAGTGGTAGAAATACTAAATGCATTGACATAATCATTTACATCTTTTGCAGTAATAGATTGGCCAGACATAATAATTAATCTCTCTACGATATTTCTAAGCTCTCTAATATTGCCAGTCCAGTTTCTACTTTTCAACAATTCTAATGCATTTTCTTCAAATTCCTTTTCGGGAATAGCATAATCGTTACAGATTTCTTTCAAAAATGCTTTTGCTAATAATGGAATATCTTCTTTTCTCTCGTTCAGAGAAGGCACTTTAATCTCGATAACAGATAATCTATGATATAAATCCAATCTAAATCTTCCTTCTTCGATTTCTTTAGAAAGATCTTTATTAGTAGCTGCAACTACTCTTACATTCACTTTAATATCTTTCTCGCTACCTACTTTTGTGATGGTATTTTCTTGAAGAGCTCTTAATACTTTAGCTTGAGCACTCAAACTCATGTCTCCGATTTCGTCTAAAAAAAGAGTGCCACCTTCTGATTGCTCAAATTTTCCAATTCTTGCTTTTATTGCAGAAGTAAAAGCACCTTTCTCATGGCCAAATAGTTCACTTTCAATCAACTCTGAAGGAATAGCAGCACAATTCACTTCTACTAATGGTCCACTTGCTCTATTACTTTTCTCGTGTATCCATCTAGCTACCAATTCTTTACCGGAACCATTATCTCCTGTGATAAGAACTCTAGCTTCAGTAGGAGCTACTTTGTCAATCATTTCTTTGATTTTCAAAATAGGATTAGAATCCCCTATCATTTCTCTAGTTTTAAAACTAGATATCTTTTTTCTTAATGTTTTAGTCTCTGTTACCAAGGACGATTTCTCCATGGCATTTCTTACAGTAATCAGTATTCTATTTAAATCTGGCGGCTTAGATACATAATCAAAAGCACCTTTTTTTACTGCTTCTACAGCTGTCTCTATGCTACCGTGCCCAGAAAGCACTACAACAGGAGTATCTTTCCCAGCTTCTCTCATACCTTCTAGCACTTCCATGCCATCCTTTTTTGGCATTTTGATATCTAGAAGCACTACGTCATAGTCATTATTGACAATTTTATTCAGCCCTATTTCTCCATCTTCAGCCTCATCTACTTCAAATTTTTCAAACTCAAAGATCTCTCTTAAAACTCTTCTGTTAGGTCTTTCGTCATCTACTAATAAAATACGAGGCATAGATTTGTTGTTTAGCATCCAAAAATACGAAAAACTAATGTGAATACACTTTTAGTGTTTTTTGAATAATGTTGTTTATAAATTTTAACTAAAGACCAAAAAGCTGTATTGCATTCTTTGTTGTAGCAGCTTGAATTTCTTCTAATGGGCAGTTTTTGATTTCGGCTAATTTCTGACCGATAATAGGAATATAAGAACTCTCATTTCTTTTTCCTCTATATGGTGTTGGAGGTAAGTAAGGGGAATCTGTCTCTAAAATTATTTTTTCGATTGGAATTTCTTTCAATATATCTGGTAAAGTAGATTTCTTATAAGTCAATGGTCCACCTATTCCTAAGTAAAAATCTCCCATTTTTATAATCTGAATAGCTTCTTCAAGATTACCACTGAAACAATGAAAAACTCCACTTAGATTTTCATCTTTATTCGCTTGAATGATATCAATCGTCTCTTGAACAGAATTACGAGTGTGCAGAATAATAGGCAGCTTCAATTCTTTTGCCCAATTGATTTGTATTTCTAAAGCTTGTTTCTGTTCTTCTTTGAAAGTAATATCCCAATAAAAATCCAGTCCAGTTTCTCCGATAGCATAAATTTTATTTTCAGGAAAGCGATTCGGCTGATATGCCCAATTCTTCATTTCTTCCAATACTTCTGTAAAATCCTCTTTCACATCACAAGGATGTAAACCCACTGTAGGCAAACAAATTGTTGGAAATTTATTGGATAATTCTTCCACTCTTTTCAAAGACTCCAAATCAATATTGGGCAAGATTACTTTTTGGACATTCTCTTCTAAACACCTTTGAATGATATCTTGAATATCTTCTTCAAAAACTGGTTGATAAATATGAGCGTGTGTATCTATCCAATAATTCATATCACAAAGTTACAAACTCCAATCCTTTCCCTTTCATATCTCCTATCCATTCTTTGAGAAAAGGAGCATATTTCTCTATGCTTTCTATTTAAAACATCTTGTTTTCATAAATTTTCAGTAAATTCAGTTAAGAATAATTGAAAATGACAAGAGTTGAATTGAAAAAACATTTAATACAAAAGATTACGGAGATTAATGATGAATCTTTTTTAAATGCTATAAAAACAATACTAGATTCAAAATCAAACTCTCAAATTTTGAAATTAACGGATGCGCAATCTTCAGATATAGCTGAGTCAAA
Organism: Chitinophagales bacterium; assembly: GCA_035515235.1. GTDB lineage: Bacteria > Bacteroidota > Bacteroidia > Chitinophagales > JADIYW01 > JAMLHH01. Next base: position 59,221 of record DATJBS010000005.1, read on the forward strand.
AAAAGAAATTAAAAAAGGCCTTTACGTTGAACAAGCTGAAATGGATATTAAATTCAATGAATGGCTCAACGCAAAATAATTTGGTCTCATAGGTCGAATATTAGACTCTATCAAATTCTTGATTTCTATTCAAACAGAAACAAAAGCACAAATTATTCTACAAAACTTTACAGACTTTTTAATCATCAACTTTCACTTTTGATAAATCACCCATCAATGGGCATACAATCAGAAGAAGAAAATATCAGAGGATTAATTGTCAACAACTTTATACTATTTTACGAAATTACAACTGAAAATATTATCATTCATACTGTCTGGGATTGTAACCAAAACCCTAATGATTTGAAAATAATATAACAAACTCCAATCCTTTCCCTTTCATATCTCCTATCCATTCTTTCAAAAAAGGAGCATATTTCTCAAAACATTCTGGCCTGTCATGCAATACGATGATATCTCCACCTTTTGCACGATACATTCTTTCTTTTAGGATTTCTGAATCAACTTTAGCATCAAAATCCCCCGGCATCAAATTGAATTGGCAAATTTTAATTTCAGGAAATTCTTCCAGAATTTGAACAGAAATATTAGGTGTCATTCTTCCATAAGGTGGTCTAAAAAGAGAAGTTTTTACAATATCCTTTGCTAAAACTAAATCATCCAAATAGTTCTCCGGTGTACTTCTCCATGCATTTAAATGATGGTACGTGTGATGTCCAATTGCATGTAAAGAAGTTTGTAAAAGTTTAAATTCATTAGAAAATTCTTCGCAATTTTTACCGATCAAAAAGTGCGTAGTTGAGCATTCTGCTTCTTCTAAAAGCTGAAGTAATAAGGCTGTACTTTCTGGATGAGGACCGTCATCAAAAGTCAAAGCTATTTGATTCGGCTTTACGTTCCAAATCAGATTTGGAAAGAGAAATGTCAACAGCTTAGGAATTCTTACAAAATACACTTCAGGTTAAAATTTATTTTAGAGCCTAAGAACTATTATCTTCTTGTTATTTTAGTCGATATCGCGTGTCCTTATCTCCATTAAACATACAAAATTCTGTGATAACACGTACCTTTGTAAGCCTTGAAAATAAAAACTATGAGCAGACCAGTAAGAGTTAGATTTGCACCTAGTCCAACAGGACCATTGCATCTTGGAGGAGTTAGAACTGCACTTTATAATTATCTTTTTGCTAAAAAAAATGGTGGAAAATTCATTTTAAGAATTGAAGATACCGATCAAAATAGATTTGTACCTGGAGCCGAAGAATATGTCATGGAGTCTTTAAAATGGGCTGGCATGGATGTAGACGAAGGTATTGTCGAAGGTGGAGACTTTGGACCATACAAACAAAGCGAGCGAAAAGATTTATACAGAAAATACGTAGATCAACTTTTAGAAGCTGGTCTTGCATATTATTCATTTGACACAACTGAGGAGTTGGACGAAATGAGAGAAAGATTGAAATCTCAAGGTGTTCCGAATCCTGCATACAATCAAGTAACTCGTCAGTATATGAAAAATTCACTTTCATTGCCTGCTGATGAAGTTCAAAAAAGATTAGAAGAAGGTCAAGCTTATGTGGTCAGAATTAAAGTTCCTAGAAATGAGGAAATCAGATTTCATGATATTATCAGAGGTTGGGTAGTATTTAATTCTAGTCAAATAGATGATAAAGTTCTATTCAAATCAGACGGGATGCCTACTTATCACATGGCAAATATCGTCGATGATTATTTGATGCAAATTACTCACGTGATTCGTGGCGAAGAATGGTTACCCTCTACTCCGATTCACGTATTATTGTATAAGTTTTTAGGTTGGGAAGATGTGATGCCAGAGTTTGCACACCTTCCGCTAATACTTAAACCTGATGGAAATGGCAAGTTGAGTAAAAGAGATGGAGATCGTTTAGGTTTTCCTGTGTTTCCACTCAATTGGACAAATCCAGAAACAGGCGAAGAATCCTTAGGGTTTAAAGAAAGAGGATTTTTACCAGAAGCATTTATGAATATGTTGGCGTTCTTAGGTTGGAATCCCGGTGGAACTCAAGAAATATTTAAAAAAGATGATTTAATCCAAGCTTTTTCTTTAGAAAGAGTGAGCAAGTCAGGTGCTAAATTTGATTTTGAAAAAGCTAAATGGTTCAATCAACAATATATCAAAGAAACTTCAGTAGAGGATTTATTAGAGACACTGAGAAGTAGCTTCATAGCAGCAGGTATTCAAAAAGAGGATGATTTCTTAAGAAAATATATCAGCTTATTTATTGACAGAGTGACTTTCATCAAAGAATTCACTTCTATTGGATATTATATTTTTGACAAACCTAAAGCTTACGACGAAGCACAATTCAATAAGCGCTGGACTAAAGAAGGTATTCCTTCTACATTTGATAGCATCTATTCTAAATTAAACGTTGTATCTGATTGGACTGCAACAAATATCGAAGCTGTCATAAAAGAAGCAATGCAAGCTAATAGTTTCAAACCAGGTGAAATTATGCCGGTTTTTAGAATTATGATCAGCGGCGATGCGGGTGGACCTCCACTTTTTGAACTTGCTGAGATGATTGGAAAAGAAGAAGTATTAGAAAGAGTAAAAACTGCAATTAAGCATTTCTCTAAATAATCAAACTTATAATAGAATATTGAGGCTGATGATTCATTTCATCGGCCTTTTTTATTTTTTGGAGGTGACCCCTTCTTCCGTTAGCACTACAGATGGGGTCGGGCTTTCGTTTCGTCTTCCCTTCGGGCGATACTCCACTCTATCACTCACCCGAGCGGATATCTAGAACTTTTCCAAAGTTCAACTACTACAACTTTTCCAAAGTTTGGAACTTTGGAAAAGTTAATACCCCGAAGAAATTAAACTACATCTGAATATTATGAAAGATTTACATAATATTCGTTTACAACTGAATATTATGCTAAGATTCAAGTTGTAAATGCAACTTTAGCGAGAATGCAAAATGAGTAATATTTTTCAAAAGAGAGAGGATTGACCTCCCTCCTCTGAATGGAAATATTTCCGAAATTGCCTCCTCGTCCAAAAGTTGTCAAAAA
>DATJBS010000006.1:0-2877 GCA_035515235.1 Chitinophagales bacterium
TAAAAAGCTCGGTGGCCGAAGAAAGGTAAACCCAGAATCAAAAAACACAGGTTGGCGTCATGCTGCATTTCGGGGTTATGCAGATTATATGGAAACTGAATCATTTGCTGAAGGCATAAAGGAACTTATAGATATTGCTTTGCAAAAGAGAGTTGCATACATGTGTTCTGAAGCTGTATGGTGGAGATGTCATCGTTCGATGGTGTCTGATTATTTGAAAGCTGATGGTTGGGAGGTGCAACATATTATGGGTTTAGAAAAAGAGTCTGAACATCCATATACGCAACCTGCACGCGTTATTGATGGTGAGTTAACGTATCTCTCTGAAAAGTAACATCAATAGAAGTTGAAAAAAATCTATAACTCCCTTCGATATGAAAACAATACAATTAAAAAGGGTTTATGAAGACAAATCGAAAGATGATGGCTATCGTGTCTTCGTTGACCGTCTTTGGCCACGAGGTGTTTCAAAAGAAGATGCACACTTTGATGAATGGATGAAAGAATTGGCACCCTCAACAGAACTGAGAAAATGGTTTGATCACAAACCTGAAAGGTTTGAAGAGTTTAGTAAACGTTATAAGAAAGAGCTTGCTGAGCAAAAAGAACTACTAGACAAGTTGAAAGAGCTCGCAAAGAAAAAGAAAGTAACCTTGCTATTTGCAGCTAAAGACACTGAGATAAATAATGCCGTTGTTATACAGGAAGTTTTAATGGGGAAATGATTACTTAAAATATTAGCTCATAGAAACCATTGTAAAGTTAGCCCAGACTGCGTTATCAAAAAAAAATCCAGATTTGATTATTCGCAATGTCGAACTTAAGTTATGCTGATTTTGTTAAAGAGTTTAAGAATTGCTTTCTATCATAGGATACATGAAGACTCTAATTAACTTAAAGACAATATGAAAATGAGAAAATCAATTGTTGGTGTTTTCCTAATAGCATTTACTCTAACAGGTTGTAGCCCCTTGTTTTATACTCCTAATACTCAAAATGTCCCTTTAATATCAGAGAAAGGAGATAATAAACTCAGTGTAGCTGGAAATGGAAATCAAGTTGAGCTACAAGGAGCATACGGTATTACAGACGCCTTTGCAGTTCAAGCAAATGGAGGCTGGTTTGTACCCCGCAAAGAAGACAATGGAAATGGTGGTTCTGGTAATTTTTTTGAGTTAGGTGCAGGGTATTACACACCCGTTATGGATCACTTTATATTTGAAACATATGGTCTGATTGGTTTTGGAAGTATGAAAAACAACTTTCCTCGTACACAAGAAAACAACCCAGAATCAAAAGGGGATATTTCAGCAAATGCATTTCGTATAGGAATACAACCAAACTTTGGTTATAAATCAAAACACTTTGAAGTGGCTCTTTCTTCTCGAATCGTAAACTTAATGTACAACAACATAAAGGGTGATTTAATCTTTGGAGGAGAAAATCAAATAGATTACTTAGAAGAGAACAAAACAAACTTTCTTATAGAACCAGCAATAACCCTAAGAGGTGGATTTGAGAAAATAAAGCTTCAACTACAGTATGGTTATAGCTTCAACTTATCGAATAAGGATTTCAGACAGGACAATACATTGTTCACTTTGGGAGTAAGTTATAAATTTTAAACTGAGCATTTAACTGCTTTGTTTTGCACTTTGATACTATCCTATTTGCATTAATTACCTGATTTCGTGTTGAATCGAGCTCAGGTAATTAATATAATATCATTTCAGGACAGACATTCATTGATAATGTATCAATTGAATAACATCAGCGTAATGCTACAATTAAGAATAGTCAAATTGTTATAGATTCCCTCCTTCTACAGGTAAAGATAGACCAAAAGAGATCCACTCTATGTCTTCTTATAGAGTCAATAGCATAAAGAAGTATTAATCCATGCTTTCTCACACTAAAGAAACACCAATCCTTAATTGATCTATACACTATTTGTAGGAAGATGAAGCAAAGTAATAAAAATCTATCCTTTCTGCGAGTTATGATGTCATAAAACTGAAATGATCTATCCTTTCGGACAGTGCATAAGGTGGGAACAACTATTAAAGAATACCTCCTTCTATTAAATTGACTAGTCTGAACTGTTCAGACCATCTAAACACAATTAATTCAACTAGTCTGAACCGTTCAGACCTTCCAAACACAATTAATTCATCTACTCTGAATCGTTCAGACCTACCAAACAAGATTAATTCATCTACTCTGAATCGTTCAGACCTTTCAAACAAGATTAATTTAGTTCCCTGAACACTTCAGACCTTCTAAACAAGAATTGTTTAATAACACTGAACAGTTCGGACTACGTGAAATATTGAAAGAAGGTATTGATGAAATGAGAAACAAACTATCTAGTTGTTTCTTTCATATAGATGAAAAGTAATTTAGACAATCTCCATGAAATATTGCATAGATGAAGAGTGACTTGAACCATCTTCATCTGATTATCATATTGATTAATTTATTTTTAAGCCAACTACAGATGTATATTGTATTGATCAACATCTAAATAGACCATTTCATATGTAATAACGTATAGATCAGACTTCAATTAGAGGAAATTCAGATGCAGATGAATCAAAAATAAAGGAGTTTTATTCATCTTTCAACAGACTACCTCAAAACAATATAATAGCACAGATAAGCGAGTGGTTATAATTGCACTTATCATAAAACATAGTCGTGTAAACGGACTTATGACCCTGCCATATAGAAATGCTCAAAATAATATAATCCCTCAATCACTTCTTTTTCTCAATCATTTATTGTATATTACATAAATCTGCCAAACTATTTATTATTATAGTTTGTTAGATATTAGCACCTTGCAATCATGAAAACTCAAATAGCACATACGTTTTA
>DATJBS010000007.1:0-33952 GCA_035515235.1 Chitinophagales bacterium
GGGGCGTTCTTTTTAAGGTAGAACAATACCTTAAATGTTGATTTTTTTGTCGTTTCCATACTCACAATTCTTAATGATAAAATTAAACCTATGTGAGCTACGGAACAATATGAAAAACTATGCAGAAAGCTGAAATACAGTGTTTTAAACGATTGTTTCTAATATTTAAAAGTAACGTTTTAGTAACCTTACTTTTGCCAAACCTCGCTTTTTACTGCTTTTTACCTCATTACCAAAAATCATAAAACGGCTGTAAAGTCTTTATTTACAACCGTTTTACCTATTTTTAATCTTTGATGTATTTTTACTGAAACTTTATTTTAAAAAAACTTATAAACAAAGAAACTTTAGAGTAAAAGTTGACTATTTCTCCCATTCAATTTTATCTACCCTTTTATGATTATAAGCAAGTTGTGACATTTGCAATAAATCGGTATGAATTTTATCTATGGTCTGAAAAGAAGGGTCGTAACTTTTATTTCTAATACTGTTGGGAGAAATATTTACTTTGTCTTTGCTCTGAAAATTAGTAGCGATAAAATCGAAAAATTTAGTTTTTTGATTTTTATCTAATACAATAATTTCCTGCTCAATCATTAATTTGAAAAGATAGGCAAGTTCATCAACTGTCAATTTGGTTTTAAATTTTGGTTCAGCTATTTCTTGAACTTCAACAGGAGAAAAACGAAGTAATTCATCTTTTACAATCTTATAGTTATTGAGCAGCTCTTCTTTCTTTGACTTTAAATCTTTTTCGATTAATTCGAATTTAATCTTCATAGTATCATAAGAGACCATGCGATCTAATGGGATATTTTCAAATTTCAAACACTTATCGTCCAGACGACTAAAAATATGTGTTAATTGCTTTGGAGTAAAATAGCTTAAATCAAAGTATGACTTTATGCGTTTAAGTTGATCTGAAGGTGAAATGTTTATTACCCTATTTGGAGTGTAATTGATATCATTAGGAGATAAATCTTTGTTTAAGCGAACCATATATCCATGGCTATCTTTTCTAAAATATACCTCCTCGCCTAATAAAACAGCAGGAAAGAACAACTTAGCCAACTTTGGTATGACAGTGAAGTTTATTTCTAATATATCCATCTTATAACTTGATTTTGATTTTGTTAGCTGCTTCTACTTTTTTCTCATTGATAACCTTAGCGTATATTTCAGTAGTAGAAAGGTTTTTATGCCCTAATAATTTCGAAACTGTGTATATGTCTGTACCTAAAGTCAACTGAAGTGTAGCGTAAGTATGACGAGCACAGTGGAACGTGATGTACTTATTGATACCTGCATCTTTTAACCAATCCTTTAAGTAGGTTTTATTCCAATTGCCATATTTCAGTCCTGTAAATACTTTTTCTATGGGTTCTTTTTGTTCGCCTAACAATTCTCTTGCTTCTTGAGCAATAGGGAGAGTTTCAGCTCCATTGGTTTTTTGTTGACGAAAACGAATGTAATATCCTAAATTTCCAGAATATTGTATTTCTGACCATTTTAATTTTTCAATATCTGACCATCTTAAACCTGTTAGACAAGAAAAAATGAACATTCGTTTTAGCGTTTCATTCCGGCAATTGGTGTTGGCTAATTTCTGTAATTCTTCAAGGGTTAGAAATTCACGTTGCACATCATCCTGTTGAAATGGTTCTACATGTTCTGCAGGATTAAATTTCAACAAGCCTTCTTTTAATGCTTGTTTGAGTGCAGCTCTAAATTTATTGAAATAACTGTACTTGGTATTTAAAGAAATGCTATCACCAGTTTTTGTTTTAACTTCATAGTCCAGGTAATCTTTGAACCCTTCCACCCATTCTTTATCTATTCTCTCAAAGGTTACATCTTTAGGATTGTATGCTTTTATCAAAATACGGACTGCATTCCAATTACCATAATTACCTAAGCTGGCTTTTTTCTTTTCGGTAAGTGCATCAAAAAACTCATAGAAACTGCCTTTCAATTTCTCTTTATCTCTAAATCCGTAAATGCTGTTTTGAACTTCTAAATGTCTTTTGCTTCGGATGCTCTCCGCCAATTCAAGGATTTTTTTATTCTCATCCTTTTGAGCTTTAGTTAGACTCCCTTTATCGGGATCGGGTGTAAGGTATAAACCTAAATGTTCATACTCTCGCTTACCTTGATCGTAGTAATCCAGATACAGGGTAATCTTGTTAGCTTTTTTTCGTTGCCTTAATGTTATTTTCATAGCACATCAATTAAAAAGATTATCAATTTCGGAACGTGGAATAATGGTTCTTCTGCCCAGCTTAGCTACTTTTATTTCTTTTCTTAGAATCATTCGTTGAATTGTCCATCTACTTGCACCTAATAAAACGGCAGTTTCTTGAACGCTTAAAAACTCCTTATCTCTAAGATTGATAAAATTACCTGTTTGAATTGGCAGGCTTTGCAGACTTTGCAATCTTTCGGAATTTGCAGAAGTAACTGATTTAATTTGCTCCTTTAAAGTAGCTTGTACTTTTTCTTCCCTCTTGATTTGCTTGTAGTGTCGAGAGTTACAAGTTTTTGAGCAATACCTAGTTGTTGTGGTTTGGGCAACAAATGCCTGACCACAATATTGACAGTATTTCGGAATTTTAATATTACTACTCATTTGGTGCTTATTAGTGCCAGGTGTTGCTCGTTGGTGCTGATTGGTGCATCATTTCACCAATATTTTCAATCTGTGCCTTTGGGCAACAAACTTGTTGCTTGAGCAACAACTGGACAACAAAAATAAGCAATAAACAGCAAATAGACAACAAATAAGAGAAAAAACTACAAGTATAAATCTAAGAAAAACAAGTAGTTAGAAGATAAAAGAAGGACAACTACTTCCCGATACAGAATTTGCTAAAAATATTTCCTAAAATATCATCGGGAGTAACCTCTCCTGTGATACTACCTATATAATAGATGGCAGTTCTGAGTTCTTGAGCGATGAGTTCTAGGGTAAGACTGGAAAGTAATCCTTCTTGAACACGGCTTAAAGATTCTGATGCTTTTAATAATGCTTCATAATGTCGTGCATTACTCACAGTAACATCTAAAGGAGAAACATGAGTGCCGCTAATTTCTATTAATTTTTGTTGAAGAGTTTCTACTTCAAAGTTTTTCAGAGCAGATATAGACAGTTCATCGTCGAATATCTTTTTAGAAGAGATATCTGATTTATTTTTCACTAATAAATATGGCTTTTTAGCTTGTTGTACTTCAGCCAATATCTCTTCAATATTCTCTTTAGGCACGAGCTCATCATATAGTATAATGATGATCTGTGCTTTGTTCATCATTTTTTTGGAACGTTCAATTCCTAGAGACTCGACATAATCATCTGTATTTCTAATTCCTGCTGTATCGATAAATCTAAAAAGTATCCCTTCTATTACTATACTATCTTCTATAACATCCCTTGTTGTCCCAGCAATATCAGATACAATCGCTTTATCATCTTTTAATAAATTGTTTAACAAAGTACTTTTGCCCACATTCGGAGGACCTACAATAGCTACACCTATTCCATTTTTAATGGCATTACCGTATTGAAAAGAATCACTCAGTTGTTGTATTTCTCGAATGATTGCCTGAGTAGTACTATATAACTGATCTCTATTTGCAAATTCTACATCTTCTTCTCCAAAATCTAATTCCAATTCTAATAAAGAAGTCAAATCCAATAATTGAGTTCTCATAGTTTTCAATTGATTAGAAACACCACCTTTTAATTGGTGTAGCGCTAATTGCAACTGAGCTTCTGATTCACTCGCTATTACATCCGCTACTGCTTCAGCTTGCAAGAGATTAAATCTACCGTTTAAGAAGGCTCTTTGAGTATATTCTCCTGGAAGAGCTAATCTTGCACCTAATCGTATAAGAAGAGAAATTATCTTTCTTTGAATGTATAAAGAACCATGACAAGATATCTCCACACAATCTTCCTTCGTATAAGATCGAGGTGCCCAATAACTCGTTACACAGACTTCGTCTACTTGCTGTTCACCATCTATAATAAAACCATAATATACTTTAGTATCTTTAGATGAAATTATATCTCTACCTTTAAAAACTTGTTTAATAATAGGATATGTATTAGCACCTGAAACTCTAATTACGGCTATTGCACCTACTCCATTTGGGGTAGAAAGAGCGACTATGGTATCTTGATGATTGAAAAACGACGGCATTTACACTTTATTATTTGACATTTAAACAAAAATATTGCAAATTATTGATGGAATATTGAAAAAAAGTACATATTTAACACTTAAATCTTCATTTGTTAAAGAAAATTAATTGCGAAGTATGACAAACTTCAAAACATATTTATAAATTTGCAGATTACACGAACCATTAGATTAAACCTAACAACATAAACTTATGAAAGTTTTAACATCCAAATGTAAACAAATCAGTCTCGGTATAATGAGCTTAGGCTTTTTAGCTTTGCCTTTTGTTTCTAATGCTCAGGATAGTGAGGATACGAAAGTTGCCCTTACAACAACTCCTGCAGCTACAGAAGAAGTGAAGACGCAAGGACTTCAATTAGACAAATTGTTCAAAAACTACTCCATTAGTATCCATGCGGGAGCAACAGCACCTTTTACAGATGTGAGATCATTGGACTTTAATAGAATTCAAAAACCTAAAAGTGATGTTCAATATGGTGTAGGAATGTCTATCACTAGAATGATGGGTAATGTTTTTGGTATTCAAGTAGATTACCTATATGGTAAATTACAAGGAGCTTCTAGACCAACAGAAGGATATCAAGAAAGATCTACTTGGTTACAATTAGGTTTTAAAGATCCATTTTACTTCAAAACTCAATTTCACCAGCCTTCATTAAATGTTTATGTGAATTTCTCCAACATGTTTAATGGTTTAAACAGATATGTAAGAGCAAATCAAGAAAACAGACCTATTAATGAAAGAAAAGTTTCTGTTTATGGTAAAATAGGTATTGGTCTTATCTTTTTTGACTCAAAACTTTATGATTTAAAAACAGAACAATCTTTAGCAACGATAGATCCTAAGTATAAATACTTAAGAGGTTACACTAACAAAACAACAGAATTTGTAATGCCAATGGCTATTGGTCTTAAATACAAAATCAATAAGAAATTTGATGTTGGTTTAGAAGGAAACTTCATCTTAGCATACTCTGACAAAATTGATGCGTTAATTGTCAATAGTTTCCGTAGTGGTAGATTTGACAAGTATACTTATGTCAATGCAAACTTCACTTATAAATTCGGAAGCAAAAAATCTCAAGAAGAGCATTTAGAGTGGGTAAATTCATTAGAAGCTTACATGACTACTACAGATGCTAAATTGGCTAACATGTATACTGTTAAAGATTCTGACAATGATGGTGTTATCGATGAATTAGATTGGGAGCCAGATACTGAAGAAGGTGCTATGGTAGATACTCACGGTAGAACTTTAGATAGTGATGGCGACGGTATTCCTGACCATTTAGATCCAGAGCCGTTCTCTTCTCCTATGTTACCAATTGAAAATGGTGTGAACGTAAGAAATGATGGATTGACTCCTTCAATGATCAATGAGATTAAAGAAATGATTTCTAAAGAAGTTACTCACCAAATTTCTGGTTGGTTCTTGAAACTTGTTTTCTTTGACTTAGACAAATCTAATATCAGAACAAGCGAGATTCCAGAGTTGTACTTAATTGGAAACTACATGTTGAGATACCCAGAAATCAAAATGGAAGTTAAAGGTTATACTGACGTTAGAGCTAGCGAAGCTTATAACATAGGATTATCTGAAAGAAGAACAGATGCAGTAATCAACTACTTATCTAATACTTATGGTATCAGTAAAGATAGATTCATCGGATCTTATTTCGGAGAGGCTGACAACATGTTCAAAAATGCAAGTAAAGAACAACAACACCAATTAAACAGACGTGTTGAAATCAAGATTGCTGAATAATAAACATACAGAATAATTAAATATGAAAGGGTTGCCAACGTGCAACCCTTTTTTTTGCTCTATATTCAAAATAGGAAAACTAATTTGTTACATTTGTAACTGAAATTTTAAACTTTACTAATGAAAAAATTAATTGCATCAGCAATTTTAACTTTCACTTTGCTAATTACTGCACATGCTCAGTTATCTGGAGTGAACTTAAATCAAATAACGAGCTTAATCAGTCCATCAAAAATCATGAATCAAATGCCTACTCAGAGCCAATCCGGCATGATGGGTTTAGATCCAAATTTGATGAAAATGTTGTTAGGTTCAAAAGAAAATGTAGAATCACCTGACAGCAAAAAGCCAAACACAACCAACAAGCCTCTTAGCGCTATACCTGTTCCAGCAGCAGGAGACGCTGTTCCTGCGGCTAACTATGACATGAGCAGTCCAGAAGGAATGTTCAATATGATGTACAGTCAAACTAGTAAGGTAAGAGAGCTTCAAGATTCTATTGGTTTAATGCAAAAGAAATTTGACGATACTACTTTAGTTAAAAAGAATGCTCAGTATGTATGGGGACATCAATTATTCCATAATGAGTTATTACAAACTTTTGTAAAGTCTGCAGATGCAAAAGCAGGAGACTCCTATATAGTAAGTATAGATGATGAGATCACACTTGCAGTTTGGGGTTATGCTGACTACAATGGAACTTTCAAAGTCAACCAACAAGGATTTATACAAATCCCAGAATTTGGTAGAGTTTATGTAAAAGGACTAACTTTTGGTGCAGTGAAACAACTTATCGCAAAGAGATTATCTTCTTTCATCAACCCTAGTAACACACAATACGAGATTACATTAAACTATTCTAGAAATATTGTAATCAATATCTTAGGGGAAGTCAACCAACCTGGTACTTTCCAAATTCCAGCTATCAACTCTGTATTTAACGCATTAAATGCATCTGATGGACCTACACCTACGGGAAGTCTTAGAAATATTGAAGTAAGAAGAGATGGTAGATTAATCAAGACTTTTGATGTTTACGAATTCCTTCTTAATGGTGATGCACGTCAAAACTTCTTTTTACAAGACAACGATGTGATTTATGTTCCAGTTATTGGTAAAGTAGTAGAAATAAGTGGCGCTGTTAGAAAATCTAACAAATTCGAAATGAAAGCGGGCGAAGGGATCAATAAGTTGATAGAATTTGCTGGTGGTTTACAAGCAAGCGCTTACACAGACCTTATTAAAGTAGAAAGATTCGTCAATCAAAAAATTGAAGTCATCAACTTCAACCTTACAGACGCAATGAATAACAAAACAGACTTTGAAATCAAGGATGGTGACAAGTTCTTTATTCCAGAATCTGTTGTAAAAGGTGAAGATGCAATTGAAATTGCAGGTACTGTTTTAATTCCAGGCACTTATCAATTCAAAGAAGGATATAGAGTAAGCGACTTGATTACAATTGCAGGTGGAATGCTACCTACTACTTACATGGAACGTGCTTATTTAACAAGAACATTAGATGACGGCTCTACAGTATTACAAAAATTAAGCTTGAAAGACATTTTCATGGATGAAAATGCTGCTGATAATATCCTTTTACAAAAACTAGATAAATTAGAATTGTTCTCTAAAAAGACTTTTATCGAGAAGTTTAGTGTTTCAATTACAGGATCAGTTAGGAAACCAGTAAAAATAGACTACTCTCCAGGTTTGACTTTAAATGATTTAATATTTTATTCTGGTGGCTTGAAAAAAGAAGCTGCTAATAATAAGATTGAGGTTTCAAGAGTTACCAATGTAATGGATGAACAAAATGAATCTACTCTAAACACACAAAGAGTCATTGTTCAAACCATTCAAGTAGGACCAAATTTAGAATTAGATAATATTTCTAAAAACTTTCAGTTAGCTCCTATGGATCAAGTTTTTGTTAGAAAAAACATTGACTTTAACGAACAACAAAATGTATCGATCACAGGTGAGATTCTATATCCTGGAACTTATTCAATATTGAGTAAAGACGAAACGATTATTCAATTAATCGAAAGATCAGGTGGATTAACTCCTTATGCTCATATTAACTCAGCACGTTTATTTAGAAAAGATAGTGTTCAAGCTATAGAGATCTTAGACTTGAAAGCGGCTTATAGCGACAGCAACTCTTATGCAAATTATGCTTTGAGAGATGGTGACGTGATTGAAATTCCATTAATGAATCCTATGGTTTCTGTTAAAGGTTCTATCAAATACCCAACAGATACTAATAGATTTATTTCTGCTAAATACGTTCCTGGAAAAAGAGCAAAATACTATATCAATTCTCATGGTGGTGGATATGCTCCAAGATCTAGAAAAAAAGCTACTATGGTATTACATCCTAATGGTGACGTAAGTAGAACTAAAAGTTTCTTAGGCATTAAAAGATATGGTAAAGTAAGAGAAGGTTCAGAAATCTTAACTTATGCTAAACCACCTAAACCAGAAGAAGTACCAACACCTAAACAACCATTAAACTGGAACTTAATACTTCCAAGTATCATTATCAGTTTGACGAGTGCAGCATCCACTATTGGAATCATTTTCTTGTTGAATAAATAAACAGAGGACTTTATATGGATCCGTATTTTCAGAGTGATGATATAAAATTAACCGACCTCCTACGAGGCATTAAGAATTATTTTCTATATGTCATCAAAAGAGTCTACATCGTTATTGCAGCTACTATTTTAATGTATTATGGAGGTAGATGGTTTGCTGATAACTCAGAAAAGCTATGGGTATCGAATTCTTCCTTTAACGCAATCGATGCTAGAAGTGGAGGAGGATTTGGTGGTCTAATGTCATTAGCTTCTTCATTTGCCGGAATTGGTGGTGGAACTTCAAATGATATCTTATCAGGTATCTATTCTTCTAGAAATGTTTTTAAAACTTCTATGTTAGAAGAAGTGGAAATAGATGGCAAAAAAGATAAAATCATTAATTTCTATTTACAATCAGTAGGTTATCTTGATGAATACAATGCAACGCCGGGCTTAGAGAATTTCAAATTCACCTCTAATGACATGTATACATTGACTCATCATGAAGATAGCATCATGACAGGTGTCTATGAAACTTTCATTGAAGACTTCTTAGAGATAGAGTTTGACCCATTGACAGGATTAATCAAATCTGGAGTTTTTACACCAGAGAGAATGATCTCAATGAAATTGGCAGAAGCATTACTAAGAAACACCAATCAATATTATGCATTTGGTAGTAATGAAAAAGCGAAAGATGGTTACGAGAAAATGAGAAAAAGAGTGGACTCTATCGCTGGAGCTATCAATTACTATAATGGATTAATAGCTTTCACTAAAGACCAAAACATCTTTAACAGAAAACAAGAAGGTGTAGAAAAGCTCAACGAATATAGTAGAGAAATTACCATATTAAATATTCAATACAATGATGCTGTGTCTTCACTAGAAGCTGCAAAAGGCGCATTGAACAATCAATCTCAAGTAATGAGAATTGTAGACCAACCAGCATTTTCAACAGAATTAGACCAAAGAGATCCAGATTTCTGGGGGCTTATTGGCTTAGCGGTAGGTTCGGTATTGAGTATAATAATTCTTTGCTTTGTCAAGGCTTCTAAAGATTCATTTGAAGAAGAAAAGCTTGAAAAGGAAAAATCTAATACATCTTTCTCCTAAATCACAGTTAAATCATGTACAGATGTTATCTTTATAGAAAACCATCTGTACATGAAAATTTCTGACCTCGCGGACAATTCTAAAAGAACATTTCCATTACAAGAACCTATTGCTATTATTGGTGTAGGTTGTAGATATTCAGGCAATATCAATAATTTGGAAGACTTTTGGAAAGTCCTTATTGAAAAGAAAAGCACTTTAAAAGAAGTTCCTTCTGATAGATTCTCTCAAGGAGATTTATTATTTGATAAAGATAGAGGATACAGAAAGCTAGTTTCAAAACAAGGTGGCTGGCTAGACAATCTCAAAAAATTTGATGCTAAATTCTTCAAAATCTCTCCAAGAGAAGCTGAAAAGGTAGATCCACATCAAAGATTAATGCTCGAAGTGACATTTGAAGCATTTGAAGACGCAGGACTTAAACTCGAAGATGTTTGGGGCTCACGCACTGGAGTTTATGCTGGCATGTGGTCCAGTGACTTTGAACATGTGCTTACTAATTCCAAAGACGATATAGACGTCTATTCCACGACAGGTAGTGGAAGATATGCAGCTGCGGGTAGATTAGCATATTTTTTCAATCTTCAAGGACCTACATTCACAATAGATACCGCCTGTTCCTCTTCCTTAGTAGCCATACATTTGGCAAGTCAAAGTTTACATTTAAAAGAATCTGACTTAGCAGTTTGCTCTGCTGCCAATCTAATTTTAGATCCATTTATTTCCATAGGATATTCAAGGTCTAGATTACTATCTGACTACGGAAAATGTAGATTCGGAGCCAAAGAAGCATCTGGCTATGTCAGAACAGAAGGCTCTGCTACAGTCATTTTAAAAAGATTAAGCGATGCCGAAAGAGATGGAGATTTCATTTATGGAATAGTTCCTGGCTCTGCATGTAATAGTGACGGACAATCTCACAAACATATGCTCGCTCCTAGTGCAATCACACAGGAGATCATGATTAAAGATGCACTAAGCAGAGCAAATGTAGCTCCTAACATGATTCAATATGTTGAAGCACATGGTACAGGCACTAAAGCCGGAGACCCTGCTGAAATTGCTTCAATTGCAGGAGCATTAGATGAAGGAAGAGCGAAAGACGATACTTTTTATGTAGGATCCATAAAAACTAATCTTGGACATACAGAAGCAGCTTCGGGAGTTGCAGGATTGCTCAAAGTACTTCTATCTATTCAACACAGAACAATTCCAGGAAACTTATATGCTGACGAAGAGAAAAACGAACACATTCCTTGGTCAGATTTAAAATTGCAAATACCTGCTCAAGCAGTAGCTTGGCCACATCCAGATAGACCTTTAACGGCCGGATTGAATTCATTTGGTATTTCGGGAACGAATGCTCACGTGATTATTCAAGAAGCGCCAAAAAGAAATATTGTCAGCAATTCTGTCAAAAGAAAATACAAAATCTTACCTATTTCTGCTGCAAATGAAAAAGCATTACAAGAATACAGTAAGCTTTATTTATCGATTTTTGAAAAAGTCAATTCCGAAGATGAATTGATGAATTTGGTCAAAAATATTTCCATAAGAAAAGCAGATTTACCTTTTAGAGCTTCTATTATTTTCCAAAGTACAGCAGATATTATTAATGGCTTACAAGCTATCATAGAAGGAAAATCTTCAGATCAAGTAATTACAGGATATAATGAAGAAAAAAAGCGAACTGCTTTAGTTTTTCCAGGACAAGGATCTCAATGGAATGGAATGGGGAAAATACTTTATGAAAGCGAACCAGTATTTAAAAAATCGATAGATCAATTTACCACAGCTTGTGAACCTTATATCAACTGGAATTTAACGGAAGTCTTATTTTCTGGAGAAGATCAAATTGAAATCGACATCATCCAACCTACATTATTAGCGATAGAAATAGCTTTAGCTGAATGGTGGAAATCCATAGGCTTAGATTTCAAAGCTGTCATAGGTCATAGTATGGGCGAAGTGGGTGCTGCTTATATCGCCGGAGCAATAACTGTAGATGAAGCTGCAGCAATCATTTGTAATAGAAGTCTGCTCATGAAGAAAACTTCTGGTAACGGAAGCATGACCTATATCGCATTAGCTCCTGATAAAGTCAAAGAATATTTTAATGGTTATGAAGATCAAGTAGGAATAGGTGTACATAACAGTCCTGCATCTTGTGTGATTTCTGGCGATCCAACTGTAGTCGATTCTATTGGAGAAAAATTAGAAGAAACTGGTGCATTTGTCAGAAAAGTCAAAGTCAATGTAGCTTCTCATAGTCCACAAATGGAACCATTGATGGAAGATTTAAAATCTACTATTGAATGGATTCAACCTAAAGATGCTTCAATAGAAATATTCTCTTCTGTATTAGCAGATGAAGTAAACGGTGGAAATTTAAACGCTTCCTATTGGACTAAAAACTTAAGAAGTACCGTACGTTTTGCAGAAACGATTCAAAAAATGATTCAAGATGGATATGGATATTTTGTAGAAGTCAGTCCACATCCTACTTTACTACAACCTATACAAGAAAATGCTGAAAGTCTACAACTAGAAGTCCAAACAACAGGGAGTATAGAAAGAGAAAAAGATGAATCGTATTCTTTGATTACACAAGTGGCCACTTATTATGCTAACGGTGGACGAATCAGTTGGAAGAAATTTTATGATTTAAGTTTCAATAAGATACAATTACCTGCTTACCCTTGGCAAAGAGAAGAATTCTGGGTAGAAGAAAAAAATAACAATACTCAACGCTCCTCTTCTATTCGTTCTAACAGTCAAAGTACGCATCCATTATTATCTCAAAAGGTAGAAATGCCTGATGGGAGCGATTTGTACATTTGGGAAACAGAAATCAACTTAAAAGAATTTCCATATTTAAAAGACCACAAAATCCAGGATACCATAGTATTTCCTGGAGCAGGATATTTAGAAATCATTTGGGCATCTATTTTTGAAATCTTTGGCGAAGGAGGACATCTTGTTCAAAATGTCATCTTAAAAAATGCATTGCCTTTGCAAGAAAACAAATCAGTCACTTTACAAATTATACTCACTCAAAAAATAGCAGATACCTATAAAATTGAAATTTATAGCTATCAAGAAAATGAAGACGAAAATAATTGGGTAGAACACGCAGTCGCCACCATCCATATCAATGCAACTCAAGATAGACTGTCTCCTAACTCGTTACCTTTAGAGATTATTGAAAGAAATACTTTCCATACGATTTCTAAAGAAGAGCATTATCAAAAAACAGCTTCTATCTCATTGCCTTATGGTCCAGCATTTCAAACAGTAGAGTCATTAAAAACTGGTGAGAATTTCATATTGGCAGATATTTCAGCAAATGATCTCATCAAAAATTCAGTAGGCAAATATTTTATCCATCCTGCGATATTAGATGGCTTTATACAAACTTTCTTATCTGCAATCTATGGTGCTCCAGAAAAAGGAACATTTGTTCCTGTATCAATAGGAAAAATTTTATTACACAACTATCAAAAAACACTTTCTTCTGGTAAAATTGGAGTAAAAATTACTTCTGACCATTATGATCGACTGATTGTAAACGGCGTAGTTTACGATGAAGCAGGTCAAGTAGTTTTAGAAATAAGAGATTTTGAATTAGATAGATTAGAATCTTCTGTTGTAGAAACTGAATCAGAACAAATTTTATTTGAAACAATTGATACCCCAACAGAACTTCCTACAGCACGAACTAAAGACGTTTTGTTATTTGCTTCAGATGAATTAACCGAGGACTTTCTAGAACAAATTCAAGCAAAATTCATTGTAAAAACTGGGACATTCTTTGCTCAAAATGGGAATGAATTCATTATTGACCCAAGTAATGCAGATCATTATACACAAATCATACAAGCCACTAAAGACCAAGTTAATACCATTGTTCATACATGGAATTTAGACGAGAAATCGGTGAGTGGTTTAGAGCAACAAGACACCACGACTTTATCAGTCATCTATACACTTCAAGCTGCAGTAAAAACAGACTTCTCTCCAAGACTTTGGGTAATCACTGATTTAGTGGAGAAGTTTCCAGCACAGTCGACAGTATTAGGTTTATTGAACGTAGTAAGAAATGAGCATCCTGAATTCAAAGCTTCTTCTATTCAAATAGATGGGGAGGTGGATGAGTCCATTTTGAAAGTAGTTTTAAGTGATACAGAAGAAAATTCTTGGAAAATCACTTCTGATAAAGTTAGTATAGAGCGATTAAGCCCTTTAACAATATTAGAGAATAAAGAAGTTATCTCTAAAAAGATTCCTGTAGAAAACACTCCTTTTGAAGTAGTTACAAATGAGCCGGGATTGCTTTCAAATTTAAGTATTCAAAGAAAAAACCTTCCTCCTCTCGCTTCAAATCATGTACAAGTCAATGTGCAAGCAATAGGTATCAACTTCATGAACTTAATGTCTGCTTTAGGGATTTATCCAGGCAAAGTCAATGGATTTGCAACCTTAGGAATTGAGTGCGCAGGTATTGTAGATGCTGTCGGAGAAGACGTCACTCATTTAAAAGTAGGAGACCGTGTTTTCGGAATGGCTTATCATACGATGTCATCACATATACAAGTGGATGCTTCATTGATGCAAATCATCCCTGAGAATTTAAGTTTTGAAGAAGCCGCAACAGTTCCTGTGGTATTTTTGACAGTATATTATGGGCTGATTGTACAGGCTCGATTACAAGAAGGCGAAAGAGTATTGATACATTCTGCAACAGGTGGTGTCGGATTAGCTGCTATACAAATCGCTCAATTTTTAGGTGCTGAAATTTATGCAACTGCAGGCAGTCACGAAAAACGTGAATTGCTTCGCTCTATGGGGATTGAGCATGTCTATGATTCAAGAAGTTTAGATTTTGCAGATAGAATTATGCAAGACACTTCTAACGAAGGAATAGATGTAGTACTCAATTCATTGACAGGAAGCGCAATGGTCGAGAGCCTAGAATTACTAAGAAACTTTGGACGTTTTGTAGAAATTGGTAAAAAAGATGTGTATGATAACTCACAAATAGGACTTCAAGCATTTTCGAAAGGATTGAGCTATTACATGCTTGATTTTGAGAAAATGATTTTTGAGAAACCCCGATTAGTTGGAGAATTACTAGGAGAATTATTACCGTTTTTTGAGAATGAAAGCTTTCTGCCTTTGACCTCTAAAATATTTCATGTATCTGAAGTTGAAAAAGCTTTCGATTTCATGACTACAGGTAAACATATTGGAAAGATTGTTATTCAAATTAATCCTGAAAATGTCTTTATAGAAGAAAGTAATAGTTCTTCATTTTCTAGTAATGGTACTTTTTTAATTACAGGAGGATATGGTGGTTTAGGTCTAACCTTCGCTCAATATTTAGTAGAAAAAGGAGTTCGTAGATTAATTCTAACGGGTAGATCTGGCCATTCAGAACATCCTATTATTCAAGAATTAGAAAAACAAGGTGCTGAAATTATCATTGCAAAAGCTGATGTAGGTGAAAGAGAAGATTTAGAAAATGTACTTTCAGAATATATTGATGAGAAAAATCCATTAGTAGGCGTTTTTCATCTAGCAGGAATTTTAGAAGATGCCTCCATCCTGAATATTCAAGAAGAAGTTTATTACAGAGTATTAGACCCTAAAGTTTTGGGTTCTTATAATTTGCATTTAGTGACTCAAGCGCACGAAATAGAGCATTTTGTATTGTTCAGTTCGTCCACAATATTATTTGGATCTCCAGGGCAGGCGGCATACGTTTCTGCAAACAGATATATGGATGCATTAGTCGCGTATAGACAAAGAGCAGGACTTCCAGGATTAGCTATCCAATGGGGAACAGTATCTGATGTAGGATTAGCAGCATCTGCAGAGAATCGTTCAGATAGATTAAAAGAAGAAGGAATCGCTCCTTTAACTCCACAAGAATGCACTCAAATTTTTGATCAAGTTTATACCAATGATGCACCAATTGTAGGAGCATTCAGATTTGATATCAGTAAGTGGGAACAAGCATATCCATCTGCAGCAAAAAATCACTTCTATGATATTTTAAGAGAAAATACGCCCTCAGAAAGCTCCATTTCAGAAGAGGGGACAAAAGAATTGAGTCAAAAAGAAATTTTGGCAGATATCAATGATTTAGAATTAAGAACCTCCACACTTGAAAACCAATTGAAAGCAATGGTAGGAAAAGTGGTCAAACTAGATCCAGAAGATATTCATATCAAAACGACATTCAAATCTTTAGGAATTGACTCTTTAATGTCTATTCAATTAAAAAATCAATTGGAGAAAACTTACGAGACTGCTCTTTCAGTGACTGCATTCTGGACCCACTCGAATATCAGAGACTATACTAGATTCTTATTGGAAAAAATCCATCTGAATACGATAGAAGAAATACAAGAAGAGGATAAAACTCCACAACAACCTAAACATTCTGCTCCAATTCAAGAAGAAAGACCTATTGCTCCTCCGTCAGTTTCGGAAAGCTCTACAGAAGAATCTTCTACAGAAACTAAGGATAAGAACGTGGAAGATATGTCTATCGACGAATTGAGTAAACTTTTGGATGACGAATTAAATGACCTATTGGACTAAATTGTTTTGTTGTAAGTTTTCCAAAGTTCTACTACAAGATTTTCCGAATAGTTAAACTTTTGCATACTGATATATTCAAATACACAATTCCATTCTGTCTCTAATTTGGGTGGTGTATCAGGTAAGTTTTCTAAAAAATATTCTTGATACACTTCATTTTCACGAACGGTAGCTAGGACGAATTTCTTATCTAAAATATCGTATTCTAAAAAGATTTTCTTTTGATCTGTAGAAATATTGGGTAGATAAATATGAATAGGACTTTTGACATAAAACTGAAAATTGGAATCAGAGATATAACCTAAAGAAAAATAAGGGTAAATTTTGAGTTGATGCTCAATACCTACATTCTCGAGCAGCTTACTCAAATAAGAGATTTCAATAGATAGCTTTTCTCCTAAAGTAGTGATGTCTAAAACATCTTCCTTTTGTTCCCATTCAGAAGTGTTCCAATTGAAAAACTGAAAATCTCCTACACGTAATTTATAATCAAATAATTTACTTTGTCTTAAAATATATCCAGGATAATAGAATTGACATTCTCGTTCTTTAGCCCAGCAAACTTCTAAATACATCGTATAAATTCCTAAACTGTAAGCACTATACTCTGCGTCAAAAACCCCTAGAATACTTGCAATACTATCCTTACCGACATCAAAAAAACTGAATGCTATCAGCTTATCTCCATCATAAATACAGGTTTCGTAAGTATCAAATAATCGAATAGGACTATCTCCAAATAGTAATTGCTCTAGGGATTTGTATAAAATGCCTTTGAATCTATCTTTGTGTGCTTGAAAAAGTCGCTCCTTATCTTCATCTAAGACCACCCTCCTAACGATATAATGAAAACGTGGTTCGTTCTTTCGAGCAATCTTTCTAATACTTTTAGAAAAAGAATGCTCTGATAAATCTAGCCTCACATTATATACATCATCCAATGTTCCATCAATGCAAATCACTTGGGATTGAAACATAATGTTAGCATTTCTAAAATAGCCCATCGACAAAAGTCGATCTAATTTCTTAGGAGACAATTTGAACATGAAAACATAGTCTGCTATTCTCGGTAGGTACATTAAAAGAGAAGTTCTAAGATTTTTTATAGACCAAAATCGAATATACTCAATTCGTAAATCATTTAATTACTTTTTTAGAAAAAGAACAAATCAGCCATTGTGTCGTCAATAACTATAATTTACTGACACTTTGTCGTATCGCCTTTGTGTATTAATGGGTTTCAATACAAAATGTCTTAAAAGATGGAATGGAATACCATTTGAACATATGCCATTGAAATTAAAATTTAAAAAACATAAAAACAATTTATCATGACACAAGTAAGAAACAGATTCAGACGCAATGCATTTCCAGTGTTATTTGAAGATGCATTTTTCAAAGATTTATTCGATTTAAATCCTAAAACTACTCCCGAATCTTCCAAATCTATTCCATCTGTGAATGTAAAAGAAACAGATACAGCATTTCATGTAGAGCTCGCAGCTCCAGGCTTGAAGAAAGAAGACTTTAACCTCTCAGTAGAAAATAATGTACTAACAATTTCTAGCGAGGTGAAAAAAGAAGAAAGCACCACAGATGAAGACGGAAAGTATTCAAGAAAAGAGTTTAGTTACTCTTCCTTCTCTAGAAGCTTCACTTTAGATGATCAGCATACAGATATAGATAATATTTCTGCAAGTTATGAAGCTGGAGTTTTAAGCTTATCTATTCCTAAAAAGACTGAGCCAGAAAAAGCTAAGAAAACGATTGAAATTCAATAATTGAATCTCACCATAAGTAATATTTTAGGTGTTGTTGAACTACTCAGCAACACCTTTTTTTATCTATTTAATTTGAATCTTACAGGAATCTCCAATTTTGTTCTTACCGGAGTTCCTCCTTTTATATATCCAGGACTCCATTTCGGCATTAAACGAACCATTCTTTCTGCTTCTTCCCCTAAGCCATAACCAGGATTCTGAACAATATGAACGTTGGAAACTGAACCATCCCTATCTAAAATTACACTCAAAATCACATTGCCCTGAATTCCATTATCCAGAGCTGCTTCAGTATATCGAATATTTTTAGCAATAAATCTAGACATTTCATTCGCACCACCCGGAAATTCAGGTTGTATTTCTAGATCATCAATAACATACACTTCCACGTTAGGATCTTGCTCAGAAGTCGAGACTTTTAGTTCTTCTTGTCCTTTATTTAATTTGAATCTTAACGGTATAACCATTTTAACTCTTACAGGAACTTCTTTTTGATAACCGGGATTCCATTTTGGCATTAATCGAAGCACTCTTTCCGCTTCAGCACCTAGTCCTCCTCCTGGGTTTTTTATTATTTTAATATTAGTAATTGCGCCATCCTTATCTACAACGAATTGTACAGTTACCATTCCTTCAATACCATTATCCATCGCTTCTTGAGGATATTTCAAATTTCTAGAAATAAAAGCGCTCATAGAGTCATTACCTCCAGGGAAACGAGGTTGCTGTGAAATTTCGAAGAATTCAAGAATTTTATCATTAGTATCCAATGTCTCTTGACTATAAGAAAATTGGCTCATCCCAAGAGAGAAAAGTAGAAATAGAAAAACGAGGCTCTTCATATTATTTTTTAAATGATTTGGAAGGAGACAATCTAAAGTTTAAACTTTCTGTTATTGGAACTCTTGCAGGTTGATTATACAAATCACCTGGAATCCATTTAGGCATTAATTTATATACTCTCAATGCTTCTTCACCTAAACCTCCACCCGGATCTTTCAAAATTTCAAAATGTGTTAAAGTGCCATCTATTTCTACAATAAATCTTAGCTCTACTACACCTTGTATCTTGTTTTCTTTTGCAACAATAGGATATTGAACATTCGTAGAAAGAAAATGATTTTTTGCAGCAGCTCCTCCTGGAAATTCGGGTGAAATCAAATTGTATTCCGATGATGGAGAAGAGGTTCTGTTGGTATTTTGTGCAGAAATGCTATTAATACCTAAAAACAATGCACAGATTAATATATACTTCATAGGAGTTGAATTCCACCCAAAGTACAAATTTAAAGACATTTAAAATATCGTCAACTGTTTTTTAACTATACTAATTTTTTAAACAATTCACTCAAAGTCTTTTCCGCATCAACCGTCATGCCTATATGTACAGCAGAGCATTGAATCATAGTACTTCTATTTGCAGTCAGCCATCTGAATCTTTCATGCAAATCTTGTGACGCTATCAAGCCTCCCCCGTGCTCTCCTTTCAAAATTATTGGAAACAATTTCAACTGATTTTCTATAACGTCAATGTCTAAATCTGGAAATAAAGCCAAGCATCTCTCTTGATTCAAATGATATTTTATATTTCCATATTTCTGTGGTCGACATAGTAATAAAACACCAATATTGATGAACTCTTCCCGTTCTACTCGAGGCACCAATCGCAAAACTGCATATTCATAAATATCACTTTTGGGCATCATAGACAGCTTGTATAAAGTGATGACTTTGACTTAACCTTTGTGTCAAAAATTCAAAATATATGTTTTTCATTTCTCCTACCGAAAACGATTCATCTACCAACCAATCATCTGGTACAGCTTGAACAATTTCTAGAATAATATCTGGAGTCAATATCTGTTTAAATTCTTTGTCTATAGCTTCTAAATTTCTTGCTTGAGGAAGCAAAACATGATTATTAATTTGAACAAATGGCTTATCAATCGCTTTTTGCCAAGATTCTATATTATGATGAAAATACAAAGCAGCTCCGTGGTCAATTAACCACAATTCTTTATTCCAAATCAGCATATTCGTATTTCTTGCTGTACGATCTACATTCATGATCCATGCATCTAGCCATACAATCTTTGAAGCTAAATCAGAATCTATAGTATTCACTACTGCATCGTAAGTCAAAGCTCCTGAAAGAAAATGAACGCCTAAATTATTGCCTACACTAAATTTTAATAAGTCTTGAATCTCTTCATCAGGCTCTAACCTTCCAAATCCTTCATTCAAATTTGCAAACACCATTTCTGGCATTTTAAAACCTAATATTCTAGCAAGCTCTCCACAAATCAAATCTGCGACTAAAGCTTTCGTTCCTTGACCTGCTCCTCTGAACTTAATGACATAGTTGAAGCCATCGTCCGCCTCCACTAATCCTGGCATAGAGCCACCTTCCCGCAAGGGCTGGATATAACGGATAATATCTACATTTCTAATATCAAGCTTCATCAACAACAATTTCTATATTATGATAGACAAAATGAAGAGAATAGATGAAAAGTTTTGAATTATTCTTCTAAAGCAAATTGAAAGACTAATTACTTATTATATGAGCATGCAAAATGGATATAAACGAATCTATTGGTGTGTTCAAATCAATTATCTTACTTTTACACCAAATCATTAGAAATGAACAAAAGATTACCTGCTGAATGGGAAACTCAAAGTGCTGTCCAACTTACTTTTCCTCATAAAAATTCTGATTGGGCACCTGTTTTAGATCAAGTAATTCCTTGTTTCGTTGCGATTGCTGAAGCGATTAGCCAATTTCAAAAAGTATTAATTGTTTGTGATAATGTACAAGAAGTTCAATCATATTTAAAAAATATCCCTGCAGAACAATTGATTTTAGTTCAGATTCCTTCCAATGATACATGGGCGAGAGATCATGGAGCAATTACGATAGAAGAAGATGGAGAAATGACTTTATTGGATTTTATTTTCAATGGCTGGGGAATGAAGTTCGCAGCAGACAAAGACAATTTAATCAACTATCGCTTATTTGAACAAGGTATTTTCAAAGCCAATGTTTTATTTAAAGTAGGGATGGTTTTGGAAGGAGGAGCAATAGAAAGTGATGGCAAAGGAGTTATTATGACTACTACGAATTGTCAATTATCTCCAAATAGAAATCCTCATCTGAATCAAGACGATATAGAGGAGAGTTTTAAAAATTTATTAGGTGCTCAAAAAGTGCTTTGGCTAGAAAATGGATACCTCGCTGGCGATGATACCGATTCTCATATCGACACATTAGCAAGATTTTGTGATGAAAGAACGATTGCTTACGTACAATGTACAGATGAAAAAGACGAACATTTCGAAGCTCTTGCCGCAATGGAAAAAGAATTACAAGCTTTCACTGATTTAGAAGGAAATCCATATAATTTAGTCCCACTTCCAATGGCGGATGCTTGTCATGACGATGAAGGCAACAGAATTCCTGCAACTTATGCCAACTTTACCATTATCAATGGAGCAGTTTTGGTTCCAACTTATGGTGTAGCACAGGATCAAGCCGCTATAGACATTTTACAAACTTGTTTTCCAGATAGAGAAATTATTGGAATCAATTGTTTCCCCTTAATACTTGAGCACGGATCTTTGCATTGTGTGACGATGCAATATCCAAAAGGTGTTCTTTAGAATACTTACAACTATTTGACCTTAAATCAGTTATCTTATTATAAACACTCTTCTGAAAGAATAAAGAAACAAAACATCATGAGTATTTTAAAAGTAGGAATCGTACAACATTCTTGTAGCCGTGATCGCAACGATAATATCCAAAAAAGTATAGCTGGCATCAAAGCTTGTGCTGAGCAAGGTGCTGAATTAGTGATCTTGCAAGAATTACATACTGGAATTTATTTCTGTCAAGTAGAAGATACAGATATGTTCGATTTGGCTTTACCAATTCCAGGAGACGATACCGAGATTTTCAGTCGTGTTGCAAAAGAAAACAAGGTTGTATTAGTGACTTCTTTATTTGAAAAAAGAGCTGCTGGTTTATATCATAACACCTCTGTCGTTTTCGAGAAAGATGGAACTGTAGCAGGAAAATATCGCAAGATGCATATTCCAGATGACCCTGCTTATTATGAAAAGTTTTATTTTACTCCTGGAGATATGGGTTTTGAACCTATTGATACTTCTGTAGGAAAACTAGGCGTATTAGTTTGTTGGGACCAATGGTATCCAGAAGCTGCAAGATTAATGGCATTAGCTGGAGCTGAATTACTGATTTATCCTACTGCTATCGGTTATGAAAGCACAGACGTGCAAGATGAAAAAGATCGTCAACATGGTGCTTGGGAAATCGTACAAAGAGGTCACGCTGTAGCGAATGGCGTTCCGCTGATCGCAGTGAATCGCACAGGATTTGAAGAAGATTGGAGTGGGGTGACGAATGGTATTTCCTTTTGGGGGCAAAGTTTTGTAGCTGGCCCGCAGGGTGAATTATTGTACCGCGCTCCTATTCATGAAGAAACGAATACCGTTGTGGATATTGATATGAGTCGTTCAGAAAATGTTCGTAGAATTTGGCCTTTTTTGAGAGATCGAAGAATTGAAAACTATGGAGATATCGTTAAGAGATATCGGGATTAGCGTAAAACATTCTACAAAAAACTGCACAGAAAATATGAAAGAGAATACATATTTTTATATAACGTGCAAGTTTTTCAAACAATAGAAAAATCTAAAAGAATATTTGATACAGGTAATCATCCGATTCTTGTATTGTGTAATGATTTGAACGAATGGGTTTGTAAATATGATCCTTCTACCAAAAGTTTATTCAATGAAGTTTTGGCTTCTAAGTTTGCTGATATTTGGGAGATTCCAACTCCATCTATTTGCTTAATTAAAGTGAAAGAAGAACATATTTCAGACTTTATTCCTAGAATACAACCCTCTATGATTCTTAAGGAATGTTTTGGATCATTTTATTTAAAAAATACACACTATATAGACCTAACGATTATATCTGCTTTTGACGATAAATCATTTGTCAATAAAATTAGTGATAAATACGATTATCTAAAAATAGCATTATTTGATATTTGGCTTTCTAATGAAGATCGTAATTACAACAACTCTAATCTCTTATTAAATATCCTTCCGGAAAGCAAAATGGAATTTGTCGCTTTTGATCATGGAGCAATTTTTAATACAAACAATTTACATAACGGATTGTATATTATAAATGCTGACGATACTATTATTAATACAGATATTTGTAAAAAATTATTTTCAGCAAATAAGCAACTCTTTGAAAATGTAGATATGCTGTTGGAAAAATTCTATCTTTACACTGAAGTTTGTCTGTTAAGATTAGATGAAATACTACTAGAAATACCCAAGTCATGGAATATAGATGTGATTGAATATAAACGATTAATGGAAAAGCAATTATTTTCCAAAGAATGGATTCATCAATGTGAACAAGCGTTTAGAAAATATATTCAACTGTATATAATCAACTAATATGAAAACCTTTTATTCAATATTATACATCAATTTGAATGCTATTTTAAATGAAAAAATAGCAATCGGTCTTTTTATGTCTAATGGAAAATCATACTTTTTTAAATATTCTTTAGAGAAGTTGAATGCAATCAGAGGAATGATGGATAAAGAAGCATATAGTTTTGTAAAAAAATATTTTCATTCTTTAGAAAATGAAATTTCAAATATAAACTCAAATTTAGAAATCAATTTTACAAATAGTTTAGAGAAGTTTTCGGAGAGATATATGTCATATTTATCAAGATACGCTAACAATATGATTCAGTTTTCAGAACCTCAAAAAATTGATATTGAATCTAATAAGCTTAATTTCTACAAGTTGTATGAAAAATTTATCTTCAAAATCTCTGTTGTAGAGAAGTTTGAAAACAATAAAGACATTTTAGATATAGTCAATAAAAAACTTTACACTCAAATTGAAAGCTACGTTAATATTGATCAAGAAATAACCAATCAAGAAATTAAAAACATCATTGTACCTATTACTTTAAACTTTATTGGTATCAATGGTTTACCCGTTACAGGTCAATCAATTAATTTTGAGAAGCAACATCATTATTTAGAAAATGACATTTCAAGATACATTTCTCTAACAAAGGCAATAGAAATGAATGGTAAAAAAGGTAAATATTTTGTACTAGGTCAAGAGCCTTCTAAGTCCAACATAAATAATCATCATCTTTGGAAAGACTTGAGAAATGTGAAAATATTTGACTATGTAGATATCTCAGAAACTGAAAATATCACTGATTACATTATAAAAAATAAAGTCAAACCCTATTTTGAAAAGTAATCCATTTTTCTATCTAAATATTTACATTTACAAAAGCATCCCCTTCAAATCAGCTGGTGAATATGCTACCGACTTCAAGGTTTTGTTATCTGAAGTTCGATAGACTAAATACAGTCCGTCTTTCTCTTGATAATAACTTTCTGTACCATCCTTTTCTAAGTAATACTTTTGAGTAGCTTCTGCTTCTTCAATAGTTTTACAAGCTTTGCTCATATTAGATCTTTGTACTTCATCGAATAATTCTGCAAATTTATCTTTCAAACCAAATTCTAAAATCGCTCCAGAAAGTACATATTGAATATCACACAATGCATCTGCAACTTCCACAAGGTCATTTGCTTGAATCGCCTCTTCTAGTTCTTTCAACTCTTCTGCTATCAATGAAACTCTTAATTTACATCGAGCTTCTGATGGAATTTGTGGAGCATCTAAAATTGGATGTTGGAAAACTTGATGAAATTCAGCGACGGCACTTAATGTTTTAGGATCTTTCATAAAAGGTAGAGATTAAAAAGTAAAGCGAAAGTATCAATTTGAAATTTTACAACCAAAGCATCATTAACAAAAAAAGGCGCTCCTAAGAACGCCTCTAATATTTACTAGTTAAATTGAATTATTCAGTGACTAAACTGACGCTTCTTTCTACAAAGCTCGTCAAGTCAGCTCCTTTCAACATTCCTTGAGATAGAAGAGCAAGGTCTGTCAATTGTTTGGCTAAAGTAGATTTAGCAGCATCTTCTGCATTTAGTATCTTTTGACCAATTGGATGATTAGTGTTGACTACTAGATTAATTTTTTCTGGGAAATCTCCAAACATCATAGCGTTTCCGCCACCCATTTTACTCATCTCTTTCATACGACGCATGAATTCATTTCTCGTAATCGTCACAGGAGCATCATCTGGAGACAAAGCTTTCATTTCTACAATAGTCGTTTCTTTTGGCACTTGACTTTCAAATACTGCCTTCAAAGCATCTTGTTGCTCTTGTGTCAAAACGCTTTCTATTACGACATCTTTTTCAATCAAGTTATCTAAAGTGTCAGCGTCAACTCTTTTGAATTGAGTTTTCTCCCATTTAGATTCTAAAAATTGTACAAGATGATTATCAATGATACTGTCCATTACGATCACGTCGTAATTTCTATCATTAGCTTTTTTGATATACGCATGTTGGTCTTCTTCAGAGTTGGTATAAATAACGACTAGCTGACCATTTTTATCTGTTTGCAACTCTTTGATTTGCTCACGATATTCTTCGAAAGTAAAATGCTTTCCTGTAGTGTTTTTTAGTAAACAAAAAGATTTAGATCTGTCATAAAACTTATCATCACTCAACATTCCGTACTTCACAAACATTCCAATATCTCCCCATTTCTCTTCAAATGAAGCTCTATCATTTTTAAAGATTTCAGCTAATTTATCAGAAACTTTCTTAGAAATATGTTGGTTGATTTTTTTGACATTTCCATCTGCTTGTAAGTAACTTCTAGATACGTTCAATGGAATATCTGGAGAGTCGATTACACCATGTAAAAGTGTTAGATATTCTGGTACAATCTCTTCTACATTATTGGTAACAAATACTTGGTTACTATATAATTGGATCTTGTCTTTTTGAACCTCATATGTTTTTGTCAAAGGAGGGAAATATAAAACACCCGTCAAATTGAATGGATAGTCTACATTCAAGTGAATCCAAAATAAAGGATCATCTGCCATCGGATAGAGTTCTCTATAAAATTCTAGATAATCTTCATCTTTAAGTACTGATGGAGATTTTGTCCAGATTGGATCTGTGATATTGATGATATTTGGCTCAGCAACTTTCCCTTCTGTCTTTTCTTCTTCTGTAATAGAATGCTCGCCAAACTGAATTGGAACAGGTAAGAATCTACAATATTTTCTCAATAAACCTGCAATTCTTGACTCCTCCAAAAACTCTACTGAATCATCATTTACATGAAGAACGATAGTCGTACCTCTTTCCGCTTTTTCAATTTCTTCTAAAGTATATTCTGTAGAACCGTCACAAGTCCATTTTGCAGCAGGAGCATCTTTGTAAGATCTAGTTTGAATTTCTATGGTATGTGCCACCATAAATCCAGAATAAAATCCTAAACCGAAATGACCGATAATATTTTTAGAATCTTCTACGTCTTTGAATTTTTCTATAAATTCATTCGCAGATGAAAATGCAATTTGGTTGATGTATTTTTTGACTTCTTCAGCTGTCATCCCAATTCCTTTATCAGAAATCGTGATAGTTTTAGCTTCTTTATCTACAGCAACTTGTATTGTCAAATCTCCTAAATCTTCTTTGTATTCTCCAAGTTGTGCTAGACCTTTAATCTTTTGAGTAGCATCAACCGCGTTAGAAACTAATTCACGCAAGAAGATTTCATGATCAGAGTAAAGAAACTTTTTGATGATCGGAAAGATGTTTTCCGTCTGTACACTAATATGACCTTTTTCCATGTTTAAATATTTAGAATTGTAAATTCCAAAGGTCGTGCCGTTAGAATCATTTGTGACAATTTGACAAATAGCCATATGCAATTCAATTTATTCAGTAATTAAGACAGACGTTTATATGTTGAGTTGATGTATTTAGTATCTTCATGACAGAAATAATTTCATTACAAATCCTGCAAGCAACATTTAAAGATTCAATACATTATGTCAAAACAATGGAAGCATTATGCATGGATTATAGTGATTGGATGGTTGATTTATTGGCCCATCAGCTTCTTTATTTTTGGAATTAAAAATGATATTCTCACAGATTATTTCCCTACAAGATTTTTCATGAGTGAGTCCCTACATGCTGGATATATCCCTTGGTGGAATCCGTATGTAAACTTTGGCATTCCTCAATATGCAGAAATGAATAGCAGCTATTGGAGTCCTATTACTTGGCTGATTGCTGCGATACCGGGATATTCCATTTACACGATTCAGCTGGAAGTGATTTTTTATATTATTCTAGGAGGGTTAGGAGTTTTTCAACTAGGGAAAACTTACTCTTGGAATCAACTTATAAAATTAATGGCGGCAGTAACATATATGGGAATGGGGTTTTTTACGAGCCACATACAACATCTCAATTGGATTTCTCCTACTGCATTTTTACCATGGTGTATTTGGGCTTTACATCAATTAGTTTTTTTAAAAAGCAAGAAAAATATCATAGTTTCTGCACTTATATTTTATCTGTTTATTTCTTCTTCACATCCAGGATTTATCATCGGAGGATTTTACTTTTTTACAGTTCTGTTGATTTATTTCATCTACTTAAAAAATCAACAAAGTGATGAAAAAAACTTAAAAATTGCTCAACGAATACTTCTTTTTAGCGCTCTGCTCGGAGTACTTTTAGCAGGTTTATTGTATAGTTATGTGGAAGTGTTATCGCATATCACTCATTCAACTAAGCCTGATTTAGGAATTAATTTTAACACGACGACGATTCAAAGTTGGTTGAGTTTTTTGCTTCCTTCCATCACCAATAAAAATCAATCGTTTTTCATGAATGACATATCCTTGAGAAATTGTTATTTGGGAATCACTGTTTTATTGTTTTTGATAGTAGGATTTTGGGTTAATTTTAGAAAACAAGCTTTTTGGTATTTAATAGGGATTTTCTTTTTGTATTTGTCTTCTGACTTACCATTAGTGGACACTTTAAAAAACATAACTCCTTTAGTTTCTTATGTAAGATTGAGTGCATCCTTCAGAGTCTTTGCTTTGATATCCTTTATCATCATTGGTTTCAATCAATTACAAGACTATACCAAAAGACCAGAAAAATATTATTTTACTTTAAAATGGGTTTCTAACTTTTGGATGGCAATTTTAAGTATTTGCTTGGTTTTTGCTGTTTATAAAATATCTAAGCTAAATGAATTGGATCAATTAATCGCAAATGCAAATAGTTTGAAATCCATTTTTGACCATGTTGGATTTTACACATTCCTATTGATCTCTTCTTTGACTTCTTTGGTGTTTTTGTTCTATATTCTACAGTTCATTAAAAAAAAGCAATGGAATTATCTCTTGTTTTTATGCATTTTGGATATGGGACAATCTGTTATTCTGCAACTACCATATACAGGAGTAGGAAATAGTAGTCCTCAGCAATTACAAGCGATGATAAATTCTTCACCTAAAGGAATTCCAATTCCGACACTTCAAAATTTAGAAGAAAACAACTTAGGTAATGCGAAAATCACTCAAACGATAGGTCATTGGAGCTATTATAATAAACAAGTGGGAACTCTTGAAAGAGCAAGTCAACCTATTAGATTCCAGTCAGAGTTTGAGATATTTTCTGATTCATCTTTAAACAAGTTAGCAAAAAAACCATTTGTATATTTTGAAATCACCAATGAGAAATCAATTTTACCGAAAATTATTGAATTCAATCCTAATAAAATCACGGTTGAAATAAATAATATTCCTGCTGGAGCTTTAACGATCCTTTATAAGCAATATCCTCATTGGAAAATTACTTCCAATCAAAGAGATATTTCTTTTGGAAACAAAAGCTCAATATTTTATTCTTTTGATTTCCCTACTGTCGAAAAGCAAATAGTTAAACTTGAATTCAACCCATCTTGGGTGAAATTCTTTCAAACACTAAACTTACTGATATTAGTTTGCTGTGGAGTTTATATTATTTATACTCCAAAAACCTCTTAAGCCAATTCGCCGATGATAGTTATACCACCTTTTACTTTTTGACCTAACTTAACATCGATTTTAGTATTCAAAGGAAGGAATAAATCCACTCTTGATCCGAATTTGATAAATCCAAACTGTTCTCCTTGCTCTACTTCGTGACCTTCTTCCAAATAGTTGACGATTCTTCTTGCAAGTTTACCCGCAATTTGACGCATCATGATATCGAAAGTTCCATTATCAATAACGATAGAAGTTCTTTCATTCAACTCAGAAGATTTAGGATGCCAAGCTACTAAGTATTTACCTGGATGGTAAGCAGAATATTTTACTTCACCCGCAATAGGTGCTCTATTGACATGCACGTTGGTAGGTGACATAAAAATTGAAACTTGCAATCTTCTGTCTGTAAAGTATTCATCCATTTGCACTTCTTCGATCACCACTACTTTTCCATCTGCTGGACAAATGATCTTACTATCGCCAGAAAAGAGGTTTCTTTTAGGATCTCTAAAGAAATAAGTGACGAATGCTAAAAACACTGATGTGAAAATTAAGATGAGACTTCTAATTATAAAACTAAAGCCTAGAATCTTAATAGAAATAAAATTTATAAGTAAAACTGCCAAGAGTGTTACCAAAATGATCTTACGACCTTCTTTGTGGATGTATTGTCGATGCAACATAGCCTACAAATATAATCGGATATTGTTCACTTTGTATATCATTGCGTTTCGTCTCAACATACTTTAACTTAGAAATGGCTTATTTAATATGGATGAAACATATCATGGCTTTAAAAAGACAAACTTTTTGCATTTATACTCCTTGCGTACTATATATTTCGAAAGAACTGCACTTTAAAATTATAAAACTATTAAAATCAGGTGGAGATGATTCTTTTCTCTTCATACTCTTTTTACATAGTGCATTCATTATTGTAACTTAGCAGCTCTAATATAAAAGGCATACTAATGGCGCCCAAAACTATAGCAACAATTTTAAAAGAAGCCTCAATAGGCAGTGAATTAACCATTAAAGGTTGGGTAAGAACAAAACGTGACAGTAAAAATGTCGTTTTTATCAATATCAATGATGGTTCGACCATACAAAACATTCAAGCAGTAGTAGAGCCAAGTCAATTTGACGAAGCATTATTGCATAAAATCACAACTGGAGCGGGAGTAGCCATAACAGGTACACTTGCAGAGTCACAAGGAAGCGGTCAGTCTTTAGAGTTGATAGCTACCAATATAGTAATATATGGAACTGCTGATCCTGATAAATATCCATTGCAACCCAAAAAGCATTCTTTAGAATTTTTGAGAGAAATCGCTCACTTACGTCCACGTACGAATACTTTCGGAGCAATTTTAAGAATAAGACACGCTTTAGCTTTTGCTGTCAACCAATTTTTCAATGAAAGAGGCTTTTATTACTTGCACACTCCTATCATAACTGGTTCGGATGCAGAAGGCGCTGGAGAAATGTTTAGAGTGACTACCTTAGACGATAAAAATCCACCATTGAATGAAGATGGAACAGTCAATTATAAAGAAGACTTTTTCGGAAGAGAAACTAATTTAACTGTTTCTGGTCAGCTAGAAGGAGAATTAGGCGCTTTAGCATTAGGTAAAATTTATACTTTCGGCCCTACTTTTAGAGCAGAAAACTCAAATACGGTTCGACATTTAGCTGAATTCTGGATGATAGAACCTGAAATGGCTTTCTATGAACTAGATGACAATATGGATCTTGCTGAAGAATTTTTGCAATATCTAGTAAAATACGCTTTGGAGCATTGTGCTGATGATTTAGAATTCTTAGAAAAACGTTTAGTTGACGAAGAGAAAACGCTAAAAAAAGAAGAACAAAGTCCAATGCCACTTCGTGAGAAGCTACAATTTGTCATGGAAAATCCTTTTAAGAGATTGACTTATACAGAAGCGGTAAGAATTTTAGAGAACTCTAAACCTCACAAAAAAGGTCAATTCAAATATCCAGTATCTTGGGGTGCAGATTTACAGTCTGAACACGAAAGATATTTGGTGGAGAAAGAATTTAAAACTCCAGTAATTTTGACGGATTATCCGAAAGACATCAAATCCTTCTACATGAAACAAAGCGATGACGGGAAAACTGTTCGCGCGATGGATGTTTTATTCCCGGGAATTGGTGAGATTATCGGTGGATCACAAAGAGAAGATAATTACGATAAATTATTGAAAAGAGTAGATGAAGTAGGAATCGATCACGATACTATTTGGTGGTATTTAGAAACTAGAAAATACGGATCTGTTCCTCATAGTGGATTTGGCTTAGGATTTGAAAGGTTAGTTTTATTTGTTACTGGAATGAAAAATATTCGCGACGTGATTGCATTTCCAAGAACACCAAAAAGTGCTAATTTTTAATCCTATACCTTTTAATTCGCTTATAATTTAAACTAGTCAGATATGTTAAGGCAAAGTCTCAGTCAAAAAATGCTTCAAAAGTTGTCTCCTCAACAGATACAACTCATGAAATTATTACAAGTACCTACTGCTACTTTAGAACAGCGTATCAAAGAAGAACTAGAGGAAAATCCGGCTTTGGAAGAAGGCGCCAATGAATTAGAATTCGAAGAGGAAGGACTTTCAGAAGCTCAAGAATCTAAGGAAGAAAGTGAAACAGAAGAGGACGATGATGATTTAGGAATGGATGATTATCTCCAAAAGGAAAGTTATGATTATAGAGAAGACGGAGATGAATATTCTGCCGACGATGATAATAAAACTATACCTATAGCTGTAGGAAAAAGCTTTCACGATTTACTATACGAACAATTATCCTTGTTAGATTTGGATGAAGATGAATATATCATAGCGGACCAAATTGTAGGAAGTATAGATGATGATGGATATATCAGACGAGATATAGATGCTATAGTAGATGATATTGCCTTTTCAAGAGGGATGATTGTTTCGGAAGAGTTGGTAGAGAAAGTATTGAAAGATATCCAACGATTTGACCCTGCAGGTGTTGGAGCAAGAGATTTGCAGGAATGTCTTTTGATTCAACTTAGAAGAAAGGAATCTAAACCTACAGTTAAATTAGCATTACAGATTTTAGAAAATCATTTTGAAGCTTTTACAAAAAAGCATTATGATAAACTCTTGAAACAACTGAACGTAGACGAAGCTGACTTAAAAGAAATCATAGATGAAATTCTGAAGCTCAATCCTAAACCAGGAGGTTCTTCTGCAGCAAGCATGGATATTCACCAAGTAGTGATTCCAGATTTTACTTTATTGAATAATAATGGAAAATTGGAAGTTTTGCTCAATGGAAAGAATGCTCCCGACTTAAGAGTAAGTGACAGCTTTAAGGATATGATCAAAGATTATAACAAGAGCAAAGTCAAAGACAAAAAGCAAAAAGAAGCGCTTTTGTTTATCAAGCAAAAAATTGATTCTGCAAAATGGTTTATTGATGCCATCAAACAACGTCAAAACACATTGTTAGTCACGATGAATGCTATCGTATCTTATCAGCAGAGTTATTTCCTATCAGGAGATGAGACGCAATTAAGACCTATGATTTTAAAGGATATTGCAGAAATCACTAATCTAGATATTTCTACAATTTCAAGAGTAGCCAACAGCAAATACATACATACAGAATTTGGCACTTTCTTACTAAAATATTTCTTTTCTGAATCACTTCAAACGGATTCTGGAGAAGAAGTTTCTACTAGAGAAGTGAAGAAAATCCTTGAAGGCCTTATCGCCGCGGAAGACAAAAGCAAACCTCATTCTGATGAGCAATTGACAGAAGGTCTGAAAGAACGTGGGTATAATATAGCAAGACGTACTGTGGCGAAATATAGAGAACAATTGAATATTCCTGTAGCTAGATTGCGTAAAGAATTATAATTCATTCCATTTAAGCATTGAATTAAACACCCATCAAATCAAATTTATGAATCCAACCTCCCGAATCTTTTTTAAGATCATCTCATACGTTTTTCATCCATTATTATTGCCTACTTATGGAACGCTTTTATACATTTGGGCCAATCCATCTATCGAGGGCAAAGAAGTCGACGAAATGACTTTTGTAAAGCCGGGATTAGTGGCAGTGACCATCTTCATCAATACTTTTATCATGCCAGCAGTAGCGATATTAATGATGAAAGCTCTTGGCTTCATTAAGTCTTTAGAAATGTATGACAAACAAGATCGTATCATTCCTTTCATAGCAACGATGACTTTTTATATTTGGGCATTCCTTGTTATCAAGAATTATTTCGACTTCATGCTTCCTATTTATATGATATTCATGCTAGGAACATTGATTTCTTTAATGCTTTCGTTTTTTATCAATTTATTCTTCAAGCTCAGCCTTCACATGGTCGGTATGGCGGGTCTATTGACGGGAACTTTACTAATGATGCTGAGTTCAGAATATTCTTTGATAGGAGCGCTCATTCTTATCATTATATTTAATGGTCTTGTGGCAGCTTCAAGATTCTACCTCAAAGCTCACACTGTGAAAGAATTGTATGTTGGCTTTTTGATAGGAGTTGTAGGGCAATTGTTATCATTCTCTGTGTTTGCAAAATACATCAGCTAGTACATTCAAATAATGTGCTGATGTGACAATGTAAAAGCCAGTAGTATATTAGTAGACAAGTATCTTGATCTTACATCAAGATTGCTTCGTTCAAAATGGCCTTAATGTCCTTTCGTCTTCGGATTAAAGTCTGAATTCTTAATGGTTAAAATTTAGAAACCTTCTTTTTTGGGTCCCGCAGATATCGCAGATTTCCGCAGAAAAACTCCTGAATATGTCTTATGGTTTAAAACAAGAACTACGTCATGCTGTAAGCATCTAATTTTAATTCGTA
>DATJBS010000008.1:0-8930 GCA_035515235.1 Chitinophagales bacterium
GCTGGCGAGTTTATTTATAAAACTGAAGAATCAATTAATAGTGGTTTTTCATCAATTATAGTAGGCCAAGAAGGGAGAGCAGCATCTTTAAATAACGAAACTGGATTTAGAGGTGGAGTATCTTACATTGAAAATAAATACAAAGCAAATGGCGGTGGCGGTGGAGCTAGCCGTGACGGAGGTGGTAGAGCTATGACCGGTGGTTCTGGCGGCGGCGGTTCTAATGCTAATTCAAATAACCCACCTCATCAACAAGGAAATATCAGTTTAAAATTAGATGGTGGTTCAGGCAATTCAGGTGGCGATGGAGAATTTAGTACAAGTTCTTGGAGTTGGTTTGGCGGCGGCGGCGGCGGTGCTGGTTCAGCAGGAGTTTCAACTTCCGGTGGTTCTCGTAATGATCCAGGTCATGGAGGAAATGGTATATCAAATTCAATAACAGGAACATCAATTGAATATGCAGCTGGTGGTGCTGGAGCACCGTCTAGAGTACAAGGTGGAACAACAACCTATCCTTCTAATGGCGGTAGCAATCAAGTAGGCGGTGGAAACAACGGTTCTAACGGTATCAAAGCGCCTAACCCAAACACTGGTTCGGGTGGAAGTGCTGGAGGTGCATTTTCTGGTATTGGAAATCAAAACCCAACTGCTGGAGCTACAGGAATCGTCATCATTCGATATACAAAAGGTATATGGAGCAGTAGTGATTCTACAATAGCTACAGTGATTACAAATCCTGATGGTTCAGCAAAAATTACTGCAATTGAAGGAAATGGTGGTACTGCTATCATTTCAAACTCACTGAACCCTTCTGTATATCAATACGAAATAACAGTTAGCCCAAAATTAACAGATGGAAATATTGATTCAGATCAACAAACTATCTGTCAAGGATTGATTCCTGATGACATCACATATTCTACCCTACCTACAGCTGGTTCTAAAACACTGAACTATCAATGGTATAAGAAAAGTGGTGATGAGCCCGCTCCTACTGGCAACTTCAATAGCTCTGGATGGACAATTGTTGGAAATACAAGTAGCACTAGTGCCGACTTATCTGGCGCAGAAATAGGAACTTTAAATATCACAACCACTTTTGCATTAAGAATTACAGATTCACAACAAAATTGCTTTGATATCTGGAGTGGTCAAAAACATGTTGTACATATCGATAAGCATATGACACCTAGTATAAGCAGTATGGATATACTTGCATCTAGTAGTCAAGCATATACTTGTACAGTGAACGATAATCAATGGCATTATTTCAGAGATGATAATGATAAAGTCATTGCTGCTATTAATAGTAATGGTCAAAATTTAGGTAATGTTACAGTGGAAGTTTTTGTTGAAAATGAAGAACCAACACATGGAACAGGAAGTATTTATGACATTTCATTATGTTATGACACCCCTGAATTAACAGCAGTGAGATGGTATGATATTACTCCTGAAATTCAACCATTAACTCCAGTAACTGTTAAATTATTTTTGGCAGCTACAGAATATACTAGTTATGTAAATGCTATCAATCAATTTAAACAATCAACAGCTCCTAACTATGATTTTTGCTATGGTATAACTAATAGTATCTATGATTTAGCAATTTCAAAAGATGAGGTTGAAGATATCTCAATCATTCAATCTTCGGCTTCTCTGATCTCAGGAGTTACTGAATATGAGTTTGAAGTGAACTCTTTTTCTACTTTTAAATTCCATACTAATGGAGGAGATGGTGTTCCTTTACCTGTGGAGTTAATATCTTTTATTGGCTATAACCAAACCAATACGAATGTACTTGAATGGGAAACAGCATCTGAAAGAAATACGGAAGTTTTTGAAGTAGAACATTCTATAAATGGAGTGGACTGGGAAAAAATAGGCACTGTCGCTGCTTCTGGTTTTTCAAACGTACCTTTATCTTATACTTATACTGACAACAATCCTCTAAAAGGAAATAATCAATATAGGTTAAAAATGGTTGATTTAGACAACACATTTGAGTACAGTAGAATCATAAACATTCATGTAACTGATGATCAATTATCTTATAATATAATGACTGTTTATCCAAATCCGAGTACAGATATCTTTAATATTTCAATAAAGTCTACTGAAAATTATATTGGAGTAATTCAAATCATGAATGTTCAAGGTCAGATAATACAAACTCTAAACAGAGATATCAACAAAGGAGAAAACACCATACAAATCAATTTAAATTCTCTTCCTCAAGGCATCTATATCCTAAATACTATTCACTTGAATGGATTAATAAGCACTGAGAAAATTATTAAGAAATAACACAGTATCTATAAATAAATAAAAATGCTAAGTAGTTTTACTTAGCATTTTTTGTTTTAGAGAAAGTATTTAAAATGAAGATGTATTTAATTTAAAACATCAAGCCTAGGCCTTATTAGTAAAATTTAAAAAAAACAAGATATATATACTCTATTGTCTAATTAGTTGCAGACTCTTTTAGATATTACATAAGAAGAGTGGTTCGGTATTAATTTACCTTCTTTAGCATCTTTACAGATTCTTCCTTCCCTATATCCACAAAACATCATCATGGTTTCGTAATCTACATTATCAACTACGACTTTTCCATTAGTTTTTTCAATTACAGTCCACTTGCAATCGAAGCATTCTTCAGTCTTAGAACAAGATGAAAAAAGAAAGAGTACAACAACACATACTAGGTACTTTCTCATCTTAATTGATATTTAAGTGAATTAAACTACTCTAATATACAAATAATTGTTAAAAAACATATCTATACACAAGAATGATAATTGATTTTATACTTTTTAAAGATTAAAATATATTGTAGGTTTTCTTAATCAGAAACAGAAAAATAGGTTTTTAGAAATATTGTTAAAGCAGTTTACATTAAATTAACAGTTTAGAACTTTTCTTGTTAACTTGTAGCTATTGAAATTGCTGAAAATGTTAAGAACATCCACTATTACCTTTACTTACGACAACAAAAGAATTTTCAATTATCCTGAGGTCAATTGCAATAAAGGAGATCAATTGTTAATTTATGGAAAATCAGGTAGCGGTAAATCTACATTATTACATTTATTAGCGGGTTTAATCCAACCTGATAATGGTCATATCTTTATTGACGATGTAGATATTACTCAATTAAAACATGGAAATCTAGATCAATATAGAGGTCAAAAAATTGGATTTATTCCCCAACGACTACATTTGATTCCTTCTTTAGATGTTAGAGATAATATTGTAGCCGCCTGCTATTTTGCTGATAAAAAATTAGATACTGACAGATTAGACAGTATTTCTGACACTTTAGAAATTTATCATTTATTGGGCAGAAGAACTAAATCATTGAGTTTAGGGGAGCAACAAAGAGTTTGTATTGCTCGAGCAATTATCAATGCGCCAGCTATTCTATTTGCTGACGAACCTACTTCTAGCTTGGATGATACCAATACAGAAAATGTGATGAAACTTCTCAACAAAGCGTGTAGTTTGGATAATAGCTCACTCGTTGTTGTAACACATGATATTAGAATTAAAAATAAAATTGATCATCAGATAGCATTGTCATGATTAGAAAGATTATCGTCGGAGGTCTCGTTCACCAACCATTATCTACATTTTTAAATGTGATACTATTAGCATTTGGTACGACCATTATTTCTTTAATATTAGTGCTTAATTATTCTTACAATAAAAAAATTGCTAAGGACTTGCACAATATCGATATGGTAGTGGGCGCAAAAGGAAGTCCATTGCAATTAGTTTTATCTGCCGTCTACCAATTAGACGATCCTACTGGAAATATTTCCATGGCAGAAGTTAATGAACTGAAAAAAAATAGAAATATCAATAGCATTATACCTCTTGCTTATGGTGATACTTTTAAAGGTTACAAAATTTTAGGTACAGAATATTCTTATCTCGAAAAATATAATGCAACAGTCAGCAGTGGACGATTGTATAAAAAAAATTATGAGGTTGTTTTAGGATATGACGTAGCTTTGAAGAGTGAGCTGAAAATTGGAGATACTTTTTTAGGTAATCACGGCAGCACTTCTGAAACAGGAGCTCATGAAAACCATCCGTACGAAATTGTAGGAATATTGAATGAAACGGAATCTGTAGTCGACTATCTCATCATTAGTAATGTCAATACAACCTGGAATATTCACAATTTTGATTCAAAAAAGGTAGCTGATGATCAAGTAGATAATTCTACTAAAGAACTGACAGCAGTTTTAATAGATTTGACTAATCCTACAGCATTGCACA
The DNA here is from genome assembly GCA_035515235.1 of Chitinophagales bacterium. Classification (GTDB taxonomy): domain Bacteria; phylum Bacteroidota; class Bacteroidia; order Chitinophagales; family JADIYW01; genus JAMLHH01. The sequence goes on from DATJBS010000008.1 coordinate 4,288, forward strand.
CGCTGCCAAGAAAGATAAATGCAGAAACAAATATGCAAGCCGCTATACCTGCGATTGAAATCAATAGACTTTCTCATTTGACAGGATTGGGAACGACACTATTAGAAGGTATCGCTTGGAGTATCATTTTCCTTTCCGCTTTAAGTGTTTTCATTACGGTTTACAGAAGAGTACAAGATCGAAAATACGAATTAGCAGTCATGAGATTAATGGGTGCAACTCGATATAATTTATTGCAAATTATTTTATTTGAAACATGGCTGACTACAACAATTGGATACTTAGTTGGGATGGGAGTCAGTAGATTAGGAATATGGATCCTTCAGAATAAAATCATCGAGCAAACCACTTTAACTATTGCCTATCAATTCACCCCGACAGAAAAATTTCTGTTGCCTATATTATTAGGAATCAGTACAATTTCAGTGATTATACCTTTGATTTATGTTTTTAGATTGAATATTTCTAAGATTTTAGCAGATGATTAATTGAGTACAACTTTTTTATATACTCTTTCTAATCGAAAAATAAATTGAATTAATAAAATCAATATCCTTTACTAGAAGCGCTATTTCATTAAATTTGTAAGATGTCGAATAAATTGAGAATCGTCTTTATGGGCACTCCTGCTTTTGCAGTAGAAAGTTTGAATATTTTAGTAAAAAATAATTACGAAATAGCTGCAGTAGTCACCGCTCCTGATAAGCCATCAGGAAGAGGGCAGAAAATAAATATGTCTGCTGTCAAAGAGTATGCATTGAATCACGAAATACCTGTTTTACAACCTATCAAACTCAAAGAAGAAACTTTCTTAGAAGCTCTAAAGGACTTAAATGCCAATTTATTTGTGGTGGTCGCTTTCAGAATGCTTCCAGAAGTGGTTTGGAATATGCCAAAACTTGGTACTTTTAATTTGCACGCAAGTTTATTGCCTCAATATAGAGGAGCCGCTCCTATCAATTGGGCTTTGATCAATGGAGAAACCCAAACTGGAGTCACCACATTTTTCCTACAACACGAAATAGATACAGGAAATATTTTATTAAGTGAATCTATCGCTATTCTTCCCGAGGATGACCTTTCTTCTCTTCATGACAAACTAATGGACCTAGGTGCAGAACTCACTTTAAAAACCGTTCAAGCTATTGAGAATAATGATATACATCCACAAGCTCAATCTCAAGAACCCACGAAACCTGCTCCAAAAATTTTCAAAGAAGATTGTCTTTTAGACTTCGAACAAAATGTCACGCAAGTCCACAATAAAGTTAGAGGCATGTCGCCTTTTCCTGCTGCGTTCACTCATTTAGAAGGAAAAACACTAAAGATTTTCAAAACAGAAGTACAAGAAATACATGGAGATGTCGCTCATGGAACTATTGACACCGACCAAAAAACCTATTTGAGAATTAAATGTAAAGGTGGATGGTTGAATGTATTAGAGCTGCAACTAGAAGGAAAAAAACGAATGTCCGTTACTGATTTCCTTAAAGGATATAGATTTCAATAAGTATTGACTCCTAAAAAACTCTCCAAAAAATCAACAATAATTTAATCGATATACAATAATTTACAAACATCAAATCAGTGGATTCAAATATTCCCCAAAATGAAAAAACTTTTAATTCTACTTCTAATAGCTCTTGTAATTTTTCTAGGCATTATTTTTTATAATTTCTCTCAGACAAAACCTCAAGCATCCACCAATACTACCATAGCTACTGACTTAAGTTCTATCAAAGGGCAGAACGAAAGAATATCAAAATCTATTACATTTCAAACCGTATCCTACGAAGACACTACACTAATAGATTATGACCAATTCTTAGCCTTTCATGAATTTCTTAAAACCAGTTATCCGATTGTTTTTGAAAAATTAGAATTAGAAATGGTGAGTAATTATTCCATGGTATTAAAATGGAAAGGTAACGATCCTACTTTGCTACCAGGTATTTTTATGGCGCATCAAGATGTTGTGCCTGTTTCTGATGACACCAAAGATTTATGGAAAAACCCACCATTTGAAGGTTTGATTATAGATGGTGTCCTTCATGGCAGAGGAGCTATTGACGATAAGATTAACCTTATGGCTCAATTAGAATCTGTCCAATTTTTATTAGAAAATGAATTTCAACCCAAAAGAGATATTTATCTTGTATTCGGTCATGACGAAGAAATTGGAGGCAAACAAGGTGCTGTAAAAATTGCTGAATTGATGCAGTCTAGAGGAATCAAAGCAGAATTTGTATTAGATGAGGGTGGATTTGTTACCAACGATAAAGTACCAGGAATGACTGAAGCTGTTGCATTAATCGGTACTTCTGAAAAAGGATATCTCAACTTAGATTTATCGGTCAATATCAATGGCGGACACTCTTCCATGCCTACTCCAGAAAATGCCATTGCAGTATTGGCAAAAGCTATTACAGATTTGAATAGCCAACCGTTTTCGCCTAGACTTACGACATCTGTCAAAGATTTCTTAAATCATATTGCACCTCACTCCTCTTTTGTGAACAAATTAGCCATGAGCAATTTGTGGGTTTTCCAACCTATTGTTTTTAATATTTATAGCAAATCAGGACCTGGTGACGCAATGATCAGAACGACGATGGTGCCTACTATTATCAACGGTGGTAATAAAGCCAACGTAATTCCTAACATTGTAAAAGCAACTGTCAACTTGCGCTTACTTCCAGGCACAAGCATCCAAGACGCTATACAGCATGTTACAAAAGCAGTCAATAATCCATTGGTTAATATAGAAGCTCAACCAGGAGCTATGGAAGCTTCTGCCGTATCTCCTATTGATAATGAAGTCTTTAGAAATTTTAAAAGTAAAATTGAAACACATTTTGATAATGCTATAGTTGCTCCATTTTTAATGATTGGCGGAACAGATTCTAGGCATTTTAATATTGTTTCTGAAAATATCTACAAATTCAGTCCAATGATAGATCCGGAAGGTTTTCATGGTGTCAATGAACAATTAAACTTAAAAGATTATAACAAAACCATAGGTTTTTACGTGGATTTCCTGAAAGAACTGTAAGGTGAATATCGAATCTATATTATTGAATCACAGAAGTAAGTTGGAGATCCAAAGATTGATCAATTACCTTATTGAACATCCTGAAAATATCCATGAACTCATGAGTATATTAATGAATGAAGAATTATCAAATATTCATTATAGAGCCGCTTGGGTTTTAGGATATTTGTCTCCATTGGGTAATGAAGCATTTAGTGAATATTTGGATTTTCTATTGCTCTCACTCGAAAAACAAAACAATCATCCTACCATCACAAGAAGCATTACAAGATTATTTCAAGAGTTAAATCTTCCTGAAAAACATCATGCAAGACTCATCAATATCAGCTTTGATATTCTGACATCCGAAAAACAAGAACTCGCTCAAAGAGCCAATTCTATGACTATTCTGTACAATTATTCTAAAAAATATCCAGATATCCAAGTAGAATTAAAATTAGTCATTCAAGAAATTTTAGAGTATAAAAAAGAAGCATCTATTCAAAGTAGAGGTAAAAAAGTACTTCAACAACTCCGTAAAAACAGCGTTTAACATGAACATTAGCATCAAAAAAAGCTACGAAATTTTTTGCACTATTATTTTTGCAATCGGATTTATTTTTCAATTTTTAGTCATTCAAGAAAGAGTTGGAATCGATGGAATGACATGGTTTCAGTCGATTGCCAAAACCCTTTCCTACATGACAATCTGGACAAATATTATTTTGTTTGTTACTTTTATTTTGTTGACATTCAATAAAATCAATCACTTCAAACCATCTTATTTCAGTGCATTACTGACCTATATCGCTATTGTTGGTGTAGTCTATCATGTAGCCTTAGCGCATTTGTGGACGCCTACAGGATATTTATTGGTGACAGATAGAATTTTTCACACTTACGGACCGCTCTTATATTTAATTTATTGGTTGTTCTTCACCAAGAAAACTCCATTAGATTATACACTCAGTTTGAAATGGGTTTGGTATCCAACCGTCTATACGATTTTCTTTATGATATTAGGATTGACGACACACAATTATCCTTACCCGATTTTCAATTTAGACACGCTCCCATTTTTAACAGTCTTTAGAAATTTATTTATGAATTTAATGACCTATATCGTTTTTGGAGCAATCATCATTGCAACGAATAATTTCATTTCCAAAAGGAAGGGAGAGGTTGTTGCTTAAGGTTTAGATGTAAATTGGTGTTTTGATGGATTTTAGGAAATAAATAGATTTTAGACCAATCCTGTCCTAAATAAATTAAGAAGCAAAATTCCTTTCTGATTCCATTGGATATTAGACTGATAAATCCAGATTTTCAAAAAAGAACCCCTTGTATTGATTTAGGAGGTGGCTCTATGTGCTCCGAGAAGGGTTGATCGAGCCATTTTTGAAGGTTGATTTTGACAAAAAGATTTAATCGAATAAATGCAACAAGGTTTGAAAGATGCCAGCTGAATTTAGACTGTGCTTTTAGTGCCTTTAAGATAAGTATTGTGATTAAAGCTGTCCATATTTGTGTCATTACAGCATTTTCACTTGTTCCAATAAAGGATTTTATGTGAAGTAGTTGCTTAATGTCTCTGAAGAATATTTCTACCTGC
>DATJBS010000009.1:0-5456 GCA_035515235.1 Chitinophagales bacterium
AAATCGCGCTGGATTTCTCGGCGACCCACTTTCTGTTTAAAGGCTACATCTTCAAAACTCCTCCTATCGTCGTCAAACAGTTGAAGATGTTACGCCTTTTTCACAGAGTGGGTACCCGCCTGCAAAATCTAGGCGCTGTCGGGTTGGACAACTTTTGATTTTCCTTTCAAGCGAAATACATCTTAAAACAAGATAATGCTTTGCAATTTAACACAGATCATTGCGAGGAACGAAGGAATCTATATTAGACCACAGACCACTGTCGACAGACCACAGTATATTGTATATCCCTAAAAGAGGTTGCTTCACTTCATTGCATTTCGTTCGCAATGATGAAACTGCTATGGTGAACAACTAGAACAAAAAACAAGCAACTATAACCTAAAATCGAAGCTAAACGCGCAAGGGATAGAATGGAGTATCACCCGGAGAGACGTATTACAATCGGTCAAGTTTTAAAATTAATGAATAACGTCACGAAGGGAAGACGAAATGATAGCCCGACCCGTAGGGATGCGCCCTAATCGTTCATTTCTTTATAGTAGTAAAAATGTTTATTTTCATTTCTTCAACATTTGAAATATGAAATTAGAATTTCCAAAGGATTTTATTTGGGGGACTTCCACCGCTGCTTATCAAATAGAAACGGCATCTGAAAATGACTGGAAAGGTCTAGTGAGTAATGATGGGACGGTCTTTGACAAATGTTCGATGCATGATTTGCGCATGGATGAGGACCTAGAATATATCGTCCAATTGGGAAATGGATATCGAATGAGTTGTGACTGGGGAAAGCTCCAAAAGACGCCTTATGCTGATTTTGACCCTGTGGTGAAAGAAAAATATATTGACTTTTTGCAAAAAATTAGAAATCGTGGTGTTCATGTGATGATGGTTTTGCATCATTTTACGAATCCTTTATGGTTTGTAGAAGCTGGAAGTTGGGAGAAGGAAGGCAACAGAAAAATGTGGCTGGACTTTGTACAAAAATCTGTTTCAACTTTTGGTCATTTGGTGGACAGTTGGAATACTTTCAACGAACCGATGGTATATATATCTAATGGATGGATTATGGGTGGCTTCCCTCCTTTCAAAAAAGCAAAAATATTGACGGCTAGGAAAGTATTGAAAGAAATCGGTCGTGCGCATGATGACGCCTATGATATCATCAAAGCTGGCTCGTCTGCTCCTATCGGAATTTCTAAAAACACAGTAAAATTTGTGGGAGAGGTATTCCCGGGACATATATTGGCGAAAATTTTTGATTATTGGTTCATGGATTATGGAGCTAAACATTTTACTAAAGTAGATTTTCAAGGTTTGAGTTACTACTGCAGAATGCCTTTCCGACCTCTTCCAATCACTGAAATAGATAATCCTGGAGTATTAGATAAACTAGGTAGAAGGCATGATGGTATGTGGGAATATCGACCGAAAGAATTTTATCATATCATCAAAAGATTTTGGAATAAAAATCACAAACCTATTATTATCACTGAATCTGGGGTTTGTACAGAGAACGATGCTTTCAGAATTCAAGCGATTCAAGAATATGCTTATTGGATTAAAAAAGCGATGGATGAAGGTGTGGAAATCAGAGGTTTGTATCATTGGTCAACTGTGGATAATCACGAATGGAACTTGGGTTTGACTTATAGATTTGGTCTGGTGAGAGTAAATTTTGATACTGGTGATAGAAGAATGACGGATGCTGGTCGCTATTATGGCAAACTGCAAAACATGCACTCTATGGAAGTAGATGGTGAACAGATTGAGAAATGGGCGAGGGAATTCTAATTGGACCGCCGACCATAGACAACAGACCACCGTGTTTGTATATCCCTTAAAAGACTGGAGAAAATAGACTTTTTTAAGCATAAGTTACTAAAGTTACAAGTAAGAATGTGATAGTGGACAGTGAGACTGTGGACGATTTTAACGACGGTCAAATGACCACAGATATAGAAAAGTTTAAAAATGGATATTTTTACCAAATACTAGAGATAAATCTAAAATAATTATGCCTACAATAACTAAAGAAGAAGCGACACATTTAGATTTGATTCTGCGATATTTTAATGAAAAATCTATAGATAGGTGTAATTTAAATAGAATTAAAAAAGATATTCTACCAAACTATCCAATTGAGTATTGCAAATCTTTAGTTGATATTTTAGAAAATCAAAACCCTAAACTTATAAAAGACAAAGAGTATGTTGATCATGATGATTTTGTAATTTTTACTACAAATAATATCAGTAAATTTTTAGAAAATGGAGGATTTTCAAATCAATTTAATATAGAAGTTGTAAATCAAAGTATAGCTCAAGAAAGAAATACTCTTGAACTTGAAAAGCTTAGATATGATGTTAAAAACTCTAAACGTATCTATAAAACATATTGGTATACTTTCTTTTTTGCTTTATCAGGATTTATTTATGCTTTATTTCAAATAATGCAAGCAGTATTAAAGTGGAATAATCATAATCTTGATTAAAAATAAAGCACGATTGTCATCCTGAAAGGATTTAAAACTAATATGATTTTATCTTTCTCTTCATACTTTTTTTAGTAAAAAGTATGCATATTTCGACAGGCTCAATATCCAAAATCTCGCTGGATTTCTCGGCGACCCACTTTCTGTTTAAAGACTACTGCTTCAAAAATCCTCCTTATTCTGTACTTTGTCCAGAAGAAGTCGTCAAACAGTTGAAGCTGTTACGCCTTTTTCACAGAGTGGGTGCCCACCTGCAAAATCTAGGCGCATGAGAGTCGGAAGACTATTGATTTAGATATCAATCGAAATGCTTTATATGCTTTCATCATGACATAGTAGTTTATGAATTAACAACTGATATAACTTCTACTATTAATTCATTGCCACATTAAGAAGAGATGCTTTCATTTATGCTGAGCAAAGTCGAAGTAGCATGACAGAGTATTAATTTTCATTTTTTATAAAAAAAACTAATAACCTTGTTTGTAAAACACCAGAGGAAAGAATGAACTTTTATCAATTTTAGTCATTTATCTTTGTTATCTCCATTTTAATAGAGAAAAATGAAATCCATTTATTTATCCATTAGCGCAATGCTATTATTTACTTCAAATATGCAAGCTCAAAAAGCTCCGGAATGCGAAATCATTCCACATGAAATGACGATTCACGGTGATACAAGAATTGATAATTACTATTGGCTAAATGACTTCTGGCTAGAAGGTCCCAAAAAGGAACAAGTCGTCGAATATTTGAATGCAGAAAATACTTATGCAGAGCAAATCATGGCTCCTACTAAAGACTTGCAGGAAAAATTATACAATGAAATTATAGGTCGTATTCAGCAAAAGGATGAGAGTGTTCCCTATTTTGAAAATGGATATTGGTATATCACTAAAACAGAAGAAGGGCAAGAGTATCCTATCTATACAAGAAAGAAAGGTAGCATGGATGCTCCTGAGGAATTGCTGATGGATGTCAATAAAATGGCAGAAGGTTTTGAATATTATCAAGTGAGTGGTTTGAGTATCAGTCCTGATAATAAGATATTGGCTTATGGTGTGGATACTGTCAGCAGAAGAAATTATACGATGTATTTTAAAAACCTAGAAGATGGAACGCTTTATCAAGAAACAATTCCAAATACGTCTGCAAATTTAGAATGGGCGAATGATAGCAAAACGGTTTTCTACAGTACTAAGGATGAAGCTACTCTTAGAAATAATCAGATTTGGAAATATGAATTAGGGCAACCTGCATCTACTCAATTAATCTATAAAGAGAAAGATGAAACCTTTGTTTCTTATGTCACTAAAACTAAAAGCAATCGATTTATTTTCATAGTGAATGAAAGCACTTTGAGCAGTGAAGTAAGATATATTTCTGCAGATCAACCTGATTCCAAATTTGAGAAATTCTTATCAAGAGAGAAAAATCATCTGTATTCTATCACAGATTTTGGTAACGACTTTTATATTTTGACCAATTGGAATGCTACAAATTTCCAAGTGATGAAAACTCCTATCGAAAAAACTTGTAAAAAGAAACAATGGGGAGAAGTCATTACTCATAGAGAGAAAGTTTTGATTGAGGATATTGAAATCTTTAGAGACTTTTTAGTCGTTACAGAAGTCAATGATGCAAATACTCATATCAGGATTTTGCCTTGGGATAAAAGCGGTGAGCATTATATCCAATTAGATGCTGCAGCTTATGTGGTTGGTGTAGGTCACAATCCAGAATTCAATACAGATTTATTGAGAATTTACTACCAAAGTATGGTCACTCCTTCTACGCAATATGAGTACAATATGCGCACGAGAGAAAGAACTGTTTTGAAACAACAAGAGATTTTAAGCGGTTATGATCCGAATAATTATGTCACTGAAAGATTGTGGGCTACAGCCAAAGATGGAACTAAAATTCCGATGAGTATTGTATATCGTAAAGACTTCAAAAAAGATGGTCAACAACCTTTACTACTTTATGGATATGGTTCTTATGGAGCATCTATGGATCCGTATTTCAGTGTGAGCAGATTAAGTTTACTGGATAGAGGGTTTGCATTTGCAGTCGCACATATTAGAGGTGGTCAAGAAATGGGGAGAGATTGGTATGAGGATGGAAAAATGTTTAAAAAGATGAACACTTTTACTGATTTCATTGACTGTGCAGATTACTTATTGAAAGAAAATTATACGTCAACAGAACATTTGTATGCTAACGGTGGAAGTGCTGGTGGTTTGCTCATGGGAGCTGTCGTCAATTTACGTCCTGAATTATGGAATGGAGTAATCTCCGATGTACCTTTTGTAGATGTGGTGACTACGATGTTAGATGAATCAATTCCATTGACTACTGGAGAATATGACGAATGGGGCAATCCTAATAATAAGGACAGCTATTTTTATATGAAAAGCTACTCTCCTTATGACAATCTAACGACAAATAAATATCCTAATATGATGATCAATACTGGTCTTCATGACAGTCAGGTTCAGTATTTCGAACCTGCAAAATATGTAGCTAAATTAAGAACATTGAAAACGGATGACAATATTTTGATTTTGAATTGTGATATGACTACTGGACACGGTGGCAGATCTGGAAGATTTCAGAGGATTAAAGAAGTCGCAAGAGATTATTCTTTCTTTTTAATGCTGGAAAAAATTATGGAATAAATCTAAAATTCAAACAATACAAAAGGTCATTTCTGCAAAGAGATGGCCTTTTTTCATTTTGAGACTTTTGTTTAAAGAAAAATTAAATTCAGTGCTAATATTTTAGAAATTCATATTATATTTAAAACAAACATTTTAAAACATTGTTGTCCGAGATAAATTAAAATAAAGTTGTTAGTCTATCAAAAGTAGCCTAAACATTGACTTTTTATTTTTAATTATCAGTTTTTTCAAAAACAAGCTAATCAAATAAAGTGAGTTGATTTCTGGGTTTAGCA
>DATJBS010000010.1:0-2111 GCA_035515235.1 Chitinophagales bacterium
AGTTGAAAGCCCATCTAATTTGGAGTACCAATATCAAATGAAGATTGCCACGGCTGATTCTACCGAAAGAATAACTCTTCAAAAGGAGTTGCAAACAAAAATCGATTCATTAAATAAGGCGAATGCCCCGAAATTAAATGAATTCATTAAAGGTCTTCAAGAAGCTGTAAATGCAGGTGAGCAAAAAGCATCCTACATTCAGGGTTTAAGCATTGGAAATCAAATTTCAGAGCAAATGCTTCCACAATTTAATTCTATGGTATTTGCATCAGACTCTACTAAAAAAGTTAACAAGGATCAATTAATTGCAGGTTTAGTTGGTACGCTTAAAAATGACAAGTTAGTAATGTCAAAAGAAGAAGCAGGTGACTTTGTTCAAAATAAAATTGAAGATGCTCAAAAAGAGTCTCAGCGTAAGAGCGAAGAAAATTTGAAAAGTGAATATGAAGGCAAAATTGCAGAAGGAGAAAAGTTTTTAGCTGACAATGCTGAAAGAGACGAGGTAGTTGTTTTACCAAGTGGTCTGCAATATGAGATTATTCAAAAAGGAACAGGTGCAATTCCAACTGAGAGCGACCAAGTAAAAGTACACTATCATGGAACTTTAGTAGATGGAACTGTTTTCGATAGTAGTATTGAAAGAAATGAACCAATAGTTTTTGGTGTAACACAAGTTATTGCAGGATGGACAGAAGCATTAAAATTAATGCCAGTTGGTTCAAAGTGGAAATTATATGTTCCATATAACTTAGCTTATGGTGCTGAAGATAGAGGAGAGATCAAACCATTCTCTACTTTGATATTCGATGTTGAATTGATTAGCATTGAAAATTAAAAGATAGCAATAAGGTTTTTTCAACAAGTTGATTGTTGTAACTATTATTTAGAGCATAAAAAAGATTCCTTATGAAGGAGTCTTTTTTATGCTCTAAATATTTTTATCAAGCTTTGATTGCTCTCTACCTTCTCTTTCAACTTTTAGAAATACCTTTTCAACGAAACCTCTTGCTCTTTTATCTTTTTAGAAGATCAAGTAAGGGTGAAATTATCCCAACGTTATTAAGTTTCTCTAATACAAAGAGGTTCATTTACTCCAATTGAATTTGGAAAAGCAAATTCACGGTCACCCGTTATTCTATTTTTTATTAGAAAACAGAGTAACAGATGTTCCTTTATACGAGTATTTATTTGTATTTGACTTGTAAACAGGTAAATCAGTTGTAAAATTCACGATAGATACCATCATATATTTTATTGTTTCTCAGACCTCTTAAAGCGATTTGCATCCCAACAGGACAAGGAGCGGTGTTGCCTTCTATTATTACTGGGCCTTCAGGTGTATAGGCAACATCCCAACCAATTATATATCTATCAGGAAACATCTTTGTTGCTTTGGTAACTAAGGAAATTACTTCATTAGGATAAGGCAAACCTTGATCTTTGAAAATAAAATTAGATTCAGGATGACTATAATAACTTGTTCCACCTTTAATAAAATATTTAGTGGCAACTTCACCTAATTTATTTTTCTCTATGTCATAACTTACAAATATGCCGCCAGATGAAGCATTGTCCTTATGTGATTCATTTACACCCATCCTTAAAAGACAGCTCGGTATTTTGATTTCTCCATTACGATTCAATGAAATCACCCTTAGAGTATTAACACAATAAGGATTTATTCTATTTAAAAAGTCATGCTGAGTCAAGCCTTTCTCAATTATATAGTCCTCATCTAAATTTATCTCATCTAAATTCAATGTGGATGTCTCAGTGCATCTAAATACACCATCTCCGCCAAACTTCTCGGCGCTTTTTATAAAAATAACTTTATGAATTTGGACTAATTTGTCAATAACGGGTAATAGGTCTTTTTTATTTTTAATAGAAAAGCTATTCCCTTCACTATCACAAATAAACACTTTTTCAATTTTCCCTAAATAAAGAGGAGTAATCCCTGGTAATCCTGCCATTATTTCTGAGAATTTTATCTTGTTATCTAACAAAAACCAATTGTCTTGTGTTGTCATTAGTTTTAAAATTCTAGAAAGTACACTATCATTTACATACATATTTATATTTCCCGCATCTTTTTTATACATTAATGTACG
>DATJBS010000011.1:0-70896 GCA_035515235.1 Chitinophagales bacterium
TTTTTTTTTTCTATCTTTATTGTATCTTAAAATAGCGTGAGAGATGACTGGTGTTGGAGTATATTCATCATCTTTTGCAATCATTGTTTCCACGTAATTGGCTGCTAATACTTCCATCGTGGTAGCAAAAGCAGGAGCAGAAAGTGCATGAGTATCAAAGCCTAAGAATAATGGTCCAGTGATTTTCTGTTCTTTTCGGTAAAAACAAATAGCCTGCGTTATTGCTAAAATATGGTTTTCATTAAAGGAAGTATGGAATGAGGAACCTCTATGTCCTGAAGTTCCAAATGAAACGCGCTGACTTGCTATAGCTACATCAGGTTGCTCCGTATAATAAGCTGTAATTAGTCTTGGAATATTGACTAACATTTCTTGCTCTGCGATTTTTCCTGCGTGTGAACTTATTTTCATTTTTAATTGCTTTATTTTTTTGAATCTAACCAGCCACCGGTGAAACCAGCTTTTTGTAAACCATCAATTATATGAGGACTGTTTTTTATAATATCCCATATCAAACCTGTTTTGTAATTTTCAATCATTAGAATAATCGGTCCTTGATTGAGCCCAAACTGCCATTCAGATATCCAAGATTTTGATTTATCTTTTTTATCACGAAAAGACAAGTTGAAACTCGCATCAAAGCCATATTCATGATGTTCATCATAATCTTCTAATTGTCCAATTGCATGGTTCATGGTACTGAGAATCTCTTTTGGTAGAAATGGGAGAGAAGTGACTACTGCCCAAGGAGATATGGTTCCATCATCTGGTCCGTATGGTGCTCCTCTAGCAATATAATCATAAAATTTTCTTTTCACTCCATCTACAACTCTAGTCGCTGGTCCAGGACCTTCGCTTGCAGTAAATCCCCATCCATTTTTACCATAATGAGGATAATTTAGTGGATTATCTATGGCGTATAATTGTTGTATTTGTGTAGCACGACCACTATTCTCAAAATAATCAATTCCAATTTTTTGATTGAAACTGTCATGGATTCCTTTGAAATCTAACCAAATTTGTGACATCTGATGGATAAAAAGCGGTCCTGCATAAATGCATTCTATATCGTAAATTTTTACCCATTCAAAAGTGGAGGTCCATTTTTCATAAATAGAAGAACTGATAGGAAAAGTTGGTGAACCTATTGCCATGATATAAATCAAATGTGCTTCACTGTACTTCATATTCCACCGAGATCTCAAAAAACCTGACTCTGGTTTCCAGCCATGAACAATGGAATCTTTACCGTTGAGTGCCCATTGCCAATCTACTCTTTCATAAAGCTCATCTGCATATTTTCTAATCTCAGTTTCGGACTTGTTATCGCCAGTATAATAATATCGCGCAGTCAATACTCCAGCTAAAAGTATAGCCGTATCGATAGTGGACAGCTCACTTTTTCTCGCACGTTTGCCGGTGTCCATGTCCAAAAAGTGATAATAGAATCCTTTGTATCCTGTAGCGTCAACTTCTGTACTTTGTTGGCTATTCAGTAAAAACTTTAAAACTTTATGAGTTCTTTTTACAGCTTCTGCTCTTTTTATGAATCCACGTTCAATGCCTACCACATAACAACTTATGCCAATGCCGGTCGCTGCTATACTTGAATGAGACCCCGGTTGAGTTTTATCTGCAATTAGACCAGTATGTTCATTGGCTTGCTCTAAGAAATAACTGAAAGTTCTCCGTTGAAGAACTTCAAGCATTTTATCATTAGAATCATCTGGGTAAGTATCTTGTTTTTTCTTAGATTTCACAGCTTCTCTCATTTGATTCTTATATAAATTGCTCGTTTTAGAGCTTGAATTATATCAAAATATCATCAAATTTTACTGCGAAATTTTTATTTCAAACTTGCCTAAAGGCTATATAATACTAGTCGGTTTTAAATATTCGTTTGTTTTTAATTTGATATTGATATTAATTATCTCGTTTTAATAAACTCAGATGATTCGCTCTATGTTTCAATTTAGTTCAATTTTCTCTATCTGTGTTGGCAGGCAATAAAGCCGCCGCACTTTTATCTAAATACCAGTATAGATTGCCATCTTTTGGATGAATAATTTGCGCAGGAAATTGTAATGGTTGAATGAATTCGCTTAAAACTCTCTTTAAAATTTTAGCTTTGTTTTCTCCTTCAATTAAAAATGCGATATGATGTGCTTGATTGATTAAAGCCGGTGTCATTGAAATACGATTCATCGATTGCTCTTCAACATATACTTCTTTGACTAATTGTGTTTTTTCAAATACTAAATCACTTTCGGGAAATATAGAAGCTGTATGTCCATCTTCTCCAAGACCTAAAAAGATCAAATCAAAACGTGGAGGTTCGCTGCCAAATAAATCCTTTATCGTTTGAGCGTATTTTTCTGCAGAAGTTTTAGGGTTGCTATCTACAGGAATTGCAAAAATATTTTCTGATGGAATAGGTATATGATTCAATAATAATGTTTTTGCTTTGTTTGAATTATTTCTCTCATCATCTGCTGGTACAAATCTTTCATCGCCCCAAAAAACAAAAGTTTTTTCCCACTGGATTTGATATTTGTAAGGGATTATTGTTAAAAGTTTAAATAAAGATTCTGGTGTAGAACCACCTGAAAGAGCTATCACAAATCTTCCGCTTTTTTGAATAGCTTGTTTAGAAACCTCCATCATTAAAGAAGCGGCCGCTTTAGCTAAGTCTACTTGCGTCTCAAAAATATAGATATTTTTATGTGAGTTGATGTTCATTTTTTTGGAGGTAAGGTTATCCAATTGTGTCCATCTGCAGCTATTAATGCATCTGCGTCATCAGGCCCTTGCGAACCAGAATCGTATGAAGGGAAGCTAGGAGAAGTATTGGCTTTCCAAGTATCTATGACCGGCATCAAAATGGACCAAGCTGCTTCCACTTGATCAGCACGCATAAATAGTGTAGCGTCTCCTTGAAATATATCCAATAACAAGGTCTCATACGCTTCAGGTATTCCACCTGAGTAAGTGCCTTCATAATTAAAAGTCATATGAACAGGATTCAACAACATTTTAAGGCCCGGTTGTTTTGCTTGAAAACTTAAACACATTCCCATGTGTGGTTGTATGTTTAAAATCAACTTATTAGATTGCCAATTTTCTATGGCTTCTACTGGGAATGCATGATGTGGAACAGGTTTGAATTGTATAGCAATCATGGAAATCGTTTCGTCCATTCTTTTTCCTGAACGTACATAAAACGGTACTCCTTGCCATCGCCAATTATCAATATTGAGTTTTACTGCAGCGAAAGTTTCTACATTAGATGAAGGATTGACGTCGGGCTCGTCTCGATAAGCTTTTACTTTTTTTCCTTTAATCCATCCTTCTCCATATTGACCTCTTGTTGCAATTTTGTGTACATCTTCAGATTTTATTTTTCTAATTGCATTCAATACGTCTACCTTTTTATTTCTTACTTCTGCAGCTTCAAAAGAAATCGGAGGCTCCATCGCAATTAGACACAATAACTGTAACAAATGGTTTTGAATCATATCTTTCAACGCACCGGCTGTTTCGTAATAATTTCCTCTTAGTTCTACACCTAATTCTTCTGCGACAGTGATTTGAATATTATCTATAAAATTACGATTCCAGATAGGTTCAAATAATGCATTGGCAAATCGGAATGCCATAATATTTTGTACGGTTTCTTTGCCGAGATAATGGTCTATTCTATAAATCTGACATTCATCAAATTTAGTATGCAAAAAATTGTTGAGTTGAATAGCACTTTCTAAATCATGACCAAATGGCTTTTCAATAACGATACGACTTTTGACTTTATCTTCTGCAAGTCCAGAGGAACCTACTTTTTTAGAAATCTCTTCAAAAGCAAAAGGAGGAACGGCCAAATAGAAAATTCGATTAGCAGTAGTATTCCATTTTTTTTCAAGAGTATCTATTTGTTTACCAATATTAGAATAGGTGCTTGCAGTGCTAAAATCACCTTGTTGATAAATCAAGTATTCAGAAAATACTTCCCATTCTTTCTTTTTAGCTTTTCCTCTACGAGAGAAATTATTGACTCCTTTTAGCAAATGTGCAGCAAATTCAGTATTTGTATTTTTACTTCTACTCACGCCTAAAACAGCAAATTCTTCAGGAAGCCAACCGTCCAACCAAAGATTGTAAATAGCAGGAATTAATTTTCGCCAAGTCAAATCTCCTGTAGCACCCAATATAATAATGATGGTAGGATCTATTTTTGTTTCAGTTTCCATGTTATTCTTTTTGGTTCCAAATAGTGTGAAAAATACCTTCTCTATCATTGCGCTCATAAGTATGAGCACCAAAATTATCTCGTTGTGCTTGAATTAAATTCGCTGGAAGCCAGCCACTTCTGTAACTATCAAAATATGCTAAAGCTCCCATTAATGCAGGAATTGGAATGCCACAAGTGACGCCCGATTGAATAATCTTACGAATAGCAATTTGAGAATCTACTAGTTCTTTTGAGAAAAAATCGCTTAAAATAAGATTGGAGAGATTGGATTTTTTAGAAAAAGTAGAACGGATTTCTTCTAATAATTCAGCACGAATTATACAGCCTCCTCGCCAAATGGTGGCAATATCTTCTAATTTTAAATCGTAATTATATTGTTTAGAAGCTACATGCAATAATGATAAACCTTGAGAATAAACTGATATCATGGAGAAGTAAAGAGCATTTTTCATATAATTTATAAGGTCCTTTTTGTCTCCGTTAAACTCTGTTTTTGGACTTTTTAATACTAATGCGCCAGATTTTCTATCGTCTCTAAAAGCTGATAAATCCCTCATTGAAACAGCTATATCTATAATAGGAATAGGAACTTGTAAACTCATGGCATCTTCAGAAGTCCATGCTCCCGTACCTTTTTGTTTGGCACTATCCATGATAATGTCAATGATCATACTTTTAGAAAGTTCATCTTTTTGTGTGAAAATTTCTGCTGTAATTTCTATGAGGTAAGATTTTAATTTCCCTTCATTCCATTTTGAAAAGGTGTCGTGCAGTTCATCATTGCTCATTCCTGCACAAACTTTTAGAATATGATAAGCTTCGGCTATAAGCTGCATTAATCCATATTCGATTCCGTTGTGAACCATTTTTACATAGTGTCCAGCAGAGCCATTTCCTAACCAAGTCACACAAGGTTCATTATTCACTTTCGCAGAGATGTCAGCTAGCATATTATCTACTCTCTCATAGACTTCTTTGGGTCCGCCAGGCATAATACTTGGACCGAATCTCGCACCTAATTCTCCACCAGAAATACCTACTCCCATAAAATGTATGGAGGATTCTTTTAAATCTGCTATTCTTCTATTTGTATCTGTAAAATGGGAATTTCCACAATCTATAAGCAAATCATCTTCTGACAAAAAAGGTTTTAGTTCATTAATGACAGCATCTACAATTTTTCCAGCAGGCACCAACATTAAAATGACTTTTGGGGATTTTAGATGATTTAAAAACTCTTCTAAATTGGTCGTGCCATGGGACAAATCATTTTTAGCTTCTTTATTAAAGTCTTCTACTTGTGAATTATTCTTATCATAACCCATTACAGTATATCCGTGATCAGTCATATTATACACTAGATTTTGTCCCATTGTGCCGAGACCAATCATTCCATATTCGTATTTTTGATTTTCCATTTTTGTCTTTTTATCGATTATTTAGGATGTTTTATTGACTCCAATAATTGCTTTAAACTTTGATCAATATTCTCTCCCAAATTAATACGGATCACTCTTCGACCTTTATCATCTAACGAACGGAAATCTCCTAAAGCTTGGGCTTCGTGTAAAGTTGAAAATCCAAATTCTTCACTCGGAATAGCTAATTTATTTTTGTCTTCTCCAATCAATATGATATACAAACCTGAATCGGGTCCACCTTTATGCAACTGACCTGTAGAATGTAGATATCTTGGACCGCCCAATAATGTAGTCGCCACTTTTAAATTATCTCTCATTAATAATCTCCATTCCTGTAAAATCTTTGTGCGCTCGTCCGTCATCATGAAATAGGGTAAAAAAGCGATATAGTCATTTGGTTTTGACAAGTCAGTAAATGCATTAATGATTGCACCTAAAGAAGTATAAGAATGGGAGAGTTCTTGTTTGGCGATGTTTCCACCATTGATATAAATGGTATCTTTTTTCAAAAGAGGAGCAGAGATATTAAAATCACCAGATTTCATCCAAGCTTCTAATAATTGATGTGTATTCTTTTTGCTTTCTTCGACATTAGGTTGGTCAAACGGATTGATATTCATTACTATACCTGAAATAGCTGCTGCAACTTCCCAACGATAATATTCTCCGCCTAAAGCAATTTTATCAGTTACTTTTATTCTTACAATAGGATGTCCAGCTTCTTCTAAAGCCATGATTTTCGTTTCATCTGCGCCATTATCATCTTCAGGTAAATACATGTGAATGAAGATTCTGTCATTGCTGTAATTTTCAGGTTGACCAATCTTTTCTCCATGTATAGGAATTAAACCTTTGCCTTCTTTTCCAGTGCTTTCTGCTAATAATTGTTCTACCCAATAGCCGAAAGATTGAATAGAAGAAGATAAAATAAAAGTGACTTTATCACGTCCATATTTTTGACAAATTCCAAGTGCAACTCCAAGACTCACTCCGGGATTACTGCTTGTAGGAACAGCATCACAACTATTTTGCATCTGTTTAGCACTTGATAAAACAGTACTTATATCTATTCCCATCAATGCCATCGGGACTAAACCAAAATCAGATAATACAGAATATCGTCCTCCAAGATTGGGTGGGTTGATGAACACTTCTCTAAACTTAAATTTTTCGGCTAATTTCACCAAAGGAGTATCATGGTCTGTAATAGCTATGAAATGCTTGCCCGGATGAGTGTTGTTTTTACTGACTAATTGTTCGTAGAAATAATGAAAGAAGCAAATGGTTTCTTCTGTATTTCCAGATTTGCTAGCCACTATAAAAAGTGTTTTTTCTAAGTCAATTTTACTTTCAAGGTCTAAGATTGCAGCAGGTTCTGTATTATCTAAAACTAATAATTGCAGATAATCTTCCGCTGTTTTATAAGTTTGACGTGTGACTTCTGAGCATAAACTACTTCCACCCATACCTAATACCACAGCATGAGTATATTTTTCGGCTATAACAGATTTTGTAAAATCATTGATCAATTTTACATTTTTAGTGTAATGATCTGGTAAAGTCAGCCATCCCATTCTTTTACTAATACTTTGAATTTCTTTAGGATCTGTTTTCCATAAGTGAGGATCCATATCGAAAAAGAGTCTTGGAACTTGTTTTTCGTCCATGGAGGCATAAGCGGCTTTCACTTTATCCTCTAGTTTGCCACAACTGATTTGCTGGGTTGAAATATCTTTTCCGAGAATTTTAAGTCTTTTATCTGCAAGATTGATAATCAACTTATTATAGTCTTTCATAAAACTCTGAATGCCATCATTTTCTAATTGTTGTGTAATCAATGAGATATCAATGTTCATTTTTTTCAAATCACCAAATAGCGTAAATGTCTGTTCAGTCACTTCTTCAATAATGTCTTTTTGTATTTTCCCATGATCTGCAAAAGCAGTAATTGTTTTATCGGGTAAGGTATTGATGGTATCTTTTCCAATGAGAGATTCTACATATCTGAGATCGTCATATAATGGATCTTTATTGCTCGTGCTTGCCCATAAAAGTTTTTGAACATGAGCACCTTTTTCTTCAAGTTTTGACCATTTTTCTCCACTAAAAATTTCTTTGAATTGTTGATAGCAGATTTGTGCAGTTGCAATTCCTGCTTTGCCAGTTAATAAATGAGGAGAATTACTTTTTTTATTTTCGGAGTCTGGAATCAAATATTGATTGATGATCTCATCAGTGAGCACATCGATTCTACTGATAAAAACACTTGCTACAGATATAATATGATCGATAGATTTACCTTCCTCCACTCTTCTGGAAATTGCATTGATATAAGCTTGAGCTACTTGATCATAACTTTCTACTGAGAATAGAAGCGTGATGTTGATATTGATTCCTTCATAAAGCATCTCTTCGATTGCTGGAACACCTTCTTTCGTCCCTGGAATTTTAATCAAACAATTTTTCTTATTGACAGCACTATATAATCTTCTGACTTCTTTAATCGTGCCTTCGGTATCACGTGCTAAATATGGTGGAACTTCTAGACTAACAAAGCCATCTGTACCATTAGAACTTTCAAAAACTGGATACAAAATATCACATGCATCTTGCACATCTTTAATCGTCAGCGCATCATAAATTTGCGACGGACTCTTCCCTTCTTTCACCAATTGGGTAATTTGATCATCATAATCAGACCCACTTGTGATGGCTTTATTAAAAATACTAGGGTTAGAAGTGATTCCTCTAAGACCTTGTTTTTCTACTCTTTTTTTTAATTCACCAGAAGTAATTTTTCCTCTAGTTAAATTATCTAACCAATAACTTTGGCCATTTTCTAATAACTCGATTAATGTATTCATTTTGCATATTCTGTTAAATGTTCGTTCTCTTATTTATCAACGTGATGAAATTTTATTTTGTTTGTTAATAAAGTATATCTGTTGACTTTCTATTCTTCCATTTCTACAATATTAAACTCTTGGCTTTTTTGACTACGTTCTCGACTGTAAATCCATATTCAGCCATGACCTCTTCGCCCGGTGCAGATTCTCCGAATGTCGTTATGCCAATAATGCAACTTTCATCTGTAGCATATTTCTGCCAGCCTAATGGTGATCCTGCTTCTACAGTTACTCTTTTACGGGTGGAGCTAGGTAGAACTTCTTCTTTGTAAGCTGTATTTTGTTTTTCAAATAATTCCCAAGAAGGCATACTGACTACACGTGCGGCAATGTTTTGCTCTTTTAATTTTTGTTGTGCTGCTAACACTAATTGTACTTCCGAACCGGTGGCAATTAAGATAATTTCTGCTGGTGTATCAGAATCAGAAAGGATATAAGCCCCTTTTTCTAATGAATCCGCTTTGGTATATTTCTCTTGATCAATTACTGGAACTTTCTGACGCGTTAAAATTATTGCAACAGGTCCTCCAGAATGTTTCATGGCCACTCGCCAAGCCTGAACGGTTTCATTAGCATCTGCAGGACGAATGACTAAAATATTGGGTACAGATCTCAAACCGAGGAGTTGTTCTACAGGTTGATGAGTAGTTCCATCTTCTCCTAATGCTATACTGTCATGCGTGAAAACGTAAATAGCACGAATCTTCATGATGGCAGCGAGACGAATAGGAGGACGCATATAATCTGAGAAAATTAGAAATGTTGCGCCGTACGGAATAAGATATTTGCTGAGCGCCATTCCATTCAAGATAGCACCCATGGCATGCTCTCTAATCCCAAAATGGAAATTTCGACCTTCATAATTTTCAGAAGAAAAGGATTTGTATTTATCGAGATTCGTATCGGTCGAAGGAGCAAGATCTGCTGAACCACCTATTAAATTTGGAAAATAATCTGCAATTGCATTCAGCATTTTACCAGAAGCTTTTCTAGTTTCTACTTTGTCTCCAGCTTTGAAAGTAGGTAAATTGTTCTCCCAATCTCTAGGCAATTTCCCATTGGACAATAGCTCATATTCTTCTGCTAAATCTTTGTATTTGTTTTTGTAAGCTGCAAAAAGTTGAATCCAATGTTGCTCTTTTTCGATTCCCTTTTTACCTGCTTCTCTATAAAAATTCAATACATCTTCTGGAATATTAAAACTTTTATTTGGGTCAAAGCCAAAATTCTCTTTCACCAGTTTTACTTCTGCTTCTCCCAAAGGAGAGCCATGTGCTGCAGCAGTACCCATTTTATTAGGACTGCCATAACCGATTTGCGTTCTTACTTTGATGAGTGAAGGTCGATGAGTTTCTTTTTGTGCATTTTTTATGGCAACTGAAATAGCTTCTATATCATTACCATCAGCAATATCTTGAACGTGCCAACCATAAGCCTCAAATCTTCTCGCTACATCTTCATCAAATGCGAGATTGGTATCTCCTTCAATGCTAATATGATTATCGTCATATAGATAAATCATATTGCCTAATTTGAGATGTCCTGCCATAGAAGCGGCTTCGGAGGTGATGCCTTCCATCATATCTCCGTCGCTACAAATCGCATAAATTTTATAATCAAACAAATCAAAACCCGGTCTATGATAACGTTCTGACATGTATTTTTGAGCAATTGCAAAACCTACTCCATTCGCAAAACCTTGACCTAATGGGCCTGTGGTGACTTCAATTCCTTCTAGCAATCCATATTCAGGATGACCGGCCGTTTTACTGTGTAATTGCCTAAAATTTTTAATATCGTCTAAAGTGATAGGATATCCGGTCAAGTATAAAAAACTATATTGCAACATACAGGCGTGACCACAAGACAAAATAAATCGATCTCTATTCGCCCACTCAGGATTTTCAGGATTATAATTCATGCTTTCCGACCATAAGACATGCCCGATAGGAGCGAGTCCCATAGGGGTGCCGGGATGGCCAGAGTTGGCTTTTTGAACTGCATCCGCTGAAAGAATTCGAACGGTATTGATTCCTTTTTGTTCTAGAGTATCTGTATTTGAATTCATGTCAATATATTTTATAAATTTTCAATCATTTCTGGTTTTATAAGTACTTCATTCCATCGCTTTATGATATACGCCACGTCTTGCTGCAGCAGAATCTTTTGCTCGTTGAAATAACATTTCTTGTGCTTTTTCAACATTTTTCTCTTCACCTTTCCAGATATCTAAAGCAGGTTGTTGAATGGCTCTTGCAAATGAAAAGCTCACAATCCAAGGTAATTGGTCTTTAAAATTTTGATGGATAGCGTTTAAATGAGCATCGGCTTCTTCTGGGGATTGACCGCCGGATAAAAATGCAATGACAGGAACTGCAGCCGGAACTGAGGCAAGAAAACAATTTACAGTAGCTTCTGCCACTTCGTCGATACTATTTTGTGTAGGACAATCTTTGCCTGCAATGACCATATTGGGTTTGAGAATCATTCCTTCCAAATCCACTCTAAATTCATACAATTGCTCAAAAAGAATTTTCAATACATGCTCTGTGACTTCATAACATTTTTGTATCGTATGATTTCCGTCCATCAATACTTCCGGCTCCACTATTGGGACAATATATGCTTCTTGGCAAAGTGCGGCATATCGTGATAAATCTTGCATATTGGCTTTAATACATGTAGAAGTTGGAATCTTTTCATCAATCGCAATCACTGCCCGCCATTTTGCAAAACGAGCACCCATTTGTTTATATTCTACTAATCGTTCTCGTAATCCATCTAAACCTTCAGTTACTTTTTCATTCGGGAAAGCTGCCATTAGTCTTGTACTCTTATCGACTTTGATTCCAGGAATAATTCCAGCATTTTTCAAAATATCAATAAAAGGAATTCCATCTTTAGTTTTTTGTCGAATCGTTTCATCGAATAAAATAGCACCACCAATACTCTGATTCAAATTTGGAGTAGTCACCAACAGTTCACGATATTGACGTCTCATTTCTACCGTTTGTGGTATTCCTGCTGCAGCAAAACGTTTATTACAAGTGCCTGTGCTTTCGTCCATTGCAAGCAACCCTTTACCATCGGTAAATAATTGTTGAATCGTATCTTTTAAAATTTGTTGGTTCATCTTCTATCTTTTTCCTTCTAAAACTGCTACTTTTTTAAGTCGTCTTATAAATCGTTCCTCATTTTTAAATTCTGCTTGGAGAAATATTTGTACTAATTCCCATGCTAAAGCTTTCCCTGTAATATTTCCACCCAAACACATGATATTCATATTGTCATCTTCTACACCTTGATGGGCAGAAAACGAATCTGTAATCAATGCTGCACGAGCACGTTTCACTTTATTGGCTACAATACTAGCTCCCACGCCACTTCCACAGATTGCGATACCTTTGGTGATCTCTCTATTAGAGACTGCGAGTGCCATAGGGGTTACAAAATCAGGATAATCATCTCCAACATTGAGTTCAAATGCGCCAAAATCTTTGATTTCATAATCAGCAGATTGAAGCAAATGAATCAGTTCTTTTTTTAATTCAAATCCACCATGATCAGCCGCAATGCCGATTAGATTCATTTTTCTATTTTGCTGTGATTCCATTTCCAATTTCTTATTTCAGGTAAATCGATTCCATTTTCTTTGATATATATACGGTGTTCGATCAATTTATTTTTCATTTCTTCTTTTAGATAAGCTCCTTTGTCATTTAATTGTGGCAATCTGTCAATCACATCTTGCACTAAATTCCATCTATCTATTTGGTTCATCACGGTCATATCAAAAGGAGTGGTAATTGTTCCTTCTTCTTTATAACCCCGCACATGAATATTTTTATGATTGTGTCGACGATAGGTCAGTCTATGAATCAGCCACGGATAGGCATGAAATGCAAATATGACTGGTTTGTCTTTCGTGAACAATGCATCAAAATCATAATCGCTAAGTCCATGTGGATGCTCACTTTCATCTTGTAGTTTCATTAAATCGATCACATTCACCACACGAATTTTTAGATCGGGTAATTTTTCTCTTAAAATAGAAACAGCAGCTAAAGTTTCTAGTGTTGGGACATCTCCGGCACATGCCATGACTACATCTGGTTTTTCTCCATCATCATTGCTTGCCCATTTCCATATACCAATTCCTTTGGTGCAATGCACAATAGCTTCATCTATAGACAGCCATTGTGGAGCAGGATGTTTACCCGCAATAATTACATTTACATAGTGTCTGCTGCGGAAACAATGATCCATCACCGATAAAAGACAATTCGCATCTGCAGGTAAATACACCCGAATGGTAGAAGCCTTTTTATTCACTACAATGTCAATAAAACCTGGATCTTGGTGCGTAAAACCGTTATTATCTTGTCGCCAAACATGTGATGCCAATAGAATATTTAAAGAAGGTATTTTTTTTCGCCATTCAATTTCTGAAGTTACTTTTAACCATTTGGCATGTTGATTAAACATAGAATCGATGATATGGATAAATGCTTCGTAGCAATTAAAAAGCCCATGTCTTCCTGTCAAAATATATCCTTCCAACCAACCTTCACATTGATGCTCGCTCAACATTTCCATCACACGACCTTCTTTTTCTAGGAAGTTATCTGTATCTACTGTTTCAGCTTCCCATTGTCGATCGGTCACTTCAAAGACTGCTTGTAATTTGTTAGAGATGGTTTCATCAGGACCAAAAAGTCGAAAATTGTCCAGATTCATTTTTATAATATCTCTTACAAACTGCCCTAAAATTAAAGTGTCGCCAGGACCTGTTTGACTTCTTGATTTTAAATCAATTGCATAATTTCTAAAATCAGGCATGTGGAGGTCATTTGAAATTCGTCCTCCATTCGTTTCTGGATTTGCACCCATTCGACTTTCTCCTTTTGGCGCTAATGCTGCTAATTCTGGTAGAAGTTTTCCTTCTTCATCAAATAACTCTTCGGGATGATAGCTTTTTAACCAATATTCTAATTGTTTTAAATGTTCGGGATTTGTAACTGCATCTTTAATAGGAACTTGGTGAGATCGAAATGTACCTTCAATTTGGAGTCCATCTACCAACTTTGGTCCTGTCCAACCTTTTGGTGTTTTCAAAATAATCATTGGCCAAGATGGACGTTCCAAATCTTCATTTTCAATCGCATTCTTTTTTATAGTTTTGATTTCTTCAATGACTATATCCAATAGTTTAGCCATCTTTTCATGCATCTGCATTGGATCATCGCCTTCTATCATATAAGGTTTCCAGCCATATCCTTTAAATAAATTGATCAATTCATGTTCAGGAATTCTTGCTAATAAAGCTGGATTGGCAATTTTGTAACCGTTGAGATGCAGAATTGGTAGGACTACACCATCTTTAATTGGATTCAAAAATTTATTGGAATGCCAAGAGGTCGCCAAAGGTCCGGTTTCAGCTTCTCCATCGCCGACTACACAACTCACAATTAAATCAGAATTGTCGAAAACAGCACCGAATGCATGACTAAGAGAATATCCTAATTCTCCACCTTCGTGCATAGATCCGGGACATTCTGGCGAAACATGACTTGGAATTCCTCCAGGAAATGAAAATTGAGTAAATAATTTCTTCAATCCTATTTCATCTTGAGAAATGTCTGGATAAACTTCACTATAGGTTCCTTCTAAATATACATTTCCGACGATAGCGGGACCGCCATGCCCTGGTCCAGAAATGTAAATCATGTCTAAATCATATTTTTTTATAATACGGTTGAGATGTACATAAATAAAGTTTTGTCCAGGAGTGGTGCCCCAATGACCGAGGAGCACTTTTTTAATATGTTCTACTTTTAAAGGCTCTTTCAACAGAGGATTATCCCTCAAATAGATTTGTCCTACGGATACATAATTGGCAGCTCGCCAATAAGCGTTGATCTTTTGCAATAAAGAAGGAGATATATTATCATCTATTTGTTCGATAATTTCTGTTTCCATAGTATTCTATTTGAAATAATTTAAATGAAAGAACTATTGATTTCCGATGATTTTTTGAGGAAGACTAAGCCCTAAATCTGCTAATGTTTTAACCGTGGACTCATAATCAGTATGACAAATACTATGGATGCCCATATCATTGGCGATGTCCACATACAGTTGAAGGTCATCTATGTAAATAATTTCGTCGATAGGAACTTGTGCGCCATCTACTGCGAGTTGAAAAATGGCACGATCGGGCTTCCTTAAATGCACATAACAGGAGGAAACAAAAAAGTCAAAGATTTCATTGAGTTTAAATTTCTTGATTCTATAATCATTGATTTCTCTGGCTTCATTACTGACTGCAATAACTTTTAATCCATATTGCAACTTGATTTTTTTTATAAAATCAATCATGTCCGAATGGGAGGTATTCAAATTATAAATAAAGTCTAAAAAATCGGTAGGCGTAAAGTCACGAGCATTATAAAAAACTACTCTGCCTAGATACTCTTCGAGCGAGATACTTCCTTGTTCATAAGGAATATACATGAGTTTGTGCCGAGCTTCTATCTCCTTATAATCCAAATGAAAATGCTCAGCAGCTAATTTTCTAAATTGGTGACTCCATCCGTTGGAAAGGAGTACGCCTCCAATATCTAAGAATAAACAACTTATTTTTTTCATTTCAT
Organism: Chitinophagales bacterium; assembly: GCA_035515235.1. Taxonomy (GTDB): domain Bacteria; phylum Bacteroidota; class Bacteroidia; order Chitinophagales; family JADIYW01; genus JAMLHH01. The sequence continues at coordinate 15,227 of DATJBS010000011.1, forward strand.
TTATTTTAAGCACGTACAATACGTTCAATTACATAATCTTCTATTTCACTTTTTTTACTTTATACTTTGTAATTAAAGTCCCCTTTTCATTTACTTTTTCTACACTAATTAATTGTAAATCAATATCCAATTTTTCCTCGGCAACAAAATTTCCGCCTGTTCCAAATATCTTCGGTTCGAAAGTGAGCCACACTTCATCTATTAAATTCGCTTTCAAAAATGAAGTGGCAACATGAGCTCCACCTCCTACAAGCATTATATGGAGACCTTTCTTTTCATATTTTTCGACGATTTCAGCTGGAGATTGATCGGTGAATTCCAATTGCCCGGCAACTTCATGTTCTTTATATTTTGAAGGAGTTCTCGTCATCACCACAATATAATGTTCGGGATTGGGCTTCATGGGAGCCACATTAAAAGTGCTACTACCTTCTACGATGATAGAGGCTTCGTTCCATGTTTTATGGAAATAATCTTGATCTTCTCTTGAGGTCCATTTCTTTACGGGAGAATTTCCCCATTGAGTGATTTTACCATCCAAAGTGCTTACAAAAACAAGTATTTTTTTCATTATTGATAAAGGTTGGCTATACATTATAAAATAATAACAGCTGTATTAATTCCTTTATTAAAATATCATTCAGCTGCTTGTAGTTCAGATATATGCGTTGTTTTCCAATCTCTTATTTATACAATAAGCTATTGAATCCAACTAGCAAATTCAAAGTTATGTTTTAGTAATGTAGTTTTTATTTAGCAAAGCTGCTTTGAAAATTTGTTGTAATTAATACAATTTCGTGGGAGGGTAGGGGATTTTAGGTAATAGATTTTGGTGTGTATTTATTGGAATAATGAGTGGGTTGGGAAGGTCTTAAAGATTAACTTCAATCGAAGAGGTAAGCTTGAACCTGTCGAAAGTTTCTTTCTAAGACGAAATGTAGACTATTGAAAATGTACTGTTAAATGCTGTATTTATTCAATTCGTCTTCAATATCTTTCATTAAAAATATTAACTCTAAGAACATAATATGTTCATAGATATCAGTGCCATTTGATGAATAACCAAATTTAAGTCCTTTCCAAGTTATGTTATCAATGCTTTTATTGTTAATTGTCACTTTGAAATTGTGTGCTAAGGCATTACGTATAATCCATCCAAATTGAAATAAATCATTCCACTTCGTTTGGTCTTTTCCAAACTGTTTGATAATTTTTTCTTTTATTTTTTCCCAAAATTGAATATATGTAGCTTGACCGAGCGATAAGAAAACTTTCACAAATCCATTTATTGACTCAATCATTTCTACTTGGTCATCAAATGATTTTTCCTTGTGATGGATTTTTATACTTTCAGGCCATTGATTTTAAATTAAGTACTTATATATGTCGATTGGGAAAAAGTAGTAAATCTTGTTTGTGGCTTTTTGTCGTCCTTCGAAAAATAAGTAATGTCCATCTTTGTAAGGAGTAGCTTGAGTCATATATGAGTCAATAAGGAAATTAGTTGAACAAAGACCTGCTAAGAATGAAACTGCACCGTCAAAAAAAATGTAAGATTTGTCAATTTGAGTAAACTCAATTTTGTCTTCGGGATTTACATCGAATAATTCGTGAGTCGTCATTTTCTAGAATAAATTACATAGCAATTATAATATGATAAGATGATGATTTTTAAACATTTCCTGTCAGCAAAGAAAATGATATAAAATACAAAGCTTTATTTTAATCAAGTAGTCACTAATTTCATTTAGGTGCTGTTATACTTTCGTGCTTTCTGTCATGAATATGATTTGGTAAATCTATGCAATCATATTGTTAATCCCACTTATAATAAATACAGTCAAGTAAAGCAACTCTATAATTGTAAATTTTAAGTTCCGATTTTTGCATTGATTTATTTTGTTTACTCCAATCAGAATTAATGAATGGCTCAACAATTAAATCCCAATAAGTTTCATAGTTGACTTTACTTTTATTGATTTGCAACTCTTTGCACATTGCATTTTGATTCTTTCCATTGAAGTTAATAAAATAATCCGGTCTCCACAAACAAAGCATTCTTGATGCACAAGCAAGTTCTTTTTGCGATGATACTTTTTGAAACTCTTTAATAAAATTTAGATAATCGGATTTAGTCACTTCACCTTTCTTTGGAATTTTACTTAGTGCGTTTGTAATTATTTCTGGCTTTTCAATCACTGAGTTTTTGAAATACCCTCTTGCATTAGTAGTTCCAAAGCAACCAATGTCAACACCATGTTCTTCCTTTTCACCACTTCCAAAACCTGCAATTGATTTACGAGTTTGCAAATTTATTTTATGAAATTGTTCTTGCTTACTAAACTCATTCTTTACCCAATCTAAAAAACGAATTGATCCTTTATAATCTTCTTGCTTTAATTCGGTTAAATATTCTTTCCATGTTTTTTCATATACAGGTTGTCTAATTCCTTTTAAAGGAAGTTTAGGAACATAAGTTTTTACTTTCTTTTTTCGCTTTGTGTATTCTTTGACATATTCTTTGGTCAAGATTTTTCCTTTACTCCATTGTTCGTCTATAAAGAGCACGATGCTTTTATAAAAATCACTTTCTGATTTGTCTGCCGAAGAAATTAAAACAGATGCCTCGGTATTATTTGTGAAAGCCGAAGAAGTATAATTTGCACTTCCAATTAATAACTCCCAATCAGTTGCACTATTGGTAAACAAATAAAGTTTAGGATGATAAGTTCCTTTTGTTTGGTCTATAAATCTAACTCCTTGATGATTGTAAAACTTCTCAAGAAAACCTAGATGTGTTCCGAAAAATTGTAAGCCGACACATATCTTTATAATTTTAGCTTTCTTAATCACCAACAAATTACTCATCTCGAAATTAAAGTCAGCCCAAGCAACTGTCCATAGGTATTGATCGTAGTTTAACATTAGTCGCTTAAATTCTTTTGTTAATTCAGTTGTCGTACCGATTAGTTTCATATTATTTTTTTTATCTTAAATCTTAATTTATATCGTTAAATATGTCTTAATAACTAGACTGTTATCGACTGAGGCTATGGGCTACCTGCTATTTGCAGGAGTATTCAATATCTCACAGCGACGAAGTGAATGCGGGCGCAGAGCCTGCAAAAATACTTCAGCTAGCAGTTGGACATAGGCACGTGTTAAGGGTTGTGTATGCAATAGAACTACAGGAGGGCATGAACATTGGACTAGGTTTGATTTGAAAAGACCAATTACTATATTGATCCAATTCCTGAATTTATCATTAAAAATGCTTTGACTAATTTAGGGTTGACAAAAAGGGATTTTATTGATTGGATATAATTCAACTGTAAAATTACTAGTTAATTTTATTAATGAATTGTCTCTACCCGAATTGATTCATTAGTAGTTTAAATTATTGATTTTATATTGATCTCTATAATTGTCATACGACCATCATCGTAAGTATTAATAATATTCTTTGATTGTGCTAAGAGACTTCCATGAATTATATTCTTTGGGTCTAGGTAAATTACATAACCATTGTCTACTTTCTCCATATGTTCTCTTTTTGTAATTCCAGCAAGTAAATAATTGTTTAATAAAAGGTCTTTATTTTTATTATTAATATCTCTATTATATTGGGTTAATATATTATTTCCATTGCCGTCTTGAATACCTTGTATAACTTTTGTTTCAATATAGTTTACTATGAAATCTAATTCTCCGATAAATTGATTTAAAAAGAACCCTATAGTAGTTGTCTCTTTTAATGTATCATAATATCGGATTCTATAAGCATCACCAAGAATTTTCAGAAACCGTTCGTCTATTTTTTTTGTGATGTCAAAGTAGCAATCAGATAGTAATTCTTGTATTTTATCCAATTTATCTAAATGAACTCCCATTTCCTTTTTCTCTTTTCCATGAAATGCTAAGATTGCTTTTAAATATTTTTCTACAGCAGTACTTGCAAGAGTCACGCCTTGTATGATGTATCCACCATGAATCAAATATCTAGCAGAAATGTAATCATTATAACCTAATGAGATTAATGAAACAGCTTTAGAGTTATTATCCATATTGTGAAAATTATAGAAGCATAAAAAAACTTGTCAACGTTTTGGCACTTGGCATGAAGCGGATTTGAAATCACAAAACTGTCTGCCTACACTAACTTGATACGAAGCACAAAGCTTCATTTGACCACAGAACCGCCAATTTCTTGTAGGAGCTGTTATAGCTTGTGTTTATTCTAGTTCATGCATTAAAAGGTCGTCAGGATATACTGGTGTCAATTCATAATCGTCGGAATCTTTATTTATGTACATTGCTTTTTTAGTAGCCATGCCCCAGTCTCCGAGAAACTTCTTTCTATATCTAGCAAGGGTAAAGAAAACTGTAACATTTTCAGACCAGTCTTTAATAAAAGAAGAGTCCTTATATGTATTAATTCTCAAAGCAATATTTGCATCAACATCTAACTCGCTACCAGTTTGTAAGCCTTTTACATCTCCTTCAATTACCAATGAAGCAGACTGTGAGTTTGATTGCATTATTAATGCTCGTTTAGCAACTGTCACAGATGTTACTATAAAGCAGTTTTTCCAGTCTATTGAGTTTTTGTGTGGTTCCAATTGTTGTTCTAAATTGGATGTGTCAACAATAGAATTGACTTTACAATCAACAGCAGCAAAATATGTTGCTCCTTCTTTATTAAAATTTATTTCGAGTTTTCCTTTTCCTACGGTTGCTGCATTAGCGTCCGCAGTAAAGCTGACTCCAACAGATCCTTTACTTGCATATAAATACGGATCTGGATCTGAGTCATCTTGTTCTTGAAAGGTAACTCCCAAGCTTGAAAGTTTAGAAATAGGGTCAAATGATCCAATAGGTCTAGGCTTGACAAAACCTTTTCCAAAAGTAATGACGTCACCTACACTAACTGGTGTTCCTGGTAGAAATACTGGGATTTTATCAAGCTCCTTGATAATCTCTTTGCAATAGTCTTTAACTAAACTCATGATTTTAAATTTTAATTGTTATTAATTGATTGATTATTTTCTATTTGATTTTCTTTCGCAATTTCTTCAATAATGTCACCAATCACATACGGTGGTTCGCGATATGCTATTTTAAGATTTGAATCGCTGTGAGGATGGTTCAAACCAATTCTGTGAGATATTTCATGTGCTATTGTATTTGAAATACTGGGTGGATTTCTATTTTTTAATGGCACTCTATTGAACAATATAGGTCCATACTCGGTACCATCATAAGCTATATTACCATAAATTAAGTTAAGCCATAGCCCTTTTACTCCACCATAAGTATCAGCAGAAGTTCCATTAATATTTTCTCGCATTTTTTGAACAACATCTTTCGCAACAACCCCTTCCCAAGCTTTAGTATGTTCACCCGTTCCTAAACTGTCCTTTATGTAATTCGTCAATAATGTCTCAAATTTTTCAGAATAAACTGATTTTATTGTCAGATTTACTGCAAGTTTGAAATCATCAATCTTTTTACAAGGCATTTTTGACTCAGCGAAAGTAATTTCCTTGCCATCTAATTTATAGGTGATTTTTGGAACTTCACATAATGAAGTACATGATGAAATTGTTATCAGTACTCCTATACCTGCAATTATCGTAATTTTTTTTTCCTTCATTTTCATTGTTGTCTTTTTTAACATAGGCTATAACGTTTTGCAGATTTGCGATGGGCGGGCTTTTTACCACAAATGTTGATGCGGAGCACAAAACTTTCGGCTACCACTACACTGTCTGCGGAGAACGAAACCCCGCCTATTGCAAATGTGCTGTTAGCAGTAGGCATTCTATTTCTTGTCATCAAAGTAATTCTGTTTCCCAATCTTTCCTTTGACATAGTCGAGGTAGTTGTCGTCATTCTGTTTGTCGTTGTCAACTCTTGTCATTCCAACATTTAAATTTATTTGCTCACTTTCAAGGTCGTAAATTACTTTGCTGATTGCTTGTTGTTTTAGATAGTACTTATATGAAATTTCTTCAACTTCTGCTAATGTAATCTCGGAAATAATAAATCTATGAATTACTCTATTTCTTTCATCATAGAGAACATATAGTTCGTCAAATGTTGATTGGTCTATAATTCCTAAATCGAGTGCTTTTTTGTAAATATCTTTTTCTGATTTTTTCTTATCAGTTAGTCCTTGATAAATCCATTCGACTTCAATTTCACTATTGTTATTTGTTATTTGGTTTTTCAGAACGATACCAATTCTTAAAAGTGCATCAATTTGACTTGCTAAAAGACAAGTAGCTTCAATGAAGGCTTTGTTTTCTATTGCTTTACTGAGAATTAAAGCAGTCGCACCAACTCCTTGCAAAAACATATCAAATCTATATGAGTTTATCACGTCAATACTTTTCCCATCTTCTATCGGTTTAAATTCTTTCAATATTGAATGAACGGTTTCCACTTTCTCGGATATTGTTCGACTGTCAAGGTCTTTGTCCGGATTGTTGGGATGTGTTAAAGTAAAAATCACTGATTTATCCCCTAATTGCTTTAACCAAGTTTTGGTCGTGAATTCCATATCGCCACTATCAGGTAACTTATAAAAATCAAAGTCTCCAATTTTTTCAACTGTTAATGATTTGGTTAAGTTTTGAAAGTTCTTTTTCTTTTCTTCGGTGTCCAATGAATTTATTGATAGTTGGAATGCATCTGATTTCCAAATTTCATATTCCTGAAAAGTATGTACTTTTCCATTCTTAATTGAATGTTTCCAAGTCGTCGGAACTTTAATTTCGAAAGTTCCTTTTTCGTCTATAAATCGTTTCATTGTCTTTTGTGTCGGTTATTATGCTTACTGCTAACTTGTCTATACACGCTACATCGTTGTACATATACAACCCACGTCAAACGGATTTGAGATACTTCATCTCGTATTATCTTTTAAAAATAGCTAATTATTTATTCACAAATTAGTGAAAATTATATTCTGAATATAGTTTATTGGTTATTATTTAAAATCAAGTTTTAAATCTAGATGCTCAATTATTCTCCTTCTCAAATTCTTCAATTTCTTTGTAAAATTGAATGGCTTTTTCTACAGATTTTCCGCCTGAACCTGCTATTAAATTTCTAAACCATTTTTTGTTTAAGTTTTCAGGAGTATGGTTTTTGTACAGCCAAAAAGAAAGATAAGTAAAACTGCCTGTCATCAGAATCTGAAAGATGATGTACGGCCATCCTACATCTTGCGGAAACCAATTTTTGCTCAAATAGAAGGTGGTAAAAAATGGAAATTGTAAACACATCCATTTGCCGTGGTCAATGATGGAAAGTTGAAGTCTTGATAATTGTTTCTGAATGTCCATTACACTGCCATCGTAATTTATATTTTTTGTCCAAACAAGATGTTTAATATAATCCGCAAACCCTTTTATATTGATGAATGCGATAGCAGAAACCGATACAATAAAATAATTGCTTGCCGAAGAGTAATTTGAAATAGCAAAAAATAAGGCATAGCCCAATAGGAGTAGGTAAAATACAAAAGCTATAATTCCTGCAGTTTTTAATTGAACCAAACCTTTTAAAGCAGATGCTGCCTTTCTGCCAATCGTCTCTTTTAAAAGCAATTGATTAATGGCCAATGTCTTTTCTATTTTGGCATTTTGCTCTTTCCAAATATTGATAAGTTCTAAATTTTCCATTTTAGTGAGTTTTGACTTGATTGAATTCCTTGGTGATTTTGGTTTTAATTCTACTGATTTTTGTGGCCACATTGGTTTCGGTAATTCCGATGATTTCTGAAATTTCTTTATAACTTTTTTCTTCGAGGTATAGCAACATGAGCGCTTTATTCAAATCATTTAATTCTGAAATGATATGATTCAATATTCCCAAATGAGTTTCTTTTTCATCTGATATTTCTGTGTCGGAAAAGTCAAAAATATCTGTTGTAATTGGGTTGGAGATTCTTTTTCTACTGTTTTCTTTCCTATAAAACGATATCGCTACATTAAGAGCAATTCGGTATATCCAAGTGGAATGTTTAAACTGTTCGTTGTAGTGATCAAATGATTTCCACAGCTGTAAAATAATTTCTTGAACGAGGTCTTTTCTATCTTCAAGATTCCGACAATAGGAGTTGGCGACTTTAAATAGAATGCCTTTGTGATGCTCCATCACAACGAGAAAGTCGGCTGTCCTATCTTTGTCCATCATCTTGTTGGTACGTTTGAAAACCTGTTTTAATTAAGCTAAACTGTTTGATATTATTGGTGTTTTTATTTTCCATTTTAGTTTGATTTTAAGATGAAGTATTGCTCTTTTCTTAATTATTCGCACAAGGACTATAAAAATCACACTTTTTTGAATAAAATTTTTCAGTGAAATAATAGGAATAAGTATTGATAAACTTTAGAGAAGATGTAAGAGGTGATTGATGTAGATAAAGAATGGTATTTGCTTTGTCGTGTTTCGCATAAAATGTTGCGGACTTTCCAAGTTCAGTTTTAATTGGAGAGGTTTTTTCAGTAAAAACTGACTAAGCTATAGCTTATATACAGTGTTAGGCTACGTTATTTTACATAACAAATTTATATATTTCTTTTACGTATTTTTCTCTTTGGTACCAATCGTTATAAACAAGCTCAAATTCATGTACTTTAAAAGTTCCAAAATTGTATTTGATATTTTCATCTAAAAATTCTAATAATTTCTCTTTTTGACTTAATTCCGTTCTAAATCGAACAATAGTTGAGTGTGCTGTTTGTATTGAATATCTTTTGTCTAAACTTTGTTCCAGATTAGAGCTTTTAAATTCTTTTCTCAGCCTGTCTCTTATATCATTTAGTTCATTATTATCCATAAACCCTTGAATCATAATTCCAGAAGGTGAGGCAGTAATTCCTCTAAAAGAGATGTTTAGATCTTTCTTTTCTACAATGCATTTTTCAATTAATTCAATATACTTTGCTAAATCAATCCTTTTAATGTCAAATCCATCATAACAAGAAATGATAGACATTACAGTAATATGAATGTCAGAGTTTGGATAATAATATTGATTCGGTTCAATTTTCTCAATTTCTTTGATAAATATTTGAATTTTTTCTTTTATCTCAATTGAAGGTCTTATCAAAAGCGTTATTCCAAACCTATTGTCTTTGTTAGAATCTATTAAATCGTCAATTTCGTAATTGTTGGAAGAGATTTTATCTATGGATTCATTATAGAGTTTTTTATAGTGGTTTTCTAAATTCATTCATCACAAATTTTCAATATTATTACGGATGTTCTTCTCAAACTCTTCAATTTCATTGTAACCAATGGCAAAAAGCAACAAAACCAAAGAAATTATGGCTGGTAAAAACATTTTCAAAATGCTATCCTTACCACTTGAATGGTCATGTCCGTCTTCATCAGAATGATTATCTGCCTTTTTTTCTTTAAAAACAGGTTCATCAGTTGCACAACAACCCACTTCTTTCTGTTCTTTTTTTAATTGTTTGTCAGCCTCAAAATTTATCTTTTCTTCTTGTGTACAACAAAGTTGTTGACCGTTTTTGTCTTATATATGTTTATGCTCCATTTATTGCAGGGTGTTCTAGATGTAAGCTATCATTTTGCAGATACTCGAAGAACGGAACTTTCCCTATAAAAGTTAATGCGAAAACCAATGTTTGATTAATCGCAAAATTGTTAATTTCATTGTTTGTGTGCTTATTGGGTGTGGTGAGGCAGAGTTAACGGGCCACGTATTGGCGATAGTGGCGGATTAGAAAGTTTAAACTCTCAATCTTGCACTAAGAAAAGCAATAGCCTTTTATTATTTTCTAAATTTATAAAAAAAGAAAATATAAAAGACTGTTGCGACTAAAAAAGGAGAAACTTTCAATTTCTCCCTTAAACCGCCATTTTGTCAACACGGTGTTATGTGTAGTTTTTTTGAGGGTATTTTCCTTTGTTTTCTTTTTATTTGAATATTATTTGTATATTTGCAAGGGAAATTTCCCTTAATTTTGATTATATGAATATTGAGAGTTTATTAAATTCCATATTTTCAGATACAAATTATAATATTAAAAATGTTTTTGAACAGAAGCTTAACGAATACAATCTAAGTAGAACTAAGGCTTTAAAACTATTGAATATTGATAAAGATGTATTTGATGAAATTTTAAATGGAACAGCAAAACAACCAAATTTAATACATATTGTAAAGATTGCAGAGTTTTTAGGAATAGAAGTCAATAGCTTTATAAATATTGTATTAAAAAATCAAAGTGCTGAGAATATTTCAGCAATTGATAGTGCTAGAAAAGCTACGTTTCTTGTTAAAAACTTTGATGTAAAAGCGCTTACAAAACTTGGCTTTTTTGACGCAGATTATACGACTGAAGAACTTGTAAATAAGGTTTTAGATTATTTTGGTTATACTTCAATTAATGATTTTGAAGAACAATTAGAAGAACCTTTGTATAGTAGGGTTAAAAAGAATCATTCAGATAAAATGAAAGATTTTTGGATAAAATCCGCTTATCAAACTTTTAAGGTTATTAATAATCCGAATGATTATAATCGAGAAAGATTAAAAGACTTAATTGTGAAAATTAAGCCTTATAGTCAAGATGTCGGTAATGGTTTGTTGACTGTCTGTAGAGCATTATATAATATTGGAGTTACTGTAATCTTTCAAAATTATTTGACAACTACTCAAGTTCGAGGTGCGACCTTTATAATAAACGACAAACCATGTATTGTAATTACTGATTTCAATAAAGTTTATCCAACACTTTGGTTTACATTATTGCATGAACTTAATCACGTTTTGTTTGATTATGATACAATTGAAAAAAGTAGTTACCACTTGTCAGATGATAATGACTTATTCTTGATTGAAGATCAAGCAAATTCATTTGCTAGAAATTTCTTTCTATCTGAAGAAAAGTTCAAGTACATTAAGAAATACATTAATAATCCCTATTTAGTGTCAAAGTTTGCAAATGAGATTGAAGTTCATCCTTCAATTGTTTATTCTTTTTTTACATGGTATCAGAAAGAATTATACAATAAGAATTATCATGCTGCTTTCAGAGAATATTATCCGGATTACAGTAATGCAATTTCCAAATTAAATCCAATAACTTGGAATGAAGCAAGCATTAAGGAAGCAAGTGAAAAAATTAAATCAGTTTTAGAATTAAATTAAGATATTATGTCAAATAAAGAAATAAAAAAACAAGAAGGGCTTTCTCAAGCCGATATAGAAAGATTAGAACTTTTACAAAAAGCTAATGAAAAAATAGGAAAGCAATTGACTATAAATTCTGAATCTGGAAATCTTGAAGAATTTGATGAATTAAGACAATTAGTTGGGAAAGAATTTGAAAATCCTGAAGAAAAATACAACTTGTATTATGTGGGAATAAGAAGATTACTAATGGGTTATTTACCAAAAGGCAAGGATAATAAGCAATTAAGAGAAATTATTTATGATGAAAAAAATGTTTTTTTGAATTTAGGTAAGAAGAAATCGGATAATAACGGGATACGTAAATCTGATGGAAGAATGACTTATCAACCAGTAATGAATGAAATATTAGATATAATCATCAAGTGGGTAGGAGAGTCTCAAAATCCTTTCGATTTATATAGAGATTTCTATGAGTTGAATGAAAAACATGGATACGGTCATGAGGTTTATGATGATAGTACACAAAGTGTAGCGAAAGCAATGTTAGCTTTAAGCTGAAGCTAGAATTTTACTACGATGCTTTTAGAAAAATTACACATAACTTGTTTATATGCGCTACAAATTAGCGCAAATACAACCATAGATAGATGGATATGTGATATTTTATAGCTTAATATATTTTAAAAATAAACAATATATCTTATTAATCTTAGAGGGAGATTTTATAATTCTGAATCTAATCTCTTCATTCAATTCTATGATGGATATTTAAAAAGTTTTGATATGAGATAAATTCATTATTTTTAGAATACCATGAAAAGATATTTCTGTCTATTGTTCTCCGTGTTATGCTTGACTTCTGCATTCTCGTCTGATGCAATCAATAATTTGTCGAATATTGAGCAGCAGAAAATTACCTATCAGCAAGCGAATTACGCAAGAGATGGTTCTAATTATGATGGTACGAATGCCAGTAATTTTTTAGATACGATTCCTAAAGGATTGGTCAATAACGTCAAAGGAATTCCAACAGGTGGAGATGAATACGTCATTGCACATATCAAAGGTCCAGCTGTTTTGGAAAGAATTTGGAGTGCGGATGTGAAAAATAACGAAGCACTTCTAAATTTCTATTTTGATGGTGAAATCGTTCCTAGATTTTCTGCTTCTATTGCTCAAATTTTCTACCAAAAATCTACTTTATTTGATGATAATTTAGCGAAAAATGTATTTGAAAGTTCCGGTGGAAATACTTTATATGCTTCGCTTTTGATAAAAAATGACCTCATCATCACGTCCGAGACGAATATGTATTATCAGGTGAGCTATACGATGTTACCAAAGGATACCATGATAGCATCTTGGACGAATACGAATGATGAGTTGCAATCAGATTTGTTTGCTTTAAGTGGAACTTATCCTAAATCTAATTCGGCAAGTTTAAATATTAAAAACATTGTTCACTCTATACCAGCTCAAGGGAAAGTGGAAATATTTAATAGCAATCGACCCGGAACGGTGGAAGGTATTGAAATGAATATCAAGGATTTGAATTTTGATTATGCCGAGAGAATTTATGATGAAGGGAATGTGAGAAAAGGAATATCCTTTTTTAAAATGAAGATAAATGGTCAAGCAGATTCCTTGTATTTAGTCAATAGAATGAATAAAAACAGTATTCTAGGCACTTTAAAAAATTGTAGCGCTAATGTTTTTGTAGATAATAAATTAGTGGGTACTTGGTTCGTGGAGGATTATAGAGATTTTCATTTTTGGGAAGATGAGCGGTTTTATATTCCTAAATCTTTCTACCAAGGCAAAAACAGTATAAACATAAGTGTACAATATCTATCTGGTGAAATTTGGAATGAGTTTAAATATCAGACGATTTGCGACCAAATTATTACAGATGAATTAGATATTAAGAACACTGCAAGCCAAAATAGTCATGGATATATTGTAACCGGAGTGCAAGGAGGGGTGTTGAGTGAGTTTACTTCAAAAGCGACTGCTAGATATCGATCGCCTAGAAATGTCCAAAGAAAAAATCAACAGATTTTAGACAGTTTATACATTTCAGTTTACTATGATGGCGCCACTCTTCCTAGTATTCATGCGCCAATTGGTTTGTTTTTCGGTGCAGGAACCAATGATGCAGCATATATGAATGCTTTATTGATGGGAAATCATCAGAAGACCTATTTTAATTATATGACGATGCCATATTGGGAAAATGTAAAAATTGAATTGGAGAATTTTTCTTCTGTTACTATTGACAGTATTTTCAATACGATACTTTATACCAATAATGACTTAGATAAAAATGCACATGGATATTTGAAAGCGTATGTTGGTCAGGAGAATAAACTAGCTAATGATCCTACAGATTATACTTTTTTAGAAGCTTCGGGTAAAGGTAAAGTAGTGGCTTTTGTACTTCAAGGTGTTCAAGATACGGTCATTCGTGGACCTTATTCTTATTTGGAAGGAGATGAGCGAATCTATATCGATGATGCTCAGACGCCTTTTATATATGGCACAGGCACGGAGGATATTTTTAATGGAGGCTTTTATTTTGTACTAGATGAATTTTGTTTGCCTTTGGGTGGGACGTCTAATTCTGATGAAAATCTAAATAGAAATATGTACAGAATTTACTTGAATGATGCTATTTATTTCAGAAAGAATATCACCGCAAATATTGAACATGGACCTATCAACGATCAGCAAGCATTGTATCATTCTATCTGTTTTTACTATTGGCAAAACGACACGATGTTTGCTCTAACTGACAGTTTAGATATTGGAAAAATTTCTAGTGAAAATGCTCATCAATATACTATACAAGGTCAAAGTACGATAATCAATAAGTCTTCTTATTTCGAAGGAAGTTTTGATAAAATTTTGAAAAGTCAGGATGGTAGAATTGTACAAGATGCGGAAGAATTTATGGTAAAAATTCAACCCAATAATGTTGGAGTTCGATTATTGAGAACCTTTGATTATAGTTTAAAAAATCAAACTGCTGATGTGTATGTCAATGATATATTTGTTGGGACTTGGTTGAATGCTGGAAGTAATACTATTCAACAATTTAGAGATGATTATTTCGCTATACCTCAAAAATTTACCAAAAATGAATCTCAAATTAAAGTCAAAATTGTAGCTAAAAATAATTGGACCTCCTTGAAATATAAGGTTTATACTTTGCTAGAAGAAAGCGTTCCGACAGCAAAAAATGAAAGTGTGATTTCCAAAATTTCAGTTCAACTTTATCCAAATCCTACTCATGAGATATTGAATATTTCTTTGGTAGATCAACTGATTAAAACTGTGAATATTTACCAAATGGATGGAAAATTAGTGCAAACTTTCCAGGTGAATGATCGTAATTTAAAGATAGCGGTCCATCAATTTCCTAAAGGAATCTATTTGGCAGAAATCATTACCCTTTCAAATGATTCGGTCACAGAGAAATTTATAGTGGAGTAGGGGAGATTGGTTTTACTTTTTTATTACAATTATCTTGTTTTAATTGAATTGCATATATAGAGAGAAGAGCTCTTTTTATTATGACTTGCGCTATGTTTTTTTTTATTATTAGCCAATTACATTTATTCGAATAATGTTTTTATAGTATTCATTGGTAGAAACATTTTTCCGCTATCTGGTAATTTAATAAAACCATATTTATGATAAAATCTTTCTGCAAGTTCATCAATAGGGTCAACTACAACTGCAAACGAACCTATACTTTTTGAAATCTCATAGCTTCTCCTTAAAGCATCAATCAATAATAGTTTTCCTACTCCTTGTTTTTGAAATCGATTATCTATTGCCAAACGTCCGAGTAGAGTAGAAGGTATAGATTTATAAGAATTAGGTAGTTTTTTTTGAAATTCTTCTGGGATTAATTCTTGTGCTAAACTGTTATTCGCTAAAGTATAATAGCCTTTTAGTAAATCTGTTTCTTTGTCAATTAGCACAAAGCAGGCAGATAGTTTTCTTTTGATGTCTTGATTGGCTTGTTTGTGCAAATAATCATCCAACATTTCATTCCCACACGAAAATTCTTTTTTTCTATGATTAGAATTTAAGATTTCTGTCAGTTCGTTCATTTAGATAAAAGAGCTTTGTATTCATTTGCAGCGTTAGTAAGATTTTTATTTGCTTTCGGTGAATTAGTAATTGCATCAAAAAATATATCACTATCTCTTTTTGAAGCAATAGTCTGCTCATTTTCCGATATAATTTCTTTAGCTTTTTCTTGAACAGCCATAACAACAAAATCTGTTAAACTTCTGTAACCACCAACTCGAGCAGCACGTTCAAAATATATTTTTTGTTCTTTTGATAAACGTGTATCAAATCTAGCTTTTTCTTGTTTTAATTCTTTTGTAGCCATAATTGTAAATTTACAACAATTAAATGTACGCTTTTATTACGTACAATTCAATATTGTGTACGGTAATTTTCCGTATATAATGTTTTTTATGTATTGTGGCTCACATTTTATAGCTACAATAAGAGCGAAATTTTATAACAAAACTGGACTTGAATAACCAATGTTTGATTAATCAAAAAGCTGACTCTGGAACACGAAACCACAACTATTACCCATATAATATTAGTAGTACTGTTTTAATACAACGAATTAAGTTTTGCAATAATTTTTACAATTTTTTCTACTTTCTGATTTTCAGTAGCGGATGAATTTATGCTTTGAATTATTTCATTCTGCTCTTCAATTTTGAGTTTCTTGAATATATTTAATACTTCAGCATCTTTGAAGCATTCAATAATTATTTCATTCTCATTCTTTTTTGTATTTCTATTTTCAAGATAGAGTGTAACTGTAACGATGTCGCCACCTTTTTTATTGATTGCTTTTCGAATCTCACTATTTACCGAAAGCATTTTATCTTCGCCTTTTATAGGAGCAAGGTTTCTTGCTTTAATTTTAAAATCATCAATGGAACCTGAAACTTTAATATCACCCCATTTCCCTTCAATATCTTTTGAATTTGGAATACGTAAATGGTATGTCCAAGCTCCTTTTCCTGGTTGGTGCTTTAATTCAAGCTTTTCGTCTTTTATAATATATTCCATTTTTTATAAGATAGTCTTTTAGCCTTGCCGCTAGATCTTTTAAACCCACTACAAATTATTTCATATTCAACCATAAAAGGATGTATATAAGATATTTCTTAGAGCGAAATCTTTTAAATGTACTTATTAAATTTCAATCTATTATTTCAAAAAAATCATGCTGTTTTGAAGAAGTTAATCATGAGTTCTAATAGATGTTTTTGTTCCATTCGAAATTTCATTTTCTACATTTTATTCCTATTTAAACCTGTAGTTTGAATTGGTTTATTTCAAGGCTCAATGAAACTTGATTGTACATTGTTCGTATATTTTAATACACTAAAGACTAAACGAGATGAACGATAGAAAAATTTCAGAAAAAATGGAACAATTACTTAATAAACAAATGACTAGAGAAGCCTATCAAGCTCAAGTTTATTTGTCTTATGGTTCTTGGGCTGAGGTGAATAGTTTTAATGGTATTGCAACTTTCTTATACAAGCATTCTAATGAAGAAAGAGAACATATGTTTAAATTTCTTAAATACATTAATGATAGAGGCGGAAGTGCAACAATTGAAGCCATAGATGCTGCTCCTGTTAACCCTAATAATATCGGTGAGTGTCTGAATGCAATTTTAAGACATGAAGTTGAAAATTCAAAAGAGATCAATAAGATTGTAGATCTAGCACATGAAGAAAAGGATTGGGCTACTTTTAATCTTGGACAATGGTTTGTAAAAGAACAAATAGAAGAGGAAACCTTAATTAAAGATATTATTGATAAGTATAATCTCGCTTCAACAGAGATCAGTAAGAATCATAATCTTTATGATATGGATAAAGACTTAGCAACTGCTTCTCAAGAAGCTACTATACCAAGAGAGGAAAATATCTAATGTATTAGATTTTTTGATTAAAATTTTAAATAATAGCATCAAACTATTATAGAAATTTTGTTAGCCAAATTTTCGTTGAATATTCAGAAAGTTTGGCTTTTTTCTTTTCAATCTGTTTGTGCAAATGTCCAAATTTGACTACTAAAAATTTCTTCCCATAAATTTAAATCTCTTAAGCATTCAGTTTCAAAGTATATCGGTAAGCAAATAAAAGATCATATTTTCTGAGGGAGACCAAATGTCTGTTGCGCTTCTTCTGGTTTCTATTTAGATTGAATAAGTCTAATTAAAAGGCATTCCTTCTTAAAATATATTATTATGAAAACAGAACCTATTTGGAACATTAATGAATCAACAAACAGTTTTAAATGTTTGAATCGTGAAATATCAGTCGATGTTGCTATCATTGGCGGGGGAATTACAGGAATAACTACAGCGCAATTATTAAAAAATCAAGGATTCAAAGTTGCTGTTTTGGAAGCTCGACAAATAGGGCATGGAACTACGGGTCAAAGCACAGGGAATTTATATATGCTGACCGAATACTCCCTTCAACAACTCCATGATAAGTATGATTTAGAAACTATCGGGCAGGTAACACAAGCACGAAAAGAGGCTATGGAACACATTCAAAATAATGTACAGAGTTTTAATATGGAATGTGATTATCAAAAGCAGTCTATGTTTTTATTTGAAAGTGAAAGCAAAATCGATATCGAAAAGGAGCTCAGCATTGCTTCAGAAATAGGAATTCCTCTAGAGCCTTTGATTGCACAAGATTTTCCATTCAATTATGATAAAGGGTTCGTTCTTAAAAACCAGGCACAGTTTAATCCATTGACCTATACTCAACAATTAGCTGAAGAAATTAATGATGACAATTGTGAAATCTTCGAAGATTCCTGCATTTTTGATATTGAGGAAGATGATGATTTTGTATATCTAAAGACTGAGAATAATAAGGTAAAAGCACGCTTTGTAGTTCACGCCACTCACACACCCAAAGGTTTGTTAGTGCAATATCATACCACTTTAGGTCCCTATCGCGAATATGGAATAGGTGTAAAACTGAAAAATAATGCTTACCCAAAAGGAATTTTTTGGGGACAATTCAATGATAGAAAATATTCTGTCCGAACTTATGGCGATCCAGAAAATCCGTATCTATTATGTATTGGATGCATGCACAAAGTAGGGCAGGCTGAAGATAACACTAAGAATATAAAGGACCTTGAAGATTTTGCTAAAAGGCACTTTGAGGTGGAATCGATCAACTTTGTTTGGGGTGGTCAAAACTATAAATCCGCAGATATGTTGCCTTATATAGGTCTGAAAACCTCCGGCTCAAAAGAATATATAGCCACAGGATTCTCCACTGACGGTTTGGTTTACGGAACAGTGGCCGCCAAAATTATCAGTGATGCTATAGCTGGATTAGAAAATCCTTTTTCTGAAATTTTTAAAGCAAACAGACATCAACCTTTAAAAGCAGCATTAGATTTTACAAAAGAAACAGTGAATGTAGTAGGTAAATTGGTGGGTGATTTCTTTAAAGAAGGAGAAGAGGAAAGCATTGACAGTCTTCTGCCAGATGAAGGAAAATTACTACAATATAAAGATGAAAAATGTGCGGTTTATAAAAGTTCACAAGGAGAAGTGACGGTTTTATCGCCGATTTGTCCGCATATGGGTTGTACTGTCGATTGGAACAAAGCAGAAAAGACATGGGACTGTCCTTGTCACGGGAGCAGATTTGATACAGCTGGAAGAGTAATAGAAGGACCCGCTTTCCATGGGCTGAAACGCATAGAGTAGTTTGAAGTCTTTTATTGAAATTTTTACGTTTTAATATCTTTCCAATCGGACAATTAAAAGTCTAGCACAATTCCTATTACTGGAATCAGCGTACCCTTGCCATCTGCAATCTCCACTAATTGGCGAGGTTCAATAATACTGCCATCTGTATTTCTATTCAATCCATATTTTTTAGGTTGAGGACTATTTTGGAACAATGCATTTTGTGCTTCAAAATATAAGTTCAATGCAATTCTTTTTAAATTCCATTTCTTATCAATTCTGATATCCACTTGAGAAAACACGTTTAGTTTTTCTTCGCCTAATCTGTTATACTCTAATACGATTTGTGGATATAAAGTGGTAGAAGCATTGATATCAATTGGTACAAATGGAGTCTTCCCTGCGAATCGCCATCTTAAACTTGTTTCCCAATTACGTTTGAATTTATAGCCGCCAGTAAATGATAATAGGTGTCTACTGTCCCAAACAGAGGGCAAATATCTTTCATTATCTTCTCCAGAAAATCTGCTGAAAAAGTAAGTATATGAGAATATTCCGTAGAAGTTTTTTGTCAGTTTCTGTTGAAATAATAATTCTAAACCGTAAGATTTTCCTTTCCCATCGGTATTGATCGGTTCGTTGCCTAATACTTCAAATCCAGCACCTTTATTCGCTAATGAAACTTGATCTCTTAACGAAACGGGATAGTTAGAATATTTTTTATAAAATCCTTCTAAAGAAATGCTTGAAGCTTTGCTGATTTCCTTAGAAATTCCTACTACGAAATGGTCAGAACGAGTATAGTCATTATTGCGATTCACTAAACTTCCGTTTTGATCTCTGAATCCTAAAATGGTATAAGGAAGTAATTTGTAATAGCGACCAACTGAAGCATTCAATTTCCAAGAAGGCAAAAATTCATAAGACACCGATGCACGAGGAGAGAAGGTTTTAAAGATATTGTTCTTCGTAAAATTGTCAGCATCTAATCTAAAACCCATCGAAATATCTACTCTGTCATCAAAAAAAGATTTGGTGATATTTGCAAAAGCTCCATACTTAAAGAAGTTGATTTTAGTATCGTACAATAAGTTGTTGGTATTGTCAAAAGTATTGTTGGAGTAATTAGAGTATTGAGTATTTAAACCAGTCATCACTTTATAACCACTGAAAAATTTAGTATATTCTAATCTTAGTTTTGTTTCAGTTTCAATAGCGTCATTACTGAAATATGGATCTTTTTTATTTTCATTGTCTGCATATCTAGTAAAAGTATTCTTGAGTCTATTATTACTTAAAACCGTTCTAAAAGAACCTGAAGCATCTTTAAAACGACGAATCCACGAGATGCCGATGGTATTTGTATTCTGTTCAATAAATGGGGTTTGATCAAGAATTAATTGTTGATTTTCGTCAAAATCTTTAGGCGCTTCTACCGAGAAATCATCTACACTACCGATTCCAATTAAATTGATTTCGTCATACTTTCCAATTTTATGGGTGATTTTATATTGATAATCCCAATAATCAGGACGGAGTGGTAATCCGATTCCTTTGAACAATAATTTTAAATAACTTCTTCTGCCAGAAATAATATAGCTGGTATTGCTTTCTTCATTTTTCCCTTTGAATAAAGGACCTTCCAATGTTAAAGCCGCTTCGGTTGCACTCACTCTCACGTTGCCTGTAAATTTATTTCTATTGCCCGTTCTTTGATCAAATTGCAAAACTCCAGAAAGTGGATTGTCATATTGAGCTCCGAAAGATGAGCTAGATAAACTCACTTCATTGATAAACGAAACGTTCAGCATGCCTACCGGTCCGCCACCGCTTCCTTGAGTACTAAAATGATTGATATTCGGAATTTCTACACCATCTAAATAATACACCGTTTCATTAGGCGCGCCTCCACGAATAATTAAATCATTTCTAAATCCGCCGACAGTAGGAGAGACTCCGGGTAAAGATTGGGCAACTCTCACCACATCGTTATTTCCACCAGGATAAGTAGCGATTTCTACAGAAGAGAATTTTTGAAATGAAACAGGGGTTTCTTTTGGTCGAGAAACTTGACTGTTGGTGACGACTACTTCGTCCAACTCGCTTACCGCAGGATCTAATTTGAAAGATAACGCTTGATTACCAACTGATTTGACGATAATATTAAATTCGGTAATGGATTTATAGCCTAAATAACTGATGGTCAAATTATATGTACCCGGTTGAATATTTCTGATAATAAATAAGCCATCTAAATCTGTTGTCGCTCCATTTTGCGTTTTATCTAAAATTATATTGGCTCCAATCAATGGAAATCCTGTCTCATCATAAACATATCCTCTCAGTTCTCCTATTGGGCTTTGACCAAAGCTGTACATCATTTGAAATACAAAAAGAAGAAGTAAAGAGAATTGCTTTAAATACTGCATATAAATAAGATGAGAGGTAATGTATGAATTCTAATTTTAAAATCTAACATTCAACAAGAGAATGGGACTTTAGTTCAGAAATTAAGAAAATGCATAATGAGGTGTTCCTGATTTATTAAATGCAACAAATATTTGATATAGCAATAAAACTTATTATCACAATTCTCTATTCCCTAATCGAATGATTTTTTGCATCTTGCAACATATAGTATTCCTTTGAAACATAAACAGACTCATGCCTTCTAAACACTACGTGGATGAAATTTTTAATGACACCATTGTGCGTCATAACATTCAATTTGGTGCTTCTCATCGTCGAAGAAAGGAGAATGAAAGTCCTTTGTTTTTAGATATTTATGAGCCTAAAGGCGATACTACCGAAAAAAGACCTTTGATTGTTTATGCTTTTGGCGGAGCTTTCCTCATTGGTTGGCGCTCGCAACCACCCATTCCATATATTGCAAAACGTTGGGCGAGAAAAGGATATGTTGTCGCTTCGATTGATCACAGAAAAGGTTTTAATGTGGTGAGTAATAGGAGTGCAGCTCGGGCTGTTTATCGCTCTATTCAAGATTTAAATGCTGCGGTTCGTTATTTGGTACAACATGCTGAAGAATACAGAATCGATGTAGATAATATCATTCTCGCAGGTAGTAGTTCTGGAAGTATCAGTGCGCTCCATGCAGCTTATATGAATCCTTCGGATTTATTGGAGGTGATATTTTTTAAGTATAAAGATTTAGGCAACCTTTACTCCAGTGGAAATGAGTTTTTAAAAGGCTCTTTTATACCCATCAAAGCGGTTATTAATCTTTGGGGTGCTATGTTTGATTTGGCTTCTTTGGATGGAAAAGACCCGAAGAAAATGCCTGCTTTAATCTCATTTCATGGGGCAATGGATTATATAGTGCATCACGAATATAATCGTCCGCTGCTCAATCCATTTTTCATGAAGTTTTATGGCAGTTCTAAAATTCACGAGAAGTTAAATGAAATTGGCGTCCCGAATAAAATCTATTATCTCAGAGAACAGATTCATGAACCTGCTATTTTTCTAAGACATTCTAGAGATTTTATTGTAGATAAGTCTGCGGAGTTTGTGGCTAAGACTTTGGGGTTTTAGATGAGGAGAGGGAGGGAATTATGTTATTCTGCCGTTTTTTTAACTGTCTTGACTAAAGGTTGGTAAATGAATTTTAACTAATTTGTTGGTTTCATTGTGTTCAAATTATTCTGTTTTGTCTACTAAATCTGATTTTTGGGATTCATGAGCAATGTTATCTGACTCTTCAAAGTGGATAAGAGGAATAAGTAGCTGCTACTCTTTTGGATACACTCAAATACCAATACCATATTCCAAAGAAAATAAGAGATTGCATCGCACCTTTCGCAACTTCTGGTAACATCATATCATTAGCTTCTGCTGGTAGTCCTGCAGTAAAAGGAAGGAATAATGAAATTACAGAATACCCTAAGAAAATGAACAAATACTTTTTAGTAATTTCTACTGCATTAGGTTTTATCTTCCACAGTGCAATCCCTGCTCTAATACTCAATGCCATCAGTATAATACTTAAAATACTATCTATATAAACTAAGTTTCGTATGCCGGGAAATAGGTCAAAAAGCTCTGAAGCTGCTTTAATTGAGGTGACTATATTGAACAGCGTTCTTAATGGGCTACCAATGATTAGGGCAAAGCATAATAGTAAAAGCCACCCTCCAACTCTTTTGCGTTCTTCCAATTGTTCATTTTTAAAGTCTGTCATGATTTCCTTCTTTCAATTGTGATTATTTTTTTAGTAAAAGATTAGAACCACAATCGCTCGTGCTCTTATGATTTGAAGTATTAATTGTTGATTTGAAAAACAAGCTTGAGCTTTTCAAAAACTGTCAGAGAAGATTTAGCCCTCCATTTTGCAAAACTCGTATTATGGGTTGGTTTTGATGGATGGTTAATTAAATCTGAAAAAGAAAAATGCAACTGCTGCCCATTCTTTCCTTACACCTCTTGCATACCCAATTGTTGAATAACTGCTATTTTGCACTGTGCCATCATTCTTAATATACCCAATTGTTGAATAACTGCTATTTTGAACAGTTCCATCATTTTTAATATAACCAACGGTTGAATAACTACTGTTCTGAATAGTTCCGTCAGATTTTATGTAACCAATCGTTGAATAACTGCTATTCTGAATAGTTCCGTCAGACTTTATATATCCAACGGTCGAATAACTGCTATTTTGAATAGTGCCGTCAGACTTTATATATCCAGTGGTCCCGTAATTACTAGATTGTATAGTTTGTGCCTTAGCAAAACCAACTGTGAGCAACATAGTTGCTAAAAGGAATAAATTTTTCATTTTCTTATTTTTTAAATGTAGTTCCTACTCTTATGAATTTTCAGAATACTCTCTGTTTTTAAAGTTGTTTTCTTGTCTCAACTTTTTGTCTGTCACTTAAAAAGAGGCAGCCTGCTTTGAATCGCTATGTAATTCTAATTTGAACATCAACGGTTACGTATATGAAACGTTTGGCATTTCGAAGCCCCAAACTTTCGGTTAATCACAAAGTCTAATACGAGCCAAAAGCCATGATATTACTACTGTTTCGTCTATTTTTTATATACATTGTTACTATACGTTTTTTATTCTGTTTTATTTAATTCTGATGTTTTTACAACAATTGTATTTCCCCAAATGTCTCCCAATCTTTGATTTTTATCTGTGTTTTTTATTGTTATGATTCCGATTAGTCCAAAAAAGAATATATCGATTGGGTCAAGTAAATGTCTTTTTAAAGATTGTCCAAAAGTCAGTTTTTCAACCGTTCCGCTAAAATTTGATTTGTCAGTTGATTTTCGGATTGACACAGGTTTTAGTCCGACTAAAGTATTTCCGAGTGTTGCTCCGAACCATTGCTCAATTCCAACTGTTATTAATGCCCAAAATAGAATTGGCACAATTGCAGGAAGTCCGTTAACACTATATTCTTCTTCGGGATTAGGTTCTCCAAAAGTGTAAACATAAATAAAGAAAAAAATACCAATAATTAAATAGTCAATAATTCCTGCTAAAATTCGGTTTCCAATGTTTGGTTCTGTCTTAAATTCAGTAGTTAAGTTTGTTTCGGTCATCATTTTTTAAATTCATGGTAACGGTTCTCAGCTACACGCAGGCAGGGATTTTTAGCACTGAACTTCCTACGAAGAACTGAACTTTAAATTTACCACTTTCCTTTTCTACGAAGCACGAAACCCCTGCTTGCGTATAGGTGATGTTACCGGCTGGCGTTCTATCATTCCACATATTTCAAAAGTTCTCTTACTAGTCGAAACACAGTTGTTGATGATTCTTCTCTAGCTGGATTTGTATGGTCAAAATGATTGTAATTTCTCTCTGCTCTATCTATTGCAAGTTCAGCTCTTTTTCTGCTCGTTTTGTCATCTATTCCGTCAAGTAATTCAAAAAAATCTTCTTCTATTAATTTTGTCCCATTGCCGTCATAGGTTACTTTGAATGGTTTAAGGTGTTCATTGATTTTATCATTGTAATTATCTCTATGCATTCCACCGCCTTGATGGTCATTAAAGTGTAGTATTAGCCAATATTCAAACGATTGATTTGAATAAGCTACTCCAAAGTTGTTGGCTAAGGCTATTTGAATTGCAGAGTTGAAATCATTGTCGTTAAAATCGTCTTTGTCAAACACACACCAAACTTGGTCGTAGTTCCCTTGTTGGGCTAACACGAGGGCTCTATTTACTAACGAAACTGTATTATATCCTTCACCAACTGATTTGACTTTTGCGGAAGTAATTCTGAATTGATTAAAATAAGAGGGTTCGGTATTTTCTCCTTCACAAACAATAAGAATAGAGGGTTTTTCTGTTAACTCTGCAACAGGTCTTTCTAGGCTCGGTTCTTTTCTTCGTTGAGCCCTTAACTGTTCAAGGTGCTTTTGCTTAGCTGCTTTTTGTTCAGCTTTTTTGTCCTTCATTTTCATTTTCTGTCAATAAAAATTGTAGGTTATCAAAAAAGCCAAGAAATGGAACTGCACCATATTTTCCTCTGATATAGTTTTCTTCAAAAGGCTCTGTTTTTCTTACTTCATCTGATTTAAAGTCAGCTAAGGAATAAAGTTTCGCTTCTCCATATTTATTTTTGTTTGTGAACCAAATTTGATCTCTTCTGAAAAGTCCTGAACTTAATAAGTTTGTGTCG
Source organism: Chitinophagales bacterium (assembly GCA_035515235.1). Taxonomy (GTDB): domain Bacteria; phylum Bacteroidota; class Bacteroidia; order Chitinophagales; family JADIYW01; genus JAMLHH01. Next base: position 40,841 of record DATJBS010000011.1, read on the forward strand.
TGAGTATTGAAAATCAACTGTGCATTCTTCTTATTAAACTCTTTAGAGTTAAAAAGCGAAACGATTTTACAAACCAAATTTGGATGAATTTTAGAGTCTAACTCATCTACAACTAATGTATATCCATTTTCAATCACATCAAGAATAGGCCCCGTTAAAGCAAAGAATTTTCTTGTTCCTGATGATTCATCTTCGTCCAAAGAAAAACTAATGTTTCCTACCGCTTTTAAGTCTTCATTATATTTTTTATGCTTGGTCAATACATCAGAAACATACTCTTGCTTTTCTTCACGAACTTCTTTAATAATTTTATCTTTAAGTTCTTTGGGCATCCCTTTTGGAAGACTATTGATGTCAAGTTTTTGTAATTCGATATCTTGAATTCCTAAATCAGCAGCTTTCAATAAAGCTAGAATTTTGATTTTGTGTTCAGGGTCTTCTGTTCTACTCATAGTAAAGCCTTGGTAACCTGATTCGTTTAACCCTGATAAAGTTTTTAGTCTTTTAAACCAATCTAAAACAATGATTGCCGTCTTTTCATTGAATTGAGCGGCTACAGAAATTAATAACGCATTATCTCGAACAAGTCCTTCCTTAACAACCATATTGCCTTTGGTGAAACTTCGTTCGTGAGTATTGAAGGTGCTACCTTCTCTGTAAAAGAGTTCAACTTCTTTTGTTTTTGGTTTGTGATAAAGCCACTCAGACACAATTCTCTCAGTTGTTGCTTCAAAGCCATAACGATAAAGCACATTTTTGTAAATGAAAATGATTTCAAATTCAGATGGTTCGTTTTCTGTCTGTGTGCTTAGTTTAAATGGCTCAACCTCAATAGTCTCACCTTTTTGGCTTTCCTTAGAACTATTGATTACGAAATATCGCATAAATGCAAATGCATCAAGCAACTTGCTTTTGCCACTCGCATTTGCACCATAGATAACTGCACTTTTGAGAAGTCTCAGTCCAAAGTTTTCATTGATTACGATATTTTCGTGCTCTCTGGTGTCTTTATCATAGTTAGAAGCAATAAGGCTCAAAGTCGCTTTGTCCTTAAATGTCCTAAAGTTTTTAATTGAAAATTGCAGAAGCATCTTTCTGTTCGTTTTTGATTAATTCCCTGCAAAGGTAGTCTTTATTTTGCAATTGCAAGCAAAATAAAAGTTGTTTTTGATTGTTTTCGTTTGAAAATCTTGTTTATACCGCTTTTTTACGTTTGCCGGTAACTTATTTATATGTATAATAAAAGTGTATCAATTCATCCCAAATTAGTTGAATAGGTAAACCTTTTGATTTACTTTATATGTATTTCAAATATAGAATATAATTTTTATAAATCATCGAAGAGACTTCTTATTTGTTGAATACTTTTAGTATAGCTTTTGCTTAATAATCCATCAGGTTATCGTATTTAAATTCATAGTTTAATACATCCTTCGATTTTTGGCTACTTACTATTTTATAAGTATTGTCAGAATGCTCGTCCAATATAAGATTCGTTTTTCCTAGTTTTTTCAATTCTTTGAGATAGAATTCTTTTCTCATGGGGTGACTATCCGAACAGGCATTTAAAACTTCATTCCAAGTATTTTTTAATATTATTTGTTCAATGATTCGAATGCAATCTTCCCGATGTATTAGATTGACATAGCCTTCTGGATTTTTCAATTTGCCTGATTTAATAAAATTACCGGGTTGTCTATCACCGCCAAATAGACCTCCAAATCTTATAATTGCTGATTCAAAAATGGAATTTGATATAAATAATTGCTCAATTTCTGCAAGAGGAGAATTGATAGTGGGTGTTTCTTCATTGACTATTCCGTTGGTACTTGGATAAACGGATGTCGAACTAATGAATATGACCTTGCGGACTTCTGATTGTTCAATTTTAGCGATTAAATTTTTATAATCTTCTATATTTTTTGAGGTAATAGCGATGATTAAAACGTCAGAGCATAAAAAGTCGGATAAGTCTAGGCTTTTATTGCCAATGTCGATTAGAAATGCTTGGATTTCATTGGATTCTAGTTGACTTAATCTGTTTTCTGAAGTTGTCGAACCTTTAATTATATGCCCTTTATTGATGAGCTCAATTGCTAAAGGCATTCCAAGCCAACCACATCCTAATATGCTAATTCTTTGATTCAAAATCCTGTCATTTTTTGTTTTCATACAATGTCAATGCTTTAAATTACGAATAAAAATTTATAGTGAAAATCGATAGAAAGTGTTGGTTTTTAAAAAGACAGAGAAAATTAAATTCGAATTTATGATTTGGATAATTAGCGTTACTTTTGAAACTTTGAAATCATTTATTATCAATCTTTAGTTTATGCAGTACGAAGAGGTATTTAATCTTTTATGGGAACAGTTAAAAGAAAGTATTGAAGAAGAAAGTTTTGCCAAGTTGACTATGGCAAAGACCATCGGTAAGACGGAATTGAAAAATATTTATATCAGACCAGTTTATTCGAAAGAGGGATTTTCGGTATTGATGAAATATCGCTATAGATTAAAAGATGTAGAAGATATAGAAAAACAGCAAACATTAGAAGAGGCTTTTGTCATCTTGAAAGAATATCTAAGAAATCCTTTTTCTTCTGTGGTATTATTTACCACATCAAAGGATTTACTTTTCAAAATCAATAAAAAAGGAGTGGGGAGCATCACCGAGAACATGCCAACTTTTACAAGTATTAGAGAATCAGATAGAGATTGATAGTCTTTAATTCTAAAGAAGAATCATCTACTGCACTTTCGTAATCGTAATCTCCACTCTCTGATTCAATTTTCTACCTTGTTCGGTATTATTATCTGCTATGTTTTGAGATTTACCATAACCTTTATACGATAATCTAGCCGGTGGGACACCTTTTGTAATCAAGTAGTCCATGACAGATTTTGCTCTTTTATTAGAGAGTTCATTACAGAAATTGTCATCACATAATCCATTTGTATGACCACCAATTTCCATCATTAGCTCTTTGTTTTTAATTAAGAATAGAGCTAATTTATCTAACTCAGCATGTGATTTAGATTGGATAAATGTGGCATTAACTACAAAATATACATTTTTGAGCGCGACTTTTTCTCCTACTTGTTTCTTTAAATTATTTAGATCATCATCTATAGAAGGGTCATAGTTGGCGCTAGCTGCATTAGTGTTTTTATTTGCAGTGACTTGTAGTGCTTGCAGACTATCGAGTTCTCTTTTCAAAGCATTGATATCTTTGTATTGTTGGTTTTTGAGTGCGTCAAGTTTTTTTCTTTCGATTTCTAGCTTTTCTTTCTCTAATGCCAATTGATCTTTCTCCAATTGCATTTGTGCAATACTTAAAGCAATTTGATCTTTTTCATTCAACAATTCTTTTTGTTTCTTTTGTAAGTCATCAGTATTCTGTTGTTGAGAAAAATTGTTTTGAGCAATTTGTTCTTTCATTTGATTCAGCATTTGAATGCTATCTTCCAAAGCTTTCTTATCAGTATTCCATTGCTCTAAATTAGGTTGTTCTACGATTGCTTTCGATGGGGCAGTAGAAGGCAATTCTGGAATATATGGTGCCACATTTTCTATTGGAAGATTATTACCATTGACTAGGCTTACATCAGGTTTAGAAGTGCTTGGTTTATTATTTTCTTGAAGTTGGCGGAGCTTTTCTTCATACTCATTCAATGGTTGATCTGAAGCTTTAGATTTTTCAGGCGAGGTATTATTAGCAATGGGTTCGATTTCAGGAAGAGTAGTTATTGCTGGAGATTCTTCGAATTGAATTTCTTTAGAAGGACTATCTTTTGGCGTTAATCTTACAGGAGCTGCAACTTCCTTTTTTGGTTGATTTTGAGCTGCTTGTAATTGTTGGAGTTTCTCTTCGTAAGCAGTAAGGTTTTTGTTTTTTACAGGAGTGTTATTTTGAGCAATAATATTTGGATTAGAATTGTTTTGAGATTGAATTTCTGCTAATTTTTTCTCATAATCACTCAAATTAGTATTGGTCTGATTGGAAGATATTTGCGTAGGTGTTGAAGGTTGCTCTAATTTTACTCTTTCTAATTGACGTTTTAAATCATTGATTTTTTGATCATAAGATGCATCGTAATTCGAAGTAGGTTGGTAAGAGTAATCTGGAATAATATAGTTGTTATTCGTGCTAGGAATGGCTTGATATTGCTCTTCTAGTTTTTTCAAATCTTCACTGATCTTATTTTCTTGTTGACTAATATTTGCGATATCACTATTCTCTTTTGAGTTAGAAGAAGCATTGGGTTGATTGAGCTGTTTTCTTAAATCTTCGATTCTTTTATCTAAGTCAGATACTTGAGGGTCTTGATAAGGTTTTAATTTGGGTAAATCATAATCTGTACTTGCAAAAAGACCTTGATCTAAGCGCACAGCATCTGGTCTTAATTCTTTCGGCAATTGAATTCTGAAAATGTCGCTATAACCATAACCGGTTCTTTCGCTGGAATAATATGCATATTCACCCGAAGCAGGAATAGTATAATAAATATCCATTCCGGGAGTATTGATTTTACTTCCAAGATTGACAGGAGTGGACCAATTTTTCCAAGTATTGTCTAATCTTTTACTCATAAACATATCGAAATCACCATATCCTGCGTGACCATTCGAAGAAAAATATAAAGTTTTGCCATCTGCAGCTATAAATACACTCGCTTCTGCACCTGCAGTATTGAGATCTTTACCCATATTCATAGGTTCGGACCAATTGCCATCAGCATATCTAAAACTTACGTACAAATCCATATCTCCATAAGTATCTTCTCGCTCAATAGCCATGACCAATACCTTTTCGTCGATACTCAAATGATAGCATGCAAACTTGCTTTTATTATACATGTTGCTGATATTGAGTGGTTTAGGTTTGCTCCAAGTGCCGTTTTTCTGCCTTTGACTGACAGCTACTCCTTGAGATTCAGTACGATAGTCGTATTTATTGGCTAGATACATGGTATTTCCATCGGGACTAATTGCACAAACAAAATTATGCTCATCTGTATTTAGTGGTGCTCCGATATTATAAGCTTTGGACCACATACCGCTAGCTTGCCTTTGAGAAACATAGATATCGTCTTTCTTTTCTACGCCAAAGTTTTCTGGAGATTTTTTTCTGGCAAAATATAATGTTTTCCCGTCCGGTGAAATAATAGGTAACATGTCATGATAAGGTGAATTGACTCCCGGGCCTAAGTTTTCAGGAGTAGGAAAAGAAGAAGTGTACTCTATAGTATTAATTTTTGCGACAATTTTTTGTCTGTCAGGTGAGATTCCTATACAATCGATTTGAGGGATGTTTCTAAAACTAGAAAAATTAATTTCTAATCTTAATCTAACAGCTTTGTAGGAGGTCAGTGGAATGAAATGATTGAATATTCGCGCGTAGTCTGGACTAGATGGTTTAGGATATGGATTGTTATATACCTGATATTCTTTACCTTTTTCATCATATAAGAATATCTTTTCGACTGATCCTGTCAATAAATTTTCACCAATAGCTATTTGTTGTACAGGAGTGGCTTTTTCAAATTCGACTGTTATAGAAGCTCTTTGCGAATTTGCAGAGGGAGCCCAAGCGACCAAACTTTTTCCATAATTAGGCAAAGCATTGGGAGGACCTAAAACTTGTTGTGCACTAAATTCTTTATCTCCAAATTGGGAACTGAATTTAATGACTTTGGAAGCCCAAAACACATTTTGAGCATTTGCTGAAAGAATATATAATAGAGCAACAAATAAAAAGCTTATTTTTTTCATGATTTCATTTCTTATATGCTTACATATCCAAAATTTTGCCAAGATTGGATCTTGTAATTCTTATCTATAATAAACAATTTTAATCGACTAAAATTGTGTGTTGTTAAAGATGAGTAGTTTGCTTTATAGGTTGAACTTCCTCAGCTAACTGTGGATTTCTCACTCTATACATTAAGAGTAGTGCTATAATACTTCCTATCATACCTACTAAAGCTGTTAACCTTACCCCTAAATCATTGTCTATACTATTTCCATATAAAAGTAGAGTTGGAAATAAAAGACTAGTCATCGAGATACCTAATTTCATGACAAAAAACTTCACGCCAAAAAATGAAGCTGATCTATACTTTCCTGTTTTTAAAGCATCTTCTGTCGCCATATCAGAAACTAAAGACATCGGTATTATACCAAAAACGGCCATAGGGAAAGTATTCAGTAGAATAATTATAGCAGCAACAGCCCAAATCGGCAGACTGATTTTACCTAATATCAATACGAATACAAATAGTAGAGTGAATGAAATAAAGGCAATAATGAGTAAAGTCCTTTGGCTGAATTTTTTAGTTAAAGGTATGACTAATGGGAAAGATAAGAAAGTAAATACTGCTGCACCTACGATGACTAATGTTGTGAATTCTTCTTCTAGCTTGAGCAATACCATTACATAGTATGCTATACCTAATTGTATAAAATGCGTCGAAAACCAATAGAATAATTCTACCCACATATAGTTTCTAAAATTATCTATTTGTAGAATTTCTTTCATCTGTTGGAAAGGATGTCCATCTACAGGATCAGATTTTAGACAATACTTATCTTCATTGACAAAAATAATGGGCATCAACATTAATATCATTGCAATAATAGAAAAGAGTAAAATTAGATATTGAAATGCTTGAGTTCCACTGATTTCAAAGTAATTAGCGACCACACCTTTTAATGCAAATACAGAATTCGCACCTACCATTCCTACTCCCCAAGTGACTGCTAATAAAGTACTTAATAAGACTCTATCATTTTGAGTATGTCCAAGTTCTGCGATCAATCCATTAAATGGGGTGACGTACACAGATAAAAAAATGTTGAAACCAATTACTCCAATAGCTAGCCATACTGCATTAATGGGAGACTTTCCATCTACTATTGGGAAAAATGACATGATAGCAAATATTGTAATCGGTATAAATGCAATAGCTAAAAATGTACGTCTTCTTCCAAATCTAAATCGTGATTTATCGGAAATAGGTCCCATTAAAATGTCAAAAATTGCACTGATAACTGTTCCGAAAAACATGAGCATCCCCACGGTGGTAAAACTTAGAAATACAATTTTTCGTTCTATAAATTCTGGAAACACCCCTTCACCCGGTGGGATGTAAAAGTAAATGAGCAGAAGCATCAAGCTCGCGTTGACCAAACTCCAGCCGGCCTGACCTAAAGAATACATGATCTTTACAAATAATGGAGTGGTAGTCAGGGGTTGGCTCATATCATAAAATATTGAGTCGCTAAGTTATATATATCACATTGCTTTTTATAGTGCAGCTTTTGAACGGGGACACCTTAGTCTTTGATATAAATCAATAAAACACACTTAATTTCACACCTAGTAATCTGATAGAGAGTTTTTATGAACATTTTGTTAAGATAACATAACAAGTATTTGATTTTTTTGATGGATATTAGGCCTTTAAAAATCTCTTATTTAGATGTCGATTCAACCTCAAGCTAAACCTTCTACTGGTAAATATATTTCATCATTAGACGGTTATAGAGCATTTGGAACATTAGTAGTGGTGATGCATCATGTTCCTTTTATTTTTCTGAGAACTCCTTTTGCTTATGGATGGTGGGTTTTGCAATCATTTTTTGTGATTTCAGGGTTTCTTCTTACTATGCTTTTGCTTAAAGAAAAAGATAAAGGTTATCCTTTCGGAAGATATTTGAAAGAGTTTTATCTCAAAAGATTTTACAGAATATTTCCTTTGTATTGGACATTTCTGGCAGTATTAGCTCTGATTGTATTTATATTTGGTGTTACTAAGATTCCTTTGATATCGGGTTTCTTAGGAGAATACAAACAGAATTGGTGGTTATTTTGGTCCTATACCTATAATTATAAAGAAATCGCCAATTTCCTTCAAAATGTCAAACCTGATTTTAATCCATTCTTATCACATCTTTGGTCATTGTCCGTAGAGGAGCAGTTTTATTTGATATTGCCTTTTATGATATTCTTTTTGAGTAAAGACAATTTGAAAAAGCTAGTCATTGCTATTATAGTTTTATCTCCACTTGCAAGACTTGTCTCTTATTTATACCTCAATCATTTAGCCTATACTCCAGAATACAGTTCTTATTTTAATGATGATCCCTTTTTAAAAGACAGTTGGATTTCGGTGATTATTTTAAGAGCAACCTGGTGTCAATTGGATTGTTTGGCTTTTGGTATGGCACTCGCGCTGTGGGATTTTAAATGGATCAAGTCAGCTAAAAAATGGTTCTGGTGGGCATTTTTAGGATTTTTGGTTATCGTAACTGTCAATGGAATTTATACAGCTTCTCTAGTAGAAACAGAGAGCTTAGTGAAAATGGCTGAAATCAATCCATTATTAAGAAGAGCAATGTTGATTTTTCCAATGTGGTTTTTGAAATTCTACACATCCGTATCCGAACATTTAGTTTTAATTCAGAATTATCACTTTGTATATATTTACACAATTGTCAATTCTTTGTCATTCCTGATAGTATTAAGTTGCATAAGAAATGAACCTTTCTTAAATTTAATGAAGAATAAGAAAATGATCTATTCAGGTAAAATTACTTACGGCGCTTATTTGTTTCATTATCCTTTGTTAATGTTGCTCATTATTTTCACTATTCCTATCATGGTAAAAGTGAATAAAATAAGTAGTAAAGTAATTTCTATGTTTATGGGAGATTATTTCGGACTAATTGGTAGTCAATTAACAGCAGAAGTTGTAACTTTGCTGATATACTTGCCTGCATTGTGGTATTTATCTAAATGGAGTTTCGAGTATTTTGAAATGTATTTTATTAAACTCAAGTATAAAATCAAATAATTATGAAAAAAAGGTTTTTAAGTTTTTGCATGGCAACATTCACAGTTGCATTTTTAGTTTCTTGCGGTGGTAACGAAGAAAAAACTTCTGCTAATGATTACACAGTAACAGAAGATACTGACCAGCAAGATCATGCTGATGAAATCAGTTTAACAATCAATGGCGATGACGCTATGAAGTTTGATGTTAAAGAAATGACAGTTTATGCAGGTCAAGAAGTAACTATTACTTTGAATCACGTCGGTGTTGCAAGTAAAGCAGTAATGGGTCACAATTTAGTGATTTTAAAGAAAGGTGTTGATATGGCTGATTTCGCAGCTAGAGCAACTAAGCCAGATGCTGTAGATCATATCCCTGCAGGTTCTGAAAACGAGATTGTAGCTCACACTAAAATGTTAGGTGGTGGTGAATCTGATACAATTACTTTTACAGCTCCTGAAGCTGGTGAGTATGAGTTCTTATGTTCATTCCCTGGTCATTATGCTATGATGAAAGGAAAATTCATTGTTAAGTAATCTTTTTAAGATATCTTTGCAATTAAATAAAAATTATAATGGAGACAGGGTTAATTCATTTGCATTCAACATTAGCTATTGCTGTATTAGTAGGTTTACTAGTAACAATTTTAATGGCGTTGTTTCAAAAGCCTTTAACGGCTACAACTAGAAAGGTTGCTAAGATTGCAATGATTCTATTTCACACACAGTTCTTAGTGGGTCTAATTTTATATTTTGTGTCGCCAAGAGGCTCTTTTGCACTTTCTGCAGAAGCTATTTCAATTCCTTCAGTGAGACTTTATATTGTGGAGCATCCATTAATGGCTTTGATAGCTTTAGTATTGGTCACTATTGGTCATGCTAAAATGAAAAGAGCAACAGGTGATTTAGGAGCTAAGCCCTTATTGATTTTCTATTCTCTTGGATTGCTTCTAGTTTTATCTAGAATTCCTTGGAGTACATGGTCACTTTTTAATTAAGATTTTTTTAATTTTTATAAGCACTTCTTCGGAGGTGCTTTTTTTGTTTAGGCTTATATCAAATATTAAATCAGTACTTTATTTTTCTCTCTGCAATCATTACATTTACTATCATTCATAAAAACATTTTAAATCTTCTTTAATTTCAATTTATTGATTTGTATTGCTTGATAAAGATTGTATTTTAGTTGAAATTCATAAATAATAAATGGCAACATCAGTTAAGATTATTTTAGACGGTAATGAATATACTATCCAAGTAGAAGACGACCAAACTATTTTGGATGCTGCGATAGAGGCTGAAATAGATCCGCCATTTGCATGTAGAGTAGCAGCTTGTTGTACCTGTAAAGCAAAAGTTCTTTCCGGAAAAGTACACATGGACGATGATGATCCATTGAGCGAAGAAGAAATTGATGAAGGTTTTGTTTTGACTTGTCAGTCACATCCTTTGACTCCAGATGTCGTTGTTTCTTACGATGAGGGTTGATTTCTAATGGGATAGAAAGTATATAACAATTTGTTAAGTATAGAAACTCTTAGAATTCTTAAATTATTCTCATTTTACTTCAATGATATCACGAAAGCCATCCGAGTCGCTTAATATTCACACAGAGTTGATCATGCCCGGACAAACTAATCCTATTGGAAACCTTATGGGTGGAAATTTATTAAGTTGGATGGATGTATCCTGTGGTATCAGTGCATTGAAGCATTGTGGGACGATTTGTGTGACTGCTAGTGTCGATAACGTTTCTTTTAATTTGCCGATTAAAGTGGGCGATGTAGTAGTAGTGAAATCTTTTGCAACAAGAGCTTTTAATACTTCTTTAGAAATCTGTTGTGAAGTATATATTCACAATCCTAAAACTCATAAGGATATCCTTTCTCATTCTGCATATTTTACTTTTGTATCATTAGGAGCAGATGGGAAAAGTACAAAAGTGCCTCCGCTAGTTCCTGAAACCGAAGCTGAAAAAGTTTTATATGAGACAGCAGCACGTAGGAGAGAAGTGAGATTAATACTTGCAGGGAAGCTAAAAGCTAACGATGCTATTCTTATGAAATCCTTTTTAGATAACTGTTAACTTTGGTCTGCAATTGCATCTCTAATATTAATAGATAGAGGTTTGAGTCATATAATTGTTATAAGTTCCAAAAAATATTTCTACTCCTTTAGAAAGCTATTAACTTCAAACCTGAAATGAATTTAAATCAAGTCTATCATTTAATTCGCAAAGAAGCATATCTAGAATGGAGAAATAAATCCTTACTAGCTAGTATGCTGATTTATGTGATAGGAGCTTCATTTATAGTATATTACGCATTTCATGGAGAGATAGAATTTAATGTTTGGTCAGCTATTTATTGGATCATTGTTTTATTTTCAGCAACCAATATTTTAGGAAAATCTTTCGAAAAAGAAGTCAAGTTTCAGTATTACTATATTCGGTCAGTGGTGCCACCGCTGGAAATGATTGTTTCTAAGTTGATTTACAATGCTCTACTGATATTTTTATTTGAAGTAGTTATTTTCTTAGAAATGACGCTTTTCTTTGGAATAGAAATGGAGAATTTATGGTTGTTCTTTTTGACTTTGTTTTTAGGTGGAGTAGGATTCAGTAATTTGTTTACATTATTTTCTACTATTACTTCTAGAACGGGCAATGTAGTATTATTATCAGTTTTAGGTTTTCCCATTATACTTCCTTTATTGCTATTAATTTTAAGATTAACAGGCTTTTCGGATGTGGATATGATGGCAGACGATAGAAATTTAAATATAGGAGTAGTAGCTATTTTGGATTTGATCACACTGGTCTTATCGGTAGTTTTATTTCCTTATCTTTGGAATGAATAAGTTGCAAGATGTTTGAAAAATTTTCAAAACAAATTTGGTGGAAAATAGCAACAGTAATATTGCTGGTTTACACTTGTACATATGGCTTTTGGGTTAAAATTCCTGATTTGCCTATCCTCGAAGAATCTATTAGGAATTTATTTTTTCATGTTCCCATGTGGTTTTCTATGATGCTCATGATGTTTTTAAGTTTAGTGTATAGCTTAAGATATTTAGCATCAGGAAATTCAAGGTTTGATGTCATAGCTGCTAATATGGCTATTATCGGCTTGTTAATGGGAGGATTAGGTATTGTAACTGGTATGGTTTGGGCAAAAGTGACTTGGGGAGCATGGTGGGTTTTTGCAGAAGTGAAATTGAATGCTGCCGCAGCGGCACTTTTAGTTTATATGGCATATTTTATTTTGAGATCATCTTTTGAAGATCCAGAATCTAAAGCTAAGTTTTCAGCAGTCTATTCTATTTTTGCATTTGTAATGTTCATGGTATTAATTAATGTGATTCCTCGCATCACTTCTTCTTCGCTGCATCCAGGTAATGGAGGGAATCCAGGGTTTAATTCTTATGATTTAGATGCCAATTTAAGAACCGTCTTTTATCCAGCAGTATTTGGATGGATGGGAATCAGTTTATGGATGAGTACTCAGCTTATCAGAATAGACATGATTAAAAGAAGATTAAATGATATAGATTAATTTTTTAAAAATGAATAAAGTATTATTATTGCTGTCCATGATTTATGGGATGAGCTCAGCAATGGCCTCTGAAGATAAAGTATCCGATTTTTTGATGAGTCAAAATAAATTAATAGCCGTAAATGCTATTTTATTAATGATCTTGTCAGGGATCGTTTTTTATCTTTTTACCCAAGACAGGAAAATAAAAAATATTGAAAAACAATTAAAAGATTAAAGTTTAATCATGAGTGAAGGTTCCTCTTTTTACCATTATGTTCAGCAATATGTTGATCATGCAGCTACTAATGTTAATTTGCCAAAAGGTGTATTAGAACAAATTAAAACTTGTAATGCAGTTTATCAAATTAATTTTCCAGTAAAAATTAATAACGAAGTACAAGTAATTGAAGCTTATCGTGTACAACATAGCCATCATAGATTACCTACAAAAGGTGGTCTAAGATTTAGCGATATGGTGGATCAAGATGAAGTCATGGCATTAGCAGGATTAATGACTTATAAATGTGCACTTGTAGATGTCCCTTTTGGAGGAGCGAAAGGTGGCGTTAAAATTAATCCAAGAAACTATACAGTCGATCAACTTGAGAGAATTACAAGAAGATATACCTTTGAATTATTAAAGAAAGGATTTATCGGTCCCTCGGTAGACGTACCAGCTCCAGATGTTGGAACAGGTGAGCGTGAAATGAGTTGGATAGCTGATACATACATTCAATTTAATAACAATTCTATTGATGGTTGGGGATGTGTGACTGGTAAGCCAGTTTCTCAAAATGGTATTCACGGTAGGACAGAAGCTACAGGTCGTGGAATCTGTTATGGATTGATGCAAGCATGTTCTATCTCAGAAGACATGAAAGAAATCGGTCTGACTCCTGGATTACAAAATAAAAGAGTAATCATTCAAGGTTTTGGAAACGTAGGATTTAATGCTGCTTTAGTATTAGTAGAATTAGGTGCTATCGTAATCGGAATCGCTGAGTATGATGGTGGAGTATTTCATCCTGATGGTTTAGATATTTTAGATGTAAAAAAACATCAATTAGAAAACAAAACGATCAGAAATTATACTAAAGCTCATTATTTAGAAAATTCTACTGATTTATTGGAATATGATTGTGATATCTTAATTCCTGCAGCTTTAGAAAACCAAATTACGGTTCAAAATGCGCCGAACGTAAAAGCAAAATTAATCGGAGAAGGAGCTAACGGTCCTATTACACCTGCAGCATCTAAAATCTTAGCTCAGAAAGGAGTGATGATTATTCCTGATATTTACTTAAACGCTGGTGGTGTAACAGTTTCATATTTTGAGTGGTTGAAAAACTTATCACATGTAAGTTTTGGAAGATTGAGCAGTCGTTTTGACTCAGCACAATTCTCAAGATTAGTGAATCTAATAGAAACTAAAACAGGAAAGTCTGTAGGTGAAAAAGAAAGACAAATTTTAACTACAGGAGCTAGAGAATTAGATTTAGTTCGTGCTGGATTAGAAGACACTATGGTCACAGCTTATGAAAATATTAGAGGAGTATACAAGCGTCAAAACTTGGATAGTCTTCGTACAGCTGCATTTGTGTACGCATTAAATAGTATCGGTGAATCTTATGAAGAGTTAGGAATTTTCCCATAAGGAGTTCAACTGAAAAATATTAATTATTTCATGCTTCTTGCGGAACTAGTTCTTCAAGAAGCATTTTCATTTGTTGTTTAAATACAGAAAGAGAAATTTGATGTCCATTATTTGGATCCTCTATTATTTCTACTTTTTCGAATATTTGATTCATTTTTAGCCAATCGATAGTCGTTGTAGGATGGACTGTTTCATCTTTCATTCCTAAGAAGATAGATTGTCTAGTATTGATAATAGATAAGTTTTGATGAACTAATCCTGGATCTATTTTCTGAAATGCTAAAGATGGATTAAATAACAAAGTTGGGACATTTAATTCTTGACTTAACCAAAATGCAGTATAACCGCCCAAAGAACTTCCCACTATGAACTCTATATTGAATTCTTGAGCGAGGTGTAATAATCTTTGATAAGTATTTTTAGATTCTTTGTAGTGAATTTTAGGTGCAATCACAGTATAGCCTAAATCTGCGATAATGGATGTTTTTTCTGCCATTGGACTGCTATCAAATCCATGGATATATAACACACTCGGTCGATTTTGTTGCATGTGGTCTATTTAATTCCTTTGTAATAATTAAAGATGTCTTCTAAAGATTTTTTAGGTTTAAAATCGAAGGTCTTGTTAAATAAATTGCCATCAATAATCACAGGATACCTATAGTAATTCAGTAAAAAAGGAGGGAAGATATCCCATTTTAAAAATTTGCTTACAGATTCAGTGAGAGAAGTAGGTACAGAAGGAATTTGTATCAATTTACAATCAGATTTCTTTACTGCATCTTGAAATCCTATATAATCTGAAGGTGCTACATTATATAATCCTGGAACATTTTTTTTGAAAGATTGACAAATAGCATCTCTCATATCATCAATATGGATGAATTGCATCAAAGGAGAAAATCCCCAAAGTACAGGAGCTGTTTTAGAAGCTAGTAATTTTGAAAAAGTATTTCTTACGCCTGGACCAGCAATATTACAAGGCCTTAAAATTGTAATATTAAGCTCAGGATGTTTGTATAAATAAATATTTGCAAGGTTATCTAACTCTACAGAGTCGACCATATCCATGGTTAAATCTGCTGCTTTAATAGGAGTTTTTTCATCTAATAATGAAGGATTGTAAGGACTTGCACCGTAGACAAAATAAGTAGACATGACGATGATTCTCGGCACTTCATATTTCTTACATAAGTCAAACATCTTTTGAGTACCTACAACATTGGCATTATACCTCGTAAATCTATTGGACTCACTAGCAGTAATTCTTCCTAAATGAATAACGCCATCAATTTTATGTTCGCGAAAAATATCTTCAAAAATTCTTTTGTTGAAATCTACTTTATAGCTTTCTACAGGAATCCCTAAGTCTACTTTCTTTCTAAAATCTACTGCTATAATTTTATAATCCTTCTTAAGTTTATCTATTACTTTTTTGGCTAAAGCACCTGCAGCGCCTGTTACCATAATTTTTTTCTTTTCTGATGCTATCATTTTTAGAATATTGAGGTGCGTTTAGATAATCCTAAATCTATAAAATTTTTAATTTCATTTTTAATAATGTTGACTCTAGCTTTTACTTCATATTCACTTTCAATATCATTTTCAAAATGCAAAGGCTTGCCTATATGAATATATACTTTTGTAGGAAATATTGCTGGAATGGCAATAGGTGCATATGGTATTCCTAAGAACTTTGCTAAAGGTTTAATATTTGCAAAAGAAATTATGGATTCTTCTAAACCTACAATTCCTACAGGAATAATAGGAGTCTCATGTTTCATAGCTAGATGCATAAAGCCGTTTCCAAATCTTTGAAGCTGATATCTGTCTTTATATAATTTGCCAGAACCTCTTACTCCTTCAGGGAATACAATAATAGCTTCATCATTTTCTAATAATTTCGCACAATTGTATGGATCGCCAATAATTGATCCGAGACTACTCAACCAATTTCCTACGAAAGGTATAGTTGGAAAAAACCTTTCTACCATAGCTTTTGGAACTCTCGGTGCGATAGGATTAGTCAGCATAGCATAACCTAACAACATTCCATCGATAGGTAATTGACCGCTGTGATTAGGAATCACTAATACTCTACCTTTTTTTGGTATATTTTCAAGACCAGTAACTTCAACTCTGAAATATTTTGTATATAAATATTTAGCTAGTCCTAAAGTGCTTTTAATCCCACTAATATTTAATCCCCATGGATCATAACCAGATGAACCTATATTATTTGGAAATAGCTCAATATACTTTTCAAAATCATCAGATTCTAAAAAGTTTTGCAGAAAATTGTTCTTTTTGTTAGGCATATTATATAATACTAAAATTAGTTATTTTTTTTTGAGTTCAATAATTGTTTTACGCTTATTAAGAGAAAATTTTTATCACTATATTTGGTGAGCAACTTAAAGTTATGTTTAGAAAAAGTATAGTATTTGTATTAGTTTCAATAATGTTTGGAAGTGTTTTTATCAGTTGTGATAAAGATGCTCCATTAGTTGAGCAGACTCCAAAAGACACTGATGACCCAAAAGATCCTGATCCAGTCGATACTCTTATGAAATGTAATGGGTTTGCTGAACTGTGTAATAAAAGACTAGACGAAGTGACTACTTTGATGACTCATAACGCTTTTAATAATAGTCAGAAAAACTTTGTCGTACCCAATCAAGATTTCTCTATCACACGACAATTAACAGAAGGTGTGAGAGGATTAATGCTAGACGTATATTCTACTCCAAATGGTCCTGCTCTATATCACGGGTATCCACAATTTGGCAAAGAGCCTTTGCTATCCGCCATGAGAGATATCAAGAACTTTCTAATCAAAAATCCTAGTGAAGTGATCTCTATTATTTTTGAAAATTATTGTACCCACGCAGAGCTTCTTCAAGTCATGGATACCTTGGAAATAAGAGACATGATCTATCTCCACAATGGAACATGGCCTACATTGAAGGAAATGATTTCTTCCAATAAGAGACTAGTAATGATGGTTGAATTTGAGAATGAAACTTTGCCAAAGGAACTATTATATGCTTGGCAATACACTTTTGACAGTCGATTTGAATTTAAAAACTTCGAAGAGATGGATTGTAGTGTGAATAGAGGTGGAGCTAGACTTAAAACATTTTATTTACTCAATCATTGGGTATCCAACAATTTAGGTTTGCCAGATAAAAGCAGAGCTAAAAAAGCTAATAGTTGGGAAATTCTAGGTGAAAGGGTGAAGAATTGCGGTGAAGAACAACAAAGAAAAATCAATTTTTTAGGTGTGGATTTTTACAATCTTGGAGATGCTCTCGCAATAGTCGACAGTTTGAATGGAGTGAAGAGATAAATAGCTACAACTATTTAGCACTTCGTTGACAATTGATTTAACTGTTTTTATTTTGTACTACTTTCAAAGTTTTGTTTCTTTATGATTATGAGGAAATACATACTTTTACTATTACTTTTTATTACACCTATAAGTGTATTCTCACAATTTAATCCAATTGCACACGAGTTAAATAAAGAACCCTATTTTTTTAGTAGTTGGAATTCTGATGCTCCAGCAGGTACATTTCCTGAGAGCATGTATTTTCTTCAATATCAAGGAGACGATGAGCCAGATAAAAATACGATAGTTGGTCAATTATGGCAATGTGCTTATAATAGTGACAGTAGATCCAGGTATGTAGGATTAGGTCTAAATGGAATAGGTATTGTAAATTCAGGAAGTGTTCAAGATACAGAAGATAGATGTGGGAATGAATCTTTCAGAGGAGCAAAAGTTGGTGTTGTAGTTTTAGCTTTAAATACTTCTAATATGGAAGAAATTGAGCTTTCATGGAAAATTAGATTAATAGAGCAGGGCAACGGAAATCCTTTGCCAAGAGCATACAGAATTCAAGCACAATATAGAAGTGACACTTCTGAATCATGGAGCGATTTTCCTTCATCAATTTCATATTCCACACAAGGAAAAATTACAGGAGATGTTCAAAATGTAAAGGTATTTCTGCCCAAGCAATTAGAGAATAAAGAATATGTACAAGTAAGATGGAAATATTATCAAGATGAAGCTAATCAGGGAGGAACTCGACCATTTATAGCATTAGATGACATTAAAGTGGTGGGTATAAATTCTATTACACCTAATCTCCCTTTTGTATTTATTGAAAATGAAAATTTAGAAACATTTGGATGTATTGAAGGGGATTTTTCAGAAGTAGATTCGATAGTTATCTCAGCGGCTTTTTTAAGAGATAATTTAGAAATAGCAATTGGAGGAAATTTTTACATATCGCTAAGTAAAATAGATGGATATACTCAGAAATTGAATTTGATTAATAAAGATGGAGTAGTCTCAGAATCAACAATTTATATTAAAAAGAAGTGCAATGATATTTCTAGAGAAATAGAAAAACTTTATTTTCGTTCAAAATTACTAAATAAAAATATTTCTTTAATAGGTGAAGGTTATTATAAGCTTTTTATAAATGAAGTTGTAGCCTCTAATTTTATATCATATTACGATCCTTACACAAAAGATTATCCAGATTGGATAGAAATTTATAATCCTAATGGTGATAATATCCAATTAGGAAATTACTTTTTAACAGATGATATCAATGATTTAACTAAGTTTAAAATTGGAGTTAGATCAATAAATATAATTTCAAACAAAGGTTTTGTTGTTTATTCTGCCAATAATGTTATTGGATACTCAGGAAGAGATTTAAACTTTTCATTATCTAAATATGGAGGAAGTGTTTTATTAGTTGGAAAAAATGGAAAAACAATAATTGATAGTTTGACATATGGTAATCTAGAAGCAGATATTTCATATGGTAGAGAATTGGACGGCAGTAATACATTCGTGAATTTTAAAACAACAACGCCAGGAGAATCTAATTCAAAGTCAATACCGTATGGTGAAAAATCTGAGAATCCAGTTTTTTCAGTAATTGGAGGAAAATATGATCAACCATTTGCATTAGGAATTAATGCATCTTCTCCCAACGCTAAAATATATTATACAATAGATGGTTCTGACCCTAATCCTGATAATTTAGGAGGATTTGTTTATGAATATAAAATAGATTATCAATATCGAGGAGCAGGATTTATAGGTGATTCCTATTTTCGACCTTATCGTTCTTATTTGTTCTTAGAATCTATTGATTTAGGAAGATACATGGATAAGCTTTTTTGGATAAGTGATATTACAGCCTCGTATCAGACTTCTATTATAAGACAAAAGAGGCCACCAGCTGTTACAGTCAGAGCATTAGTAATAGAAGAAGGAAAGGAGCCAAGTGATATAATATCTAATACTTATTTCTTTTCAAATGATGATCCCGTTAAAGATGAATTACCTATTATATCTTTGACTTTGAATGAAAATCAGCTAAAAGGTTTTTATGAAGGCATTGGTGTGCCAGGTGTGGATTATGAAACTTGGAGATATACCTCACCTATATTAACAAATATGTTTTCTCCTGCTAATTATAGACGTTCAGGAAGACCTGCTGAAATTCCATCTAATATCGAAGTCTTTGAAAATGGCAAACAAGTATTAAATCAATCAGTAGGATTAAGAATTCATGGCGGAGGAACAAGGAGTGCCCCTCATAAAAGTTTCCGTATATATGCTAGAAATTTTTACGGAAAGGATGTAATGACGTATCCATTTTTTAAAAATCTTCCTTATGAAGATTTTCAAAGATTGATTTTACGTAATTCAGGAAATGATTTTAGTGGCACCTTTTTTAAAGATGCTTTTATTCAAAGATTAATGAAGTTCAATAACGTAGATTATCAGGAATATACGCCTTATAATATTTATATTAATGGAGAATATTGGGGGCTATTAAATGCAAGAGAAAGAATTGATATTAAATACTTTCAAAGAAAATATGGTTTTAATGAATCAGATATTGATTTTTTAGAAAATAATAAAAGAGTAATAGAAGGTGATACATTACATTATGCAAGTTTTCTAAGAAATCTTTCAAATATTGATTTGACTTCTGAAGAATCCTATAATTATGTCGATACGATAATAGATATTGATAATTATATTGACTATCAATCATCTAAAATATATGTAGGAGTTATAGATTGGCCTCATAATAATGTTCGTTATTGGAGATATAAAATCAATCAATACAAACCCAAGTCTCCTTACGGATTAGACGGAAGATGGAGATGGGTGAATATTGACAATGATAGCGGATTAAACAAAGGGGAAGAAGATTTGAATTCTTTTGACTGGGCTTTGTCTCCTACAGGAAACGATAGAGGTGAAAATGCAACATTCTTATTTAGATCACTTATTGAAAATCCAAAATTTAAAATTCAATTTCTTACTAGATTTTCAGATTTACTCAATACTGCATTTCTTCCAAAACGTGTTATAGGAGAAATTTCTTACTATAAGAATTTATTAGAGCATGATATGATCAACTATCTCAATAGATGGAATATCAATAGTCGTGACATCAATATATGGTATAATAAGGTAAAAGTATTAGAAGATTTTGCAACTGTAAGACCTAACAATTGTATAAATCACATGAGAAAAACATTCAATCTAGGTGAAACAGCAGAAGTGACTTTGGATGTAGATGATATCAACAAAGGCCATATTAAAATAAATACTATAGAAATCAACAGAAATACTCCTGGTGTGGATACCATTAATGTTTATCAATGGAAAGGAATTTATTTTAAAAATTTACCTATTTCTTTTGTTCCAATACCACAAGATGGTTACAAATTTTCTCGTTGGGAAACCACAGACAGTACATCTTATATTGATACGCTCAAATTTGATTTAAAGAAAAATCTTTTTGTAAAAGCATATTTTGAAATTGACGACAATTACATTTACAATCCTGTAGCAGCTAAAATTGATGATTGTCCTTATGAGTTTTCTGAATGGGCTAGTCAGCAAACAAAAGGTGCTAAGCCGGAGCATATGCAGTTTTATTATACGAGATATCCTGATTCTAAATCTAATGGTCCATTAGAAGGAACTTTAGAAGATATTGAATATGATTATGATTCTAAAACAAGAATTAGTGGTTTAGGTAGTTTGGGAATTTCATTAATCAATACAGCGGGTGCCAACGATAATTATTACCAAACGAGACTTGGAGCTGTCGCAGTTGCAGTAAGTACTAAAGATATTAGTGGAGCAGAAGTGTCTTTCACATTAGGGACTATTCATCCACAGTCAAAAAAGTATAGTATTAGATTACAATACAGATTAAGTGATAAAGGAGAAGTCTCTGACTTTTATGATAATAATAATCAATTAATAGAATACAAAGGGAGCTATGATGCAGAGCATGAACAAAGATTTAAAGTAGACTTTCCTAAAAATTTATTAGATAAAAAGTATGTTCAGTTAATATGGAGATATTACTATAATGGAGAGCAAGTGGACATGGGCTCGAATGCTAGAGACGAATTGAGAATTGATGATATTATCATTCAACAAAAAGATATTGTAGATAATCAGTCGAAAGGAGATTATAATAATATTTTAGTAGCAAATCCTAATAGTCAATCTTTTCAGTGGTATAAGTGTGTCAATGATAATTTGGTGATTTTAGAAAATGAGACTAAGCAACAACTAAATATTAGTCAACCGGGCGAATATGCAATTGCTGTAGATTATGGAAATTGTAAACATATTTCTGATTGTTCTTATTTTTTTGTTAAAGAGTTGAAGCATTTTGCTCCAAGTATTTATAGTAGTGTTTTACCAAATCCTAGCAATGGTAATTTTGACTTGACTTTTGATGAAAGCTTGACTGATGTTAGAATTGTAGTATTGGATGCCCTCGGAAAAGTATATGAAACCAAAGCATTTAAAGAAGTTAAGAATGTTCGCTTTGATGCTACCAAATGGTCTAAAGGAGTTTATATTTTGAATATATCTACTTCAGATGGTAGAAAAGACAGTCGAAAAATAGTGATTCAGTAATTGACTTTATGATTTTCTCGTAGATTTATAGAATGTATATACCTGCAAATTTAAAACCTGGAGATACTATAGGTATTGTCTGTACAGCTAGAAAAATTGACTTAGAATCGATACAATTTGCAATTCGTTTTTTTGAAAATGCAGGCTTCAAAGTTTTGATTGGCGATACCATAGGCGCAGAATATTTTCAGTATGCAGGAGATGATAGTTTTCGTAGAAAGGATTTGCAAAAAATGCTAGATAATCCTAAAGTAAAAGCTATCATTTCTGGAAGAGGTGGCTACGGAACCGTAAGAATTATTGATGATATTTATTACGGAAATTATTTAGAACAACCTAAATGGATCATTGGGTATTCAGATATTACTGCTTTGCATAGTCATTTAAATCATGTCATGGGTATTGGAACTTTACATGCTACTATGCCTATTAACTTTACAAAAAATACAGACTCTTCACTTCAATCTCTTTTAGATGCTTTGACCGGCAAGCCACTGAGATATACTGTTGATCCACACCCTCTGAATAGATTAGGAAGCACATCAGGAGAAATTATTGGTGGTAATCTATCTATTCTTTACAGTTTGTTAGGAACAAAAACTCTTTTACATACAGCAAACAAGATTCTGTTTTTAGAAGATTTGGATGAATATTTATATCATATCGATAGAATGATGATAGCGCTCAAAAGAGCAGGAAAATTAAATCAACTAGCAGGAATTATAGTAGGTGGAATGTCCGATATGAATGACAATACAATTCCATACGGAAAATCTGCTGAAGAGATTATTTTAGAGCATGTACAGGAGTATGATTATCCTGTTTGTTTTGGTTTTCCTGCAGGGCATATCGACGACAATAGAGCTTTGAAATTAGGTGCAATAGCTCAGTTGAATATTACCGAAAGAGGTGTGGAGTTTAGTCAGTAAAGGACTTTCTGTTTTTAAGTAATGGTTTAAGTAAAAACTCTATACCATTCATTTTGATGACATATATTGTTTCTAATAACATACCCAATTGTCCTTTAGGGAATCCGTCGTTATTTCTCATCCATTCTAAATAAGAGATTGGGATTTGATAGATAAATTTATCTTTATGCTTTCCAAAAGGCATTTTTGTTTCTATAACTAGTAACAAAATCTTAGGGTCAACCATTAGGGTCTAGTAATTTTAGTGTTTGAATAGCTGCATTTTTCTCTGCAGTTTTTTTATTGATTCCTATACCTGTTCCGTATAGCTTATCATCCATTTTTACTTGGATTTCAAATTTTGAAGGATTCTGAATATTAGGGTTTGAAAGAATGAATTCTAATTTTCTTCTTCTCCGTTGTGCCCATTCGTGCAATTCACTTTTAGGATCTAAAGATTTTTTAGAAGCTTTTTTAATTTCAGTTTCGTTGATGATCCATTTCAAAACTATTTTTTGGGCAGTTTCAAGTCCACCGTCTAAATAATATGCTCCAAGGATAGATTCTACTACATCACCACCTAAATCTTTAGCTTCATCAATTTTTTTATCATCAATCTTATGTCGAATATAATGTGTGAGATTCATTTGTTCTGCTATCAAATTCAAATGTGGTCTGCTCACTAAAAATGAACGCATTTTTGTTAATTCACCTTCATCTTTTAAAGGATATTTTTTAAACAAATATGCTGCTACAATAAGACTGAGAACTGCGTCTCCTAAAAATTCTAACTGCTCATAGTTAGCTTTAGAGTTTCCATCGTAAGAAGCATGAGTGAGTGCTGCTATAAAATATTTTTCTGAATCTTTAGGATAGATACCTATCAGATGATAAAATTCTTCTAATTCGTATGTTGACTGAGAAGGCACTATTCTGAATATTTTTTGAAAATGACGGAAGCATTATGTCCTCCAAATCCAAAAGTATTAGATAATGCATAATTCACTTCTTTTTTCTGTGCTTTATTAAAAGTGAAATTGAGTTTTGCATCTAAATTTGCATCTATTTCAAAATGATTGATGGTAGGAGGAATAACATTGTTTTTTATTGCTCCTATACAAGCGATAGCTTCTATAATTCCTGCAGCACCTAATAAATGACCGGTCATTGATTTAGTAGAACTGATGTTAAGTTGATATGCATGGTCACCAAAAACTTTCTGTATAGCATTCACTTCTGCTAAATCTCCTAATGGGGTAGAAGTGCCATGAGTATTAATATAGTCAATATCTGAATATTGAATTTCAGCATCTCGCAATGCATCTAACATTACAGCTTGAGCACCTTCTCCATCTGGATGTGGAGCAGTAAGATGATAGGCATCTGCAGACATTCCGCCACCTATCAATTCCGCATAAATTTTAGCTCCTCTTTCTTGAGCGTGTTCTAGCGTTTCTAAAATCAGACAACCACCACCTTCGCCCATAACAAAACCATCTCTCTCGGAATCATAAGGCCTAGAAGCGCTTTTAGGGCCGTCATTTCTTTCTGATAGTGCTCTCAGCGCATTGAATCCGCCAATACTTACTTCGTTGACTGAAGCTTCTGATCCGCCACAAACAATTATATTTGCCCGACCTAATCTTAAATAATTAAAAGCGTCTATCATGGCATTAGTAGACGAAGCACAAGCAGAAACGACACAGAAATTCATTCCTTTAAACCCGTGTCTCATTGAAATATGTCCTGAAGCAATATCGACAATCATTCTAGGAACAAAGAATGGACTGAACTTAGGAACTCTTCCATTTTCGGCATATTTAATGACTTCATTTTGGAAGGTTTCAACTCCTCCAATTCCTGAAGACCAGATTACTCCAATTTTATTTCTATCTATAGAAGGATCTAAAATATTGGCATCTAATATAGCTTCTTCTGAAGCTGCCATGGCGTATTGAGAGAATAAGTCAAAACGTCTAATTTCTTTTTTATCTAATATATGTGAAACGTCAAAATCTTTGACTTCACAGGCAAATTTTGTTTTAAAGTGAGTTGTGTCAAATTTGGTAATCTTTTCAGCACCACTAATGCCTTCTTCTAAGCCTTTCCAAAAACTAGGAACATCATTCCCAATAGGTGTAATAGCTCCAATTCCGGTAACAACAACTCTTTTTAAAATCACATGTATGAATTAAGATGGAACATTAGCTTCTAGGAAAGTAATCGCCTCACCTACTGTAGTGATGTTTTCAGCTTGCTCATCAGGGATGCTAATCTTAAATTCATTTTCAAATTCCATGATTAATTCTACCGTATCTAATGAGTCAGCGCCTAAATCATTGATGAAACTTGCATCATTGGTCACTTGCTCATCTTCTACGTTGAGTCTCTCAATGATAATATTTTTAACTCGCTCAGCGATTATAGACATGTTTTGATAATTTTATAATAATAATAATTGTTGCAAAGTTAAACGAATTTAGAAGGATGACACAATATTTATTAAGTATTTTTAGGCAATATTTCGAATTTTAAAAAGACGTGAATATCCACTAGTTTTAGCTGAAATGGCCGCAAAAAACATTATAAGAGAAAAGGAAGCTTTTTATAAAAACTATAAAATTTTAGGTTTAGTGACTCAAGTTTCTTTACATAGATTGGCTTGGTTACTAAATCATGAATTTGATTGGGATTTAGTTAGAGAAGGTGAACTTATAATAAAAGATAATTGTAGTATTTTAGTCAAAATTGATGACGAATTAAAAGAAAATGAACAATTACCTCAATTTCCTATTCAATCTTATTACGAAGAAGGAGATAGATATCAAGTAGATCTAATTGATAATAAAAATGGATCTAGTGCTTTTCTTCCAGAATTAAAGCAGTTTGACTATATTCTTTTACTTCACGGTGAATTTGATTATTTACCTCAAGATTTGATAGCAAGAATGAATAGGTTTGATCATATTCAGATTGTGGCAAATATTGAACATATTAAAATTAAAAATAAAAACTTATTACAGAGTTACAGATAATGAATATACATCGAAAGACAAAAATTATAGCGACCATTGGTCCTGCGACAAATAGTATCGAACAACTAGAAAAATTATACTTAGCAGGAGTCAATGCTTTTAGAATGAACTTCTCTCATGGTTCTCACGAAGACCATTTGAAAGTGATACAATTCACAGAAGAATTGAACCAAAAACATCAAGCTCATATTAGTTTATTGGCAGATTTGCAAGGTCCAAAACTTAGAGTAGGAGAAATAGAAAACAACTCTATCTTTTTAGAAGATGGACAATTGATTAATGTTGTGAATCAGCCAGTTGTAGGTACTGCTAAAGAAATAAGTGTGACTTATGAAGCACTGCCTCAAGACGTAAAAGTTGGTGAATTAATACTTATAGATGATGGCAAGCTTTCTCTAATTGTAGAAAGTACTAATCAAAAAGATTTAGTGGTTTGTAGAGTATTAGAAGGTGGAGTATTAAGTTCCAAAAAAGGATTTAACCTTCCTAGCACTGTGACTACTGTACCAAGTCTAACAGAAAAAGATAGAAGAGATTTAGATTTTATTCTTCAACATCCTATCAATTGGATAGCCTTATCTTTTGTTAGAGAAGCTAAAGAAGTAGTAGAACTTAAAGAAATCATCAAATCCCATAATGGTCTATTAAGGGTAATGGCCAAAATTGAAAAACCTGAAGCTATTGCAAATATTGACGCTATTATCGATGCATCTGATGCAGTGATGGTAGCTCGTGGGGATTTGGGAGTGGAAGTTCCTATGGAGGAAATGGCTATTGTTCAGAAAAGAATCGTAAGAAAATGTATTGAGCAAGCTAAACCTGTAGTCATCGCTACTCAAGTGATGGAATCGATGCTTGAAATGTCTAGACCTACTCGTGCAGAAATTACTGATGTATCTAATTCAGTTTTAGATGGAGCAGATGTAATTATGCTTTCTGGAGAAACTTCGGTGGGTAAATTTCCTATTAAAGTCATAGAAACGATAGACAAAATTATACGTAGAGTTGAACAAGAACCTATCATTTATAATAGAGAACACTTTGCAAAGAAAGCATCTCTGACATTTTATTCAGATGCTATTTGTTATAATGCATGTAGAATTGCAAACGATGTCAATGCGAAATGTATCAATGCAATGACTTACTCTGGATATACAGGATTTATGTTGGCGAGTTATAGACCGAAAGCAGATATCTATGTGTTTACAAGCAATAAATTTTTATTGAATACTCTCAGTATCGTTTGGGGAACTCAATGTTTCTACTACGATAGTTTTGAAAGTACGGATGAAAGTATTGAAGACGTTATAGAACTATTGAAGAAAAAGGAAATAGTGGTCAGCGGAGATATGGTGGTCAATACAGGCAGTATGCCGATTCGTGGAAGAGGTAGAACCAATATGATTAAATTGACACAAGTCAAATAATGAAAACAATAGTTTATCCTACTGAATATCCTAAAGCGCTTCCAATAATGGAGCAGTTTTATACCATTCAAGGAGAAGGAAGATATGCTGGACATGCTGCATATTTTATTCGAGTAGCTGGATGTGATGTAGGATGCGTTTGGTGTGATGTCAAAGAAAGCTGGGAAGTGGAACCTTCTCAGTGGGTAGATGTAAATGAAATTGTACGTCAAGCATTAGAATATCCATGTAGATTAGTAGTGCTTACCGGTGGTGAGCCTGCTATGTATGACTTGAGCGAATTGACTGCACTATTAAAAAGCAATGGATTTAGAATACATATTGAAACATCAGGAGCATATCCATTATCTGGAGATTTAGATTGGATTACGGTTTCACCTAAGAAATTTAAAGCTCCATTACAAGAAGTAATAGCGGTCGCGCATGAATTAAAAGTGGTAGTATTTAACTCATCAGATTTTAAATGGGCAGAGCAGAATGCGCTACATACTAATGACGATTGCAAACTTTACTTACAAACAGAATGGAATAAAAAAGACCTGTTCAATGATTTGTTAATTAATTATATTAAAGCTCATCCGGAATGGTCTTTGTCTGTACAAACACACAAGTACTTGGATATTCCATAGCTTAACCTCTCATAAATTGATTCTATGATCAAGTGGTGTATTGTATTTTTTATTTTCCTTTCAATAGGCAATTTAAATGCTCAAACTACTTCGCTTTCTAAAAAGAGCGAAAAAGAATGGTCTGTAATTAGAACTCAATTAGGACTGAGAAAATATGAAGCTACTCTAAGTGAACTAGAACTTTTTGTTGAGAAAAACCCTGAATATTTAATAGCTAGAAAGTTTTTAGCTGAATCATATTTGTATACTTTTAGAAATCAAGAAGCCGCAGATTTTATTCAAAAAACAATTCAGAAATTTCAATTAAATGACGCTGATTGGTGGGCGATGCAAGCTGAATCTTATCAGCAATTAAAGAAGTACCCCGAAGCTATAGCAGCACTTCATCAACTCATAAAAGTACCTTTCTTAGGATTGCCCTATCAAAACGTAGTAAAATCTAAAATTAAAAAGTTAGAATACACTTGGCATATGATTCAAAATCCCGTGCCTTTTACTCCTAAGAATCTAGGAGATGTCATCAACACATCTGCCTACGAATTATATCCTTTTTTAAGTCCAGATGGCAATAAATTATACTTTACTAGAAAGGAGAAAAATGAAGATTTGTATTATGCAGAAAAAGTAGATGACAAATGGTCGGAAGTTTATCCCTTACCATTTAATACCAATCAAAATGAAGGCGCCCAAACAGTCTCTTCCAATGGTCGGTTAATTTTATTTACTGCCTGTAATCATCCGACAGGATTAGGAAGTTGCGATATCTTTTATTCTTTTTTGATAAATGGAGAATGGACTACTCCTTCGGGAATTGGCGCTCCTATTAATTCTACCGATTGGGACAGTCAGCCTTCAATTTCAGCAAATGGTATGTCCATACTTTTTAGTAGTAATCGTCCCGACGGGAAAGGAGGTAAAGATTTATACATTTCTTACTTGAATAAGAGAAATCAATGGACCGAACCTCAAAACTTAGGAAGTACTATTAATACATCAGGTGATGAAGAAACACCATTCCTCCATGCAGATGGACGTACCTTATATTTTTCTTCTAATGGACATCCTACAGTAGGAGCTAAAGACTTGTACGTCTCAAGATTATCCGATGATGGGATTTGGTCTACACCTCAAAATTTAGGTTATCCAATTAATACAGAAGGAGATGAGTCGAGTATATATGTAGCATTGGATGGTAAAAGTGCTTTCGTTTCTAGTGATCGACCTGGAGGTCAAGGAAAATTAGACATTTATGAATTTTCTTTAAATGATTCTGTCCAGGCTAATCCTGCGACCTATGTTCAAGCGATAGTGAAAGATGTCAATTCCAAAAAATTATTAGATGCTCAATACAGTGTTTATGATTTCAATACGAATCAATTATTTGCTCAAGGTCGTACTTTCAATGATGGTAATTTTTTGATTTGTATGCCTTTAGATAAAACTTTTAGTCTACAAATAGAAAAAGACGGCTATGTATTTCATTCGGAACAATTTCAACCACAAATTGCTTCCATGTCTCAACCATATTTACTAGAAGTAGATTTATTTCCTATCGAACAAGGAGCGAGCTTAATTTTGAAAAATGTACTTTTTAAAACAGACAGCTATGAATTAGAATCTGTTTCATTTCCTGAATTACAAAAACTCATCGAACTACTTAAAAAAGATCTTCAAATTAAAGCAGTCATACAAGGACATACAGATAATGTAGGCAAGCCAGCATATAATCTAGAATTGTCTCAGAAAAGAGCACAAGCAGTAGTAGAGTATTTGGTTAAAAATGGAATTGCATTGAATAGATTGTCAGCAAAGGGTTTCGGCGAATCTCAACCTATATCTACTAATGATACCAAAGAAGGTCGCCAATTGAATAGAAGAACAGAGTTTGTGATTTTAGGTAAGTAATCATTGTTGTCCGGAATAAAAAGAGTAGCCGATTAAGGCTACTCAAAAATATCGTACTTTTGTAATTACTACAAAACATTAGAACGATGACTAAAAGTAACTATTTTTCTACAAAGTGTGTTTTCGGACAGCTGATTT
>DATJBS010000012.1:0-208832 GCA_035515235.1 Chitinophagales bacterium
AAAAAATTGCAGACGGAATTGTCATTACTCCTTCACACAATCCTCCTGACAATGGCGGTTTTAAATATAATTCTACCAATGGTGGACCTGCCTCAGATGCTATTACAAAATGGATTGAAGCAAAAGCCAACGAACTCCTACAAAATAATTTGCAGCAAGTCAAAAGAGTTTCTTTAGATAAAGCATTGAAAGCAAATACCACGCATCGTCACGATTTTCTACATCCTTATATCAAAGATTTAGGAAACGTCATTGACATGAAACTTTTGAGTGATTCAAAAATTAAAATCGGTGTAGATCCATTAGGTGGAGCGGGCGTTCATTATTGGGAACCTATCGCAGAATACTATCAACTGAATATGACAGTCGTCAATAAAATTGTTGATCCTACTTTCAGTTTCATGACCGTGGATTGGGATGGACAAATTCGCATGGATCCTTCCTCTCCTTATGCTATGGAAAGTCTCATTGCCATGAAAGACGATTACGATATTTCATTTGCTTGCGACACAGATCACGACCGACATGGTATAGTTACTAAAAGTTCGGGACTACAAAATCCGAATCATTATTTATCCGTTGCCATCTTTTATCTACTTCAGCATCGACCGCATTGGAATAAAAATTCAGCCATAGGTAAAACTATTGTAACTACTGAGCTCATCCAAAGAATTGCAAAAAAATTTGAAAGAGCAGTCAGAGATATGCCTGTTGGATTTAAATGGTTTGTAGATGGCTTAATCGATTCTTCTCTATGTTTTGGTGGCGAAGAAAGTGCAGGTGCATCTTTTTCAAGATTAGATGGAAGTGTATGGACTACTGATAAGGACGGATTCATTCCAGCTTTACTTTCAGCAGAAATTACTGCAAAAATGGAAAAAGATCCCGGCACCATTTATAAAGAATTGACTAAAGAATTTGGCGAACCTTTCTATGATCGTATAGAAGCTGCAGCTAGTCCTGAATTGAAAGAAAAATTCAAAAAGCTGACAGGTGCTCAAATCAAACACAAAGACCTCGCTGGAGAAAAAATCACCCAAATTTTGACCAAAGCTCCTGGAAATGATCAATCTATCGGCGGACTGAAAGTGACTACAGAAAATGGATGGTTTGTAGCACGACCTTCTGGAACTGAAGCTATTTATAAAATCTATGCCGAAAGTTTTTTAAGTAAAGAACATTTGAAAAAAATTATTGATGAAGCACAATCCACCGTCAATGCTTTAATAGAACTAAATTAAAGAGTATGAAAATAAATTTGAATCCTAAAACGCACGAGAATATCTCCAATGTGAAAACGTTTTTTGAAGCTGATAAAACTCAACTCGATTATCTCAATGAAGAACCGTTGAGAGAGGAACTATTTTGTTCTGACGAAATGGAGAAATATGGTAAATCATTAGCCAAAAGACATCAACTCAGCAATAAAAAAGCCAAAGATCATTTACTCAAACGTCTTGCTGATAATGAGAATACTTTATTGGAAGTGCGGAAATTACTCACGGATTCAATTAAAAAAAACCTACCAATACCGCCAGCTGGAGAATGGCTTATTGATAATTTTTACCTCATAGAGGAGCATATTAGGATTGCAAAAACATATTTCCCAAAAAATTACAGCGAAGACTTACCACAGTTGATGGCTGATAACTCCATGAAGGTCACTAGAAGTTATGATATTGTTTTACGGATCATTTCTCACAGCGACGGAAGAATAGACATTGATAATCTCAACCATTTCATGGAAGCCTATCAGTCTGTTACTAAATTAAAATTGGGAGAATTATGGTCAATACCCATCATGCTTCGTTTGGCATTAATTGAAAATATTAGACGAATTGCTGCCAGAATTGCCATTGACACAGTAGATAGAAATCTTGCAGAATATTGGGCTAAAAAAATGATTCGAACCACAGAAAAATCTCCGAAAGATTTGATTTTGGTGATAGCGGATATGGCACGGTCTAATCCTCCTATCGAAAGTGCGTTTGTTTCTGAACTCATTCGACTGCTCAGAGGAAAAGGTCCTGACTTGGCTATAGTGCTGAATTGGGTAGAACAACAATTATCTGGAAGCGGACATACTTGTACAGAATTAATCAACGCAGAAAATCATAAACAAACTACCGATCAAGTTTCTATCAGCAACAGTATTGCGAGTTTACGTTTACTTGGAGCAATAGATTGGAAAGGTTTTGTAGAACAAAATAGCATTGTCGAAAAAATACTTTTAGAAGACCATAATGGAGTGTATGGTAAAATGGATTTTGCTACTCGTGACCGTTATCGTCATGTGGTGGAATTGATAGCAAGAAAAGGTCCTTCTAGCGAGGAAGAAGTTGCCCGTATCGCTATACAGTTAATGCAGGAGAATATGCCATCGCCTGATAGTGATCAAAGGACTGCACATGTAGGATATTATTTAATTGGAAAAGGAAAAAGAGATACTCAAAGAGTGGCAAAAATGCACATCTCATGGATGAGAAAATTTAAAAGAATTATAAAAAACCATGCTTTTGCGACTTATTTGTTTTTCATTCTATTGCTTACCTTACTTATAAGCACTGCTATATTCTTTAAAATACATACAGAAATAAAACTGGTAGGATTACTCATATACGTAAGTATCCTTGTGCTTTTATCTACTAGTCAGTTAGCAGTTTCAGTAGTCAATTTTGTGGCTACATTACTCGTCAGACCCAACCTATTGCCCAAGATGGATTTCTCTAATGAGATTCCTGCTTCATCAAGAACAATGGTGGCAGTACCATGTATGCTCACATCTATTGAGGAAATAGAATGTTTGGTGGAAGAATTAGAAGTCCGATATTTAGCCAATAGAAATAATCATTTACATTTTGGTTTATTGACAGATTTCACCGACGCACCAAGCGAAACTCTTCCCAATGACCAAGAACTTTTAGAAGCTGCAAAAAACGAAATTGAAGCTTTAAACAAAAAATATAACCGAGAGAAAAACGATTTATTTTATCTTTTTCATCGTCCTAGAAAATGGAACCCACAGGAAAATGCTTGGATGGGCTATGAAAGAAAACGGGGTAAACTTTCAGAATTAAATGCACTTCTAAGAGGAGTTTCTGAAGACAATTTCTCAATGGTGATAGGAGATTCTTCTATTTTCCCAGAAATAAAATATGTCATTACATTAGATGCTGATTCACAATTGCCTTTAGGTTCTGCATGGAAAATGATTGGGTCTATGGCGCATCCACTGAATCAAGCTTGGTATGATAGCACAAAAAAACGGGTCACTAAAGGTTATGGAATATTACAACCAAGAGTTACTGTAAGCATGCCCGACATCACTGGCTCGAGGTACATGAAAATGCATGGAAACGAACCTGGACTTGACCCATATACCCGAGCATCTTCAGATGTCTATCAAGATTTATTTGCAGAAGGTTCTTATATCGGAAAAGGTATTTATGATGTAGAAGTCTTTCAAAAAGTATTAGATGGAAGATTTGTAGAAAACCGAATACTCAGTCATGATTTATTAGAAGGTTGTTATATCCGTTCGGGATTATTGAGTGATGTGCAAGTTTTTGAGAAATATCCAAAGACTTATAGTTTAGATATGAAAATGCGCTTTCGTTGGACTAGAGGCGATTGGCAGATATTTTCTTGGATTTTCCCTTGGGTGAAAGGTTCAGACAATCGTTTACATCATAATCCTATTTCTTCTTTATCCAAATGGAAAGTTTTTGACAATATGAGACGGAGTCTCGTCCCTATTGCGCTGACGATGTTATTATTGCTTTCATGGTTTAAACTTTCTTCCATTTCATTTTGGACATTTATTGTTTCAGCAATTATTATTTTTCCAATATTTATTACCATTGTTTGGAATACCATCAACAAACCGGAAGATGTTTTATTCAAATATCATATCATAAATATCATCCAAAATATTAAAGAAATTACGACAAAGACATTGTTTTCGGTCATATCTCTTCCTTATGAAGCGTATGCTAATTTGAGAGCCATTTTGCAAACCATTTGGAGAATGTTTTTTACCAAAAAGAAATTGTTAGAATGGAATCCATCAGCTCATGTTGAAAAAACAGATCAGTACAGTTTAGTTCTTTCCTATACCAAAATGTGGATTGAGCCGGCTTTGGCAATTTTTACTTTTGTTTACTTAATCAGTGATGCTCCGCATAAGTTATATGTGGCAAGTCCAATTTTGATATTATGGATTATTGCACCTTTTATCACTTGGTTCACGAGTAAAGATTTAAAAAAACAAGTTTCTACGCTCACGACTGATCAAAATCTTTTTCTCCGAAAACTGGCAAGAAAAACTTGGAGTTTCTTCGAACAATTTGTTGTGGCACAAGATAATTTTTTACCGCCAGATAATTATCAAGAACAACCTGTCGAGCAACTCGCACATCGAACCTCTCCTACTAATATTGGATTGTACTTATTGTCTAGCTTAAGTGCACACGACTTTGGCTATATCAATACTCAAGAACTTATTCAGCGTATAAAAGATACCATCCATACAATGAATAAAATGGAGCGATTTAGAGGACATTTCTATAATTGGTATGATACAGAATCTTTGAACCCCTTGCTTCCAAAATATATTTCAACGGTAGATAGTGGGAACCTTGCGGGACATCTTTTGGTCCTAAGACAAGGTTTATTGGCATTGCCATGTCAAAAAGTAATTAGCCCCAAATTAATCAAAGGAATTCGAGATACATTAGGAGTATTAAAAGATACGCTAGAAGAGAAGAATGCTGTTTTATTAAATCAGATTTCAATAGATTTAGAAAAAGCCTGCTTGAATGATTTTACTGATTTACAGCAAATTGAAATATTCGTAAATTCTCTAACAGAGCAATTTATTAATATTAATGGAAAACTGGATGAGCATCCTGATAGCGAAACTTATAGATGGAAAAATTTACTCAGCAAACAATTAGAACAAATTCATTTACATCTTCAAGTTTTTGCACCTTGGTTTTTATTACAAACTGCATCCAATCCTATCAAAGATATTGTTCACCCAAAAGTGAATATTAGTTGGGAAGAATTATTAAAATCTACTCAAAACTTACAAGAACAAATCAATAACCATCAAAAAGAAAACAATAATACATCTGATAACCAATGGATTGAATCTTTAGATACAGCAATATCTCATTCGATACAAACGATTAGTGAAATCATCTCTAGCTCAGAAAATCTTGCACATCAAAGCAATGAATTAGCAGATATGCAATGGGATTTCTTGTATGATAAATCCAGCCATCTGTTCTCGATAGGTTATAATGTACAAGATCACCGCGTAGATACGAGCTATTATGACTTATTAGCTTCCGAAGTAAGACTTTGTGTTTTTGTCTGTATTGCTCAAGGAAAACTTCCTGAAGACAGTTGGTTTGCACTTGGTCGATTATTGACCAATCTCGATGGCAGTTCTATCCTCTTATCATGGAGTGGTTCAATGTTTGAATACCTCATGCCGCTTTTAGTCATGCCTACTTTCGAAAACACCTTGTTAGATCAAACCTATAAAGCTGCTGTAGAATGGCAAATTAAATACGGAAAAAAATCAGATCGACCTTGGGGAATTTCAGAATCAGGGTATAATATGATCAATGCTAATTCAACGTATCAATATCGCGCATTTGGAGCTCCTGGTTTAGGATTAAAAAGAGGACTTGAAGAAGATGCGGTAGTAGCACCTTATGCGTCAATAATGGGTTTGATGGTAGCTCCAGAAGCTGCTTGTAAAAATCTAGAGCGCATGAGTAAAAAAGGTATCGAAGGAAAATTTGGTTTTTATGAAGCCGTGGATTATACGCCCTCTCGATTAAATCGGGAGCAATCTAGTGCAATAGTTTATTCATTCATGGCTCATCATCACGGAATGAGTTTATTGTCATTGGCCTATCTACTGAATGATCAACCTATGCAGAAGTTATTTGAAGCTGAACCACAGTTTAAAGCAACACTTTTATTATTGCAAGAAAGAATACCTAAAGCATCTTCCTTCTTCGCGCATACTACAGAAATAGCGGATAGCAATTATTTAGAAATCAATCAAAATACCAGAATTGTCACTAATCCTCATACTTCTATGCCAGAAGTCCAATTATTATCTAATGGGAACTATCACGTCATGGTGAGCAATTCGGGTGGAGGTTATAGTCGATGGAAAGACCTTGCAGTCACTCGTTGGCATGAAGATGTCACTCGGGATAATATGGGAACTTTTTGTTTTATACGAGATTTGGAAAGTGAAGAATTTTGGTCCAATACCTATCAGCCTACATTAGTAAAAGCAGATAGATATGAAGCTACTTATTCTCAAGGAAGAATAGATTTTAATAGAATGCACAACGATATTGAAACTCGTACTGAAATTGTAGTTTCTCCAGAGGATGATATCGAAATGCGTAGAATTCATATCGTCAATCGTTCAAATCAACGCAAAACTATTGAAGTGACCAGTTATGCAGAAGTCGTCATTGCTCCTGCTGATGCTGATTTAATGCAACCAACTTTCAGTAATCTTTTTGTGCAAACAGAAATTTTACCACATTTAGATACGATTATTTGTACTAGAAGACCGAGATCCGAAGAAGAAAAACCACCTTGGATGTTCCATTTAATAGCGATAGATGGAAAGGATGCTGAAGAATCTTCTTTTGAAACAGATAGAATGGCATTTATTGGTCACGGTAATAATATAGCGAATCCTCTAGCCATGAGAACGTCGGGTCAATTGAGTGGAAGTCAAGGTTCTGTACTAGATCCAATTGTGGCTATTCGATATAAAATTATTTTAGAACCAGAAGAAGTCACTACGGTAGATATGGTGATAGGCATTGCAGAAACTAGAGCGGGATGTCTTAATTTAATCAATAAATACCACGACAATAAATCACATAAAGATCGTGTTTTTGAAATGGCATGGACACATAGTCAAGTCGTACTTCGTCAATTAAATGCTTCTGAAGCTGAAGCGCAATTATACGACCGTTTAGCAGGTGCAGTAATATTCCCCAATGCATCTTTTCGTGCGGACCCAAGTATTCTTATTACCAATCGTCGTCAACAGTCTGGATTATGGGGTTATTCCATCTCTGGAGATTTGCCTATTGTTCTGTTAAAAATTGAAAACTCTGAAAACTTGCAATTAGCAAGACAAATGATTCAAGCGCACTCCTATTGGCGGATGAAAGGACTTCAAGCTGACCTTGTGATTTGGAATGAGACTCGAGATGTTTACAGACAATCGTTACAAACTGATATTCAAGCATTGATTCCTAATGAATTGATTGGACAAAAAGGAGGCGTTTTTATTAGAGCCACCGATCAGATTTCTACAGAAGATAGAATCTTATTCCAAACTGTAGCTCGGATTATTATTTCTGATTCAGAAGGAACACTAGCAGATCATGTGAATAGAAAAGAATTGGCTAAAGTTATCGTTTCAAAGTTAGTTAAAGACCAAAGTTATCCTTTGACAGTCCATTCTATTGAACCACCAAAAGATCTGATATTCTTTAATGGACTAGGTGGTTTTTCTCCAGATGGAAAAGAGTATGTCATTATTACAGATTCCGATAATAGAACTGCAGCACCTTGGGTAAATGTGATTGCTAATCCAGATTTTGGAACAGTTATTTCAGAGAGTGGTTCTTCTTATACATGGTTTGAAAATGCCCATGAAATAAGGCTCTCTTCTTGGAATAATGATCCCGTTTCAGATACTAGCGGAGAAACATATTATTTAAGAGATGAAGATAGCGGTCATTTTTGGTCACCTACTTCGCTACCTGCTCGAGGTTCATCTAATTATATTACTCGCCATGGATTTGGCTACTCTGTTTTTGAACATATTGAAGATGGAATCCATACTGAAATGACCGTTTTTGTAGATATAGAATCCTCCATTAAGTTTACAGTTTTAAAAATCAAAAACCAATCTGGAAGAGCTCGAAACTTGTCAGCTACAGGATATATTGAATGGGTGCTTGGAGATAATAGAGTCAAAACAGGCATGCATATTCGTACAGAAATCGATCCCGATAGTGGAGCTTTATTTGCCAAAAATCAATATAGTACTGAGTTCAATGATAGAGTTGCATTTTACGATGTAGATTACTTGAAAAAATCATTTACTGGTGACCGTACAGAATTCATGGGTCGGAATGGAAATTTAGTGAACCCTGCAGCGATGTCCCGTGCTAATCTTTCTGGAAAAACAGGTTTGGCTTTAGATCCTTGTGGTGCTATACAAGTTCCATTTTTTGTAGCCGATGGCGAAGAGCAAGAAATTATTTTTAGACTTGGAGCTGGTATTCAATCCAATGAAGCGAGTACAATTGCAAAACTTTTCCGAGGTGCTCCAGCTGCACATGAATCTTTGAATAAAGTAAAAGCTTATTGGCAAAAAACTGTAGGAGCTATACAAATAAAAACTCCAGATACAGCTGTCAATTTAATTACGAACGGTTGGTTGACTTATCAAACGCTTTCCTCTAGACTTTGGGGACGAAGTGGTTTTTATCAATCTGGAGGAGCATTTGGTTTTAGAGACCAATTACAAGATGTGATGTCAATACTTCATACTCGACCAGAACTTGCTCGTGAACAAATTTTACTTTGTGCTTCCCGACAATTCAAATCAGGCGATGTTCAGCATTGGTGGCATCCACCGATAGGTCGAGGCGTGCGAACACGTATTTCTGATGATTATCTTTGGTTGCCATTTGTCACAGCTTTCTATTGTAAAACTACGGGCGACACAAGTATTTTGGATGAGAAAAATAATTTCATATCAGGTCGACATTTAAATCCTGGAGAAGAATCTTATTACGACCTTCCTGTAGATTCTTACACGGCTGCAACATTATATGAGCATTGTAAATTAGCCATTCAGCATGGACTTAGATTTGGAGAACACGGTTTGCCCTTAATCGGTACTGGTGATTGGAATGATGGATATGACAAAGTAGGTCCCGAAGGGAAAGGTGAAAGTGTATGGCTCGCATTTTTCCTTTATGGAATCTTGAATAAATTTGAAGAGATTGCTCAATTAAAAAATGATACCACTTTTACAGAAACTTGTAAAGAAAAAGCGGCAGAATTAAAAGAGAGTATTGATAAAAGTGCGTGGGATGGCGATTGGTATAAACGAGCTTGGTTTGATGATGGGACACCTTTAGGATCTAAAGAAAATGAAGAGTGTAAAATAGATTCTATTGCACAAAGTTGGTCAGTATTATCTGGAGGTGGAAATGATGATTTAGTAGAGCAAGCAATGGAATCCGCCTACAATAAACTCGTTGAAAAAGAGGTCGGTATTATAAAATTATTTGAACCTGCATTCGATAAATCAGATTTGAATCCGGGTTATATCAAAGGATACGTCCCAGGTGTAAGAGAAAATGGCGGTCAATATACTCACGCAGCTATTTGGATGATCATGGCATTTGCAAAATTGGGCAATAATGAACGAGTATGGGAATTATTACAACTCATCAATCCACTCAACCACGGCAAAACTGCAGAAGATATTGCCATCTATAAAGTCGAACCGTATGTGCTTGCAGCGGATGTATATTCTCGTGACCCACATGCTGGACGTGGCGGTTGGACATGGTACACAGGTTCTGCAGGTTGGCTGTACCGTTTAATTACAGAATCATTCCTAGGCTTACATTTGGAGGTCGATCAACTCAAAATTACTCCTTGTGTTCCTGCCGATTGGGATTCTTTTAAAATCACCTATCAATTTAAAAACACCACCTATTACATTGAAGCTCAACGCATTTCTTCAGATAAGGAAATGTTTATAAGCATTGATGGAGTAAAACAAACGGAAAATATCATTCCACTGACAGATGATAACAAAGAACATCAGGTGGTGGTGGGATTTAGGTAGATTGGGGTAGATGGTTGTATGATTGATTTAATAAATAGCTATATTAGACTGAGCTAATATTAAAATTTTATAGTGAAAAAACATTAGTATGTAAATACAATATCTTCTATTGTTTGGTTATTATTTATAAGTATCATTAATCTAAAGAAGATAATAATAAGAGAAATGATAGCGTAATGGAAGGAAAATTTCAAAATAAATACAGAATATCTTCTGCCCGATTGCAAACATGGGATTACAGATGGTCAGGAGCCTATTTCATTACTATTTGCACGAAAAATAGAGAGCATTATTTTGGTGAAATTGTAAATCAAAAAATGATATTATCAAATGTAGGGGTATTGGCCAATGTGTTTTGGTGCGAAATAAAAAATCATACGAAAAATGTAACATTGGGAGAATTTGTGGTGATGCCTAATCACATTCATGGGATATTGATTTTGAATGATAACGTATTGGAAAACGTATCGGCATCTGTAGAGACGTTGCATGCAACGTCTCTACAGATACCGTTACCACCACAATCAACGACCAAAAATGAACAAATGACGGGGATTTCGCCCAAATCGGGATCGATTTCTGCCATTATTCGTTCCTACAAATCCGCAGTGACCAAACACGCCAACCGATTGGGTTTCGATTTTGCGTGGCAACCCCGTTTTCACGACCATATTATTCGGGATGAACAATCATTTGATAATATCCAAAATTATATTTTCAATAACCCCATAAATTGGGAAATTGATAAATTTTATAAAAAGGAATAAAAAATATTCTAAGGAAGGATAGAGGAAAAATATACCTTGTTTCTAAATAACGGTTCAGCCAAAAATGAATGATTTTAAACCATATATAAAAATTCTAACATCGCATGGTCGGTCGAAATTCCTGCGCAGATGACCTAGCTCAAAAAGAAAAACGTATTGATAAAAAATAAAAGCAAAGTAAGAGCTACCAATAACTTCACCTTCATTACCACTCTTAATTACCAACAAACACCCTAGCCACTCGACCCATCTTACCTCTTTACAATTTTAAAGACGGCTGTTTTATCTTTTGCCTTTACTTGAACTAGATAAATTCCAGACTGCCCATCGATATTCAATTCAATATCATTCACCGCTTGATAATTTTTAATCAATAGGACTTGACCTAAAAGATTGGTGACGGTGAGTGTGACTTCTGAATAAGTAGCATCCATCTTAAGACTTAAATTACCATCTGTGGGATTAGGAAACAAGCTCAATTGATCTCTAAAAGAATGATCTTGAATCGCTGTGATGATGATATTTGCGCAGCTAGAAGTATCTGTACAACCATTTTTAGAAATCTCAACAGCATAATTCCCATTTTCAAAAGCTGTAAAACTTTGATTGGTTTCTTCAGAAATAGCAGCGTAATTATTCTCACAATCTAACCATTGATAAGAAGCATCAGAAATATTAGCAGTTAGAGTGGAGGAGTTTTGCGTTAGGCTGACATCTAAAGATTCTATCGTTAAGTTCACTGTAATAATACTATCACAATTTGCAGCATTAGTCAAAGTGTCTTTGTAGGTGCCACTTGTTGTCCATATGAATTTTCCACTTGGCGAAGTATAACTTTTGCAACTTACAGCAGAAATCGTTGAACCTGAAGAGTCGCAAAGAGAATAAACTTTTGTAATACCTGAAGATTGTCCATGGATGTTATTTAAAAAAGCTCCAACAAGTATCGTGTTTTTATTAGGCATGCTTATGGCAGCCCCACATCTGCCTCCTTTATATTGTTCAATGGTATTGCCTTGTTGTACCCAAGTATCACTATTCCAATTATATATTTGAACAGTACCACCACCTGCATAAGGGGTACCTACTGCTATAGAATTGCTATCTGACATATCAACTGTGGTACCAAATTCTCCACTATAGTATGTACCTTTTATCATTCCTTTTGATTCCCATTGATTGTTGTTCCATTGGTGAATCTCTACACGTCCTCTTTTGCCCTCTTCCCCTGAAGGCACACCAAATGCAAGAGTGTTAGCATTAGGCATACTTACATCAGTTCCTAAATAACTACGAGTTTCTCCATGGAAAACAGTACCTTTTAAAGTCCAATCGCCATTGACCCAATGATAGACTTTAACAGCTCCTGAATACTGTCCGTTTATTTCTGAAACTGGAGCGCCGATGGCAATGGTATTGGGGTCAGGCATACTAACTGATTTTCCTAAACTTTCGGATTTAGAATAATCTGTAGTATCTCCAATAATCTTAGTTCCTTTTTGCACCCATTCTTCAGCTTGATCATTGTAAAAATAGATTCGAACGGCACCTGCAGGACCAGGGCCTACTTCTCTATGCCTGTAATTGCCTATTGCTATTGTGTTTGGATCGGGCATGCTAATAGCATCTCCTAAAAAAGAACCTGTTTCTTCTCCAAAAATAGTTTGTCCTTTCTGTTTCCATTCAATTCCATCCCAATAATGAATCTGAACTCTTCCAGCTGGTTGATTATTATTACCTACACCTGCTACAAATGTATTCCCAATGGCAATTGTATTACTGTCGGGCATACTGATAGAACTGCCTTCTGTAGTTTTTGAAGGACCTTTAAAGGTGGAACCCTTTTGA
This sequence comes from Chitinophagales bacterium, assembly GCA_035515235.1. Taxonomy (GTDB): domain Bacteria; phylum Bacteroidota; class Bacteroidia; order Chitinophagales; family JADIYW01; genus JAMLHH01. The sequence continues at coordinate 12,547 of DATJBS010000012.1, forward strand.
ACCCAAACCTTATTCTCCAAACGATAAACTTTAACTTGTCCACTTGTATCGGTTTTTGAATTCACAGCGATTGTAAACGGATCGGGCATGCTGACTTTTTCACCTGTGTGCCTAGTATAGGAGTTTCCTGTAATTTCTTGACCTAATTGAGCCCAACTTTGTGCTTTAGTATTTGGAACAATAAAAAAAATGAGAATGCTTAAAAGTGAGAGTTTAAATAAATTCATAATTTGTATTTTTTAAAAAACTGATACAGATTTACTTAGTTTTTCTGTATAGTTAGTTGGAAAATATGGCGCAATTCATTCAACTGAAGTAGGATATTTGTGCACCTTACCTGAATATATCAGATAATATTTAATACAAATTATAGCTTTTTAACGATTAAAGACAACTTTAATTGGACTTTGACTACATTCTAGAAAAATTGTTTTCGTTTTTCACCTAGCAATTCTAATTAAAATGCTCTTAAGAAAGTCATTTTAAAAGATGTATTCAATTTTAGCTATTGAGTTAAAATGTTCATTTCCTCCGTTCAATTTAAACTAAGGAAAGATCAGTTCAAATCATCCTTATCACTACCTAAAAAGCCTCTTTTATCTGTACGAATTTTTCTTGTAAATTCCAAAATCTCACAGCATCAAACAGCATTAAAATGATTTATCTTTATCTTCGGCAAAATGCTAAATTCTCTTTTCAACTACTTATCTGCAAAACACCTTCAATGTACTCATCGATAGCTTCATCAGTAGCAGAATCGGCATAGCCGACGATTTCTTAACTAAAGCTCTAGCATTTAATTTATCCCAAAATCTTAATACGCTCTTCTCCACTCATCAACTACAATCCGCAGGAATAGGGAATAATTCTATCATTGATCAAAACAAATTGATTAGAAGCGATATCATTTATTGGTTGGATCGTGCGCACAACGATGAACATGAGAATAGTTTTTTTGATTTGATAGATGCATTTGTTCTTCACTTAAATTCCACCTGTTTTACTGGAATTACTGGCTACGAATTTCATTATGCGCTTTATGAAAAAGGAAGTTTTTACAAGAAACATCTTGACCAATTCAGAAACAATGAAAGCCGTCAATATTCACTCGTAATGTATCTCAATGAAAACTGGCAAGAAATCGACGGCGGTGAATTATGTATTCATCATAATGACCATTTTCAAATGATCTCGCCCAATAATTGCAAAGGAGTATTCTTCAAAAGTAGTGAAATAGAACATGAGGTTTTATTGACCCATCAACCAAGATTGAGTATTGTAGGATGGTTGAAAATCGGTTCTACGAATCATTAACTCCAATGATAGGCCCGTTCTAATTTTAATCCATAGAAATAGGACTCACTGTATAACCTTCTTTTCTCAATAACTGAATTAAGCCCATTTCTCCGCCTAAGTGTCCTGCTCCTACCCCAATAAATGCTGAACCTTTTTTAAGAATAGGTTTTAATTTGACTACCCAATTTACATTTCTATCATCAATTAATGTGTTAGAAATATCTTTAAATTCTTCATTAGAAGTAATCATCTCATTCAATCGAGGCAAATCTTTCTCTTTATAAGCATCAATTAAGGAGTCTAAATATTTGGCTTGGTCATCTCCTTCTTGAATTGTTTTAATTAAACTTTCAAACTGATCTTCCAAACTCATCTCGTCAATAAAAGATAATTGCTCAGTCAAAGTTTCTAAACCAATTATTTCTGCATTATTATCTTTGGCTTTATCCATCAACTCCATTTCGTAAGAAGAAGTATTATTGCCCAAGTATTTAATGTAAATCATTTGCTGCAAAAAGAAAGGCTTTAACTTTGCATACGCTGTTTTGAATAAAGGCATGGGTGCACTCAAAGAATCAGCAAAATAGGATTCTAGCAATAAGTAATCCTCTTCAGTTAAATAATCTTTTACAGTTTTATTATCAGGAAGTAATGAAGCTCTAGCGACTTCAAGTGTATTGATATTTCCCAAATCCAATTCTAAAACTAATTGCTTAGTCTTGCCTAATTTTTTAATCACATTATCTTCTAAAATAAAATCTTCAGAAGGAATGACGTGAATTGTTCCAAATAAGTAAGATGGCTCGTAGATATCATTTCCTGAAATTTGCCATAAAAGCGTTTTTTCAGTATCCAAAGGTGGATCTAATACGACAGCAGTTTGTTCAGTAGATTTTTGTGATGTTTTACAAGATGCTACTAAAACAATGATGATGGCTACAAATATTTTTGAAGTACGTATAGAAGTTTTACAAAACATGGTATTAATATTATATTATTGTTGAAAAAATAGACATACTCTCGTTTAAATCCAAATCGGAGTATGATAATTTGAAATAAGACCAGCATCTACAGCTGTATCCATTAATCGTTGAACTGCAGTTTTTCCTTTATCTCCTAAATCCAAACTGTAATCATTCACATACAAACCTATATGTTGGAGCATGACTTCATCTGACATCGCTTGAGCATATTGACGGATATATGGAAGTGCATCTTCTGTATTTTTAAAGGCATATTCTACACTTTGGCGAATCAAATCTGATACTAATTGCTTCATTTCTTGAGGATATTCTCTTTTCATCACGATGCCACCTAATGGAATAGGCAACCAAGTGAGATTCTCCCAATAATCTCCCAAATCCATTAATGAAACCAAACCTTTATCTTGATATGTAAAACGATTTTCATGAATCAAAAGTCCTGCATCATATTCACCACTTAGTACAACATCTTCAATATCAGAAAACAAAACGCTATGACGGTTTTTAGCTTTGGGATATGCGACAGATAAAAGAAAATTAGCAGTAGTCAATTTACCTGGAATAGCAATTTTAGCGGAGTTGATTTGATCGGCTGTCAATTGCTCTTTTGCTATCAACAAAGGACCACAACCATGACCTAAAGCACTTCCAGACAAAAGCAACTGATATTCTTGAGTCATATAAGCATAAGCGTGATAACTCAATTTAGTGACGTCTAATATTCCAGCTTCAGCCATTTGATTGAGCGCTTCTACATCATCCATGACCACTTCAAACTCAATTCCTTGAGTGTCAATCTTTTGGTGAATCAATGCATCAAAAATAAAAGTATCATTAGGACAAGGTGAAAATCCGAGTGTAATCTTTTTATTCATATAACAAATCTAAGCGTTTGTAATTGAACTCATTCAACTTGGTTTAGAAATTAATGTTTAGTAACTGAATACAATGAAAACTGGTGTTGTGATAGTTAACCTATCCATTTAAAAAGAGTATTTGCTAATCGTTTTGTAAATTCAGTTGGATGTTGAACGATTTATACAAGAATCAAGAATTGTCTTCCTAATAGTTCATTTCGTAAAGTTTGTTTCATATTTATTTATTTATAAGGTAAGCGTTATTTACATTTACAAGACACAAATCCCCATAATTTGAAAAATCTAACCCTTATTATATCGCTTCTTTTATTTAGTCTTTCAGTTCAATCGCAAAGTTGGACTGAATTCAAAAGAATTTATTCTGATCAACAATTAGAGGTGGAAATTTCCTACAGAAATTCCGAAACAGCATGTGATAGACATGGCAGATCTTCTAAGTACCGTTACAAAATAAGTGGGAAATTATACACGACCACTGCCTTTTTAGTTTGGAAAATAAAATATATCGACTGCAATGGAATCACATATATAGAGACCAATTCTGTAAATGTAGGAAGAGATGGAATTGATGGCATTATTGAAAGCTTAGACTATACTTTTAATTCAAAGAAAGTTGATAATGAATCCTATGATGTTTCATTAAGTACCATCGAAAAGAAAGATAAAAGAGAGTTCATATTTCTTGAAACTATATTGCCTCAAAATATAGTCGGAAGTAATACTATTTACAAAGGAGAGCAAACCATCTTATCCATCAACGGTGGGCAAATAGGTACAGGAGCTAAGTGGCAATGGCATAAAGACAGTTGCGATGGAGAGCTAATTGGTTATGGTGAATCCATCAGTATATCTCCAAATCAAAACACCACCTATTTTTTCAAATCAGTCCTAGAAAATAAATCCTCCAATTGTATTTCACATCATGTGGATGTCATAAATGGCTCAAAGCTCCCTTCTGAAATTCTAGGCGAAAATTCTATCTGTCAAGACAGAAGCACTAAACTCTATTTCCCCTATGGTATTTTAGGAGAGCATTCTGAATGGGTTTGGTTGGAGAATAGTTGTTCGGGCAAAGAAATCGGCAGAGGGAACTCCATTATGGTTTCACCAAAGACGCAAACCACTTATTTCTTAAAAGCTATTGGAGAATATGGCACTGAAGATTGTATCAGCAAAACCGTCAGCATAGGAACTTTCTCAAGTATTCCTATTTCTATTTCAACTCAGAAAAATAGTGTATGTCTGGGAGAATCAATAAAATTACAAGTCAATGGCGGCACACTCGGTCAGGGAGCAGAATGGACTTGGTACAAAAACATTATTTCACCTAATAACAAAATAGGTATAGGAACCTCTATAGAAGAGAAACCAACTACTTCTACAATATATATAGTTAGAGCAGAAGGCCCTTGCAATAAAACAGAGGGAGTTTCTATAAATATTGAAGTCTTACATATTCCTACGGAACCTAATAGTATCTCTGCACTTTCAGCTATTTTTAAAGGAAAAAAAACTGATTTAAAAATCGATAATACCTTAAGCAATAATTGGAAATGGACACTTAATAATTGTGACGGTGAGCATATTGGAACAGGTCAATCTATTACTTACAAGTTTAAAAAAGCTACAACTATAAGTGTTATAGATTCTAATTCTTGTGGAAAGAGCAATTGTTACATTCAAACTTTTTATCCGACTAAAAGCAGTAGCAACAAGAGTCATGTCGATTCTTCTAAAAATATGTTATTAGGTTTTGATTTAGGAGGACAAACCATAACTTTTCTTCCTTCATCTAATTCGTCAACAATTTTATTAGGAGTAGCTGTAGAAGGTGGATTGAGCTATTATCCTCTTTTCAAAAAAATGATATCGTTAGGGTTAAGCGCAAATTATTCGGTAGGAACTTTTGTTAACAATAATTCTCCAGTTGAAGTAAGCTCTAAATCAAGTATTTTTTCAATTCTTCAACCGAAAATAGAATTTGCAGTAGGCTTGAATAAAATTAAACTGTTGACATCTTATAGTAATAAAATGTATTCTGAAAAATTCACTTTACGTGATAATGAATCCTCTATTTATTCTAACAGTTATAGACAAGATAATATTGGTTTAGGATTAAGAATCGGTTCTAACTTCAGAAATACCCGAGCTATATTTTTTGACGTTTCCTATCTATTCACCAGAAAATATAATTGGGCTTGGGATAATTTCAATTGGAAATTCAAAACTGAAGATGATTGGAATCATGGAGTTTCCACTTCAATTTGGGTACATAATGCTATCAAAATAGAAGGTGAGTTTCTTTTCAAAGACATACATTCTCAGAATTATAATAAATCATTTAGAGTAGGAGTTAAATATACTTTTAACAGATATTATTAATATGAAGATTTGGAAAATCGCTTTAATACTTCTCCTTACTTCTGCATTATTTACTTGGGGAGTTTTAAGCTATTATGTCCATGGAACAGCCTCTAATCAGTATCCTTTAATCAGTCAAAATTATTCAAACCATCAAATTTCAACTGATTCTATTATAAACAGTATTTCTAAAGAAAATATTTTTGACAACTTTCCATTCAAATCAATTGCAGAAAATATACAACTATCAGACTATCAAAAACAAAGAGATATTTTAAATTTTTTAGAAAAATTAGACTCTAATCAATATTCTAGAAGTCAAGAGTATTTGTTTTTTGCTCTTTCAGATACTCTGCTAAAAACTCTTCAAAATACACAAGACTTAGATGATTTGAATATATTAACTAGCCTAACCAATGAGATAACAAGTCTATTTTATTATTCAAAACAAGATATAAAAAACGAAATTTTCTATAAAGCTCTGTTTGACTATTGGATGCTATTCATCAATCATCAGTTAGAATCTGTAGTCAATAATAATTATTGGGAGAAATACAGTTTTGAGTATCGATATATCAGTACAATCAGCCAACAATTTAATTATAATCCTTCGACAGGTTTGAATAGTACAGAAAAGGTTTTAAATAATTTGTCAGAAAATAAATATGGATACCTATTCAATAGATTTATTTTAAGAACTACTATTTATCAAAAAATCGGCATTGCGTTTGCACTCAGTATCATTATCTTATCATTTTGGTACTCTCTCAGTACAATTATCAAAAAAACTAAGAAATTATGAAGTCTCCATTTCAAATTTCATTTTTAGCACTTTCTATCATCTTAATTTTCTGTTCAGCTTTTACAAAAGAAATAGAAGGTTATGATGAAAAATTAGTAGAAGTTTCGACTGCAATTTTCAATTCGGACCGTTTTCATATGATTTCTATGAAGCGAGGATCTAATAGAATCAAAGCCAAATACTTTGCTGCAACTGACCCTTCCAATAATAAAACTGTTCCAGAAAGGTATAATGCATGGAAGAAAGGAAAAAATATAATAGCAGTTTCTAGTGGCACGTATATGACTGATTGTAATCCAGCTAATGCAAAACCAGTAGGCCTTTCTATTGATAATGGAGTTATTGTAAATAAAAATTTAGATCTAAAACTAGGTGGATTGATCATTGTGTATCAAACAGGAGGTATCGAAGCAACCAAAATTTCTGATGGAAATTTAGGCATCATTGATAATGGAAATAAAAAAATAATTAATATCAATAATTCATTTGACAGAAACAATTTTGTCGCTTGGGCAAAAACCAATGAAGCCACAGTTTTTCAATCTCATCTACTAGTATATCATGACAAAATCAACACTAACTATTGCGATAGCAAAACTCAAAGTTGTGCGAAAAAAGCGAGTAGAAGATTTTTAGCAATAGGTGAAGATCATAACAAAGAAATCGTTCACATCCTCATTCATTCTCCTTCAGAGACCACTTTACATGACGGAACTTCTAAAGTTTATAAATTTTTGAAAGATTTTAAAGAAATGAATAAAGTGCAATTTATGATCAATATCGACACTGGTTGTCAAGATGTGTTTAATTTGTACAAATCTGATGGAACAAAATACTCTAAAATAAAAGGCACATTGGATGAAAATGAAGCAGTAAATTTACTCGTATATTATTATGAATAAACTGATTTACTTTCTTGTATTTATTGCGCTTACTTCTATTTGCAAAAATTCAGAAGCACAAGAGTTATTGCTTCATTTACCCATGGCGGGTGATGCAACTGACATCAGTTCTTATAATAATACTGGAAGTATTTCTGGCGGAGTTACACCTACAGAAGATCGATTTGGAAAGCCCTGTGCTGCTCTAAAATTTAATGGTACTAATGGTTATATTTCTATTCCTCACTCCTCTTCATTGGGCAATATTAAAAATGAATTTTCTCTTTCTACTTGGATAAAACTGGACAAAGCTAATAATGACAATAATTTAAGATGGCTGACCTTAATTTGTAAAGGAGAATTGGGAAAAGAAGAACCTGATATGCCACAGTACAGAGTGCAAATATTTCAAGGCAATACTCAAAGTACCGTATCCATCAATACAGAATTTACGGAGAAGGATTTGAATTTTAAAAATCATGATTTAGAATACGATCAATGGTATAATATCATTTTAACCTATGACAAAAAAAATGTAAATCTCTATATTAACGCACAATTTGTATGGTCTTTTCCTTATAAAGAAAAACTTGTGAAAAACTCTAATAATATCAATATAGGTCGTGATATCCCAGGAGCTATAGAATATTTCAGAGGATCTATGTCGGATTTAAGACTCTACGATGGACCACTGAAACCCTCTCAAATCTTAGATATTTATCAGAATTCAAAATCGTATGCAAAAAATTATACATCCGTTTATGCTTGCCCAGCTAATAAAATCTTAGCTACTGATTTATCGGATTGTCAAACAGCAGCAATTGTAGATTTCCCTACCGATATTTCTGATTGTGGTGAATCAACTGTAACACAAATTAGTGGTCCTAAAAATGGAAGTAAAATTGGCGTAGGAACAGAGAAAGTCGTTTTCAGAATAACAGATAATAATGGGACAAGCAGTAATTGTACTTATAATATCCAAGTAGTGGATAAGGAAGCACCAAGCATCACTCCAAGCAATGACGTAATAATTTACATTCGCTCTGATCAAGAATCCATCATTTATAATTATTCCATACCTAAAGCAACAGATAATTGTGCTTTGAAATCTATGAAATTGATTAACGGAATTAAAAGTGATGAACCATTTCCTATCGGAAAAAACCTTTTGGAGTTCGAAGCTATGGATAGTTCTGGGAACAAAACTACCTCACAATTTACTGTCCACGTATTGCAACAAAAGGATGAAAGTTCGACATCAAATTTAGATACTCAACTCATACCTGCTGAACCAAGTTTTGACGAAAAACTAGAGAGGATTCCAAGAGAAGTAGGTTCAAAAATTGAAATAGAAGGACTTTATTTCCTTGCTGATAAAGCTTATATCAATAGAAATTCAATTCAACAGCTAGATAAAGTCGTGAAATATCTCAATAAATATCCTAATATCTCCATAGAAATTTCTGGCCATACTAATGGAATTCCTTCTGAGAAATATTGCGACGAACTTTCTACAGCAAGAGCAAAAACATGCTTTGAATACCTCATTGATAAAGGAATTTCTAAATCAAGATTAAAATATATTGGATATGGAAAAAATCAACTTAAATTTCCAAACGACTACAAAAATCCTTTGAATCAAAGAGTAGAAATCAAAATTACTGATGTAAAATAAAGGACATGAATCAGATAGCATTCAACTTCAGAAAGTCTAAAATTAATATCATAACATTCACTCTAATTCTCTTTACGATTGCTATATTTTACGTTGGTTTTAATCCATTCCATTCTTCCAACAAAAACAATATCCTATCTTCTATTTCAGAAGATCAAAATATAATCGATACGATTGAAAGCAATAAAGACACTTTAGATTTACTAGTCAAAAAAGTAAATACTTTAGGGAAATTATTGGTTCGTGTGGAGGAAAGCGAGAATAAATCTTTGCTGAAAAATAAACTACATCATATTGAAGAGGATAAAAAGCAAATCAATCATTTACAAGCTGAAATCAATCAAATTATTCAAAACAACACTTCTTCGCTATCCTTTAATTTTAATTATAAAGCCAACAAATATTCCTGCTTTATATTGAATACGAATAGCGAGCAACACGAAATCAATTTTCATTTAAAATCTAACTCAGGTATTCATTATGAATCCATTTCGAATTTATACAATACACTAAACTCTGACACAACCGAGGTTTTAATGATTACCAACGCAGGGATGTATCTACAGAATTTAGATCCACAAGGACTTCTGATAGAAAATTCAACGATTGTCAAAAAACTCAACCTCATCAAAAGCAATAACAATACTAATTTTTACATGTTTCCAAATGGAGTCTTTGCTTTAGATACCAATCTACAAGCCATTATCATGGAGACGGATAGTTTTTCAAAAAACGTTCCTGAGTCTCAAATTAAACATGCAACTCAATCAGGTCCTATGTTATTGATTGATGGTAAAATCCATCCCAAATTCATTAATGGTTCTAAGAATTTAAATATTAGAAGCGGTGTAGGAATATCTTCTGAAAATCATTCAAATATTTTATTTATTATTTCAAATAGCGAAGTCAATTTTTATGATTTTGCATCGGTTTACAAAAATTTATTCAATTGCGACAATGCCTTATATCTTGATGGTGCTATTTCGCAGATGTATCTTAAAGAATTCGATAAAGACAAAATTCCTGCGGGTCATTTTGGCCCACTAATTTCAGTGATAAGAAAAAAATAATCATGGAGATTAATATAAAAGAAGCGTTAACTTTTATTCATCCTAGGTTAGAATTTACTGTTTGGTTACTCAAATAAAGGTCTTTAAAAGCTCTTTTAATTCTACACTTCTTTATTTGTATTTTCACAGACAGAGCTTCAACGAATTAAAAACATAAAAATGCCCATTCAAAACGTACCGGAAATATTTATAACAAGCGATCCTCATAAAATGGACTTGTTTGTTTATGACTTTAAGATGACGGACGATGTTTTTAAAAGCAAGGTGAATCTCAGTCAGCACATGTTTAGCTTTTTGCAAAAAGGCAAGAAGCAAGTTCATTTTTCAGATTCTTCAGTTGAAGTCAATGGAAAGCAATCTATTTTAATAAAAAAAGGTAATTGTTTATGGTCTGAATTACTAGACAATGATGATATTTACTACTGCAAGCTTTTCTTTTTCTCTGAAAGCAAACTGCGAGATTTTTTGAAGAAACATCATTTATTCAATCCCAATGAAGAAGAAGCTCCTTCATATTTTATTATAGAAAATGACGATTATATTCTCTCCTATCTGAATTCACTTTCTTCTATTATCAGTGCTCCACCAATTTTTATGAGCAATTTATTGGCTGTAAAATTTGAAGAATTGATGCTATATCTCATTAATAAATATGGCAAATCGTTTCAGAAATACTTGCAATCTTTGAGCACAAAAGAAACTTCAGACTTCAAAAAAATTATAGAGAAAAATATTTACTCCAATCTCAAAATTGAAGAAATTGCATTTCTTTGTCACATGAGTCTTTCTACTTTTAAAAGGAATTTCATCAAAGAATACGACTCTTCACCCGGTAAATGGTTTCAAGACAAACGTTTGCAAAAAGCTAAAGATTTATTAGAGGCGGGACAATTAAAATCGTCGGATATCTATCTCAATTTAGGTTATAATAATCTATCTAATTTTAGCGCGGCGTTCAAAAACAAATTTGGAAAAAGTCCTAATTTGGTTAATTCTTAAGTTTTTGACCTTTATTCATAAGTATGTGAACTGTTTCCGCAAGCCAAACTTCTAGCTTTGTAGTAGATTTGAATATTATTAATTCAGTAAATAAAACTACTATTATGAATATCACATTAGAACAAGCACAAAAATTAATTCAGGCAGCTCAAAAAAAAGCAGTAGCAATCGATACAAAAATGAATATTGCAATAGTTGACGCCGGTGCTAATTTAGTAGCTTTTGCACGCATGGACGGTGCATGGTTAGGTTCATTAGACATCTCTATAAAAAAAGCAAAAACAGCAAGATTTTTTGATATGAATACAGGTATTGTTGGAGAATTATCACAACCGGGTGGTTCATTATATAATATTGAGCACTCTAATGGTGGATTGATTACTTTTCCAGGTGGTATTCCAATTAAAAATGCTGCAGGTGATATTATCGGTGCGATTGGCGTAAGCGGTAGTTCAGTAGAAAATGATCACGCGGTAGCTGAAGCAGGTGCAGCAGCATTATAAAAAACAATAAAACAAAACAGTTGGTGGGTAGTTGTCTTAGGATATCTGCCCATTTTTTTTGAGCAAGAAGAAATTTATTTGATTTAATACTAAATAAGAAACGAATTTAAAAATACGCTTAACTTTAGAACATCGAAAATCATCTATTTTTTGGAATCAGAACAATTATTTAAAAGCAAAAACAGTCTGCCACTTAAGAAAGAATTAGTGCGTGGAGAAGATTATTATATCAACGAAAATAATCAATGGGTATTCACTTCCACTTATCATTTAAAAAGAGGGTATTGTTGTAAAAACGGATGCTTGCATTGTCCATATCAAAATAGTGCGCTCTAAATTGATACGATAAACATCTCCTTATTGAATAATTAGAGATATTTGGTCTTTGAAAGAAAAATCAAAAATATGAATTGGCTGATTTTAATTATTGCTGGATTGTTTGAAGTAGGTTTTGCGTCTTGTTTGGCTAAAGCTAAAGAAACCACCGGCACTGAAATGTATGCTTGGTATGGAGGATTTCTAGTTTCACTGACCATCAGTATGCTATTATTAATAAAAGCCACTCAAAATCTACCTATCGGAACAGCCTATGCAGTTTGGACAGGAATCGGCGCGGTAGGTACAGTTATTATTGGAATTATAGTTTTTAAAGATCCAGCTAATTTCTGGCGATTGTTCTTTATCACTACTTTAATCGGATCAATAATAGGTTTAAAATACGCTTCGAGTTAATTTCAGATTACGCTACAATCCTATCTTCTTCTTGATCAAATAAGTGTTTCTATCCGAAGAGCTTCTTGCTACTAATTCTGCTAAGAATCCGGTAAGAAATAATTGAACTCCTACTATAATAGTAATGACGCCAAAGAAGAATAAAGGTCTTGATGTCATACCCGTCTGAGTGAAAAATATTTTGGAGATGGATAAATAAAGCAATATTAAGAATCCTAACAAAAACGAAATCACTCCCATAGAACCAAATAAGTGCATGGGTCTTTTGCCGAATCTCGTAACAAATGTGATGCTGAGTAAATCTAAGAAACCATTCACAAAACGCTCGAGTCCAAATTTAGTCACACCGTACTTACGCTCTTGATGTACAACGACTTTCTCTCCTATTTTATGATATCCTGCCCATTTTGCTAATACAGGAATATATCGATGCATCTCTCCGTAAACCTCCACGCTTTTGATGACATCATGACGATATGCTTTCAGTCCACAGTTAAAATCATTGAGTTGAATACCGCTGATTTTTCGTGTGACAGCATTATAAAATTTAGAAGGGATATTTTTAGAAAACTTAGGATCTAATCTGTTTTTTTTCCATCCAGAAACCAAATCGTATCCTTCTGTTTTAATCATATGATACAATCCTGGTATCTCCTCAGGACTATCTTGTAAATCTGCATCCATTGTAATGACCACATCTCCTTCTGATGCTAGAAACCCTTCATTTAAAGCAGCAGATTTGCCATAATTTCTTTGGAAACAAATGCCTTTAATATGTGGATTTTTCTGAGAATTCTCTTCAATAACAGACCAAGACCGATCCGTGCTACCATCATTGACAGCTATAATTTCGTATGAAAAATTATTCTTCAGCATGACCTGATCAATCCAAGCAAATAATTCTGGAAGGGATTCTTCCTCATTATACAAAGGAATGATAACGGAGATGTCAATAGAATTAGCCATTATTCTTAAAAATTAAAGCAATTAAAGAAGAAAACATCATACCTAATGCATTATATTTTAAAATCACCACCGAAATAATAGAAACAGTATCACTTTCTGCTTCTAGAGGAATCCATTCTTGATGGAAAGCCACTAAATAAAATATAGAAACAAATAAGGACATGACTAAAGCTGTCATCCAACCTGAAACAAATATTCTAGCGAAACTAGTCGTTCGATGTATTTTCTTAATGACGAATGTGGTAAAACCAATTCCAAAAAGAATACTTATAATACCGACAAAAATTTCAAATAAATCATTTTCTTTCGGCAATTCTAAAGCCGTCGGAATAAAGCTCGCAAGGATAAAAGCAGTAGCTGATAAAAATGCTGAAAATATAATAACAATTATACTAGAAGGCGCTTGGTCTTGATGCGTATCAGTCATTCCATTCGATTTGACCGTTATTAAAAACAGCTTTTACGCTTCCTGTAAGTTCCACACCAAAATAGGGAGAATTAGAGGATTTGCTTTTTCTCTGAGATGCTTTAACTGTAGATTTATCTTTAGGATCAACCAAAATAAAATTAGCTTTTTCTCCTTCATGAATAGAAATGATATCTTTTTGAAATAGTTTTCTTGGTGCGATAGACATTAACTGAACCACTTTTTCTATATCCCCTAACGCTTTCATAGCTAAAGGAAAAGCAAACTCGATATTCGCCATTCCAGGAGTAGCATATTCAAATTCTAATCTTTTAGATTCTACATCTAAGGGAATATGTTGAGTGCTGATCATATCAATAGTCCCATCTTTCAATCCTTTAAATAATGCTTTCACATCTTTTTGAGTTCTCAAAGGTGGAATTACTTTAAAATTGGTATCAAACTCACTCACTTCACTTTCATCAAATAACAAATGATGTAAATAAGCAGACGCTGTAACTTGAAGTCCTTTCTTTTTAGCTTCACGAATTAATTCTACTCCTTCTGCAGTACTTACACCTGTAAAGTGCAAATTACCTTCAGTATATTCTAGCAAACTTAAATCTCTATAAATTTGTAAGGATTCAGAAAGATTAGAAATACCTTTCATGCCCATGACTACAGAGGTTTTGCCTTCATTGATTTGCCCTTCTCCTACTAAATCTTCATCTAAAGGCACAGAATAAATCACTCCATTAAATGGACTGACGTATTGTAAGGCGCGCATCATGACTCCAGAATTGTGAACAGAATGTGGCGCATCACTGAATGCTACTGCTCCAGCTTGATGCATATCAAACATTTCGGTAGGATTTTTCCCTTTCAACCCTTCAGTAATTGCACCTATTGGCCATATCTCTACAATATTTCCTTTAGTGTTTTTGACAAGATATTCTATTTGAGTTTTGTGTTGTGTGACAGGTTCTGTATCAGCAATAGCACATACCGAAGTGACACCACCTTTTATAGCAGCCTCTGTCAAACTTTGTATATCCTCTCTGTATTCAAATCCTGGATCACCAATAGAAGCATAAGTCTCACACAGTCCGGGCATCATTATCCAACCTTTTGCATCGATCACTTTTACAGAGGAAACTTCAGAATTGGCTTCTAAAATTTTACCGTTTTTGATAATAATATCTTTAATTTTTCTATTCCAAGGGGAAGTAGGATCTACGATTTCAACGTTATTGAGCCTGTATATCATGTAGTAGTTTTTCTATTTGAAAAGCGAATCAATAAAATTTCAGCTATCAAAAATAATAGTGCCAAAATTACACAAACTTTCCATAGTGCTGCACGACTTTTTAAAATCCCTGGATTGTTTTTTTGTAAAAAATTGGTGTCATTTACAATATCAATATAAGCACCGGGAAACTTTGCTTTCAATTCGGCTAAATTCAAGAATTTCATCTCAGATTCTTTCCTATCATAATTACAAGCAAGGACGGACAAAAGCTGCTCTCCTCTCCAAACATCAAAAACGCCATCTTGAGACATACTTGAAGGAATTTCTATACTGACTTGCTGACCTAATGGACGAATCGGAGGAATAATCTCGTAAGAACCATTCGACAATTTGATGGCTTCATCATTAGCAATAGAGATATTCAAATCTCTGACTTCCTCATGAGAGCCTATCGTATAATATAAAGGTCGGGCTTGTGATTTGATGACAGCAAAATTATAGACTAACGGAGGAAAGATAGATTTTGAAGAGAAATCATTAATGTTGGCATCTAAGGAAGCTGCTTGAATATAAACCAAGCCTTTATCTACTATATATTTTTGTATAAATGGTCTTCCATTGTCAAATTTCAAAATGCTGACTTCGGGCACTTGAAAAGAGGAAGTAATCGTCCAAAAAGATTGAACTTGAGGTAAATCTAAATTTTTAGGAAATTTTTCAAAAGCTATGGAAACAATAGGGTCTTGCTCATTCATTTCTATCACACGAGCTACTTGTTGCCTTCTTTCTGAATATTGACCTACCGATAATTTAGACAATAAAGCATTATTAGCTATTGAAGCTTTTTTATCATCTGGAATGACATAAAGATTACCACCATTTTTTACAAACTCTACCAATTCATCTTGAAAAGTGGTGGATAAATTCTGCACTTGATTCAATACTACCAAACTATAATCCTGTGAAATAGTAGCGGAAGAGGAGCTTTGTCTTTGTGTGATAAAACTTCGATCACTTTGAAAAACTTGATAAATATTTTTTGTAGATGTAATCTCTTCTATTAATAAGACTTTGTTTTGAACAGAAGCATCTACTGCAAAATACATGATATTGTCAAAAGCTATATTGGCGTCTTGAATATTGATTTGGCCTTTTTGCCAACCGTTACTTTTGACATTAAGCGATAAAGTATCTATTAAAGTTTGGTCTTTTTGCAATACAATATCTTTCACAGCCACAACCTCTCCTTGTATAGATAATTGCAGTTGAGTAGATATTTCTGGACCTTGATTTTTAATTTTTACTAATAATTGATTGACAGCATCTCTATGAAAAACAGGATCTATCAAGCTGATGGAATCAATAGAAATATTATTATTGGAGTTATTTTGTATAGGAATGAGTGTACTCGACACAAACAAACTATCCCAAACTTGTGGCAATGCATTGACTTGAAAATCACTGAAATAATAAACGTGAACATTCCTCTCGTGCAAATCTTTTAAAAGTTGACTGACTCTTGTATTCCAATTTTCTACAGATAATGAAGTCGGTGAAAAGACGATATCGTTTACAATCTTCTTAGCTTCTGCAGGACTATAAAAAGATAAGTTGGAGCTTTCTAAATCATTCGTCAATATCATCACTTGACGTTGAGCGTCTAACTGCTCGAGCAATGCAGATGCTTTCCACTTCGCCTCTTCTAAAAGTGTTCGATTATTAGATAATTGACTCATACTAAAAGTATTGTCAATATAAATAATCAGCTTATCTGTGGGAGATTGAGCCTTTTTATCATTTCCAAAAAATGGCAAAGCAAAAGCTAAGACTAAAAATATAACTGCAAGAATTCTACTGAGTAAGATTAAAATATTTTTTAATCGACCAGTTTTCTTTTGCTCAACGATGACTTCATTCAGAAAAGTGATATCAGAAAAATATACTTTTTTATATCTCCTAAAATAAAATAAATGGATGATAATCGGAATAGCAATCGCTGCTAATGCCCAAAGAATCCAAGGAGAACCAAAACCCATAACTCAAAAATAAAAGAATTGCGTTGTAAAAGAGAATAAGTTGAATGTTTATATAAATAGTAAGAAATTATACAAATCTGCTTTAGAAATTAGAGCTATCAACTCTCCAAAGCTTCATATTTTTCTTCCACATGTTGTACATAAGCTGCAGCTGTGATATCTCCATTGACATTGATGACTGTTCTCGACATATCTAAAATCCTGTCAACACCATAAATCAGTGCGATAGATTCTCCAGGCACACCAATAGAAATTAAAATCGTAACGATGACAGGCAACGAACCTCCAGGAACTCCTGCCGTCCCCACTCCTGCCATTACACATAAAAGCACCACCATAATTTGAGAAACAAAAGACAATTCCACATCAAAACATTGGGCTAAAAACAAAACGGTAATCCCTTCAAATAAAGCGGTTCCATTTTGATTTCCAGTACTTCCTACCGTTAAAACAAAATGCGTAATCGGTTTAGGTATTTTTAATTTTTCTATACTCACTCTTATCGCTGTCGGTAAAGTCGCATTACTAGAACTAGTAGAAAATGCTGTCAAAGTCACTTCACTCATATCTTTCATGAATTGCCATGGATTCTTTTTTGCAAAGAATTTTAAAATAATTCCATACACTACAAATTGATGAATTGCCAATCCTAAAATCACTATCCCGACATACCAAATCAGCGTAATTAGAAAATCCGCTCCTACATTCAGTACCATATTAAACAATAAAGCAGCTACTCCATAAGGTGCGAGCTTCATAGCATAACCTATAATGACTAATACTATCTCGTATAAAGATTCAAGAAACTTCAACATCGGTTGAGCTTTTTCTGGACCAATAGCAGTCATAGCAATACCAAAAATTAAAGCAAAAAACATAATAGAAATCAGTCCACCACCGGTATTATTGACATCAAAAGCATGGCCCATTTCATGAATTGGGTTTTTAGGGATAATATTAGCAATGATATCTCCTATAGTTCTCTTTTTATTTTCATTAGAAAATTCTTGTGCACTAGAAGCTTCAGATTTGTACTCTTGAACTAAATAAGCTCTAGTTTCTTCTGAAATCTTTTTTCCTGGATTAAATATATTCACCAATCCCACACCTATCATCACGGCTATAAAACTCACAACAAGCGTATATTTCACCAATATACTTCCCATTCGCCCCAGCTTCTTTAAGTCGCCAATTTCAACTACACCCAATACCAATGCGGAGAGAATCAAAGGTATCACTGTCATGAAAATCATGTTCATGAAAATTTTTCCAATAGGTTCTACCCATGCAGTAATGAGTGATAATTGTTCTTGTGGTAAATTCAATTGTTTCACTATCAGTCCGAGTACAATCCCCGATAGCATTCCTATAAAAATCTTGGTATGTAATTTCATTTGTGCTTTAAAGTAAGAGAAAATGAATAAAACATTTGAAAAATTCTCAATAAATTATTATCTATCTCTAATTAAAAAGATAGAAAATGACCTTAAAACATATGATTATTGATTCAAATTTCAAAGAAATCAAACTTCCTCTCCACTATTCTTCCGCTTCTATAACTTTAGCCTGGATGACTTTTTCTTTTAAGAAGGGACCTATCAATTCTAATGCACCATCCAATCTGTGGTTATTATTAATAATAATATCTGCATGAAATTTCATCGGCAGAATAAATTGCTCATACGTCGGATGAACATGATATTGATATCTATACAAGACATCATCTAAAGGATAGTTGCGCTCCTCAGCATCTCTTTTAATTCTTCTAATCAACTTTAAATGCTCACTAGCATCTAAGAAAATTTTCAAATCCATTAATTTTGCAATCTCCTCAAAATAGAAAACAAAAATCCCTTCAACTATAATGACCGGTGCAGGTAAGTAAGTAATCTCTTTAGCCGTCACTAAAGGATTATTGAAGGTATATTCTGAGATAGTTACCGATTCGCCATTGATTAATTTACTTAAATCATTGAAAAAATCTTCTCTTCTAAATGATGTAGGCAAATCAAAATTGAGTTGCTCATTACAATCTGCAGCTTGCTCCTCTCTTTTTTTGTAATAGTTGTCCATACTTAATAGACAGACTTCACTTGGAGAAAACTCGTGAAATAAACGATTGATTAAAGTAGTCTTACCAGATCCACTACCTCCGGTGATGCCAATGACGTACGGTTTGTGCATATACAAAGATATAAATTTGATGCAGAGCTTCAAGAACTTATTTTATAGATTTATAAAAATATCTATTCTTAATTTCCACAAAGAAAATCAATGTGAATAATCCATTCAGAAATTTATTGTCAATAGCTATTTTAAAGCTTAATTTTACAAAAAACTGACTATGCAATTATTGGATGGAAAAGACCTATCAAAAACTATCAAGCTAGAAATCGCTCAAAAAGTAAAAGAAATTAAATTAAATGGCGGTAAAACACCACACTTAGCAGCTATTCTTGTAGGAAATGATGGAGCAAGTGAAACTTATGTAGCTAGCAAAGTAAAATCTTGCGAAGAAGTAGGTTTCAAATCCACTTTAGTCAGATTGGATAATGATATTACTGAGCAAGAATTGTTAGCAGAAATTCATTTATTGAATAATGATGATGATATAGATGGCTTTATTGTTCAACTTCCATTACCGTCACATATCAATGAACAAAAGATTGTACAAGCTATTGATCCTGAAAAAGATGTAGATGGTTTCCATCCTGTTAATGTCGGCAAAATGGTTCAAAACTTACCTACATTCTTACCTGCTACTCCTTATGGTATTTTGACTTTACTCAAAAGAAATAATATTGATACCAATGGTAAACATTGCGTAGTCATAGGTCGTAGTAATATTGTAGGCATGCCGATGAGTATCTTAATGGCAAGAAAAGACAATCCAGGAAACTGTACAGTTACGCTTTGTCACAGTGCTACTAAAAATCTGAAAGAAGAAATTCTAAGAGCAGACATCGTGATTGCAGCTTTAGGAAAAGCAGAATTTGTAACCGCTGATATGGTAAAAAAAGGCGCAGTCGTCATCGATGTAGGAATCACGAGAGTAAAAGACGATACCAAGAAATCAGGCTATGCACTCAAAGGAGATGTAAAATTTGATGAAGTTTCTAAAAAAGCTTCTTTCATTACTCCTGTTCCAGGTGGTGTAGGTCCTATGACGGTCGTATCTTTAATGCTCAATACTTTACAAGCTTCTAAGGATAAGACGATATTTTGACCACACTTCGACAGGCTCAGTAACCACAGTCGACTGACAATAGACGACACTTCGACTAAGCTCAGTGACCACCGTTTTTGCAGAATTTAACATAATGCAAAAAATTAAACATTAAGAATTTAAGATAAATTAATCATCACACTAACTTAATACTTTTCATAAAGAAATATAAGTCAACTGTTCCAATTTGTCATTCTGAAAGGATCTATTTAAGAATTGCTTTGAGATGCTTACAGCATGACATGATAGTAATAGTTTAATCTCATTAGCACATTGACCAATCAGCACATTATCTCATTAACCCATTACTTCAAAACATCACTCAACTCAGAACCTCTAATTTCTAAAATCAATTGATAGCCATAAGCTGAAGATGGAGTTTGATATCCTGCTTTGAAGTTTCCTTCTAATATCTTTTGAGCAATATTTAAAGCTGTTTCCGCAGTCAATGTATAAGCTTCAATTGTTTTTAGCTTTGCCATAATAGAAGCTCCTTTCTCATTAGATACTTTCCCTACTATATAACTATTCGCTTGAGCTCTAACATCTTCAGACGGACCACCTTCTTTGACTTGAGATTTTAAAAAATTCTTCACAAAAGATAATCCAAGAATACCTTTGATATAATTGGTCAATTTTAAATTCTTAATCATTTTGGGAGACATCGCCATAAATACTTTAATGTTAGGAATTCCAGTACTATAAAAAGCTGTACTCACATCTCCCCAAGGAATAGTGACTGCCGTCAAGTTAGGTTTGTCGAAATCAAATTTCTTGACTTCATAAGCATTCGGGACAGAAGTGATTTTTCCATTTTTCCTAATCGCACCACCTTTATCCATTCCGCTAATCATCGTAATGGAAGTTCCACGAGAAGGACCGCCAACTCCCTTAAATGCTAATTCTAAATCGGTTGCATCAGGTAATTTTTCACTGAGATATTTAGCTAAACAATCTGTTGGAACCACATCAAAACCTGTTCCGGGCATGATCATAATATTTTTATCTATTCCATCTTGATGAAAAGTTTTAGCCATTTCAAAAACACCTATCTCGCCAGTGATATCTGTATAATGGAGTTTCTTTTCTATACAATATTCAATGACTTGATGAGCAGTCTCGCTAAAAGGTCCTGCACAATTCATTATCAAAGAATAATCACCGATGATATCATTAAGTAGATTTAAATTTTTAACATCCGAAACCTTATAAGGTAAATCATGCAAATTGGCTAAGGAAGATAATTTCTGATCTGAACGACCTACTAATAAAGGCTTCAATCCTTTACTTACAGCTAACTCTGTGATTAGTGTTCCAGTATAACCGTAAGCACCATAAATAATAAAATTCTTTTCCATTTCATTAAAATACGAATAAATTGAAAAAATATTAATTTAATTATGACTTGACACTTAGATAGTGCGATATTCTTGGAATAATCTTAGAATGATTCTAAATTTGCAAATTCTTTAAAGGCGCTGAACTTTAGCGTTAAAATTTAAGAAAGGAGTATTGTATTAAATATACATTAAGAATACCTCAAAAATACCTAATTAATACCTAAATAAGTCGAAATGTATACCTCACTTTGTTTAATATTTCATAGATTTGGTATTTAGAATGATTTTAAATAAAAACAATGAGTGATCAAAACCAAATACTTGAAGACTTAACTTCGTCTGATTACAAATATGGTTTTGTAACAGATATTGAGCAAGAGTTTGCTCCCAAAGGGTTGACTGAAGATATTATAAGATTTATATCTGCTAAAAAAGAAGAACCTGAATGGATGCTGGAATGGAGACTGAAAGCATTTAAAGAATGGCTGAAGATGCCAGAGCCTCAATGGTCCAATGTAACATTTCCAAAAATCGATTTCCAAGACATCATATATTACGCTGCTCCTGTTCAAAAAATAGAACTTAATAGCTTGGATGAAGTAGATCCTGAAATATTGAAAACTCTACAAAAACTAGGAATTTCAATAGATGAGCAAAAGAGATTAACTGGCGTAGCGATGGATATTGTCATGGACAGTGTTTCCGTAAAAACTACCTTCCAAACTTCATTAAAAGAAAAAGGAATTATTTTCTGCTCTATTAGTGATGCGATTAAAGATCATCCAGATTTAGTGAAAAAATATATGGGTTCTGTAGTGCCTGTAAAAGATAATTACTATGCCGCTCTGAATAGCGCAGTTTTTAGTGATGGTTCATTTTGCTATATCCCAAAAGGTGTAAGATGTCCAATGGAACTTTCTACTTACTTTAGAATTAATGCTGCAGGAACTGGACAATTCGAGAGAACCTTATTAATAGCTGATGATGATAGTTATGTAAGTTATTTAGAAGGATGTACCGCTCCTATGAGAGATGAGAATCAATTACATGCTGCAGTAGTAGAATTAGTAGCGATGGATCGTGCAGAGATTAAATACTCAACTGTCCAAAACTGGTATCCTGGAAATAAAGAAGGAGTTGGTGGTGTTTATAATTTTGTGACTAAGAGAGGATTCTGCAAAGGAGACTCTTCTAAAATTAGCTGGACTCAAGTAGAAACAGGCTCAGCAATTACTTGGAAATATCCTAGCTGTATTTTAGCGGGTGACAATTCTATTGGTGAGTTTTATTCTGTAGCTGTCACGAATAATTTCCAACAAGCAGATACTGGTACTAAGATGATTCATATCGGAAAGAATACAAAAAGCCGAATTGTTTCTAAAGGAATTAGTGCAGGAAAAAGTCAAAATAACTATAGAGGTCTAGTTAAAGTTCACAAAAAAGCAGACAATGCTAGAAACTTTTCACAGTGTGACTCCTTATTAATGGGAGACAAATGTGGAGCGCATACTTTCCCTTATTTGGAAGTCAATAATAGATCTGCACAAGTAGAACACGAAGCCACAACTTCAAAAATTAGCGAAGACATCTTATTCTATTGCAAACAAAGAGGAATAGAAGAAGAACAAGCCGTAGCAATGATTGTCAATGGATTCTGTAAAGAAGTCATGGATAATTTACCAATGGAATTCGCAGTAGAAGCAAGAAAATTATTAGCTATCAGTTTAGAAGGTAGCGTAGGGTAATTCATAAAAATAACAACAAGAAACAAAATGATACAAATCAATAATTTACATGTCAGCATTGAGGGCAAGGAGATTTTAAAAGGCCTTAATTTGACCATCAATAAAGGTGAAGTTCATGCTATCATGGGTCCTAATGGCACAGGAAAAAGTACTTTAGGAAATGTTTTATCAGGAAAAGATGGATATACCATTTCTGAAGGAACTGTCTTATTTGAAGGCATCGATTTATTAGAATTAGAACCAGAAGAAAGAGCTCAAATGGGTTTATTTCTTGCATTCCAATATCCAGTAGAAATACCTGGAGTAAGTAATGCCAACTTCCTGAAGGCATCTATCAATGAAATCAGAAAATCTAAAGACCTCGCTCCTATCTCTGCAACAGATTTCTTAAAACTGATGAGAGAGAAAATGGAATTGGTAGAAATGAAGAAAGACTTCATCAGCCGTTCTGTGAATGTTGGTTTTTCAGGAGGAGAAAAGAAAAGAAACGAGATCCTTCAAATGGCCATGCTAGATCCTAAATTGGCGATTTTGGACGAAACGGATTCAGGTTTGGATATTGATGCATTGAGAATTGTAGCTAACGGTGTCAATAAATTAAGAACAGAAGAAAATGCTTTTATCATCATTACACACTACCAAAGATTATTGGATCATATCGTTCCAGATTTCGTTCATGTAATGTATGATGGAAAGATTGTCAAATCAGGTGATAAATCTTTAGCATTAGAATTAGAAGAGAAAGGGTACGATTGGATTAAAGATGAGGTTGAAGCAGTATAAATTACTTTTCAGCTTTAGTATCAAACTAAATTATGACGACAATTATTGAAACATCTATATATAGCCAAACTTTAGACGAACTTTTGGAAACCCAACAACTTCCTGAAGAAATCGTCCAAAAGAAAATTTCGGCTATTCAAAAGTTTGAAGAATTAGGTCTTCCTTCTATGAAACATGAAGAATGGAAATATACCTACTTGGCCAAAGTTTTCAAAAAAGGCTTTACTCCAGGAATTCAAACAAATAATAACAACAACTACTCAGAAAGAATTAAAGAATATCTTCCTGCTATTTCCTCTGATAAAAACAGATTAGTTATTGTAGATGGTATTTTTTCTAAGGAGTTTTCTCAAATCAATACTTCTACAGAGTATCATATCTCTTCATTAGCTGATGCTTGGGAAAACAATATTCAAACTGCAACTGAATTATTCACTTCTATCACCAAGCAGCAAGACCGAGCGCTCACAGCACTCAACTCTGCACTTTGTCAAGATGGAGTATTTATAGAAGTAGCTGACGAATGCACTGCACAAATTGAACTTTTATTGATTCATACAGGACAGATGCAAATGTCTATGCCTAGAATTTTAATTCAAATTGGTGTAAATGGATATCTAAGTATTGCTGAACAAGTGATTTTATTAGAAAACTCTAGCTTCTCTAATGTTGTTTCTGAAATAAAAACAGCAGAAGGCGCAATGATAGAATGGGTGAAAATCCAAGATCCCGGAGCTAATATGTATCATTTTGACAGCTGCTATGTTCAACAAGCTACTAAGAGTAACTACCATTGTACTACAGTTTCTTTATCTGGAGAACTTATTAGAAATAATCAATTCATTGAAATTCAGGGCGAAAATGCTCATGCGGATTTAGGTGGAATTTCTATTTTAGACAATAAAGAACAAACGGACAATTTGATCATCATCAGACACTCCGCTCCTAATACTACTTCTAATCAATTGTATAAAAACATTTTGAATGGAGAAAGTACAGGTGTATTTAACGGTAAGATTGTGGTAGATCAAATCGCACAAAAAACCAATGCTTTTCAGTCCAACAAAAATATTTTGCTTTCAGATGATGCTGCAGCATTTTTCAGACCACAGTTAGAAATTTTTGCAGATGATGTCAAATGTAGCCATGGTGCCACTTCTTATCAAATAGAAGATCACGAATTATTTTATTTGAGAAGTAGAGGAATTAGCAAAGAATTATCAAGATCTCTATTGATGTATGCTTTTGCTGCAGACGTAGTAGAAGAAATCGAAGATACATTACTAAGAGAAGGAGTAAAATCCAAAATCGCTTCCAAACTTAAAATTGAATTTTAATGACTTATACCAATATTACCAAGGAATGGGATGTACAAAAAATCAGAGCGGAGTTTCCCATTCTGAAGACTTTCGTGCACAACAAACCATTGGTTTATTTGGACAATGCAGCTTCTACCCAAAAACCTCAATGTGTATTAGATACAGAATTCAATTATTACGCTACTCAGTACTCCAATATTCATAGAGGAGTTCATCATTTGAGTCAAATCGGTACAGACTTATATGAAGAGGTAAGAAAAACAGTTCAGCACTTCATAAATGCGGCTACTGAAAAAGAAATTATCTTTACAAAAGGTACGACTTACGGTATTAATCTACTCGCTTATTCTTGGTCAACAGCCTTTTTAAAAGCAGGAGATGAAATTCTTATCACAGGTTTAGAACACCATTCTAATATCGTTCCATGGCAAATGGCGTGTGAAAGACATGGTGCAACTCTGAAAGTAGTTCCAATACAAGAAAACGGAACTGTTCTGATAGAAGATTTCAAAAAAATGATTTCTTCTAAAACAAAATTGGTAGCTTTTACTTATGTTTCTAATGCTTTAGGCACTATTAACCCGGTTAAAGAAATTATTGAATTAGCTCATCAAGCAGGTGCTCATGTTTTAGTGGATGCCGCTCAAGCTATTCAACATATTGCCATAGATGTACAAGAATTAGATTGTGATTTCCTTGTTTTCTCCGGTCACAAAATTTATGGTCCAACTGGTACAGGAATTTTATACGGAAAAGAACATTTATTAAATGCTATTCCACCATTTGAAGGCGGTGGTGATATGATCAAAGAAGTAAAGTTTGAGAAAACTACTTATAATGATTTACCATTCAAATTTGAAGCAGGAACTCCCAATATTGCAGGAATTATAGCTTTCGGTACTGCTATCAAATATGTACAAGATTTAGGATTAGACAAAATCTATGCATACGAAGAAGAATTATTACAATATGCTACAGAACAAGTCGGTCAAATTGAAGGCATCAGACTTATAGGCACTTCAGAACATAAAGCAAGTGTTTTATCCTTTATGATAGATGGAGCACATCCTTATGATGTTGGTGTTATTTTAGACAATATGGGCATTGCTATTCGTACTGGACATCATTGCACTCAACCTATCATGGATTATTATTGCATTCCGGGTACTTGTAGAGCATCTTTCGCTATCTACAATACTAAAGAAGAAATCGACCTATTGGTACAAGGAATATTGAAGGCAAAAAAAATGTTGCTCTAAATTAAATTAAGATTCTAAAACACATCCAACTATATACAGAAAAAACTCCGAGAATGGCTACAATTAATGAAATACAAGACGAAATCGTAGAGGACTTTTCAATGTTTGAAGATTGGAATGACAAGTATGAATATCTCATTGATTATGGGAAATCATTACCATTAATCGACGAAAAATACAAAACTGACGAATACCGTATTCATGGTTGCCAATCTAGAGTCTGGTTATACGCAGAAGTAAAAAATGA
This sequence comes from Chitinophagales bacterium, assembly GCA_035515235.1. Lineage (GTDB taxonomy): Bacteria > Bacteroidota > Bacteroidia > Chitinophagales > JADIYW01 > JAMLHH01. Next base: position 39,303 of record DATJBS010000012.1, read on the forward strand.
TATCCTTTATTTTTATGCAGACAGTGATGCAATTATCACCAAGGGTATTGTAGGCTTACTGCTGAAAGTACTTTCTGGACATACACCTCAGGAAGTGAACGATGCAGATTTGTACTTTTTGAGAAAAATCGGATTACAAGAACATCTGTCTCCAACAAGAGCAAATGGACTGGTGTCTATGATCAAACAAATAAAAACATATGCTCTTGCATATAATATAGCTTAAACGCTTTTCATCAAACCAAATAAAAACGGACTTTGAGAAATTTTATGGAAATTAAAGACGAAGCGATCACAGTAATACAAGATATTTATGATCCTGAAATCCCAGTGAATATTTACGACTTGGGACTAATATATGAAGTCAATGTAGACCCGTCCAATAATATTCATGTATTGATGACTTTGACCTCCCCTTCGTGTCCAGTAGCTGAAAGCTTACCAGGCGAAGTCAAAACAAAATTAAAAGAAATAGACGGTGCCAATGAAGTTGAGGTAGAACTTACATTTGATCCACCTTGGACGACAGAATTAATGACAGAAGCAGCTAAGCTGGAGCTTGGTATGCTATAAATTATACACTTTAAAATTATTACATTATGTATCCAGAGAATATGACAAGGCCGATGGTTCAAGAGCTTGAAAATGCTGGTTTTGAATCCCTTAAATCTGCTCAAGAAGTTGCAGATATTTTAGACAAAAAAGAAGGTACTGCATTCGTTGTAATCAATTCAGTATGCGGTTGTGCTGCTGCTAATGCTCGTCCTGCTGCTATCATGGCTGCAAAAAGCGAAAAACATCCTGATCATTTGATTACTGTTTTTGCTGGAGTAGATAGAGATGCAGTAGAAAAAGCAAGATCTTATACTTTCCCTTTCCCTCCTTCTTCTCCATCTATGGCAATTTTCAAAGACGGAAAATTAGTTCACATGATTGAAAGACATCAAATAGAAGGAAAACCCGCACAACTTATAGCTAATAGTTTGATTGCAGCATTCGAAGAGTACTGCTAAAAATTAAAACCTAATCAAATTAAGGCTATTCAATATTTTGGATAGCCTTTTTTGTAACAACGATATCCATCCTAATCGACAGCAAACATTTCGTCTGATTAAAGCAGATGGTTCTTCTAAGATGAAGTAAAATATAATGCAATGAATATTGAAATCGAACACATTTTAACAGGACATGCAGATGCCATTTATTCTTTATGCGCAGGTCATGAAAATCATCTTTTCTATAGTGGAAGTGCGGATAAATTTGTAGGATGTTGGGATGATACAACTGGTCTATTCTTACATCCACTAGCCAAAACTATTGGTAGTATTTATTCTTTATATCACGATGCTGAGCGCCAAATATTATATGTAGGAGAAAGAAAAGGAATTGTTCTTCTCATAGACCTTACAAAAGAGCATCCTCCGAAAGCTATTCAAGCGCATGAAGGCGATGTATTTTCTCTTATCGAAGATCAAAAAAAGCAAATCATCACAGGTGGTGGCGACGGATATTTAAAAGTTTGGACTAAAGATCTACAACTCATCAAAGCAGTTCATTTATCCAATAAAAATATTCGTAGTATTCGATTATCTGCTGCTACAAATGAAATCCTCGTCGGACTTTCTGACCATACGATTCGAGTATTAGACGCAGATACATTTGACACAAAACAGGTCCTAGAAAATCATAAGAATTCAATATTTACAATAGAAATTTTAGAGGACAACAGATTTGTTAGTGCTGGAAGAGATGCAGTATTTATTGTATGGCAAAGAGAAAATGAGCAATGGATTCACTCTGAAACGATATCAGCACATCTATATACGGTCAATCATTTAACACTTTCTCCAAATAAAAAACTATTAGCAAGTGGTAGCAGAGACAAAACCATTAAAATTTGGGATGCAAAAAGTCTCCAATTGTTAAAAGTTTTAGATCGAGATAAATTTCCTGAAAATCACTCTCATTCTGTCAATAGATTATTGTGGTTGAATGATGAAGTTTTAATTAGTACAGGTGACGATAAAAAGATCATCTCCTGGAAATTGATTCAAGATTCAAAATAATGCAATAAAATCTCAGCAGGAACTTTAAGACCTTCATTACTTGTTATTCAAGCAATAAATCCTTTAATTTACTAAACATAAAATTTTACTTCTTGAGTTATTTATATATAGCAGGAATCGTTGCATACTACTTGTACAAAGCTTATGCGAATAATAAAAAGAAACAGCAAGAAAATGCTGAATCCATTCCGTCTGCTCAACAACCAACGAAAAAGAAAAAAGGATTTTTTGATGAATTTTTAGAAGAGCTAGAAAAACATAATCAAGCTCCAGAACAAACTAGCCCAAAAGAAGAAACTGTAGTAGTTAAAACTCCAATGAGAACAGCTCCAAGAGAAGAGACTGTGGTCAGATCTCCTACAAGAAATGTTCAAAAAGAAGAGCCTGCAATCAATAAAATACCTAGAAAACTTACCCAAGCTAAGAAGTCAGCTTCTCCTATTTTTTCTGAAGAAATTGCCAAACCTATCAATAAATATTTTGACATTCCTCCTTCTGAAATCGATGCAGAAATTGGAAATACAGATATTGAGTCCATTTTACAAGAAAGCGATCAGCCTAAAAGCAGAAAAAGATTTGCAGGGATGGATATTACTCCTAAACAAGCGTTGAAGTCTCAGATTATTCTGGAGAAAAAATTTTAAAAGTTTTGGCTTTAAGAATTATGTCATCCTGAATTCAGCGATAGCGGAATGACTGATCTCTAAAACTCAATGCTTCGGATACAACAAGAGCAGTTCAACAAGCTCTCTGAGAACCTAAGTGTCAGAGATTCTTCCTTCGTCAGAATGACATTTAGTTTCAACCGAATAAATGCTATTATATTAAATCGATGGAACCAATTCTGTTTTTATTAAAACAGTAGCACTCAACATTTTATGAATAGGGCAAGCATTGGCTACAGAAGTCAACCTTTTTAATATAGCTTCGTCATACTCTCCTTCAATTGTAATTTTCCTATCAAAAGTAGTCGTCTGATCTTCTTTATTATATTCTAAATTAATTTCTACATGTATGTCGTTAATAGCTATTTTCTTATGATTGATATACATTCTCAAAGTGATAGCAGTACAAGCCGCTAATGCGCTTGCAAGCAAATCATCTGGTGTAGGTCCTTCATTTTTTCCACCTACTGCAATCGGTTCATCGGCAAGAATTTGATGAGATGAAGTTGTAATTTTAGCTTGAAGATTATCTTTCGTATTAATTGCTTTTACTAATGTCATGATGATATTTTTAGTTTTTCAAGTATAGTGATAATCTAAGCAATAGTCAATTATTGGAGGGGTTCTTTCAAGATAACTTTTGCTACAAATTAAAAATGCCCGTCATTGACGAGCATTCATAAAATCTTAAAAAGGTAAAAACTTATTTTCCTAAATTATCGATATCCATTTCTATAATAGGATATCCTAATTTTTTCAATGGTTCAAGGACTGTTGCCTTATCTCCTACTACTATGATATACATCTGAGAAGGATGGATATAGGAATTATCGATTTGATCTACATCAATTTTAGTCGGTTTATTTAAAATGCTTAACTGTTGATTGATTTCAGATAATCTAAAACTTTGTTTTTTTTCTTCTTTGCTCGTTAAATATTTTATTGAATTTTCAGACATTTTTTGATATTTATACTTTTTCCGTTTCTAAAATCATATTCAAAAATGATGTTGGTTGAAGGAAGTAGTTTGGGTTTTCTTCCAGTTTTTCCTTTATCAGAATTAGTCCTCCGTTGGTGTAAGATTCCATTGTTTTAATCAACAATTTTACCGCATCATCTTCATCCAATTCTCCTTTTTCAAGTGCTACTAGGTCAATGTCTGTTTTTGCTATAAGTGCAATAAATATATTTTCTTGTAAATTGGTAAAGTCCTTACGATCCAATCTATTTGACTTACTACCCCAAAATTGAATTGCGTGACTAAAATCAACCTTTTTTGAGTTTTCTGGTATCGGACTAAATTCTTTATTAAACAGTCCAAGAAAGAAAGCATAAATATACAACTCGTAGTTATTGGCAAACTGCTTTCCTCTATCTTCTTTAGATTGTTCAGAGCCACCACCTTTACGGGTCAATTTATCAAACAAAATTTCTCTAAAAGCTATGTCATATTTTGGGATTTTCTCCTTCCATTTTTCAAATAAATTCTTCATCTTATAATGTGATTACTTGTGAGTTAATTGTTTTCAAGTTGTTTGCATCAAAAGGTCTTTCTAACTTAACCCAAAACGCCTTGTCTCTTCTAACATTCTCAAATTCTTTTTTGATAGAAAGCGTTTTTGTTGCTTTGTCTGTGTGCAGAAAATCTTTGATAAGAAGAATTTTTTGATTTTCGGTTTCAAAAATCAGGTTCAAAAATTGAGCTGTTTTGTTTTCTCCAAACGATGAAGTCGGAGCATCAAAAATCATTGGAAAATTTTCTTCTTTAATTTCTGATGCCAATTCAGAAATTGCAAATAAGATTGAAATGTGCATTGAGGTTAATAATGATTGGTTTGGTTTATAGAAAGTCCTGCCATCTTCTTGCAATTCTACTTCTACTATTGTCCGATTTACTTTGTTTCTTCTAGTAAATACAATTGTTCCTGTGAAAGCATCAATATTGATTGTCTTGAAAAAGTTGTTTGATTTTGTTTGAAGCTTCTCAATAAATTCATCAAATTTCTTCTCCTTAGTATCTTTAAAAATAGTTTCAATGTCACGTAAAATGTTTCTTGTCTTTATCAAAAAAGAATTGGCTGAACTCGTGTCAATCTTATCTTTTTCTTCCTTTTTTGCTTTTAACTCAGATTCAAGACTTTTCAATTTTGTTGTATAGTCCACTTGGTCTTGATTCCGATTTTTAAGGTCTCTTTGCCAAGCATTGTAATTTTTTAGTACATCACTTAATTTCTCAGCACCAATACTCGAATTACCCAATATTTTCTCTCTTTCAGACTTCTCTTTTTCTAATTGTTCGTTGAGTTCTTCAATGTCTTTTTTTCGGTCATCATTAAATTCAAAAAGTTCTTTAATTTTAGTTCTTATTAATCTAAGATTTTTAAGGTTATCTTCGTGACTAATACTCAAATTATCAAGTCTGTTTGTATAATCGTATTTGAAAAGAGGCTCATCTTTATCGGTTTCATTTTCTTCTGTAACTTGACTTTCTAAATACGTTTTTAGTCTTTTCATCATAAATTCGTAAGCCTCTGATCCTTTTTTAGCTTCACGATTGCACACTTTGCAAATTTCATCATTTAGCATTTCTTCCATAATAGCTTTTGAAGGAATGTTATTAGGAAGCGGAATAGCATTATTTAATAATTCTGCTTTGGCTTTTTTTTCTCCCTCTATAATGCCTTTTTGTTTGTCAAATTCTGATTGCAATTCTCTTCGTGTTTTACTGTGTGCTGACACTTTTTCTGCAAACTCCTTATGTAAGGGCTCAAAATTGACTAGAATCCAATTTTCGTCAAATAGTGAAGTAGTGTAGTTTTCATCTATTCTGCCTGCTAAATATGAAATTCTTTCTTCAATGTCCTTAATTCGCTTGTTAAGCGTTTCTAAAGCATCTGCGTTGCTAACGTGACTTTCTGCTAATTGTAAATTGCCTTCTATTTTTCTGATTTCTTCTTCCGTGGAATTCAAATGAACAAGATACTTTGCTTTCTCTCTCTCCAAATAAATAATATCCCCTTCAAGCTTTTTATAAAGTGCTTCATTCTTTTTATCAAGCTTTGAAGAATCTTCTACTGCTTTTTCTGCTTTCTCTCGTAAAAAAGCTCCCTTTTCAGAATATTTATCGTAATGCTTCGCCTCCGAAAATAGATTTATAAGGTTTGCTAATGCACTATCACTTTCAAAAATATTAAGTTCCGCTTCACCCTTGAACATTGAATATTTCCGAATCTGAAAAGGGAATATTCTGTCCAAAAGAGCTTGACCATCAACCTGTGTTCTTTCACCCGAACTATTTTCAGAAATGCCTTCAATCATAAAACTTGAAGTCGAACATTCATTTGCTTTTTCTTTTTTTGCGAGGAAAGATTTTGTGATGATACTTTTCTCTCCATATTGTTCTACAGTCATTGAAACCCTTACACGAAAACTATCACCAATTTCCGTTTCATTCAGTTTTTTGGCAGACACTAGCATATCTAATTCTCGATTCTCTCCATTGAAAAGCCAATCTACTGATTCAAAGAATTTTGTTTTTCCTTCTCCATTTTCTCCAAGGATAATGTTTAAACCTTCCGATAATTCAAAAGTGTTGGTATCGTAATAACAGAGGTAATTGTCGATTTGTATTTTTCTGATTATCATAAAGCCTCATTTAAAAATTGAGTAACTTGGTTTCGCAATACCGAATCCGTAACTGTTGAAGTGCCGTCCAATCCTTCTACTATCAAAGCAATTGCTTTAATTATTGGCTTGTCAGAATTAAGAGCTTCTCTAATTGTAGAAGGCAATTCTTCTTTATTGAATTCATACTTGTTTTCAAGTAGCTCGTGGGTTAAAAAACTTTTGAGTATATCGTCTTTTCTTGCCATAAGAATAATTTTATAAATCGTTAAGGTTTAGGTTGTAGTAGTCCAATATGCTTTTCAGCTTTTCGTAAGTGTCGGTCTTGTTCATTGCCAGATTAGCAAAGTCAACCACTCGTTCAAGTTCTTTTTTTACTAGCCCTTTTTCCATTTCAAAAGTGCTTTCATCTGAAACTTCCGGCACAACTACTAAATCGTGAATGGTTGCGTGAATTTTATCTTTATGCAATCGCAAAACTCTGCCTCTTCTTTGGATAAATTGTCTTGGATTACCAGTACTCGCACAAAATATTGCTAGTTCGGAACGTGGAACATCAACACCTTCATCCAAACATTTCATTGAAGTTAAAACGTGAATATTACTTTGTTCAAAGTTTCTTAAAATTTCCTCTCGGTTGCTTGAATTTGCAGTAAATTGTTTCACCATTACAGAATCATCTGTTTGGCTAACTGCCTTGGTATATTCGTTAATCAACCTATTTTCATCTTCGGTTTCAACACTAAAATCTGTTTCATCAAAATTTGCTTCTATGCCCTCTGGAACATAAATCAATGTATATTTCAGGTTCTTTCGTTTATCAAATTCACTTCTGAGAATCGCTTTGAAAGCTTCTAATTTATTGGCTGCTTTGTGAATAATTCGTTTTCTTTCAAGGAGTTTCTTTTCAATTTCAGGAGTACTTCTAAAATTTCCTGTTTCTTTGTCAAATAAGCCCATTCGCAACAGTTGAAGAGAAAGTTCCTTGTACTTCTCCATTTCTGGGTCTGTTAGCTTTACTATATGCGGATAGTAAGTGTAATTACAAAGCCATCCAATTTTTAAGGCTTCCTCCATTGAATAGGAAACAATGTATGGCGGCTCATCATTGAAAAACTCTTGAATGGCTTGATTTCCTACTTCGTCAAATTTTCTATGCGGAGTTGCAGATAATCCAATTCGTTTTTCAAGATGGATGTTTGGTAGCAATCTTAAAAGTCCTTGAGAACCCAAATTGTGCGTTTCATCTGAAATTAAAATGGTGTCTTTAGGCAGTTGAGTAAAGTAACTTTGAAACTTTGGTCTTGGCAAAGAAGCATAAGTAACAATGACGATGTAAGAAGTATCAATCAGTTTTGAGGCAGTATTGAAAAATGCTAGGTTTTTATCCCAATTTTCTTTTGAACTGACGGTAATGATGTTTTTAAAATTGAAATTAGCACATTCTTTTTTCCATTGTTCAACTAAAGCTGTTGTTGGAACGGTTATAATGGCTCTGTAAATTCCAGTTTTCTTGTATTCATTTAGCAAACAGTTGAGCGAAGTAATCGTTTTACCAGTGCCAGTTGCCATTGCAAACATTCCTTTGTAGTTGTTCGCAACCCAGTTTTCGTAAGCTTTTATCTGATAAGGGCGAGGTTTACCACCTTTGGGAAATCTTGGTGTTCTTCTAATGATTTCAATTTCACTAAAAAGTTTCGTGATTGTTTTTTTCAGTTTGGGGTTTGAAATCAAACTCTGTTTCTTTTTGAGAAGTTGTTCTTCCTGAACAAGTAATTCATTGATGTCTTTCTTTCCAAATCTATCTTTGAGAACAACTTCAATGTCACTAACAGGGATATATTCAACATCTTCATCTTTTTCAGCGAAATAGTCATCAATGAGTTTAAGTTGCTTTTTAATCAGTTTGTTTGACCTGCCATTTTCCCAGCTCAAAAAAGCTTCCAGTTGTTCTATGTTTTCAGAAAGACCATAGTAGGTAAAGTTGCAAGATGCTTGATAGCCAACAGCATCTTGACCATCACTAAAAACGCCTGATTTGTAATGGGCTATTCCTTTTCCGTTTTTGGGTTTGATAACCTTTATTTCAATGCGTTTTTCAGCTATTAAATATGCCAAACATTCAAAAAAGTGTGTATCGTATTCATCAAGTACTCTTCCTAGCGAAACAATATCCGTTAAATCAAATACTCTTATTTCATTTGGATTATCTTCTACTCGGGAAATTGCTTCTTTATCCTTTGCCGAAAGCAAATGATTGATAACCATTTTCATTTTCCCGCCTTTACTGATAAAAGTGGCAAAGCCAACAGAAAGCAGATTTATAGCGGAAGAACTGAAATAACCTAACAATAAACTAAATTCATTGCTATTGGCTAATCCGTCCAAATAGAATTGCAAGGGTTCGTTTTCTGAACCCGTTTTATAATCTCTATCTATTGACCAATCGCAATCTTTAAGCATATTTAAAATTTGGTTGTGTTAGTTCTTTGATTTTGCTAATCACTGTTTCTATGTCTTCAATTGAGTTGTATTTTCCTAAGGAAAACCGTAAAGATGCAAACGCATCACCATCACATAAACCCATTGCTTTCAAAACGTGTGAGGGTTCAATTACTGCTGAAGAACAAGCAGAACCATTGGAAACTGCAATATTTTTCATTCTGCCAATCAAAACATTGGCATCCTGTCCTTTGAAACAAATGTTGGTGGTGTTGAAAATTCTGTTTTCTGAATCACCATTTAGTGAAGTATTTTGCAGTTTTAAAAATTCAGTTTCGAGTTTGTCTTTTAGTTCAGAAATGTTCCTTTTATTCAAATCCATTTCTTCACTAGCTATTTCACAAGCCTTTGCTAAGGCAATAATTCCAGGTACATTGAGTGTGCCGCTTCTCAAACCTTGTTCGTGACCGCCTCCGTGAATTTGTGGGGAGAGTTTTGTTTTATTTCTTACATACAAGGCTCCGATTCCTTTTGGGGCATACATTTTATGACCACTAAAACAAAGTAAATCAATACATAAATCATTAACATCAATTTCAATTTTACCAACTGCTTGAGTGGCATCTGTCATAAACAAAGCTCCTTTTTCGTGAGCTAGTTTAGCAATTTCTTTGATGGGTTGAATTACTCCAGTTTCGTTATTGATATACATAACGGAAACTAAAACAGTATCAGGTCGAATGGCTTTTTGAAGTTCTGCTAAATCAATCAATCCATTAGGTTGAACTGTTAAATAAGTAACTTCAAAACCTTTTCTTTCTAAGTCTTTGCAAGTGTCTAAAACCGCTTTGTGTTCGGTTGAAATGGTGATGATGTGTTTTCCTATATTAGAATAGCTTTCTGCAACACCTTTTATGGCAATATTGATCGCTTCTGTTGCTCCACTTGTAAAAATCAGTTCATTCGGTTCTGCATAGATAAAATCAGCTATTTGCTCTCGGGCTTGTTTTACTTTTTCATTGATGTTTTGACCAAAATGGTGGGAACTGCTTGCATTGGCAAAGTTGTCCTTTAAAAAAGGCAACATAGCTTCAAGCACCCTTGGATCGATGGGGGTGGTGGAATTGTAGTCGAGATATGATATGTTTCGAAATTTATTCATTCAAAAATCTATGCTTTGTGTATGTGAGGATTAAGATTGAAAGGCTCAAATCCTTGTTCAAAAGTTGTATCAGGTAAACTATTCCAGACTGACGATAATACTAAATAATATGGTTTCCAAAGTCTTTGTTGTGAGTTGAAAACTATTTCTTTATACCTTGAGTCTTCAATAAGTTTATATACTTTTTCTGATGGAAAATAATTTTGTAAAATAAAATCAATACCCAATATTACATCCATTGGAGGATAAGCAATTCGCGGGGTAGGAAGAATTAACGCTGAACCAAAACTGTCTACACCTTTTTGCTCCAACTTATTTCCCCCAAAAGTTAAATGATATTCGGGATGGATATAGGTGTAATTAGGACTTTTAATATTTTTATCTAAATGCCAAGAGGCATAAAAAACATCAATTTTGTCAGGTAAATCACGGTATCCTTCTAATTCAATGTCAAAACTTAAATCCCTTAAAGGGTTACATACATTATTTAGATCATTTTGAAAAATACCAGCAAGTGAAATATTGAAAACTATGTCAATTAAATTTACTTTTTGAGGTATTGAACCTGCGACACAACCTTCAATAGAAAACTTCAAACTACCACATTCATAATTCCATTCTGAAATATTTTGAGAGCATTGTAACTTTGCAGAAGCATCAAACAAGCTTTTGGCATCTTGTATAATATTGTTGGAAGTTAGCAATACAGCAAAATCAAAAATATCTATAGCTAGTATTTGACAATTCATTTTTATGGTCTTACGTTAGGGTATTGTTTTTGTAATATTTCTAGTTTGTATTCCTCAGACGGAGATAACTTTTTCCACTTATCTTTGCCTTTTGGTTTCAAGGCTTCTTCATAACAAACATATTTTTTGTCCTGCCACGGGTAATAGTTGTCTTGGCCATCAACTAACAATCCATCAACTGTATCAATAGAAACACCAGAACCAACGCATTTAGTCCAAAAAGCTTCACTTTTCGCCTTTTCATTTTTCTCTATTGGTACTAATCCGGGTAATTCTAACTTCTCCTTCAAAAGATCTACTTTCTGACTTGCAGTTGTAGCTCTTAAACTATTTTTTAATTCTAACTCCGTTCTCCACCAATGTTCAATTCCACTCATCCACCATCTCTCCCATCCTTCACTAAAAACACCACGATATTGGTATTTCTTTAAATTCTCTAAAACATTTTTCCAATCACTTGATTTAAAAATATCAATGCCAAGTCGAGTTGCTAGTATTTCTTCGGTAATTAAAATTCCCGAAACTGGGATATTTGATTTGTCAAGAAGATTTTTGATAATAAAGTTCGAAACTGTATGTGTAGGATATCCTATAACTGCTCTCATTTCACTTATAAAACGATTATTCTCTAATTCCAAATTATATTTATATAATTCAATAAGGTTGTTATCATCATTTTTACATTTTGAAATTAGCTCATAACCGATTGAAAGACTTATCAGTTTCTGTCTCAACGGAGCAAATAGAATTGGGTCGTTAAGCCATTCTCTTGGAACTATTAGGTCAAATAAATCTTCATTTGTTCGATCAAAATACTTTTCAAGGTTCACAGTGGCAGACAATAAAACAATTGGAATTTCTTTTAATCTCCCTGCTTTTGATAAATTTCTATACTCTTGTGCCAATGAAGATCCTTTATAATGAGATGTTTCCTTATCTTTATTTGGCATTTCTTCAAGATTTAAATCAAGAATCAACCCTTCGTAACTTTTAAATTCATCTGATAATATTCTTTCACGTTCTTTCTCCCAATCTCCTTTAGGATTATCAAAATCAATTGAAAGCACTCCTTCTTTTTGAAGGCCTGTAATAATACCCTTTGCATTGAGCTCACTATTATCGTCTATATATAAATATTTACAAGTCATATTGTTCTAATTCTTCTTTTTGCGCTTTAGGAAGTTCAATTCTAAAGCAAGTGTTATAACCATTTTCTGGGATAATAATTTTTATAATACCTCCGTAATCTTCGATAATGTCTTTAATAATCTTCAAACCTAAACCAGTTCCTGTTAATTTTTCATCTGAGGGTGAATCAAATCCAGCAGGAGTTGATGTTGTGAAAAAAGCATTAAAGACCCGATTTTTATTTTCTTCAGGAATACCGTCTCCGTTATCGTGAATTTCTAAATATATTCTGTTGTTATCTTCACCAGTTATTATTCTAATTTTTCCTGAATTTCCCGAACGTTTTATTGCTTTTTTTGAATTAGTATATAGGTTATACAAAATCGAACTCCACTCGGAAATATGCATTAGAGTGGTATAAAGATTGTAACCATAGGAGTCTAAAAGCAGTTCTGTATTTTGCCTTTCAAGGTCATCTTTAATATTTTTAATGAAACGTTCAACAACATCAGTTATTAAAACAGGTTTAATTTCTCTGCTTGTGTTTTCAGATACTGTTGCATTAAAGTAAGACGTATAAGATGTGAAATTCGCAAACGTCATTTTTAAATTATCAAGAAGTTCTATTGTTTTTAAATCATTTTCACTTGATTCATAAAGTTTAGCTATATAACCATTTATAGATGGTGTAAATTGAATTATTTCGTGAGTAAACTCTCCAATAGTCAATCCTAATGAAGCTAGAATTCTAAGCATACTGAGCTCTTCAATGACCTCATAGTACTTTTCTTTTATACTTTTAATGGCTTCCTTAGCAGTCTCATTTAAATCTTCTTTATCAACCTCTTCAAATTCCTCTTCAATTGTTTTTTTCTCTGGAATATCCTCTAAATTATCGTCCACATCCACCGGAGTTTGCTCTCCTTTTTTAAGTAAAGAAATTTTCTCAGATATTCTTCCCTTTGCTGCCTCAAATGCTTTCTGAAGAAAATCAGTAAGCTCGTAGAAGGCGTCATTTTCGATCAATCCCTCCCTACTTGCAGTCTCTTGAAACATTTCACCTTCTTTATCGATAATTTCGACAAAGCCAAATAAATTTCTATTGCTTAGAGGAATATTTCCTTGACCAGATTGAAATGTATATCTTTTATCAAAATATAGCCAATCATTTTTTGGTTCCCCATAAGGCAGAACTCTAAAGCCGTTTCTGTAAAGTCTTATACCACTGCTTTCTTGAGAAAGTTTATAAATATTTTTTAACTCAAGTTGTGAAATATTAAGATAATATTCCTGTCGATTATATATAAAATAGTAAGCTTTAAAGTGAATGTTTTTTAATTTATCAAATCTGCTAGAATTATCTGATTTATGAATCTGTATAGCATAATCGTCTAAATTTAATTTTTCACTTTTAACCCCAAAAAATCCGTCTCCCAATGCATCTACAAAGCCTTCAATAACTGCTACATTCTTATTAAATAACATTTTCTCAGGACTTGCTATTTCATAAGTTACACCATCAATTATATTAGAAAACTTTACTTTGAAGGACTCATCATTCTGTTTTGCAAGGTTTAATGATTGACTACTTTCAGAAAGATAATCAGGTTGAAACAGATCCGAAACATATCTGTAAATTCTTTTTATTGAAGCTTCAGTCCAACCTTCTCTTAGGTCTTTAATGATTAAAGTTGTACCTTCTAGCTTTTCCTTTGGTATATAGTCAATTTGGTTATTGATTGCAGAAATATCCTGATCGACTGTATAATTATTCCAGTCAATAGTAAGTTTTATTGCTTGTTCCGATTCTAGCGTTTGAGTTATAATAATTAATTTCTTTCCAAGTCTTTGTGTGGCAAATCTTCCAATTCCTTTTTTTCCCGCTCGACTTCGTTTATATCGAGAAGATAATGGATTATGCACTTTATCTGTTGATGAGATAGTCATAAATCCCAACCTGAGTTGTTCTAATGTCATTCCAAGTCCATCATCAATTATCTCTAACGTTCCACCACTCCATAAAGAATCCATAAAATTTACCTCAACATTTTTTGCATCCGCATCATATGCATTTTTGACTAATTCTGAAACCGCTGTTTCTGCCCTACCGACTAGCTCTTTTCCTAATCTATCAATCAAACCTGCATCTACCGAAAATGCAATACTATTTGGTGATTTTTCTTCCATATTAGTAGTTTTATATAAAACAAGACGCACAACCTTCACCCTCTGCATCATCTAAGATGTCCACTAGGTAAGGTGATTTTGCTTTTGATTTTCTTTCCATTCTTTTAATGTACTCTTCCTTTATGGCAGCTATTCTTGTGGGCTGAATTAATTCTTCCAAACTTTCAAATTGACCCCAAGTGTAGCCGTCTTTCTCGTATTCCATTGCTTTTTTATACAACTCAGGGTGTTGTTCGTATAACCAAACCCATTCAATTTTTTGCTGGAAAAAGCAAAAGAAACAGCCAGAACGACTTCTTGCGTATTCTCCTTTTTTTCCGTTAATCTCAAATTCAATTTTGTTGTAGTAGGCAGGAACCCCCACACCGCTTTCTTCGAGTATTCTGAAAATATCTTCTCGAACCAATACTTCATCATTATCTAATAATGGGAAGGAAGCTTCAGTTGCTAAAGGATAATCAGTCGTTTTCAAAAAGTCAAAAACCAAATGATTAAATGCTTTCACATTGGCATCTAATAAAATATTGAGCTTTTGGTCTATTGTGAAACTTGAATCCACTTTTCGAGAAATAGTTTGAAACGCTTTTTCTTGATTTTTGCCAAAGTCTATATTCTTGGACATTGTTAAAAGTTGCTCCATATTTTGGTTGGCTAGCAATTTTGTGACAACATCTTGACTCCAAATATTCTTACGAAATGGGAATATGGATTGAATATTTTTTTTGGTTGAAATATAGCCTTCTCTTTCTTCATCACCTCTGATACCTACATAAGAAACTACTGGATCAGTGCCGACATACTTTTCAAAAGGATCAAGTTTCAGTTTCTTAGTACACCAGCGTGCATTAGGTGAAGGTAAAAAACCTCCAAGCATTTTCACAAAGTGATCGAATGGGTCTTCCGAACTGTTTTCAGCACCTTTTAACAATTGTATCTTTATTCCAAGATGTGTTTGTAAATTTTCAATTAATTGATAGGTTTCGTCAAGTTCCTTACCTGTATCGCAGGTATAGAATTCTAAATCAATAGACGGATATTTCGTTTTGACATAAATAGCCAAAGCAGCACTGTCTTTCCCTCCTGATATACCTAATACGTGTCTTACTTTGCTCATTGTAATAATTCTTTAAGTAGGTTCAAGACAGCCGCAATATTTGAAGTATTGTCTTTGCCCAGTTTGTTTTTCAATTCGTTCTTCAATTCCTCAATCTCTTTGCTTTTGTTTTTTGGAACCCTTACCACTTTCGGGTCAATTTTGCTAAAGAACGAATCAATTTTAACTCCTATCACTTCTTCTTTGCTTTCGTCAATATCCGACTTTGAGATTTTCGTCAAACTATCCAATTCCAAAATCATTGCTTTAAATTTTTCGTAAAGCAAAATTTCATCTTCGTCTGTAAAGGCTTCCAATGTTTTACCTGTTACTGCTTGTGCTATAGAGTTCAGCCAAGCTTTTCGGTCGTCTAAAGGCGAATCCAATCTTTGTACAAATGTCTTTTGATTACTCAAAAGCATATGCTTTTTCAATTTTGTGAATCGCTTTTGTAAATACGCTTTGTATTCTTCAAAGTCGGAAGTTTGCCCAACAAATTCACTACAAATGAAATCCTCAAAACGCTTTACCAATTCATCATAAGCAGTTCGTAGTTCTCTTACGGAATCTTGTAAACTGGTTGTAAAGCTTTGAAGTTTAGATTTATCTTGTTGTAAAGTGGAAAGCGTTAAACCCAAAGCAGTTGGGAAAGCATCAAAAAATGTTTCTTCGGGGTCTTTACTTGTTGCAATAGCTTTTCTAATCTTGATAGCTGATGGTGAAAGCCTTTTTGTGTTCTTACTGTATTCTGGTAACTGTTTGTAGAAAACAATAAATGGTTTTATAGTTTCAATAAAAGAGTTGTTATCGAATTTTTGTTCGGTTGCAATGTTTAAGAATGTTCGATAACTATTGAAAATATCAAGCTTTACACCTTCAATATCAAATGTTTTTATAGAATACTTTTCAGGATATTTGGCTATTAATTCCAAGTTCTCTTCTGACAAGTTAGGGATGTAACTTTCGTCATTGAAAATGGCGAAATCATCTCGTTTCAAAAACAAGAATGTAGGAACCCAAAAGTCAATCAACCCTTGTTTTAGTTTGAAAGGTCTTTTGCTCAGTAATTCACTTAATTCTGAGATTTTGAGTTGTTCAGATTTGGCACTTTCTAAAAAGTCTTCTGAAGCACTCCAAAGTTTGTAGAATGTAGAAGTTCTATCTATAGAAATTACATCTGTTGCATTTTCTCTAATTGGCGAAATGCCGCTTTCTTTTAAAAGGGATAAATAAATGGTTTTTTCGGGCGGAAATTTAGAATCATCAAAGCCTATATTTTCCTGGTCCCAATGGTTAGCTAAGGCTGAAAAATATCGTTTCTTAGCTGTATGAATAGATGAAGAAATCTTATGTTTATTTACTAATTCGTTTTTAAAAACAGGGGTAGCATCATACACAATATTACAAACTTGAGAAAGTAGTTTATTGAAGTCCTTTTTATCAGCAATTTTCTTTTCCTCTCCATTAAAGTACCACTTTACATTTTCATTTTCAGTGAAAAGTCCTTTATTTGAAATATGATGATTAAGAATATTTTTTTGTGAATTCACAATGCTTTCTAACTCTCTTTTTGCTACTTTATCATCTTTGTTTTCTTCCAAAACTTTTTCAGATTTTTCAATCTCAAAAAGTAGATTTTTTATCTCATCTGTGTTTTTGAAGTAACAGTATATTACAGCTTCTTCTTGTTGCTTTGATTTGTTTTTAATGTCATTTTCTTTCAACTTACTATTAAAAACAAGATTTACAATCCCATCAATTTCACCTGTTGGGAAATAATTATCAGGATAATCCGAAATTCGAAATTCGAAATATCTTGGTGTACCTGTAGAGAAAGAATATTGTTTAGCAAAAACTGGATTGAATTGAATATGTTTATTCAGAAGTGTAGTAATATCAACCACTTCCGAAATTTTATTGCCCGCTTCAATCAATGCGGTTTGAATGTCTAAATCTGTACCTTCAAATAGAATGAATCGTTTTGAATGGGTACGGTAGCGGATAATATTCTTTGTTTCAAGATTCTTAATGACTTCTTTGGCATCCGATACACCACAGGCAGTTTTTAAATAATCAATAAAGAAATTCAGATCCAAGATTGAACCACTTGCAGAGAAAATATTCAAAAGTCCAATCGTTTTTACTGCTTTGATATAATCATTGATATTTGAATCAAATGCTCTTTCCACTTCTTCAATAGATGAACGAATGGAACTCCAAGCAGAAAAATCGGGATTGTATTTTGATGTTAAAAACGAATAGAAATTAAAATTTAGGTAATCGTAAACATTTGACAGATTGTAGAACGGATTTTCCTTTTTGTTGAATTTTGCCAATCCTGTATGATCTGACGATTCAAGAAATGAAAACAATGAACGTTCATTTTGACCGTATCTCTGCAATGAAAGTGTGAGTATATTTGCTGAAAGAATATCAAGTGGATATAGCTTTGAAGCAATTTCTTTTAAGTAATCTTTATTAAAGTTAAATGCCTTTGTTTCGGTAGTTAGCTTTAAGCATTTATCAATTTCTGATTTTGAAGTTTTGGATTCAAAATGCTCAGCAACATATTCCGAAGCTAAAAATAAAAGTTGTTCAACAGGCTCGTTAAAAGTAATTTCACGGAAGCGACCTTTTACTTTTGTCCATTCTTGTTGTTGGTTTTTGCTTAGTGAATAAGCATAAGATTCCAAACTTTGGTGAACTGTGGTAATTAAAACAATATTGTGCTTTGGATTATTACAAAATTCTGCAAGTTGCTGAACAAAGTATAATTCTTTTTCAGGATTGTGTTTACTCGCATACTCTAAAAATTTACCAAACTCATCTATGAGAATAAATAAAACCTTGTTTTCTTTTCCAATGGAATGGTAGCGGTTAAATATTTCTGAAAGAATATTTTCTTGTAGATTCTTCACCGAATGCACTTCAAAGGTATCTGCAAATTGTTCTACAATTGAAGCGTAAGAACCAATTAATTTTACAAAATCAAACTTTGGCTTATCAAGGAAATTAGGTTCAAAGTAACGTTTCGTTCCTATAATACTCTGCTCAAATGCCAAAAGAAAAGAAGATTTACCTGTTCCATAAGTACCAACTACATTAAAAGAACGTATCCCTTTTTTAAAGTCGTTAACTATTTGGCTAACAACTTGACTCGCATTGGGAGTTGGGATGTAGTTGAAATCCCTATCAGTGTCCCTTATAATATTTACCGATGTTGTGAAATTATTTGCCATAATATGTATCTAAAATTGTGAAAGCATCTGATTTTTTCTTGAATTGCAACTCTTTAATCCCTGCTTGGTCAGTAAAAGTGATATCTTTAAACTCACTAACTATTTCAGAAATTTTATTCATCAAACCTGAGCGATTTAAAGCGAAAATTGAACCCGGACTATTCAAGTCAAACTCCAAGGAATTCAGGCTTATAGAATTTCCGTAGTTTGAATTATCAAGTATTGTGAATAATACAACCGCTTCTGGGAGATTATCTCTTTCAGTATTTTCAATGTAAAATTGTTCTTCTTTGCCTTTCCCTGTTGTTTTTAAAAGCTCAATTTCAGACAGAATTCCCGAGAAACTATCTTCAACATTTTTACTTTCGTTGTCGTTTTTATACAGATTGGTAAAAACGATAAAATCTTTACCTACGGTATTTTCATTAAAGTTTAAATCGGAACTGTTGTCGCCTATTCGCTTGACGTAGTTCACAAAAGTTTCTTTGTTAAAAAACAATTTCTCTTTTCTAAATTCATTTAAAATAATGGAATAGATGGAGGCAAATCCGCTTTTTACCAACTGATAATGTAAAAGCCAAAGGCTTGCTTCATCTTCCAAAAAAGGGTCGTATCCATTTTCATCATCAAATAATCGTTTGCCAAATTCAGTTGGATTGTCTTTATTGTCAATAATATTGAAAGCTTTCAGCCAAAAACGAATGGATGAAACCATATTCTTACCAACGCCAAGTTGTACAACGGCATCTTCGTCATTAAAATTCTTGCCTTCTTGAACATAATCGTACCCCTTTTTCAGCCAAAGTTGTCGGCACTGAAAGGAGTCGTGTCCAGAGAAAGTATATTTTATTATTTCAGTATTTTCCAATATCATCTTTTCTTATGAAATCAATTTTTATAAGCTACAAAGTAACCAAATTATTCATTTTAATTGAGGAAAAACTACATTAGTAATTATCCTATTTTTCAAAGAAGTTATATTGCACTTTATATAATGACTGTAAGTGTTTGGACTTGATGGTTGAGATTCAAAGTCAATTTGACTTTGAAATATTTCAAATTAAAAATGCCCGTCATTGACGAGCATTCATAAAAACTTGAAGGATAAAAAATCTATTTTTCTAAATTATCGATATCCATTTCTATTACGGGATATCCTAATTTTTTCAAAGGCTCATGAACTGTTGCTTTATCTCCGACCACTATAATGTACATCTGAGAAGGATGGATATAAGTCTTCGTAATTTGATCTACATCACTTTTAGTCAGTTTATTTAAAATGCTTAACTGTTGATTGACTAATTGATCGTTGAAATTATTTTGGAGAATGTATTTCATGAAACTTGCTTTTTGAGATGCTGTTTCATATTTCAAAGCATCTTTTTGACCTACTGAGTTTTTAGTAAAAGTCAACTCTTCTTCTGTAATTCCATCTTTCAAATAGGTGTTCAAGTCATTCATGATTTCAATCACTGAACTATCTGTTGCAGATGCTTTTACACTCGTGCTGACATAAAATTTATCTACATAATCACTTCCTTCAAAACCAGATCTTGCTCCATAAGTCCAACCTTTGCGCTCTCTTAAGTTCAAATTGATTCGGCTATTAAACATTCCTCCTAAAGGATAATTTGCAATACCAGCCTTGTAATAATCTCCCAAGCCATTATATCTCAAACCTCTTCCAACCACTTTAATTTGAGATTGAGGTGATTTGTCTTTATGAGCAAATACTATAGTAGTTTCATTTGGAGTTGTCACCGTTTTGAAAGGCAGTATCTTTTGATTCTTTCTTGGTGCTCTTTTCAGATAGGATAATTTATCCACTACATTCTCTTCAGTGATATTTCCAACTATGATAATTTCTGCATGATCCGGAGCGAGCTGATTGGTATAAAACGCTTTCACATCATCTAAAGTGATAATAGACACTGTTTGTTCTGTGCCTGATTCTGGCAAAGAGAAAATATGATCAGAAGGATATAAAAGATGTGCTTCTACGATTCCTGCTATACTTGCCGCATTCGTTTTTGCAAATTGAATAGATTGCAATTGTTGTTTTTGAACACGATCAAAATCTGAAGAATCAAATCTTGGAGTTAATAACATCGCATTTAAAAGCTCTATAGAACGATCTAAATGTTCGTTTAAAGCAGTTACACTAATCACCATATCTGTCTCATCTGTGTAAACATTGATGCTAGAGCCTATCTTTTTTAACTCACTCTGAAACTGTTCAGAATCATATTGCACAGTGCCTTCTTTAAGCATTTGAGCTAATATATTAGATACACCAGATTTTTCTAAAGGTTCTAATAATTGTCCTGCTTTATAAACTAAAGTAATATTTGTAATAGGTAATTCTGTATATGCAGTACCAATAACTTTTGTTCCGTTGGTCCAAGTTTGGTTCCAAAATTTAGGAACTTCTACGATAGGGTTTTCTCCTGCAGATGGTTGTTTTGAGCGATCAAATGCATCTTGACCTTTTACATAAGTAAGGTTTTCATACTCAGATAAATCTGATTGATATCCATCAGGAAATTCAGGTCTTTTATAATTATCTGTAGCAGCAATATTTTGAGGATGATCTTTTGAATAAACACTCAAAATAACAGAGTTTTGACCTTTGATATATTTACTATAAACTTCTCTTACATCTTCGATAGTCAGTTCTTTCATGTGTTTGATGAGTGACTGCAAGTAGGAAGGATTGCCAGTAAATGTTTCATAAAAAGCCAATAAGGAGCCTTTTCTTTGTACCGATTGAAGGCTATACATCAAACTAGCATATTCTGAAGTAATGTATTCATTAAATACACTGGTGTCTATTGGGAGCACATCAAAACTATCGATTATACTTCTCATTTCTTGTTCAATTTCTGTTAAAGATTTCCCCGGAAATGCAAATACAGATAAATTGAACTGCCCTGCTAATTCAGATGAAGGGTTAGAAACACTTGCCTGCATAGCTTTTTGTGTTTTAACAAATTTCTGATAGAAGGGTGATTTCTTATTGTTATTTCCACCTAATAAATAAGCTAATGCATCCAATGCCACTTCATCTTTGGTATTAGAAGGCGCTCCCGGAAAAGTCATAGATACATAAGGAAATTGGATATTGTCTTCGTACGAAATATATCTATCATTAGGTAACGTTACCGGCATTTTAGGCATATTGTCTACAGATGGACCTGCAGGAATATTAGCGAAATATTTTGCCACTAATTGTAAAACTTCTTTTTCTTCAAATTTCCCTGCAATAGTTAATGTTGCATTATTTGGACCATACCATCTTAAGAAGAAATTTTTTAATTCTTCTAATTCAAATTGATCGATATCATCCAAGTAACCAATAGTTGTCCATGAATAAGGATGACCAAAAGGATATAAGGCCTCTCCTATTTTTTCGAATACTAAACCATATGGTCTATTGTCATAATTTTGCTGTCTTTCGTTTTTGACTGTAGATCTTTGAATTTCAAATTTCTTAGTAGTGACTGCATCTAAAAGATATCCCATCCTATCTGACTCTAACCATAAAGCAGTTTCCAATTGATTAGATGGAAGTGTTTCGAAATAGTTGGTTCTATCTCTATTCGTAGTACCATTTAATGTACCTCCGGCTTCAGTAACGATAGCGAAATGTTTTTCATCACCGACATTATCAGAACCTTGAAACATCATATGTTCGAAAAAGTGAGCAAAACCAGAACGACTTGGTGTTTCTCTCGCCGAGCCCACATGATAAGTTACATCTACATATACAATAGGATCTGAATTATCTTCATGTAGTATCAATGTCAATCCATTAGGATAGTGATACTTTTTGTAAGGAATTACAGAAGAATTCGGAACAGGTTTAACCTCTTCAACTAATTTAGGTTGAGGTAAATTTTGAGCCATAATAGTTTGATTAATAGTAAGTGATGCCAATACTAACCAACAGAGTGTATATTTTTTCAGCTTCATTCTATATATTTTAAGAAAATTAAAACTAATTAATAATACCTCCATTATTTGTTAAAAAGCTAAAAAATGAAAAAAAACTGCTTCTCTATATAGATTTGGTCTAAATAAGAATTATATTTGACATTATGTTTAGACCTTCACCATTAAAACCAATGGAATGTGCTGAGTTACAGCCATTGAAGTCTGCATTTTCAGGTTGTTGTAGTAAAAAGAAATGTTGTAAAAAATACAAAAAATCAAAACGTTGTAAAAGTTGCCCAGGCGAAAAATAAAACGTGATGTACAATATTCTTTTTTAGTATCTATCTGAGAAGTAGATGAATAACTATTTGAATAATTTTGTCCTAATTAATTTTGGGATGAATATAGTTTTTTAAAGCTTTTACATATTCTTCAAAAGCTTTTTTACCTGCAAAGTAATTTTACAAGTCGTCTTACAAACCCAATAAGCAAAAAAAAACTGCGACCAAAGCCGCAGTTTTACTGTTTGTTATATAATTAGCATAGCATCACCATAAGAGTAGAAATTATATCCTTCTTTTATAGCTATTTGGTACGCTTCCATTGTCAAATCATAACCTGCAAATGCAGCGACCATGATTACTAAGCTTGACTTAGGTAAATGGAAATTTGTAATCATTGTATTTGCAATAGAGAATTCATGCGGAGGGTGAATAAAAGTATTGGTCCAACCTTCCATAGATTTTAATAATCTTTCAGCAGATACAGCAGTTTCTACAGATCTCATTACAGTAGTACCCACAGCACAGATTCTCTTATTAGCAGTAAGTCCTTTATTGACAATTTTAGCTGCTGGCTCAGTAATTTTGAAATATTCAGCATCCATTTTATGCTTAGACAAGTCTTCTACATCAATAGAACGGAAAGTTCCTAATCCAATATGTAAAGTAGTTTCTGCAAATTCCACTCCTTTGAGTTCTAATCTTTTCATCAATTCTTTAGAAAAGTGTAACCCTGCAGTAGGAGCTGCTACAGCACCTTCTTCTTTAGCGTAGATGGTTTGATATCTTTCTTTATCTATAAACTCAGGCTCTCTTTTGATGTATTTAGGTAAAGGTGTTAAACCTAATTTATCTAAAATAGCTCTAAACTCATCTTGTGTACCATCAAATAAGAAACGGATAGTTCTACCTCTAGAAGTGGTATTATCTACTACTTCAGCAATCAAATCGTCATCACCGAAATAGAGTTTATTGCCTACACGAATTTTACGAGCAGGATCTACCAATACATCCCAAAGTTTGAGTTCATGGTTCAATTCTCTCAACAAAAACACTTCTATTTTTGCTCCAGTTTTTTCTTTAGTACCATACAATCTTGCAGGAAATACTTTGGTGTTATTCACCATAATTACGTCTCCTTCGTCAAAATAGCCTAAAACGTCTTTGAAAACTTTGTGTTCAATGGTGCCTGTAGCTCTATTGACCACCATTAATCTAGACTCATCTCTACTATCTGCTGGATAAAGTGCAATACGCTCACTAGGGAGCTCAAAATCAAATTGGGATAATTTCATAATCTTACGGGATTAAATCGCGTGGGCGCAAATATACTAAAAAACAGGTGATTTTAAAAGGTCGAAAGATTAAAATTGAGTTATCTTTCCGAGCCTAATCCCTTGAACTGCATTAGTTAAGAGTATTAAATCTGCTGATAATATATCTTTTACTGATAACGATTGTTCTATAATTTTAAACGCTGAATTTTGTATCAACCAAGTTCTAAAAACACCTTTTACGGGCATATCTGATATTGGAGGCGTAAATAAGACATTATTTTTCAAAATGAATATATTATAGATGCTCGTTTCGATGACATGACCATTCTCATTGAGTATTAATGCGTCATTCAATTCATTTCCAAGAGCCCAATTCATAGCAGATTGATAAAGAGCTCTTTCTGTAGTTTTAGCATTCCAAGGTGGAGCTATTTTTTTATTTACTTTGTTATAAATTCCAATTTCAAGACAGCTCTTTTGTGAATGTGCTAAAGGTATCTTTTCAATTTTTTCTAAAAAATTATCTTTTGGATCAATATGAATCAAATATCTGATTTTATACTTTTTAGAATCTTCAGGCAGATTAGAAAGAATCGTAAGTTTTGCTTGAGCGAGAATTAGATTAACTGAATGAATGTCATTTTGGTACAATCCCCATTTCAAACGATCTAAATGAAACTCTAAAAGTTCAACTTGACCATTTTCGCACAACATCGTTTCTATAAATTCCATAAGTTAAAAATTAGAAGGATTTGCTTGAAAAAATCAAAGTAGCAAAATATAACGTAAATTAGAAAACAAGAAACATAATTTTTATCATGAAAAAAATCCATCTCTTATTTTCCATTGCTTTCTTACTTCTTTTGTTTTCAATGATGAATGCTTGCAAGAGAGATGGAACAGATTGTGGTAATAATATGCCAAAATTTTATGCTACTGAAATGTATGGGATTACCCATGATGAATCTTTTGAAAAAATCACCGACACCACTGTCATTCGATATGAAGATTTGAGAATTGAAATCAATTTTTCAGGAAAACATTATTCCTTATGGAGACCACGTTTTAATATCTTCCCAAGTGCATTTGCTTGTGACCCTGTCCCACCATATTCTGAAGAAATTATTACAGATATAATCATTACAGCTAATCAAGATTATGACTCCTTACATCTAGCTGGAGCCGATTTAAAAGATCTCTTTTATGTCAAAAAATATTCTTTTGATTCAAAATTTACTTTAGAAGATTATCTGAAAACTGAACCCAAAGTAGAGAATTTACAATTTAGTCTAAAGTCTGCTCCAGATACTCAAATGAAAATTCAATTGACTATTACCTATTTTTATGATGGTAGATTAGTGAAAATATTGAAATACGACTCTTCTGCTTTTATTCTATCGCCTAATTGATCAATTATTTAACTAGAGTACCAAATAAATCAAATTCTGTAGCATCTACAATTTCAATTTGAGCAAAATCTCCTATTCTCAAATAGTTTCCTTTCGTAGGAATCAATACCTCATTATCCACTTCTGGAGAATCAAATTCTGTCCGTCCAATATAATTGCCGCTTTCTTTACGATCAATTAAAACTTTAAAAGTTTGTCCAATTTTCTCTGAATTTTTCTCAAATGAGATTTCTTCTTGTATACTCATTAGAATTTGAGCTCTTTCTTGTTTGACTTCTTCTGAGATATCGTCTTCATATTGATGAGCAATAGTATTTTCCTCATGAGAATAAGTAAATACGCCTAATCTTTCAAACTGCATTTCACGTACGAAATCACATAAATCTTCGAAATCTTCGTCCGTCTCACCTGGAAATCCAACTAACATCGTTGTGCGAAGTGCAATATTTGGAACTTTAGTTCTGATTTGTTGAATCAATTCTGTTTGTTCTGCTCTCGTCACTTGGCGACGCATTCTTTTCAAAACATTATCAGAAGCATGCTGAAAAGGAATATCTAAATAGTCACAAACTTTATCACATTGTGCAATTGCATCTAATATTTCTAATGGAAATTTAGACGGATATGCATAATGTAATCTAATCCACTCGATACCTTCCACTTCATTCAAAGCAAAAAGCAATTCGTCTAAGGCTCTCTTTTTGTACAAATCTAATCCGTAATAGGTCAATTCTTGAGCGATTAGAATCAATTCTTTGACTCCGACTTTAGCTAAGTTTTTAGCTTCTTGAACAAGAGATTCTATGCTACGAGAGATATGCTCTCCACGCATCAAAGGAATTGCGCAAAACGAACATGTTCTATTACAACCTTCAGAGATTTTTAAATATGCAAAATGTTGTGGTGTGCTGATGCTACGCTCTCCTATTAATTCATGCTGATAATCGACATTGAATCTTTCGAGCAACTGTGGCATTTCTAGAGTGCCGAAATAACCATCTACCGAAGGTATTTCAACTTCTAAATCATCTTTATAACGCTGAGAAAGACAACCTGTTACAAACAATTTATCGATTTCTCCTCTTTCTTTTTTGTCCGCAAAATGCAAAATCGTATTAATAGATTCTTCTTTAGCTTTATCAATAAAACCACAAGTATTAATGACGACGATATTTGCGTCGGTATTACCTTCACTATGTTCTGCTTGAATTTCGTTGTGCAGTAATTGACTGACCAATACTTCCGAATCCACTAAGTTTTTGGAACAACCTAAAGTAATGACATCTACTTTGTCTTGACGCAATGATTTTGTTTTCAAAAAATTGAAATTTCAGTCTTAGTTAAAAAGTGTTTCTACGAAAGCTCTTCTATTGAACACTTGTAATTGATCCATTTGTTCACCCAAACCAATGTATTTGATGGGGATTTTAAATTCATCTGCAATACTTAATACGACACCACCTTTTGCAGTTCCGTCTAATTTAGTGATCGCAAGAGCAGTCACTTGAGTAGCAGCAGAGAAATGTTTGGCTTGCTCTAAAGCATTCTGTCCTGTGGTAGCATCTAATACTAGCAATACTTCGTGAGGAGCATCAGGTATTACTTTGGACATAACTCTTTTTATTTTAGTCAATTCGTCCATCAAGCCTACTTTATTATGTAATCTTCCTGCAGTATCTATAATGACAATATCTGCTTGATTATTCACAGCAGATTGCACAGCATCAAAAGCAACAGCAGCAGGATCACTTCCCATAGCATGTTTGACTATAGGCACTCCTGCTCTTTCAGACCAAATCACTAATTGATCTACGGCAGCAGCTCGAAAGGTATCAGCTGCACCTAAAATCACATTATACCCTTGTTTTTTATACTGATGAGAAAGCTTACCGATTGTTGTAGTTTTCCCTACGCCATTGACCCCTACGACCATAATGACATACGGCTTTTTATCTACTGGTAATACATAATCTTCAATATCATGAGTATTGTTCTCTTCTAAAAGCTTAGAAATCTCATTGAAAAGAATATTATTCAAGTCTGTCGCGTTGATATATTTATCTTTTGCAACACGCTCTTCTAGTCTGTCAATGATTTTAATAGTAGTATTTAAGCTCACATCAGATGAAATCAGAATTTCTTCTAATTCATCTAAGAACTCAATATCTACAGTAGTTTTACCAGCTACAGCTTTAGAAATTCTAGAAAAAAATCCTTGCTTAGTCTTTTCGAGACCTTGCTGAAGTTGCTGAACTTCTTCTTTAGCTTCTTCTTCGGATTTGTTTTTGGAACCGAACCATTTTTTTAAAATACTCATAGGTGGATTTATAAATGCAAACAGCTTCTCTAAAATACTCAGAGAAGCTATATTATGCAATTAAATACAAGAATTAATTACGCTTTCTTAAGCTCTTCTTGTAATGTATCTTTATGAACAAATTTTTCACGGAAAGAATAAGCTCCTGATTTATCAGACTTGATAGCTTTAATTACTTTCACCATTGTTTTAGAATCTACAGCTTTACCCCTGTCAATTCTCGAGTTTTTGGAAACTTTAGCCATGATTATTTAATTTCTTTGTGAACTGTATATTTTTTCAAAATAGAGTTGAATTTTTTCAATTCAATTCTTTCAGGTGTGTTTTTACGATTTTTAGTCGTAATGTATCTTGAAGTACCTGGTAAAGCAGTTGCTTTATGCTCAGTACATTCTAAAATCACTTGGATTCTATTACCTTTTTTCTTTGCCATGATCGTTTAGTTTAGAAGTTTAAAACAATTTCACCCTTCTTTTCCAATTCTTTCATGTAAGCATAAATACCTTTTCTGTTGATATTACGCAATGCATGAGTAGACAATTTCAATTCGATCCAACGATCTAATTCAGGGATATAAAAGCTTTTCTTTTGCAAATTCGGGTTGAATTTACGCTTAGTCTTTCTGTTAGAGTGAGAGACGTAATGTCCTGATAATGGTCCTTTTCCGGTTAATTCGCAAAACCTTGCCATATTCTTTAGTTTCTTTTAAAGTCTGCAAAGATAATCAATATCTTCGCATGTTATTTTTATAGTTTTCAACATGTGAGAAAAGATTCCCACTTTTGGTGACCCCGAAGAGATTCGAACTCCTAATCTTCTGATCCGTAGTCAGATGCCATATCCAATTAGGCCACGGGGCCGAATAAACAATAGTTTAGTCCATTATTTATCGAGGTGCAAAGATATAGATATTTCTTTTACTTTTCAATACTTTCCCAATCTTTTTATTAAAATTTGATTGTGATATTTACGTTAATCAAAAATCAATATCGATTTCGAATAATCCTGTTCATTTTTTACAAACAAATATACATTTGATTAAGCTCGCTTTATTACTGAAGCACCTATAAACCAGCTCATTAGAACGGATAGCCAATACCTATCACAAAGTTAGCATTCTGACCACGCCAAGATTTCCATTTATCATTCCATCTCCCTCTTCCATCCGGCTGCAATTCATTATAACCTGGATACTGAGTGATCCATCTTTTTCCTTCTTCGATATTAGGATCATACAATTTATATGAATAGTCTAATCTTATTACAAACAATCCAAAATCTAGCCTAAACCCATACCCTGCACTCCATGCTAAGTCTTTGCCTAAACGTTTGATATTGAATTCTGCATTAGGTTTAGTACTATCAGCTCTCAGCATCCACACGTTACCGATATCTGTAAACAATGCCATCTTAAACAGCTTAGTTAAATTGAAACGATATTCCACATTAAACTCCAGCTGAATATCTCCAGTATTCAAATCTAATGAGGTTACGGAAGTATCTGCACTTCCTGGACCAAGTTCTCTATAGTTCCATCCACGCATCGACTGTGGACCTCCTGCGGCAAACTGCTCGACAAAAGGCATGATTTTAGAATTGCCATAAGGTATACCCGTACCTACATATACTCTAGAAACTAAAGTACTTTTATTTTTGAAGGTAAAATAGTACCTAAAGTCATTTTCTAACTTGGTGAAAGAAGCATAAGGAATCTTACTTAAAGTATATCCATCTTCTGGCTTGGTTTTGATGATCGACTGTATACCGTAAACTAAATTCCCAGCTAGACCAACAGTTGCTCTATAAAATAGGAAACTCTTCACATTCCCTAAATTGATGTCTTGAGAACTATAAGTAAAAACATATTTCTGTCCCATAATGAACTGCTGCTTATAGGACTGCGCAAAAATGGGATTAGAATTTAGAAAGGTATTGAAGTTGCTATTGAAAGATGCTTCTCTAGGCTTGATAAAACTTAAACTAAATGGTTGTAACTCATGTCTGATTTTCTTATTTCGTATATCATATCCATAACCTACGTTAATAGTATTGACTACATATGAATAGTATCCAATTTTTCTCTGAAGATTATACCCTAAATTAATAAAAGTACTTTTGGGATATTGTAGAGGTTTATAATTATTTCGAATAACTGCTCTTTTCGTTTGCGGAAAAATTTTTGGAAAATATAATCTAGCATTCGTCAATAAATTCACAGAACTAATTCTTGTATTCTTCTCCGTCTCTTTATTAATATTATTGAATCTAAACTCTACCCCATTAGAAATATTAAATTCTAATCGATCTGCCCGCTTGAAAATATTTCTATTCATGTAAGAAATATTAAAATAAGTACCAATCTTATCTCTAGCATCCGTATTGGCTTCTAATTCAATTTTCCCCGATTGTCTTTTACGCAATTCTGCAGTGATTTCTGTATCTATATATCCTTCTGTCTGCGAGACCAATAAAGGTTTGTACTTAATATTCACAAATCGAAACACCCCCAATTCTGTCAATCGGCTGATGGTTTTTTGATAATCATCTTTTTGGAAGGTGGAATCAGGATGATAAAAGATAGACTGAGCTATAATATCTGACCTTATATCTCTGGGAGAATAATAGATATACAGTCGTCTCAAAGTATCTTCCTTAAATGTTTTTCTTTTTAAGGTTGTATTTCCATAATTGATATTGAAAGTGACTTCACCTACTTTATACTGCTTGCGGACCAAATCATCTTTGTCATTTTTGATTTGCAAATAAACATCTTTAGCTACCTGATCGCCCGAAGTATCGACTTCAAATAGAATATTATTTTTAGTGAAAGAGAAAAAGCCGTTATTATTTAAAGCCAATGCCACCCGCTCTTGTTCCGCTTTCAAAGCATCTGTAGTGTAAGGGTCTCCTTTTTTGATAAAGGACTTTTTCATATTAGCCTTGACTACACTATCTATATCAGGATCCTCAATCTCAAAATAAGTATCATTGAAAGAATATCTTTTTGCAGGAAAAGCTCTGTAAAGCACTTCTGCTTTTTTCTTGTGTGATTTATATTCGCTCGTGACATCTGCGTTGAAATAACCTTGATTAATGAGGTAATTAGTCATTTTCTCCTCACTCGAAATCAATAATGTAGAATCAAATTCTACTGGCGCTTCTGCGATTTTTTCACGAATCCATTTATTGAATTTATTATAAGGTGGTTTTCCTTTGGCTACTTTCCTCTCCTCTTTCTTAGCATTGTGTGTAGCATTATAAAAGAACAATCTCGGTTGGAAAATAAATAAAAACTTTTTGTTGGGAACCTGGAGAGGCAATGCTGACAAATCAGAAGCTAATCTTTTCTTCTCTACTTTCAATACTTTTTCGTAATCGGAAGCGTCTTCAATATCTTCAACATCTATTTTATTGCTTTTCAATAAATATTCTCCGTCACTGATATTTTTAGTAGTATTGCAACTCCATGAAAATAACACCACCAATAAATACAATATTATAAATGAGGGTTTTATCTTAAGAGGCATATATGGTATTGTCTAAATCTGATATTAAAAGAATTAACGCTCTTAAAATTAAGAAATACAGGGTGATAGAGAAACAATTTGTAGCTGAAGGGCAAAAAATTATTTTGGACTTAATACAAATTGGACTCATTCCTGAATTATTGGTGACGACAAAGTTACAGGAAAGTTTATTTAATCACATTGATTCTAATAAATTAAGAATTGCAAGCGAGGAAGATCTACAAAAAATCTCATCTTTAAAGCAATCTCCAGGCTGTTTAGCAATATTTAATACTCCAGAACCTACAGAAGAAATTCCTAATGAGAGCTGGATTTTAGCGACAGATGATATTCAAGACCCTGGAAATTTAGGTACTTTGATAAGAATTGCAGACTGGTTTGGAATACGATATATCGTTTGTTCAATAGAAACAGTAGATGCTTATAATTCTAAAGTCGTTCAAGCCACCATGGGCTCGATCGGAAGAGTGCAAATTCATTATGTGGATTTAGAAGATTTCTTTAAGAAAAATCCCACAAGAAAAATTTATGCAGGAGTCTTAGACGGCCGAGATATTAGAGATATTAATTTTGCCGAACCGGGTATTTTATTGATAGGTAATGAATCCAAGGGCATTGACAAAAGCCTCATGTCTTATGTTTCAGATCCTGTATTAATTCCTAGACTGGGCGAAGCTGAATCACTTAACGCGGGCGTAGCGGCTGGTATAATGGTTTCGTTTGCTCTTTTATCACGTTAGGCACATCCCCATTTTCTCTACGTTGATATTCCACCATATTGATTTGTTTCCATTTCCCTTTAGCCCATTCAAAAGATTCTAAAGTCCCATCAGGCACTAAATCTATAGCGCTAGCATCCGTATTTCCACTGAGTGAAACTAGATGATCGTAATAAATCTGTTTAATTTCTGGATAAAAAGAAATGGAGAGCGCAGCATCTTTTTTGTATTCAAATACTATTCTTGTAGGACTTTTGCCTTTGAGCATATTGAAAATAGGATAACCGAATTTTGCTTTTCCCTCTTTGTCAAACCACAGCACGTCAATATATTTCTTATTCGTTCGGATATTATTACCATCCCAACCAAATAAAGTATAGTAAGTAGTTTTACCCACTTTCATGGGAATGATTTGATAATACAAAGCTCCTATCCATCTGTCAGCATCCACGATTATAGAATCTATATGGTCATAAAAATCTGTATAATCTACTAATGGCTGCAATTGAGGTTGAGTTTCATTGGATTGAATTACCCCAAAATATCTATAAGTTCCATTATCAAATGCTAATTGCCACGTGAAAATTCTAAACTTTTTGTCTTCAGGTTCCATGATAGCTATGGAATTCAGTGAATCAAATTTATAATTAAACGAACCTTGTTCACGCAGTGCTTTGGATAATACTTTAATGATTTTCATGGCTGCTGCTGATCGCTGAGTTTCGGTACTATCGTTGATCAGTTGAAAGTTAAAAACCTTCAGAGAATCGTGATAGACTTTCAGACTAGTAGAAGTTTTGCTGGGAGCAGTTTCCACGACATTCTTCTCTTGAGCAAATCCGCTTAAGCTAGATATGAGCAAAATCATTACAACAAAACTTAAACGAATATTCATCATGCTTTCTATATCAATAATGGCACCAAATTAATGAAAATTAAATAGGCAGAATGTGAAAATAAGCAAATCAAACCTTCTCATACTCTATATCCAAACTTCGAGTATCCTCAGTGTAAAATACTAAATAGGGCGTGTCCCTTCGGGTCGGGCTATCATTTCGTCTTCCCTCATGTCATTACGGATGTAATCCGTAATCATTTCGGGTGATACTCCATTCTATCCCTCACGCGTACGAGTTGGTAAGGAATAAGCTTAGTCTCTAAAAGATATACGAACTTAATATCTCAAGAGTAAATTTCAAGTAAAAAAAAACTTTTTATCTTTAATAAAGTTTATGATGTATTTTGAGAGATATAAAGCTGTTCAAAACACATTGACTTTTTATAGTATAAAGTCCTTAAAAAAGTGCTTACTTCTTTAATTAATCTATAGAATAAAAATTATGCAACAAATTATTTTAAAAAAAGATATCGACAAAGCCAAGATTGATGCTTTGCTTAATTTCTTAAAAACTTGGAATATTGAGGCAGAACTTAAAACTAGCTCAATTAAAGCCAAAGAGGAAAGTGAATTTTCACTTTCCACTGGACTATGGAAAGATTATAATATAGATTCAAACGAACTTCGTACAAAAGCTTGGAATAGAAACAAATGATACTCTGCGATACCAATATTTTTATAGAAATATATAGAGGAAATTTTGACATTATACAAGTTGTAAAATCAATTGGTCAACACAATATTGCTGTATCTGATGTTACTTGTGCCGAGTTGCTGTATGGAGCTAGAAATAAAAGAGAATTACTAGCAATACGCAAAGATTTAAATAAAATAACTATTGCACCAATTGAAGCTAGTATTTCAACATTGGCAGTAGAGCTTGTAGAAAAGCATGCATTGTCTCATAAGCTTTCTCTACCCGATGCCTTAATTGGAGCCACAGCGATTTTTCATAATATAGAACTCTTCACTCTCAATATTAAAGATTTTAGATTTTTGGAGCAAATTAAATTGTTTAAGATAGAATAATTGAAGTTCAAACTTTTCTCTTAAAGCTAAGAATACATATTATTTATACACTTTCATTTATGCTGAACTACAACGCTTTTCCATTTCCTTATTCTAGAATTTCAAATTTTATCAGAGATGTCAAAGTTTAGGTATTAAAGATTGTACTTAAAGAAATCAGACTAGAACGATAAGCTGAAAGCTGGATTTAAAACCCAATAGAATATGAATGGATTTGCACCTACGGAGCAATATATTATTGGTGGATATTATTTTCTACAAAAAGACAGCACCTACGGCGCATCATTATTTGAAAATTCAATACTATTATTCAAGTAGAATTTAGATTAAAGAGATTGCTTCGTGCCTCGCAATGACAGATTTCTTTCAATTTTAGCCAATCCAACAGAATATGAATGGGTTTGCATCTACGGAACAATATATTATTGGTGGATATTATTTTCTACAAAAAGATAGCACCTACGGCGCATCATTATTTGAAAAATCTAATGCAATTACACAAGTAGAATTTAGATTAAAGATATTGTTTCGTGCCTCGCAATGACGGATTTTTTTTCATTTTTATAAAACCCATTAAAATATGAACTGGCTTGCAACTACGGAGCAAAATATATTATTGGTGGATATTATTTTCTACAAAAAGACAGCACCTACGGCGCATCTTTATTTGTAAAATCTAATACAATTACACAAGTAGAATTTATTTTAAAAGAGATTGCTTCGTGCCTCGCAATGACAGATTTCTTTCAATTTTAGCCAATCCAACAGAATATGAATGGGTTTGCACCTACGGAGCAATATATATTATTGGTGGATATTATTTTCTACAAAAAGACAGCACCTACGGCGCATCTTTATTTGTAAAATCTAATACAATTACACAAGTAGAATTTATTTTAAAAGAGATTGCTTCGCTATTCGCAATGAAGAATTTTTAATTTTTAGAAACTCCAACAGAATATGAATTGGCTTGCACCTACGGAGCAATATATTATTGGTGGATATTATTTTCTTAAATAGAGATGGTTCTTATTAAAGAAAATGACTTAAAACTTGAATAGCGAGAGAGCTTATTAAAGAAAATGATGAAATACTTAAATAGAGATAATGCTTATTAAAGAAAACAAAGAAAAACTTAAATAGGAAACGATTATAATAAATATCTTTTTGAAATATTATACTGAATTTACAAGCTAGCAGTATTTAGTAGATAATCATATTATAGTTTTTTTAAGGTATAACATGCTACAATAACAATTAATTATTAACTTTAATTTAGTTCAAAATCAAAATGATTACTAATAGAAGGAATGTAATAAACCTTACTATAATTTGTAACTACTCATTATTTACTTAAAAAATAAGGTATGAAAAAGTTAGTGTTTACATTATTACAATTTCTTTTCATTTTTAACAGTGAGGTGTATTCTCAAGTATCATTTGATAATTATGCAAATATCCATACCATTGGAATAAGTTTACGAACAGATATTCCTGACATACAAAATGATTTATCTTTGTCATTAGAATATAAAAAAGCAACAGACATTACTAAATCTTCTTCTAAAAATGATTGGATTCAGGGTTTTGAAATGGTTCAAACTAATACATTTGATACTAATCTCTATAATTCTTCTATTTTTTATTGCTCTCCTAACACTGAATATTATATCAAAGTAACTTTAGTCGATCCTACCACACCTTCTCTGAATGGGATTTTTTACGATACAATTACAACACAGCAATTAGAGCCTATTACTACCTACAGCAAAACTTATTATGTTTCTCCCTTAGGCACGAATGCATTATATTTAGAGACAGCTCCTGGTAATTTTCAACAAGCACTAAATCTTGTACAAGCGGGTGAAAGAATTGTCCTTTTATCTGGAATTTATAATTTTGGAGAAATTACTTTTAATAAAAGTGGTACACTATCTGCCCCAATTACAATAGAAGGAATTTCAAAAGGAAGTGTTCTCATCGATGGAAGTGATAATAATATAAATTGGGCTTCAGATCCTACAAGTGAAGGTTACAAAACAGTGATAAAAAATTCAAATTGCAATGTTGTAATCGCAGATGGAATTAGACTATATCCGCACAATACATTACTAGAATTAAGAAAAAATAAAATTGCTTATAATAATGACAGTTGTATTGAGGCTGGTGTAGATGGATTTTTTAGGAATAAAAAATTTGGTGATATTTATAATGTTCTTCGTGTAAAATTTAGAGATAATTCAGATCCTAGAGATAAGGACGTAAAAGTAGGTAGGTATAATTTCTTTATGAAATTATTTGGCTCTCAAAACATTAGATTTAGCAAACTGGATATTAAATATTATGGATCCAGTAACGAAGCAGCCATTGTACTTAAAAATTCTACTAATATCATTTTTGATAATTGTCATTTTGAATTCAATGATATTGGTGTCTAATTGGATGAGAATACTAATAATATACTTATTGATAATTGTGAGTTTTCTGATGGAAATGGTGATTGGAAATATTGGAGAATGAAAGCAACTGGCCAAGACTTTTTTTATCCAAATTGTACAGATCTTAACAAAGCTTCAGGAAATCGTGGTTTAGAAAAAGGGGGGAGTTTTTGTAACGGGAAATTTCTCAGGAAGGGGCTTAATTATAAAAAACTCTTCTTTTCATGATATCGTTCAAGGTTTATCTATTACACCACAATCGTTTTGGATAGACAAAAATGGCAAAACTTCAGAAATTGATTTTTATGATAATGAAGTTTTTAATTGTTCTGAAGATGGTTTAGAATGTGATGTATTTCCCCGAAATGTAAGAATATGGAACAATACTTTTCATGATGTAAATGCAGCAATATCTATTGCTTCAGGAGCAGATGGACCCATATACATCTTTAGAAATATATTCTATAATTTCACAACAGATACGACATGGTTACCAATTGCGAATGATTTCAATCCTGGCCGTTCTTTAAAATTAAATGCCGATAATTCAGGTCAAGCAAAAGACAATACTGGTCATTTGTATTTTATGCACAATACCGTATATGCAAAAAACGATCACTATCCAATGGATATTTACAAACCCAATCCTCAAGTTTGGGATAAGATAATATTATTGAATAATATTTTTCATACAGAGAATCAATTTTGCATGAGATTTAGAGCATCTACATTTGGAGATGTAAGATCAGATAATAATAATTTCTATAATAAACAGAAAAACTTAATTTATTATGAAAAAACCATCTTTGACACACTTAGTCTTTCAGCATTTAACAACCAATTTCAATTAGATCATCATAGTTTTTATGCAAAACCATCATTTTATGATACTTCCAATTATGACTTTAGATTAAATGAAGGAAGTCCTAATATAGACGCTGGAGTTATTATACCAGGTTTAAACACTGACTATTATGGTCTAGCACCAGATATAGGAGCTATAGAGTCTTCGATGACTACCCATATTTTAAAAACTGAAAAAGAAATCGATATACAATTATATCCAAATCCATTTTCTTCAAATCTTGAGATGCGTATCAATAAGAACTCTAGCTTTGAAAATGCTAGTTTGATTATTTACAATTTAGATGGAAGATTGATGCATCAACAGCAAATCAACAGCAACAATACCACTTTAAATACTAATAATTTATTACCTGGCCTTTACATCATTTCTATTCACATAGATAATAATGATTACACAAAAAAAATTATAAAAGTATTGTAAAACTCTATTTCTCCTACTGACTTTTAATAACTTTTATTAAATATTTCCAAAGCTTATTGTACAAAAAAGCATGGTATCTTTGCACCTCGAATGAAAAATGAGATAAAAAGAACTTTGCAAATTGCTGCTCCCTTGATATTGGGAAATATCACGCAGATGGCTTTGAGTCTCATTGACACTGCTATGGTTGGTGCGATTGATTACAAACAATTGGCTGCAGCGGCATTGGTCACCAATCTTTTAGCTATACCTTATGTAATGGGTATTGGACTGACGACTGCTTTGACTCCTTTAATTGCAATTGCTAATGGTAAAGGCAATAAATTTGAAGCATCGAGATATTTATATAATGGTGTAATTCTCTGTACCATCATCTCTGTTTTTATTGCTTTAGGACTTTCTTTTTCTGAAAAAATTGTTTTCAATATTGGGCAAGACCCGATAGTAGCAGCTTTATCTATTCCATATTTAAAAATCATGGGTTGGTCCGTGATTCCTATGATATTTTTCCTTTCATTGAAGCAGTTTTGCGATGCACTCGAACAAACAAAAGTCGCCATGTTTCTTTCATTAATATCCATGCCTATCAATGTTTTATTGAATTGGATCATGATTTATGGCAATTGGGGTTTCCCAAGAATGGAGCTAGAAGGTGCAGGATGGGCTACATTAATCAGTCGTATTTTGATAGCAATTGCATTACTTTGGGTTGTACTCACTAACGAAAGATTTAAAGAATATATTGACTTAAGAAAAGAAGCTTGGAAAATCAATCTCGTATCATTCGTTCAAATTCTTAAACTAGGAATTCCAAGTGGATTACAATTTGGATTGGAAGTGGGCGCTTTTGCAATTTCTGGAATTATGATTGGTTGGTTTGGAGCAACTCAACAAGCAGCTCACCAAATCGCATTAAATATTGCTTCATTTACCTTCATGATTATCATGGGCTTATCTACTGCTGGATCTATTCGAATTAGTAATGCTCTAGGTAGAGGAAATATTTTACAAATGAGAAATATCGGCTTGAGTACTTTAACTGTAGGTCTTGCTTATGGATTTATTACAGGTCTACTTTTTATTATTTTCCATAATTACCTACCTCTTATTTTCAATCAAAATACTGAAGTAGTCAGTCTTGCAGCACATTTATTGATTTTTGCAGCCATTTTTCAAATATCAGATTCCACCCAAGCTATAGGTATAGGATTGCTCCGAGGCATGAAAGACGTCACGATTCCCACCGTTAGCGTTATTATTGCTTATTGGGTTATTGGCTTGCCATTAGGATATTATTTAGGCGTAAAATATGATATGAAGGCCACAGGAATGTGGATAGGTCTCGTGATAGGTTTGACGGTTTCATCGATATTACTGAATATCCGATTCCATACACATACTAAAAAGATGTTGGCAGAAGAAAATCTAAGCAATAGATAATCTTTTATCTTTACATCAATGGGTACTATTGTCAAGCAGAGTAGTTTAGGGTTAATAGCAAATTACGCAGGCATCCTACTAGGCTTTGTCAATGTGATGCTCATCATGCCTTCAATTTTGCAAGCTGAACAAATTGGCTTGATCAATTTAATTTTGGCAGTAATTTTTATCGTATACCCAATTTTAGATTTTAGTGCTGCTCATATTATCAATCGATACTTCACTCATGTAGAAAACAGACAGGAGATTTTCAATTATTCGTTTTTAATTTCTTGTGCTGGAGCTGTCGTTTTTGGATTCCTATTTTTACTCGCTAAACCGTTATTTATAGAATATTACCAAGAGAAATCTCCAGAAATCATTCCCTATTATTGGTTGATTTATGTGGCGTCTATTATGATGAGTTGGATAGGTTTAGTAGAAAATCTAGCTATAATCAATGGTAAATACCACATTAGCATTTTTTCCAAAGAAGTCTTGTTCCGAATAGGAATTTCTGTGATATTGATAGCTCTATCTTTACATTTATTTGATTTCAACACTTATATTCTATTACATTTCTCAATGTATGGAATCTCTGGTTTGCTCATATTAACCTATTTAAAACGACAAGGTTATTTTCAATTTAGTAGAGCTTTTCCGAAGTTCAGTCCTCCTTTGAAGAAGAATATATTTCGATTTGGAGTTATTACTATTTTTTCTGGACTTGCAAGTGTCATCGCCACTCGAATAGATATGATTATGCTAGGGTCGATGGAAGGACTAAAAGATGTTGGAATCTATACTATTGCGATGTTTATGTCTGCTACAATCGAAGTACCTAGACGTGCCATTCTTCAATCTTCAGGACCCGTTATTAGAGTATTTTTCAAAGAGAACAATATTGAAAAAGTTGCTCAAATTCAGTACAAAACCATCATGAATTTGTTGCTCATTGGAGGATTTATACTAACACTGATTTTGATAAATTTAGAATCTATATACACCATCATTCCAAATGGAAGCATTTATTCTAAAGGGATGTGGGTTGTATTTTTTATAGGTTTGTCTAAGATTGTAGATATGATTGCGGGCAGTTCTGATGAAATCATTGTCTCATCGAAATACTATATTTATAATTTTGTATTCATTATCATTCTTACGATTATATCTGTCGGGTTCAACTATATTTTGATTCCTCTATATGGTCTTACAGGTGCTGCGATAGCTACTTTGATATCTACCTCTTTGATAGTAATTATCAAGTCAATTGTTTTAGTATTTCTATTTAAGATAAAACCTTATAGTTTTAAAATGGTAGGCACTCTCCTATTTTATTTTGCTTTAGGCGGTTTGTTATTTTTAATGCCCGAGTTCATACATCCGATTATTTCTATTCTCATAAAAGGAAGTATTTGTAGTTTAATGTTGTATTTGTTTTTAAAATGGACGAAAATTTCTCCAGAAATGAATGAATTGATTAATCAAGTTTTGGCGCAAATCAAATTAGATAAGTGGTTGAAGCTTTAATTAATTAGAGATTCTGAAACAATTCTGAACTAAATTCAGAATGATGTGGTTCTGAATGACAGAGCAGTTCGTTTTACCGGTAACGTCATTGCGGGCTTGTTCCGCAATCTATTGAGTATTACTTAGAGATTCTGTAATGATTAAATTCTGAAACAATTCTGAACTAAATTCAGAATGACGTGGTTCTGAATGACAGTTTTGGTACAGAATTCAGAATGACAATAATGCTAAGCTACTCATCTAGTTTGGCTAATTGCCACCATTTTCCCATATCCTTAATATTGACATCTGCAATACTTAAATTTTGAGTTGCAGCATGTTTTTCCATCCATTGAAATCTCTTCATGAATTTGATATTAGTCATTTCTAAAGATTTCTCTGCATCCAAATTCAAGAGTCTTGCATAATTAATAACAGCAAATAAAACATCTCCCATTTCATTTTCTATCTCTACCGGATCATTTGATTTTACTGCTTCAGATAATTCACTGAGTTCTTCATGAATCTTATCGACCACCTGAGAAGTTTCTTCCCAATCAAAACCAACTTGGCGGACTTTATCTTGTATCCTTTGCGCTTTGACCATAGATGGAAGTCCTTTTGGAACTCCTTCTAAAACAGATTTCTTGCCTTCTTTAAGTTTTAATTTCTCCCAATTCTGTTTTACCTCTTCTTCGCTAGAAACTTTTACGTCTCCATAAATATGTGGGTGTCTATAAATCAATTTCTCGCAAATTCCATTGAGTACATCTGCTATATCAAAGTCTTGAGTTTCAGAAGCTATTTTACTATAAAACACCATATGCAACATCACATCACCTAATTCTTCTTGGACACCTTTAATGTCATTATTGATGATTGCATCCGAAAGTTCGTACGTTTCCTCAATCGTTAATTTCCTTAGAGAAGATATCGTTTGTTTTTTATCCCATGGACACTTTTCTCTTAAGTCATCCATTACATTTAATAAGCGTTCAAAAGCTTTTAATCTTTCATCCATCAAAAGAAGTTTGCACTAAAAATACTACATTAGTAGCATGGATAAAAACATCAAACTCATTTATCAAGGGAATTACAACCCGGTCCATCAGTTTTTGATATTCATGGGTATTCATTTAGTTGCATTTGCAAGCGCTTATATCTTTAACGTCAAGCCTAATAACGTTTGGGTGATTTTCCAAACGATCTTATTTCTATACGCTGCTTCATCAATTGTCTCTGGATTATTTACTGAAAACGATGCAAAATTCTACTATCCTGCCATTATTATTTCTTTTATAATCTTCTTTTTTCTAGGCAAAAAACTTGCTTTGATAGCTTCTAAAGTTCAGTTAGATGATTTAGTGTACATGAAGAATTTTGTCATTCTAAATGCTTTGTTTTTCTTTATGTTGATGCTCGCTTCCATGGTATTTAGATGGGTCAAGCAGAAATTAGAAACGATGTAAGAACCGAATAGATCCTTTATTGTTATATTTCTAATTGCATCAGCAATTTTACCACACAATGAATAGAGCTGCACTCCGAACTTTGATTTTTTTAGCAGTAATGTCTGTAGCAGGCATTATTTTCACGCAATTATATTGGGTCAAGAAATCATTAGATCTTCAAGACAAACAGTTTGATCATAGAGTACACGTCGCTTTAAATTCTGTTTCTAATAAATTAATTTCAAATTCAAAAATAGAATTAGAAACTCTCAATAGAATCAGCAATAATTATTACACTTTAGATTTCACCTCTCAAGTAAAACCTAAGAATCTTGAAGAATATTTGGTGGTGGAATTTAGAAATCAAAGTTTGTTTGAACCCTTTGAATATGGGCTCTTTGATTGCAATACGGATACTTTAATTTTTGGAAAATTCATCCATTCATTAGATGTACAAAATATCGAAAACGTAAAAATTGATTTACCGAGCAATGAAAACTATTATATAGCCATATTATTCCCTCGAAAAAAATCTTATTTCGCTGATGACTGGACAATTTTAGCTGTATTCTCAGTGGTGATACTCATTGTTTTATTCTTCTTTACTTTTTCAATTATCACTATTCTAAAACAGAAACAGGTGGGAGAAGTAAAAAATGATTTTGTCAATAATATGACGCATGAATTTAAAACTCCTATTGCCACGATTGGTCTTGCTTCAGATGTATTAATGAGAGAAAATATTTACAATTTTCCCAAAAAAATAAATCATTATGCAAGAATTATTTCTGAAGAAAATAAACGTTTAAAAAGCCAGGTAGATACCATCCTGCAAGTAGCATTAACAGATGCTAAGAAAATTGAATTGAAATTAGAAGTGCTTGATGTAGATGATATTATACTTCAAAATGCAGCTACTTTCTCTGTAAGAGCAAATGACAAGCAAGGTCATATTAGAACGAATTTACAAGCAGAAAATTCTCTAATTAATGGAGACAAAGTGCATATCACCAACATTTTATATAACTTACTAGACAATGCCTTGAAGTATTGCGATAAAATACCAGAGATTTTGATTAGCACTAGAAATAAAGGTTCCTATTTAGAAATATCTATTGAAGATAATGGGAAAGGAATTGAATCTGAAGATATTGATCAAATCTTCGACAAATTTTATCGAGTAAGTAGCGGAAACAGGCACGATGTCAAAGGTTTTGGTATAGGCTTGTTTTACGTTAAAAATATGGTTAAAATGCACAAAGGAGATATTACTCTAAAAAGCAAATTAGGCGAAGGCACAACATTTTACATTACAATACCAATTATAAAATAATCCAAATGGCAAAGAAGTTATTATTAGTAGAAGATGACCCGAACTTAGGATTTATTGTAAAAGATAATTTAGAAGACAGAGGTTTTGAAGTGGTGCATTGTGAAGATGGCAAACAAGCAGATGACCTATTATATAAAGAGACTTTTGACTTATTACTGCTAGATGTGATGATGCCCAAAAAAGATGGGTTTACGCTTGCAGAAGACATAAGAGCTAGAAATATAGAAACGCCTATTATTTTCATGACTGCCCGTGAGATGATTGAAGATAAAATCCGTGGATTCAAAGCAGGTGCTGATGATTATATCACCAAACCTTTTGATTTTGAAGAATTATACATGCGTATTGAAGCAGTATTAAAAAGGAAAAGTGTTCAAGAAGCCATCGCTCCTCCTTTGAGTAGTGAGTATAATATTGGAACTTTTAAATTAATCGCTCCAGAATTAAAATTGATCGATCATAACAATACTGTGTATACTTTAACTAAAAAAGAAGCAGGATTGTTAGAATACTTAGCTCGATATGCTAATCAACCGATTAAAAGAGAGGAAATCTTGAGATCTATCTGGAATGACGACAGTTATTTCGCAGGAAGAAGTATGGATGTATATATTACCAAATTGAGAAAATACTTAAAATCTGATCCGAATATTGAAATTCAGAACGTACATGGAGTA
Organism: Chitinophagales bacterium; assembly: GCA_035515235.1. GTDB lineage: Bacteria > Bacteroidota > Bacteroidia > Chitinophagales > JADIYW01 > JAMLHH01. Next base: position 83,163 of record DATJBS010000012.1, read on the forward strand.
GGTTTTAAATTAAATGTCACTCAATAAATTTCAATCAAGATATAATAACATTGTTCTCCAAGAGTTTGTACAGAATAGGAGTAATTTTACGAGAATAAATGGACAGAGGACAAAATGAAAGTTTCCGATCTTAAAGCCCCAATTGATGAAGAGCTGCGCATTTTTGAAAAGAAATTTCGAGAAGCTATGCGTAGCGACGTTGCCTTATTGGACAAAGTCACTTACTATATTTATCAAAGAAAGGGAAAACAAGTCCGACCGATGTTTATTTTCCTTGCTGCAAAAATGTGCGGTGGAGTTACAGAAGCCACTTATACAGGTGCTTCACTCATCGAGCTTTTACATACTGCAACTTTAGTCCACGATGATGTCGTAGATGATGCCAATGAAAGAAGAGGTTTCTTTTCAATTAATGCATTATGGAAAAATAAAATTGCTGTTTTAGTTGGTGATTATTTATTATCTAAAGGTCTACTACTATCATTAGAGCATGGTCAATATCACCTCTTACATATAGTTTCCAATGCAGTCAAATCCATGAGTGAAGGAGAGCTACTTCAAATGGAGAAAGCTCGTAAATTGGATATTACTGAAGAAATTTACTTCCAAATCATCACTAATAAAACCGCTTCATTGATAGCTGCCGCTTGCGCTACAGGTGCAGCTTCCACTACGAATGACAAGGAATTAATAGAGAAAATGCGTTTGATGGGAGAATATATTGGTATCGCTTTTCAGATTAAAGATGATTTATTCGATTACGGAGAAACAGATATTGGCAAACCGAGAGGAATAGATATTAAAGAGAGAAAAATGACTTTGCCTCTCATCTACACTTTAAATCAAGTCAATAAAAAAGATAAGAAGTGGATTATCAATATTGTCAAAAATTATAATGAAGACAAAGCTAAAGTGCAAGAATTAATTGAGTTTGTAAAAGCAAAAGGTGGAATTCAATACACGATAGACACCATGAACTTATACAAACAAAAAGCTTTTGAAATTATTGATACTATTGAAGATTCGGAAGCTAAAGAAGGATTAGTAGATTTAGTGAATTATATAACAGAGCGGAATTATTAGAGTGGCTTTTCAGATTCATAAAAATGATAAAATCAATACACAATGGTGGATTCTAATTTTAGGATTAGTCATTATGGCTGGAAAATTTTATGCATTTTATCTGACCAAATCTAATACCATTTTATCCGATGCCCTAGAGAGCATAGTCAATATTATCGCAGGTAGCTTAGGGCTTTATAGCTTATATTTATCTAGCAAACCTAGAGACTTCGACCACCCTTACGGTCATGGAAAAGTAGAGTTCATCACTTCTGCAATAGAAGGCACCATGATTATCGTAGCTGGAGGAATGATTATCTATAAATCCATTTACTCTTTCATTCATCCTCAGCTGATTCAAGAATTAGGTATAGGAATTATTTTAATCAGTATTTCAGGTATCGTCAATTATATATTAGGAACAATTGCTGTCAAAAAAGGTAAAAAGAAACACTCTTTAGCATTAGAATCTAGCGGTGTACATCTCAAAACAGATGCATATACGACATTGGGAATTATTGTTGGACTTTTGGTCATCTATGTCACAAAATTGGACATTTTAGATAATATCATAGCTTTTGTAATTGCATTATTTATTATTTATCATGGATATAGAATTGTAAAAAAATCTATCGGTGGTATTATGGATGAAGCTGATTTTCAATTGAATGAACACGTCATCCAACATTTAGAAGAAAACAGAAAACCTGAATGGATAGATGTACATAATTTCAGAATCATTAAGTACGGAGAAGTCATTCATATTGATTGTCACATGACGATGCCGTGGTATTATTCACTACAAGAATCCCATGACAGCATGAAGCTCTTTGAAGAATGCTTGCAAAATTCTGTCTCCAATCCTGTAGAAACTTTTATACATATCGACCCTTGTGTTCCGAGGTCTTGTAAAATATGTCAAGTTCAAAACTGTCCCGAAAGGCAATTTAAGTTTGAACATAAAATCATTTGGAAATTAGACAATATCACTAAAAACCAAAAGCATCATTATTCAAAATTCTAACTTCTATCTGAAAATACGATTAAGGTTCTTCTAGAATTCCAAATTTTTATAAGTTATTTAATATTCGGCTCTAACTATAATACATGTAATTATCTATCTTTAAGAGATTTCGAAAACCTTACATAAAAAGTGCATTCTCAATGATTTTTGCTATAATATCTTGTTTTATACTGTCAATTTTCATACTATGCTTTGGGGTTCATCTTAAAAATATTGCTTTTAAATACTTAGCTGTATTTCCTTTTTCACTCTTTTTATTTTTCGCATCTTTTATTTCTAGCAAAGTAGTAGATGATGGATTCTTAATCAAACAAGAATGGATTCCTTCGTTGGGTGTCTCTTTAGACTTTCAATTAGATGGACTGTCATTACTTTTCACTTTATTGATTACAGGAATTGGAACCTTTATTTTCCTTTACGCTTCCTCCTATTTGAAAGGACATGAATTCATCAATAGGTTTTATACTTACCTGACCATGTTCATGGGTTCCATGCTCGGATTAGTGTTATCGGATAATCTATTGACTTTATTTATCTTTTGGGAACTGACGAGTATCACTTCTTTTTTCTTAATTGGCTTTGATAATAACAATGAAGAAGCTAGAAAAAGCGCCTTATTATCCTTAGGAATAACAGGATTAGGAGGTTTCTTTTTATTAACTGGAATAATAGGTTTGGGAGTCGTTGCAGAGACTTATTCTATACATGAATTGATTGCTCAAAAGAAACTTATCTTAAACAATCCACTCTATATCTATATTGTCATTCTGATATTTATTGGCGCATTTACTAAATCTGCACAATTCCCTTTCCACTTTTGGCTTCCAAGTGCCATGAAAGCTCCCACTCCTGTATCTGCATATTTGCATTCGGCGACGATGGTAAAAGCAGGAATTTATTTGATAGCAAGACTAAGTCCATCGTTAGGTGGAACTGATATTTGGAATATTACCTTGATTGTTGTCGGAGGTTTCACCATGCTTTATGCAGCATTCCATTCCATATTTAAAACAGATTTAAAAGGAATTTTAGCCTATTCTACTATTGCATCTTTGGGAATGATGGTCTTTCTTTTAGGCTTAAATAATCCATATTCTATACAAGCTGTATCCACTTTTATATTGGTGCACGCATTGTACAAGGCAGCATTATTCATGACTACGGGAGCGATAGACCACAGTATACATACTAGAGATATCACCAAATTATATGGATTAAAAAAGATTTTGCCTTTTGTAGGAATCGCTGGCGTTTTAGCAGCATTATCTAATGCAGGAATCCCATTATCTTTTGGTTTTATAGGAAAAGATTTGATTTACGAATCTACTTTGCATTCGTTCGAGAATTATGCTTTTCTATTGACAGGAATTGCAGTCGTGACTAATATTCTATTATTATATTCTGGATTTCTTGCAGGAATAAAACCTTTTACTGGAAATTATAAAAATCAATATAAAAAATTCCAAGCTCCTGATTTTTGGTTATACGCTCCTGCTTTAATATTGGGAATATTAGGAATTGTATTTGGAGTATTTCCACATTTAGCTCAAACATTATTGATTCAACCTACTGCAAATGTTATAGCAGGAAGTCCTATTGCTATGAATTTAAAAATCTTTCATGGCTGGAATATCGTAATAGCTTTAAGTGCAGCGACGATTATTTCAGGAATTATTTTATACCTTTTGCTAAAGCCTACTCATAAAAAAGAAAGCTTTGTCCATAAATTTGAAGCAGTTTCGCCTCAATCCATTTCTAAAAAAGGAATTGATTATATAAAATTATTCGCCTACCATTATACCAAAACATTGCACAATGGATATCTAAGGATATACCTACTAGTCATCATAGCTTTTATGACACTGATTGTCGGTTTTAGGTTATTAACTCTAGTTCCATTACAAATTAATACAGATGATTTATCAGAATTCCGTCTCTACGAATTGGTTGTATTCTTTGCTGTGGTCATAGCGACTATAACTGCTGTAGTAACACATTCTAGGCTGACTGCTATCGCTAGTTTAGGAATTATTGGTTTCTGTATCAGCTTAATTTTCGTTTTTTATGGAGCACCCGATTTAGCAATGACTCAATTTACTATTGATACATTGACAGTAGTACTTTTTGTATTGGTATTATTCAAACTACCAGGTTATATCAGAAAGAGTAAGCGAGTCATTCAAATTAGAGATGCTATTGTTTCCGGAGCTTTTGGAACTCTGATTGCTTTGATTACTCTGCAAGCATTAGTCTCTCCAGCAAGCAAAGATATCAGTATGTTTTACGCTCGAAATGCTTATATTTTAGCTAAAGGTAAAAATGTGGTCAATGTCATTTTAGTTGACTTTAGAGGTTTTGATACTTTAGTGGAAACGATCGTATTATCCATAGCTGCGATAGGCGTATATGGACTGCTCAAATTTAAGTTCACACCTAAATAAAGTAAAATTGAATAGTTAAAAATTGAAAACTTATGAAATCTATTATACTTAAAACTGCTACTACTTACCTTCTGCCTTTATTGCTGTTATTCTCCATATTTATTTTATTGAGAGGACATTATAACTCAGGTGGGGGATTTGTAGGCGGCCTAATTACTTCCATTGCGTTTGTTTTATACTCTTTTGCAAATGATATCCAAAGCGCAAAATCTATGTTCAAATATGTTCCTGGATTTTTAATTCCTACTGGATTAACTCTGTCCGTTTTAAGTGGTTTTTTTCCACTGCTTTTGGGCAAACCTTTTTTAACGAGTATATGGTATCCTGAAACCATAGGTATTATTGGTTCTTTAGGAACTACTTTATTTTTTGATATAGGTGTTTATTTTGTAGTAATTGGAGTGACTTTAACCATTTTATTCACGATTTCTGAGAGTCTTTAATGGAATTATTACTAGTATTTTTAATTGGTCTTTTATATTCTTCAGGGATTTACCTGATGTTTCGAAGAAGTATGGTGAAATTACTTCTAGGACTTTCGCTTTTAGGAAATGGTGCTAATATGTTGATTTTCTTAATGGGCGAATTAGTCAAAGGAGAACCGCCAATTATAGGAAAATCGGTTTCCATGTTTACAGGAGCTTATGCTGATCCTGTTCCTCAATCATTGATTCTTACTGCGATTGTCATCAGTTTTGGACTACAATCATTTGCTATTATTCTTCTAAAAAAAGTATACGCTATTACTGGTTCGGATGATTTGGATTATTTAAACGTTCAAGACCAAGACATATGAATGCTAATATCATCTTAGCTCCTATATTGATTCACCTCATTACGGCTGTGATATCTTTATTTTTATGGGGAAGAGTTTTACCACAAAAAATATTGAGTCTTATAGGTTCTCTTTTAGTTTTAATTTCGAGTGTTCTCATCTTTTTTTTGAATCAAAAATGGGGTTCTATTATCGTTTTTGCAGGAAATTGGAAACCACCCTATGGAATTACTTTTGTAACGGACACATTGAGTACTATCATGCTATTACTGACAGCAATAGTCGGATTAGCAGTCAGTATATATTCTCATGTTGCCATAAGTACGAGTCGAATTAAATTTGGCTACTACCCTATTTATCACTTTTTGTTGATGGGATTATCTGGAGCTTTTTTGACAGGTGATATCTTTAATATGTACGTATGGTTTGAGGTCGTGATTATTTCTTCTTTCGTATTATTGACTTTAGGTGGCAAAAGAATGCAAATGGAAGGTGCAGTCAAGTACATGGCTATAAACATGTTAGCATCCATTATATTCTTGACGGGCATCGGTATTTTATATGGACTAACTGGAAGTTTAAACATTGCAGACATTGGTACTAAGGTAAGAACTATTGAAAATCAAGGTTTAGTTCAAGTCACTTCTTTATTGTTCTTTTTTGGATTTGGTATTAAATCAGCAGTTTTCCCTTTATACTTTTGGTTGCCTTCTTCTTATCATACACCACCATCGGCGATAGCGGCCATCTTTGGAGGATTATTGACCAAAATGGGGATTTATTCTTTATTGCGAGTCTTCACAGTGATATTTTATCCTGATAATTTCATGCTGAATTTTTTCTGTGCAATTGCTATCATGACCATGATTACGGGTGCTTTAGGTGCTATGAATAAAAAAAGCCTAAGAAGAATGTTCTCCTATTTGATAGTGTGTCATATCGGGTATCTCATTGCTGGAATAGGTTTATATACAGAACTCGCCATTTCTGGAGTCATCTTTTATTTGATACACGATATCATTATCAAAAGCAATCTGTTTATGATGACGGGAATTATCTATAAAATAAGAGCAAGTACAGATATGAGAAGATTGGGAGGATTGTATAAGGATTATCCCAAATTATCTTTTGTAATGGCTATAATTCTGTTTTCACTTATAGGTATTCCTCCATTATCGGGTTTTTGGGCAAAAATTCCATTCATTACAGAATCTATACATGAAGGAAGGTTTGTCTTACTTGCTGTGATTCTTTTTTCAAGTTTTGTTACCTTAATCATTATTTCTAAACTTTGGTCGGAAGTGTTTTGGAAAGACTTACCGAAACCCAATCCTACAGAAATCGATAAATTCGCGCCACTTAAATTATATGAAAAAATCTCTTTAGTATTCCCCGTTTTACTGCTAGCAAGTATTACCTTATATATAGGTTTGAATGCAGGAGCTATCATCAAAGTCACGGATAAAGTCGCTTATGAGTTACTGCATCCAGATATTTATATTGAATCCGTATTGGGCAAAAATTAATCTATTATGGTAAAACATTTTCTACTCAATATATTATTATCCTTTGTCTGGGTGGCGCTGTCAGGTCACCTCAATTATAGCAATTTCATATTTGGATACTTACTGGGATTTTTCATTCTATGGATGATAGAAAGACTAGGTAGCAATACGGAGTATTTCATGAGAGTGCCCAAAATTATACTCTTTTTTATCAGATTTCTATACGATATGCTCAAGGCAAATTTGGAAGTAGCCTTTGACTTAATCACTCCAAAATTATATACCGAACCCGGTATTATAGCTTACCCTCTCTCTGCAACTACTGATTTTGAAATCACTATGTTGAGTAATATTATTGCACTTACACCAGGTACAATGGTATTAGACTTGAGCGATGACAGAAAGGTTATTTATATCCATGTGATGTATTTAAAAAATAAAGAGAAGTTTATTGAAGATTTGAAAAAGAATACTGAAAAGAAATTATTAGAAATATTGCGATGAGTTTAGAGTCTTATTTAATTTATATCATCATGCCCATTATATGTGTGGCAGTCATCTTAGTTTTGATAAGATTCATCAAAGGCCCCGCTATTGTTGATAAGGTAGTTGCTTTGGATTTAATGATTACTATTGGCGTAGGTATTATTGGTGTATTTAGTATGATTTCTAAAAACTCTAACTTTTTAGATGTTGCAATGATTTTGGCATTAATTGCATTCTTGGGAACTGTTGCTTTTTCATTTTACTTAGAAAAAAGAAATTCGGATGAGTGATATTATCATAATGATTTTGAGCACTTTAGGCTCTATATTTATTCTTATTGCAGCTTATGGCATTGTGAGAATGCCCGATTTTTATTTGCGCCTTTCGGTCACTATCAAAGCTGCTACTTTCGGAGTTGGGTTAATACTAATGGCGGCTGCACTATTTTTCTTAGAATTTCAGGTGACTACAAAAGTATTTTCTATTATATTTTTCATCATCATCACTGCACCCGTAGGCGGTCACATGATTGGACGAACAGCTTATATTATTGGTATTAAAATGTGGGAAGGGTCGGTTTTAGATGAATTAAAAGACAAGTACGACAAGAAAACTCACGAACTCAAAGGAGAAGACGAATCAGAAGATTCTAATGAGAAAGACTTTAGCGACTTAAAATAAAAAAGACTGTAACAATTGCTCATTACAGTCTTAAACTTTTATAATTAGAACTTAATTAGCCTATATATTTCAATGATTTCTTAGGGTCAATAGAAAGTAATGTTCCATAAATCAACTTGATAGTATCTGCAACATCTACCTTAGAAACCATTTCTACAGTAGTATGCATATATCTCAATGGCAAAGAAATTAATGCAGAAGGTACACCACCATTTCCATAAGCGAAAGCATCAGTATCTGTTCCTGTCACTCTTGAAGAAGCATCTCTTTGGAATGGGATTTCGTGTTTTTGTGCTGCTGCAATAATTAATTTTCTTACATTATTTTGAACTGCCGGAGCATAAGTAATTACTGGACCTTTATGGCATTTGGTATCACCTGACTCTTTAGAATCAATCATAGGTGTAGAAGTATCATGACATACATCTGTAATAATTGCCATGTTAGGCTTAATAGATTCTACAGCCATCTGTGCTCCTCTCAAACCTACTTCCTCTTGTACAGCATTGACAATATATAATCCGAATGGCAATTTGTCTTTATTAGATTTAAGTAAGCGAGCCACTTCAGCAATCATAAAACCGCCCATTCTATTATCTAAAGCTCTTCCTGCGTAATATTTATCATTTAATGTGAAAAAACCATCTTTAAAAGTCACCACGCAACCTACGTGAATGCCCATTTTTTCCACTTCATCTTTTGTGACAGCACCAACGTCAATTGTAATATTAGAAATTTTTGGTGCATGCTCCTTTTCTTTCCTTAAGTGAATAGCAGGAAAACCAAATACTCCATCTACAAAACCATTATCAGTATGAATATTTACTCTCATTGAAGGAGCAATCATGTGGTCACTTCCACCATTTCGGATGACATGAATAAAACCTGTATCTGTAATAAAACTTACATACCAAGAAATCTCATCCGCATGAGCTTCTATCACTACTTTATATTCAGCATCAGGATTGATAATCGCAGTAGCTGTTCCATAGTTATCTATTTGATAAGTATCTACGTATGGCTTTAAATAGTCCAACCAAATTCTCTGACCGCTTTCTTCATAACCTGTAGGAGATGCATTATTGAGATATGTACTTAGAAACTCCTCTGCTTCTTTGTCGATTTTGTATTTTATTTTACTCATATGGTCACAAAATTAAAAGCTAATATTTACAAATCAGTAAAATTCGTAAATATTAACATGTGGAGGATTGATATCTAACTATTTATAAAATGTAGCATCAACTCTAAACTGAAATTTATAATTACTCAGGAATAGCTACCCCTGACAATTGATTTTTTTGTTCTAGAGTCAATATTTTTTGAATTTCTGCATCATGAATTTGAATCGCTTTAATTGTATTCGCTTTCATTTCATCACGGTCACCATTTCTTTTATAGATGTTTTGGATATATTCTTGCTCCTCAGCTAATTTGATTTCCACTTCCATTACTTGAGCTTTTTGACCTTCACTCAAATTGACTTTTGCAGACAACATATTAGTTCTTTGCTCAGCAATACTATTAGAGTTCATCATATAGTAGTTGTACTGTTTAGTACTTTGTTTTTTATTTTGTGCAATGACTGTCGAGAAAGAAAACGAGCCTACTAAAAATGCAACTGTGATTAATTGAAAAAATCTTTTCATAATAATGTATTTAGAGAAGTAACACATACAAGCTTGGAAAGATTAGCTCATTCGATGAACAAATATTTACCATAACATGAAGTTTGATTTTCTTCTGATACTACATTTCGGCTTTCTTCAATAAAATGTGTCAATATTTATTTTGATTCAATTACCCTTTTAATTAGAATCTGTTAGATTTACAAAACGTCCAAAGTTGGATTCTATAAACATATAATATTATAAAGTTAGAGATGCAAAAATTTAGAGAAGAGATTGAAAACGGATATCAATTTAAAGGCAAAAGTATTATTGTCGGTTCAGGAATGATTGACGGTGTAGCTCAGGAAGGGCTAACTGTAAGAGTACCTTTAAAAACCTTAAACAGACATGGATTAATCGCTGGAGCTACAGGTACTGGTAAAACAAAATCTTTACAAAAAATTGTAGAAAGCATATCTAAACACGGAGTTAGTGTGTTGTTGATGGATATCAAAGGGGACTTGAGCGGATTAGCCATGCCCGGAAAATTAAATCATATAGTAGAAGAAAGAACTAAAATGGCTGGCGACACATGGGAGCCTACAAATTTTCCTGTAGAATTAATGTCTCTTTCAGACCAAGACGGCGTGCGATTACGCGCTACTGTCACAGAATTTGGACCTATACTATTATCAAAAATATTATCGCTCAACGATACTCAACAAAGTGTATTATCATTGGTATTTAAGTTTTGTGATGATCACGGGTTACCTCTTTTAGATCTGAATGATTTAAAGAAGGTTTTGATGTACATCATGGACGATGGCAAGAAAACTTTAGAAGCAGAATACGGGAAAGTCAGTCCTGCAACAATAGGGACCATTCAGAGAAAAATTATAGAATTAGAAAGTCAAGGTGCAGATTTATTCTTTGGTGAACCATCTTTTGAAGTCAATGACCTATTAAGAAAAGACATCCACGGTCGTGGTTATATTCACGTCATTAGATTAGATGATATTCAGAATAAGCCTAAATTGTTCTCTACTTTTATGTTACAATTACTCTCAGAAGTATATGAAACTTTTCCAGAAAAAGGAGATGCCGAACAGCCTGAATTAGTCATCTTTATTGACGAAGCGCATTTAGTATTTAGTGAAGCTTCTGGCGCACTAGTTAGTCGATTAGAGCAAGTAGTCAAATTAATTAGATCGAAAGGTGTAGGTGTTTTCTTCTGTACACAAAGTCCATCAGATATCCCTAGTGGAGTTTTAGGTCAATTAGGATTAAAAGTTCAGCACGCACTAAGAGCATTTACCGCAAAAGATAGAAAAGATATCAAAATGGTTGCTGAAAACTATCCATTATCTGAATTTTATAAAATCGATGAAACTCTAACCAAAATGGGTATCGGAGAAGCTTTTGTCACTGCTTTGAACGAAAAAGGAATTCCAACTCCTTTGGTACATACACTGATGGTTTCTCCAGAATCTAGAATGGACATCTTGAATGATGAAGAGAAAAAATTAATCCTCAACAACTCAGTATTATATCATAAATACAATCAGACCTCTAACAGAGACAGTGCTTATGATATATTGAGTAAAAAAATCGAGGCTGCCGCAGAGATAAGAGAAGAGGAAGAAGCATTGAAAGCTCAAGCAAAGCAAGACATTGAAGATGCTAAATTGCAAGACAAATTACAAAAAGAAGAAGAAAGAGAAGCTGCAAAAAATGCTAGAGAAAGAGCAAAATTAGAAAGAGAAATGGCAAGAAATAAAGCTAATTCTATTGAAAATGTGCTGATGAAGAATGTTAAAAGACAACTTACCAATACTGTAAGTAGAGAAGTCTCAAGAGGATTACTAGGTGCTTTAAAATCGATGTTTAAAAAATAAAACTTGAAGTATGGCCATAAATATTAAATCGCTTTCTACTACACCTCCTGAAGATTGGGATGAAAAGGAAGGCAAAAAACAAAAGAAAATCTATCTAGAAGAGATAGAACGTTTGCAGAATATTTTAATGGCCGCTAAAAAGAAAAGCTTACTCATCATCCTTCAAGGCATGGATGCTGCAGGTAAAGATAGTACGGTCAGAAAAGTACTCGCTGTCATGAATCCAATAGGAATGAATGTGCATGCATTTAAAAAACCTACGGATTTAGAGATGTCACACGATTTTTTGTGGCGAATACATCAAGTAGTCCCTGCCAAAGGGATGACTCAAGTTTTCAATAGATCTCATTATGAGGACGTTTTGATTCAAAGAGTACACCATTGGATCGATGAAGAAACTGCCCATAAAAGATTTCAGCACATTAATGACTTTGAGCAACTATTGACAGATAGCGATACGATAGTCATCAAGTTTTTCTTACATATTTCTCCGGAAGCTCAATTAATAAAACTAGAAGAGCGAACAGTCAATCCAGAAAAGTATTGGAAGCACAATCAAAACGATTTTGAAGAGCGCAAATACTGGGAGGAGTATATGCAATGCTATGAAGATGTGCTCAATGAATGCAATCAAATTCCATGGCATATCATACCTTGTGACAATAAAAAATATAAAGAATATCTTGTAGCAAAAATTGTCTGCGAGACTCTAGAGAAAATGGATTTAAAATTTCCATCTTTAGACAACAAATAATATTTCAAACCCTTTTAAATAAGATATCATGAACCAACAAAAATTATCATTCTTTGGAGACATTGATCTCGATCAAGTAAAAAGCGAGTACATATCTAATTTAAAATTTGAAGAAAGTAACATTGCGCTTAACCTTAACATTTTTGAAAATGACACGGTTACCCCAGAAATTATTGAAAAAGCTGATGTTTTCTTAAAAGCAATTGAGGATACCATACGCAGAGTCTATAAATATCTTTTGGATGATTACGAATCCGAAGGAGAAACTTATGGATATATTCAGCACCATATAGATAATCTAGAGCCGGAAGAAATTATTAATATTCTTGGGAAACATACGCCTGACGTCGATCAGAATGATGACTTAGTTGGGAAATTAAAACTCAACCGAATTGCAGTTTTCCCTGAAGATGACGACGAATTTGCAGTATTTGACTTCACTATAGGTAGAGATTATACAGATTATGTAATGGCAATTTATACAGATAGAGATGGCAACTTGATTGACTTAGGTATCGAAAGCTAAAATTTAATCCAAAAAAGATGTTTCCAGTAGAATTTGTAGTGCAACTCAGAAGACTTTTCTCTAAAGAGAATGCTACAATTGAAGAAAATAGAAAAGCTTTGGAAAGTGCTGCAAAGATTCTTCCAAACTTCTATTTCAATATTCAACATCAGGTAGTATCGCTAGATACCTTTGAAGCAGAATGGATTTTACCTAAAAATGCTTGCAACAAAGTCTTATTATATCTACATGGTGGAGGATATTCTTCTGGTTCACATCGCACTCATCGACCAATGGTCAGCAGAATATGCAAAAAAGGTGGTTTTAAAGGTTTTGTAATCAATTATAGAAAGTCACCCGAAAACCCATATCCTGCTGCCTTGGAAGATGCACATAAAGCTTATTTATACTTGATGAATGAAGGCTATACTCCGAAAAACATTGTAATAGCTGGAGATTCTGCTGGTGGTGGCTTAGCGCTCGCATTACTGTACTATTTAAGAGATCATCAAATAGACCTTCCTAAAGCAGCAGCTTTACTTTGTCCTTGGACAGACTTAGCCATCACAGGGGAATCTGTAAATAAAAATGAAAAATTTGATCCTTATCTAAATAGAAAGAAAATCGAAGCTCTCAGAGATGTTTATCTTAATGGAGAAAATCCTCTTCAACCCTATGTTTCACCTCTATATGGCTCAACTATAGGATTGCCTCCTATCTATTTCCAGGCAGGATCTAATGATACTATCGTTGACGATGCCATTAGAATGCACGAAAAGATTCTGAAAGAAGGCGGAATTTCTTATTTAGACAATTACCCCAAAATGTTTCATGTATGGCAAGCATTTTATATCTTTTTGAGTGAAGGAAGAACTGCAATTCATAAAATTTCAGTTTTTTTGAGACAAGAATTGGATAAAGAGTAATAAATTGACAGAGCACCAAACCCATTAAAAGCAATACTATTCAACAGAAAATGTGAAATGTGCATAATTATAGTATTGGATACAATTATTTCACAAAGACATTTTTGGAATTCGTGAATAATGTTTTATCTTTGCACTCTGAAATAAGTTTGAAATGAGAAAAGGAATTCACCCTGAAAATTATAGAGTAGTTGTATTTAAAGACTATTCATGTGACTATTTGTTCTTAGGCAAATCATGTGCTAACACAACAGACACTATTGTTTATGAAGATGGTAACGAGTACCCTTTGGTAAAACTAGACGTATCTCACGAATCACACCCGTTCTTTACTGGAAAAGTGAAAGTCTTGGATACTGCAGGTAGAATTGACAAATTCAACAAAAAATACAACAGAAAATAATAATCTTACTTTTAAGATTATAAAGTTCAAAAGTCTCGAAATGCTTCGGGACTTTTTTATTTTTGCTATATGGCAAAAAATCAGTTTGTTTTATTCGATGGAGAAGAGCGATCTTCTCTCCTTCCCTTTACTTACACTCGTGCTATTTCTGATATTCGTATCGGTATTTTAAAAATCCATGAGAAATGGGATTTATATCTTGGTGAAAAATGCTCTGTTTTCTCTCATCAAAATTTACAACTTAAATATCCTTTTACTGCGCAGTCTAATATGATTTTTATTAATGCGGCAGTACTACCTGATATTGCTATCATAGAAAACATCTTAGCATTACCTGAAGGTCACAGCCTTGTTGATCAAAGCGGAAAAATCATTGCCTTATATCCCGATCATCATGTCTCCACTTTGAATCACTTATATATTCTGAGCAAGACGACTCCAAAAATTCAATACACTCCTCCTTGCACTTCAATTACCCATCCTTGGGATATCTTCACGCATAATGGTGCTCAAATTCAATCTGATGTCAAAATCATGAAATTGGAACCTAATGGACACCTTCTGGAAAAAGATAATAAAGTACGTCATCCAGAAAATATTTATGTGGAGGAAGGAGCTCAAGCTTTATGGTCAATGCTTAATGCCGACAAAGGACCTATTTACTTAGGCAAAAACAGCGAAGTGATGGAAGGCGCAATAATCAAAGGAAATACCGCTATTTGCGAGTATTCGAGCGTAAAAATGGGTGCTAAAATTTATGGCGACACTACAATTGGGCCACACAGTAAAGTCGGTGGCGAAATAGGCAATTCTGTCATCTTTGGTTTTAGCAATAAAGGTCATGAAGGGTATTTAGGAAATTCTGTTTTAGGAGAATTTTGCAACTTAGGCGCAGATACCAACAACTCTAATCTCAAAAATAATTACAGCTCCGTAAAATCTTGGTCCTATCCAGAAGGCAAAGAAATCAATACAGGATTACAATTTTGTGGTTTAATGATGGGCGACCATTCTAAATGTGGAATCAATACCATGTTTAATACAGGCACCGTAGTAGGAGTTTCTGCAAATATATATGGTGGAGATTTCCCTCCAAAATTCATTCCCTCATTTTCTTGGGGAGGTAGCGATGGTTTAGTACCTTACGAATTTGAAAAAGCATTAGAAACTGCACAAAAAGTGATGGAGAGAAGACAAATCAGCTTGACTGATATCGACAGACAAATTCTTTGGCAGGTATATGAAGACAGTTCAATTTTTAGAAAAAACTAAAGAATATGAGAAAGAAAATTGTAGCAGCAAATTGGAAGATGAACAAAACTCATCAAGAAGCTTTAGAGTTATTTCATCATTTATCTGAAAGTAATGTAGTTAAAAACTTATCCGAAGGAACGGAAGTCATCATAGCAGCCTCTGCTGTATATCTGAGCGAACTGTGTTATTTACTTTCCAATCCAAACTTATATATCTCCGCTCAAAATTGCCATCAAGAAAGTTCCGGCGCATTCACTGGTGAAGTATCTGCTGTACAATTAAAGTCATTAGGTGTTACTCATGTCATCGTGGGACATAGTGAAAGAAGAGCTTATTATGGAGATACAGATGAAATTGTATTACAAAAAACACAACAAGTTTTATCGAATAGTATGACTCCGATTTATTGTTGTGGAGAACCCTTAAATGAAAGAGAGTCTGATACTTATATTGAATACATTGAAGCTCAACTTGAGAATTCAATTTTCAAATTATCTCCTCAAGACTTCTCTCAAATCGTCATTGCATACGAACCTATATGGGCGATAGGAACTGGAAAAACAGCAAGCGCTGAGCAAGCTCAAGATGCTCACTTCCAAATCAGAAAAATGATAGAAAATCAATTTGGCACAAATATCGCACAAAGCACCTCGATACTATATGGAGGCAGCTGTAATGCTACAAACGCAGCCGAATTGTTTTCTCAAGCTGATGTAGATGGAGGACTAATAGGCGGAGCATCATTAGTAGCAAAAGAGTTCGAACAAATTATTCTATCGATATAAAATAAACATGTCAAAAAATACTTGGATTTATCAAATTTCAATACCAGAATCACTCAATTCTGAGGGGTTTTCAGAGCTCTTTGGATGGTTAGATATCGAAGGAATAGAAGAAACAGAAAGCTTCATTAAAGTTTATATTTCAGAGGCTTATGTAGAAGAATTTGAAGTTTATCTTAAAGGTATCGTAGAAGACTATTCTGTAGACTTCTCAAAGGAAATTCTAGAAGAAAAGAACTGGAATGAAGATTGGGAAAAGAACTTCCAACCCGTCTTAATCGGCCAGCTAGCAGGCATAAGAGCTTCCTTCCACCCTCCCTTCCCGAATGTCCAATATGATATCGTCATCAATCCAAAAATGTCATTTGGCACAGGGCATCACGCTACGACTCGACAAGTGATAGAACTCATGGAGAAAGTCGAAGTTCAAAACAAAAAGGTATTTGATTGCGGCAGTGGTACAGGCATCTTAGCAATAGTTGCTGCTAAAATGGATGCTACAGAAGTCATAGCCGTAGATAATGACCCTTGGTGCTTTGAAAACCATGTAGAGAACAACGAACTGAATAATGTGAACACAGAAGTTCATTTAGGAGGAATAGAAGACATCCAAGTATTTGATTTCGATTTGATTCTAGCGAATATCCAAAGAAACTATTTATTAGAATTCATGCCAGAATTGTCTAAAAGATTAGCTCCTGAAGGACAATTGATTATTAGTGGATTTCTTCCACAAGACAATAAAGATTTATTAGATAAGGCTTTAGAAAATAATTTAATCGCACAATATATTACAGAATCAGAAAACTGGTCTTGTATATTATTAAAGAAAATATAAAAATCTATGAAGTATATTTTATCCATCATTACTTTCACCATAACTATTTTATATTCAAATATTTATGCTCAAATACCTAAATCATTTGCTGAAGATGATGCTGGATTTATTAATACCTTCACTACTTATCTTTCTTCTAATAATAGACCTGAAGCAAAAGAATCTGCTGCTTGGTTAAAAGCTAATTTGACTTCTAAAGCTTCTTCTGAAGACCTTGCTCAAATTAAAGCTACTGCCAATGTGATGTTGCTAAAGAAAGTTCCACTTTGGCCTAGGTTCAATGATTACGCTATTTACCTAAAAACTATAGGTGAGCAATCTAATCTAGATGCAGCCATCATTTCTCAAAATCATAAAATACTATTACAATTTTTAGAAAAAGAAGGTCCCGATGGAGTTAAACAATTCTATCAGTATATGGAGTATCTAACCACTCATTATTCTAAAAAAGCGATTTATAGTGATAGAGTAAAAGCCTGGTACACCACTCAATTCTATACAATAAAAATGGAGGAGGGCTCTCCTATTTATGTATTTGAAAAAATGGACTTGACTGGAGAAACTTCTAGCGATTCTATTATTATTAAAAACACTTCTGGAAAATTCAATCCAATGACCAATCAGTGGAATGGGAAATCTGGAAATATCTCTTGGAGAAGAGTAGGATATAATAGCGATGATGTCTTTGTGGATTTCAAAGATTACCAAATGGATTTGTCCAAAGCTGAAATTGTAATAGATACTGTAGAATTTACTTTCAAACCGTATGTCAAAGCACCCATAAAAGGAAAATTTGAAGATAAGCTCTTTACTTCTAAATCCGTAGCAAGTAATTATCCTCAATTTGCTTCTTTTGATAAGGTCGCTCTGAAGATTTCTGATAATGTGTTATTAGAAAGTGGGATTATATTGGAAGGTATTAAATTATTCACTACAGCCACAGGAAGAGCAGAACCTGCTAAGCTGACTATATTCGACAAAAAGAAAGAGAAAATCATTGAAGCAGAAGCGAGTAAATATTTTATCAATGATTTTAAGCAAATCGAAGGCACAAAAGCAAAAGTCAACTTCGCTTTTTTAGATTCTACTTCTATTTTTCATCCTTCTTCTACTTTAAGTTATAATGTAGCCACCAAAAACTTAAAAGTCACTAGAGAAAATACGAATGATGCTAGAATTCCATTCGTGGCGCCATTCTTTAAAATGATTGTTTACGTAGACCAGTTTGAGTGGAATATTGATAGCAACTATGCGGATATTAACTCCACAGCAGTCAACGCTAAACTTCCTGCCTACTTTGAATCTTTCGAGTATTATGTGCCTGGAGTAGATGTAAAATATCAGCAATCTATCGGCATGGACCCTATTGGCAACTTGGCGACCTATTGTGAAAGCGTAGGTTATGACAGATTGAGTATAGATGAAGTCGCACGTGTATGGAATAAAAGTGGCTACAAAGCTATTGAGCCATTGGTTTTTAAATTGATGGAAGATGGTTACATGTACTATGATAGAGAAACCAGCATGATAGATGTTTACGACAAGCTATTTCTCCATGCTAAAATCAGAGAAGATGAAGAAAATACCAATTACGATAATATCAGACTCGCTTCAATTACACAAGGAAAAGTAGGCAAACTCCTAATAGACCAAAAGAAATTTGAAATCTATGGAGCTGGAGATACTAAAATTTCCAACAAATCTAATATTACGATTAATCCTAGTTCTGACACGATATACATTTCTAAAAACAGAGGTATTGTTTACAAGGGAAGATTATCTGTAGGAAAATTTAATTATTACTCAGATAGTATTGAATTCAAATATGATGAAAACCTTTTCAACTTGAAAAAAATTGACTCTATGTTGATTATGGTTCCACTTGAACAAACTGATAGCAGAGGCAACCAATATTTTACAGAAATCAATACTCCAATTGAAAAAATCAGTGGAAAAATCTATATCTCAGACCCTGAGCACAGAAATAAGTCTACTAAATATACCGTTTTCCCATACTTTGATTGCAATGACACCTCAATAGTTTCATTCGACAAAAGTAAATATGGCGATAGATATCCTACTGATGATTTTAAATTTAAAATCTATCCATTCAAATTAGAGCAACTCGCTAATATCGATACAGAAAACATGAAGTTCAAAGGCTTATTGCAATCTGGAGGAATTTTTAAAGACCTAGAAACCAATCTACTCATTACAAAAGACAGAACGCTAGGATTGGATATTGAGATAGACCCTAATGGTTTAGAAGTATTTAAAGGAAAAGGAACTGTATTTGGACATCTTTTGCTAGACAATGATGGATTGACTTTCAAAGGAAAAATTTCAAAAGAAAATCTCAATTTTTATACAGATTCTACATTAATCCTACCAGATTCTATTCATGCTAATCTTACTAACTGGGAAGCTATAGAGGCTAAAGACATGATTGCTCCTATCCTTTCTGGCGCTGAGTCTGTAATGAACTGGAACCCAATCAATGATAGTATTCACATTCAACCAAAGGCAGAAACTGAAGTTTCTTTTTATAACAAGAATGCCATCATCAACGGGAATTTTCAAATCACCAATAATCAGCTAAAAGGCGCAGGGAAAATTACAATCGGAGAAACGGAAATCAAATCTGATTCTATTATTCTAAAACCACAACATGCTGAAATTAATCAGTTTGCTCTTGCTGTTGTAGATAATGCATACAAAGTATTCACTTCGAGCACTGCTGACATTCAGATAGATTTTGAAAAATTAGAAGCAAAAATTCAAATTCCTAAAGATTCTACAGCGAAGTACAACTTTAACTATTTGACTACTAACAACAGTGATTTCATTTGGAACATTAAAAACAAAACGATTGCAGTCAATGAAGATAATTCTAAAGGCAAGCATTACACTTTTGTAGACAATAAACTGAAAGACATTCAGTTAAGTGCTACACATTCCATTTTTGAATTACCGAATAGAAATCTTAAATTATTTGGAATCTCACAAATATTGGTAGCAGATTCTAAAATTATTCCCAATAAAGGAGAATTAACTATTGCTGAAGGCGGCGAAATCAACACACTCGACAGCGCTACTCTAGTCATGAATGCTGACAGTTCATTTCATACCATTACACCAGCTACGGTAGAAATTATTGATAAAAACCACGTCAAAGGTGATGGAGTTTTCCCTATTCAGACAGGAAATAATACTAAAAAAGCACAATTAGAATATTTCAAAACTGTAGAAGTAGAGGAAGAGAAAAGCAAAAAAGAGAAAAATCCAATAACGACTTATTACACCATAGCCAAAGGAAATATAGAAGAGTCGGAATCTTTCCACTTA
Organism: Chitinophagales bacterium; assembly: GCA_035515235.1. Classification (GTDB taxonomy): domain Bacteria; phylum Bacteroidota; class Bacteroidia; order Chitinophagales; family JADIYW01; genus JAMLHH01. The sequence continues at coordinate 103,449 of DATJBS010000012.1, forward strand.
TCTGATAATTTATTGTACAAAGGTTCAGTATCAATTAGTTCATTAAGTAATGAAATCCAACTGGATGGTTTTGCACAACCTTTGTTCAAGTCTATCCCAAATATGGAATGGTTTAAAGTCAAACAGAGTCTAGATTTAGAGAAATCTTCTATTCAGATAGATTCCATGAAAAACGAATTAGGTCAAGATATTTACACCGGATTAATGTTAGACCTGAATGAATTCATGATTTATCCGAGAATTATACAATCTAAATTGACCTCCACAGACCGACCAATATATGCAGCAAGTGGATTTATGAAATCTGATGAAGTCAATGACGAAATCTCTTTTGGAAATTTAGATGCGCTTAAAAAGCCAACTTATTTCAAACCATTGATGAAATTCAATGAGGTCAATGAAAACATTGAAGTAGTAGGTAATTTTAATTTAGCTAAAAATATTGAACCTGTTCTATTAGATATTTACGGAAAAGCCACTTATTCTTCATCCGACAATTCACCTTTTACTATCAATGGAACCTTAGCATTAGATGCTTATTTAACTCCAGATATAGCCAATCTTTTCACGAGATTTATGACTGATTTTAATACTAATGCGGTCTATTTGAATCTAATCAAAAACAATAATTTAAGTTTTGCAGTTACAAGATTGATTAAAGATCCAGGCACTGCTAGTATCGTAGAGCAAGATATGGTGAGTTCTGCAATTTTAAATTTACCTCAATCTTTCCCATACAATATGGTATTCAGTGATATGAAAATGTCATTTGATAGAATGGATGGTACTTTTAAAAGTGTAGACCAATTGAGTATGTTGGTTTTTGCAGGAAAAGCCTTTACACAAAAAATCAAAGGCTATATCGAAATTGGTCCAAGAAACACTCAAGATTTTATCAATTTATACTTGACGACAAGTAGCGGAGATTGGATTTTCATGAGATATATCAATGGAGAATTATCAGTAGTAAGTTCTGATAACAGCCTCAACTCTTCACTTTCTTCCATAAAAGAAGATAAAAGAAGTATCAAATCGGGTAAAGAAGTCGTATATAAGATTATCCCAGCTAGTCCAGCATTAAAAGACAATTTTATTTTAAGGATGGAAGAGTATAAAGAACAAATTTTAAATAAGTAAATAAATAAGTTTAGATGAAAAAGTTTTTAGTAGCAATTTTAATTATGAGTGCTGTATATGCATGCTCTAAAGTGCCAGTAACAGGTAGAAAACAAATCAATTTAGTATCAGATTCAGAAATGAATACGATGAGTCTGACAAGTTATAATGAGTTTTTGACAGAGAATAAAAACAAAGTGATGACCTCAGGACCTGAAGTCGTCATGGTCAAGAAAATCGGAGCTAATATCGCTCAAGCTGTCACAGAATATATGAAAGCTAATAAAATGGAATCTGCAATTAAAGATTTCAAGTGGGAATTTAATGTCGTCAATGACAAAACTGTAAATGCTTGGTGTATGCCTGGCGGGAAAGTAGTCGTTTACACAGGTATAATGTCTGTAGCAAAAAACGAAACAGGGCTTGCAGTAGTCATGGGTCATGAGATTGCACACGCAGTAGCAAAACATGGTAGTGAAAGAATGAGCCAAGGACTTTTACAAGAATTTGGTGGAGCAGTTTTAAGTCAAGCAGTTTCACAAAAATCTGATTTGGCTAAAGGTTTATTCATGACGGCTTATGGTGCTGGATCTAATTTATTAGGTGTATTACCTTTTTCAAGATTACATGAATCTGAAGCTGACAAATTAGGACTTATCTTTATGGCTATGGCAGGTTACAATCCTGAAGAAGCCATTTCATTTTGGCAAAGAATGTCAGCAGGAAGCCAAGGTTCACAGCCTGAATTTTTAAGTACTCACCCTTCTGATGATACTAGAATCAAACAAATCAAAGAATTTTTACCAGAAGCTTTAAAATATTACAATCCCAAATAAATTGAAAGTCAGTAGATTTAAAAAACTTCTAAGTTATTTCTATGAAATTCCTATAGAAAAAACTCATAGCGAATACAGTGGTAATTTAGAAGTTTCTCTACATCAAGGTGAATGGAAATTATCTACGACTCATGCAATTTATTCATTTGGAAAGCACTACACTTCCTATAAGATCGCTTTTCAAAAACTCCAAATCAAAGATTACGATATCAAAAATGTTTTAATTCTTGGAGTAGGTTTGGGAAGTGTCGTCAGATTATTAGACCAGCAAAAAAGTATCGAATCTATAGTTGCTATCGATATCGACCCGAAAGTGATTCAATTAGCACAAAAATATTGGCCTAATATTTCTAAAAAACTCAAAACTACTTTTCACACAATAGATGCAATACAATGGTTGAAAAAAAACCAAAAGGCTCAAAAGTTTGATTTGATTATATCTGATATTTTCATCGATATGGAGACCCCTGAAAGTGTTGCCACTTCTGAATATTTATCTTTGCTCTCTCCTATTTTAAATCACAACGGCATATTGATTTATAGCAGATTAAACTATAAAGATTACAACAAAGCGGACAACGAGAAATTCGAACAAACATTTTTCAAGGTTTTTCCTGCTAGCTTTATCATACCTGCCGACTACAATAAAATGTATATTCACAGGAAATAGAAATCTCTGTTAAAATGAAGTCTTACAAAAAATATTATATCCTCCCGGAAGAGCCATCAATCGTATATAAAGCTTTAACCAAAGAAATCACTATCCAATTATGGACAGCAGAAGAAGCTGTGATGAACGATGAACCTGGAACTGAATTTGAAATATTTGGCGGTGCTATCTGTGGAATGAATCTAGAATTTGAAGAAAATCAAAAGATTGTTCAAGAATGGTATTTTGGAGAACTTGAAGACCCTTCTATTGTTACTATAAAATTATTCCCTCATAATAAAGGGACTTCCGTAGAATTGAATCATACCAATATTCCTGACGATGCATATAGTGATATCGTTTCAGGTTGGGATAGAGATTATTTCGGTGCATTAATTGATTTCTTTACAGACGAAGAAGATTAATTTGTAATTATATTAGTAAAAAAAATAAGAATCATGGATATTATAGACTCTTCAGAATTAATTTTAAATCCAGATGGTAGCGTTTATCATTTAGGAGTAAAACCAGATGAATTATCCCCTATCATTATTACCGTAGGTGATCCTGATAGAGTACCGATGGTTTCTAAATATTTTGATGAAATATTTTTAAAAGTTAATAGAAGAGAATTAGTCACACATACAGGTAGAATAGGAAATCAAAATGTATCCGTGGTTTCTACAGGAATGGGAACAGATAATATTGATATCGTTTTCAATGAATTAGATGCTTTATTCAATATCGACTTTGAGACACGTACTGTAAAAGATAAAATTACTTCACTTAAAATCATTCGTTTAGGCACTTCAGGAGCTATACACCATGACATTCCTTTAGATTCAATCATTGCGAGTGAATATGCCATCGGATATGATGGATTATTAGGGTTTTACGAGATTCCAGCTCATCGTTTTAGTGATATTCAAGTACCTAATTTAGGAGATGCAAAAGGATATGTTGTTCCAGGTTCTGAATTATTGCTGAATACCATCGGACGAGATTATATCAAAGGAGTCACCTATACTGCAGCAGGATTCTATGCTCCACAAGGAAGAATACTTCGAGCAAAAGTCACACAGCCGGATATACTACATCAACTATTAACCATTCAACTTCCTCTTCAAAGAAAAATTACTAATATAGAAATGGAAACTTCTGGACTTTATGGTTTAGGTCATGCTTTAGGTCATGAAGTCATTTCTATCAGCGCATTAGTGGCCAATCGTATTGATGGTACATTTTCTCAAAATCCTGAGCAGACTGTCATTCGCATGATAGAAGAGAGTCTTGCAAAAATTGAAGAAATTTAGCTTTTACAATAACTAAATTAAAATTTCAAAAGGAGCTTTTAGTTTTTTGTCAAGCGAGGAACTATTTTATTCTATAGTTTTGTTGTAGAAAATAAATTAATGGCTTCAGGAATCTTTGCAATACTAGATGACATCGCTGCACTCATGGATGATGTAGCTTTAGCGAGTAAAATTGCAACTCAAAAAACAGCAGGAATTTTAGGAGACGACCTTGCAGTGAATGCCGAAAAAGCCACAGGTTTTCTTTCCTCGCGCGAACTCCCTGTTCTATGGGCGATTACCAAAGGTTCATTTCTCAATAAATTGATTATCGTTCCAATTGCGATAGTGCTCAATATCTTTTTTCCAGCAGTAATTAAATATATTTTAATCTTTGGTGGACTTTATCTGGCTTACGAAGGCGTAGAAAAAATTGTAGAGTGGATTTTTCATTCTAAGAAAAAAGTACATGTAGAAGCTGAAAATGTCGTAGAAGGAAGTGAAAATGCAGAAAAAACTAAAGTTAAATCTGCTATCACCACAGATTTTATCTTATCGTTAGAGATTGTAATCATCGCACTTTATACAGTTTTGGACAAAAGCTTAATGATACAAATTATCACCGTTTCTGTAGTAGCAATAGTAGCTACTATAGGCGTCTATGGCATCGTAGCGTTAATAGTGAGAATGGATGACGCTGGATATTTCCTAATCAAAAAATCACACAATAAAGGTTGGTTAAATTCAATAGGAATCATTTTAGTCAAAACACTTCCGATAATCATTAGAATTTTAGGAGTAGTGGGCACGATTGCTTTGATATTAGTCTCCGGCGGAATATTTGAACATAATATTGAATATCTACACAACTTATATCCCAATATATCTCTTACTTTAAAACATATCATTTTCGGATTGACTGCAGGAATAATCATGGTGATACTCGTGACCGCTTTTACTAAAACAATGAAGCTATTCCGTAAATAAATTGGGCGTTACCCTAAAGGGTCGGGCTATTCGTTATCATCTTTTAGTTCGTCCCTCACTAAAAGGATGTCCACTACTATCCCTAACGCAAGGAATACTTCAACTTTTCTAAAGTTTTAAACATTGGAAAAGTTAACTCTAAATAAAAAAAATTGAAGTTGAGTAAACTAACTTACCTTTATACCTTAATACAAAATCATTACTTTGAGTACATCTAGAAAATCAGATCATTCCAAAAAAACAGGCCAAAAAAAATACGGAAGTAAATCTGCATCATCCACATCACATTCGTCCAAACCTTCTTATGGTCCTAAAAAGTCCACAAGAGCTCCTTTTGAGAAAAAAGAAGACGATACTAATAATAAAACAGGTCAAAAAAAATACGGTAGAAGTTCTGATCCAGCGGGTGCAAGAGCTACTAAATCAAAATATGATCCTAATTGGGAAGCAAAGAAATCTTCTAATAATAAAGAAGGAGATACTCCAAAATCAGGTCAAAAAAAATACGGAAAAACTACAGATTCTACTACTAGCGCAAGACCCAACAGATCTGGATACAATCCCATGAAGGATACCAAACTTCCTTATGAGAAAAAAGTAGACGAAGCTCCTAAGACTGCAAAGAAATTAAATTACGCTGCATTCAAAGATCAGCCAAAATATTTCGTAAAAAAGAATCCTAAAAAGCAAAAAGTCGTTCATGATGATGACTCTATAAGTCTCAATAAATACATCAGTAATTCTGGATATTGTTCTAGAAGAGAAGCGGATACTTATATTGAAGATGGAAGAGTGGAAATCAATGACGAAGTCGCTTCAAGAGGAAACAGAGTTCATCAAGGAGATATTGTCACTGTGGATGGCGAGCAGCTTTTCAAAGCAGAAAAATTCGTTTACATAGCTTTCAATAAGCCTAATGGTATTACTTCTACCACAGATTCTAATGATCCTGACAATGTGGTCAGCTATATGGGGTATACCAAAAGAATATTCCCGATAGGTAGATTAGATAAAGATTCTGAAGGATTGCTTTTACTGACCAATGACGGCGATATCGTCAATAAAGTTTTGAGAGCAGGCAACGAGCACGAAAAAGAATATATCGTACAAGTAGATAAAATCATCCAACACGATCTTATTTTAGGCATAAAAAACGGTATCTCAATGTTAGGAACCAAAACATTGCCTTGTAAAGTTCATCAAGAAGGAAAAAATATATTTAGAATTACTCTCGTTCAAGGTTTGAATAGACAGATCCGTAGAATGTGTGAGCATTTTGGTTATAAGGTCGTCCAATTAAAACGTACAAGAATCATGAATATTCAGCTGAATAATTTAGCACTTGGTTCTTATAGAGTATTGAATGCTGATGAGGTTTCAGAATTGAAGAATTCTTTGGAATAGAACGATTCCTCATTTAGAACTCATCTCAAAATTTCTTATATTAGACTTTCAGAAATAGATTTGTCGTCAATGAAAAATAAAGTATTCTTTTCCATCTTAGCATTTGTCTTTTCTCTCATTATTTTTTCAAGTTTTGAAGACCAAGAAGACAGCACCTCTCCTGCTTTTATTACAAAGAAATATGCTTCAGAGGAATTGATAAAGACCAATGAACTCATCAGCGACTTATTCGAAGCAGCGAGAGCAAAAGACAGTGCAGCAGTTGTAAAATATTTTAAGGAAACTCGTATTCAATACAAAAAAGTAGAGTTTTATTTAGAATCTTTTGAAAGTGACTTTGTAAAATTCATCAACGGACCTCCTATTCCGTGGGTAGAATTTGTGGGAGGAGGAATCGATGCTCAAGACCCGCATGGCTTACAAGTCATGGAAGAATTAGTTTTTGACGAAAACGGCCCTGATTTTAAAGAACTCATGGAAGAATGCTTTTTTATTAATAAAGAGCTCATCCGTTTTATCAATATTATAGATGTCAATCCTACCAGCGACGCAAGTGTTTTTTTAGGATTAAAATATGGGTTGATTAGAATAGAAGCACTCAGCTTGCCGGGATTTGATTGTCCAATTACTTTACAAGTCGGTGAAGAAATCAATAGCAGCTTGGAGTCCATATATAAAGTAATGGGCTTTTATGCAGAGGCTTACAAAAACAAACCTATACATTCTACTATAATTTCTACTCAAAAGAAAATCAAAGAAGCGCAGAAATATTTACAACCCAAACTAGGGCATTTTTTAGATTTTGAAACAATAGATAAACTTTATTTCACTAGAAAACATGTTCAACCTATTCATGCGAATATTGTAGACATCTTCGAATCTATCAAACAAGAAACTCCGGTATTGGTAAGAATTTTTAGATATGTCACTCATATTAATGGAGCTGCTAAAAACTTATACGATCCTGAATTTTTAGACAATATAGCTACTTCAGAAAAATCATATTACGGCATTAATAATAATGAAAGACTTTCTCCTGATATTGTAGCTCTTGGCAAAAAGCTTTTCAATGACAAGAGATTATCTCATAATAATGTGATGTCTTGCAAATCTTGTCACGATCCAAAATTAGCTTTTGCAGATGGATTAGCTACCTCGATTACAAATATTGACGGCACTTTCCAAAAGAGAAATTCTCCAACAATTGTATATGCAGCTTTTCAAGGGAGATTATTTACAGATGTAAGATCTAGAACTTTAGAAGAGCAAGTCATTCACGTTTTTGACAATCCACAAGAATTCAATACGAATATTGATGAAGTCGTCTTAAAGCTCATGAAAGATTCGAGTCTTGTTCAAGAATTTATTAAAGCATTTCCAGCAGATCGTAAAAAACCTATCAAAGAATTTACTGTTAGAAAAGCATTAGGTGCTTATGTCAGAAGTCTAGGGAAATTCAATAGTGAATTTGACGCTTATATGCGTGGTGAGATTAAAGAAATTCCTGCAGAAGTCAAAAGAGGCTTTAACTTATTTATGGGCAAAGCCAATTGTGGAACTTGTCATTTCACGCCTACATTCGCAGGTACAGTACCTCCTATTTATAGAGAATCTGAAACTGAAGTTCTCGGAGTCTTAGAGAAATGGGATACGCTTAACCCAATATTGTCAACAGACTCAGGTAGATATCATACTCAGCAAAATGAAATCTATATCACTTCTCACAAAACACCCACTGTTAGAAATATTGAGCTTACAGGACCTTATATGCATAACGGATCTCTGAAAGATTTAGAAACTGTCATGGACTTTTACAATCGTGGTGGCGGTGTAGGTATGGGATTAAAACTTGCACATCAAACTTTAGACCCTAAGCCACTGAATTTGAATCAAGAAGAAATTCAAGATATCATTGCATTTATGAAGAGTCTAACAGATAGACAATTTCTCGAGAAAAATGTAGACGAATAATCTATTGCAAAAAGGATTGGATAGCTAAGCGATAAGAATCTAAGCCAAAACCCAAAATCACTCCTTTCACAGCTGCAGACAAATAAGAATGATGTCTGAAGGCATCTCTTTGATGGGTATTACTGATATGTACTTCTACGACAGTTGTAGTGACTGCTCTGATGGCATCAGCGATGGCTATTGAAGTATGCGTATAAGCACCAGCATTGATTATAATACCATCTATATCAAAGCCTGTTTCATGAATTTTATTGATTAATTCTCCCTCAACATTGCTTTGAAAGTAAGTCAATTCCACCTGAGATTCATATTGAGATTTTAAAGTCTCCAAGTAAGTTTCAAATGAAACATTACCATAAACACCTGGTTCACGCTTTCCTAACAAGTTTAAATTGGGACCGTTGATGATTAAAATCTTTTTCATGAGAATCAAAAGTAATAAATCTGCAACAGATTATTTTTAAATATATGGAGTAGAGCGATTAGAGAAAAGAATTAAATAATATTATTTTCTCATTCTTATTAAAAAATGCTTAAAATTGTTTTCTTAAAACCAAATCCTCTTTGAGATAATCAAAGCAACTAACTCAACTCTATGAATCTATTCCTTTTATTACTTCAATCTATTTTTCAACTACAAAATGAACAAAGTTTAGATCAGCAAATAGATTATTGGTTTGGGAAAGCGACAAGTTGGTTTGTAGATTTGATTTTTTATCAAATTCCTATCAATGACGAAGTCAGTCTTTTTTGGGTATTGATTCCTCTTATATTTGGCGCTTTATTTTTTACAATATATTTTAAGTTTCCTAATATTCGTCTATTAGGTTTATCCGCGAAAATTGTCAGTGGAAAATATGATAGCGTCGATACCGATTCCACTCAAGCAAATATTGTAGATGGTGATAATCCTGATACCATTAGAAAAGAACATGCTTCAGGCGAGGTTTCTCATTTCCAAGCTTTGAGTACCGCTCTAAGTGCAACTGTAGGTCTTGGTAATATTGCAGGAGTTGCGATTGCCGTGGTCGTGGGTGGAGCGGGAGCTACATTTTGGATGATTATTGCTGGGTTTCTAGGAATGTCTTCCAAGTTTGTAGAATGTACTTTGGGCGTAAAATATAGAGACGTAGATAAAGACGGTAAAGTCTACGGAGGTCCGATGTATTATATTTCAAAAGGCATCCCTAATAAATTCGGGAAAGTACTGGCTTTCTTTTTTGCTATGATGTGTATTTTAGCATCTTTCGGTGGAGGAAATATGTTTCAGTCTAACCAAGCTACGAGTATATTTTTATCTTCAGTAGGTTTAGAAGAAGGGATTTACAAAATTATTTTTGGAGTAATTCTTGCTTTTTTTGTCGCAGTAGTTATTATTGGCGGTATTAAAAGAATTGCAAAAGTTACAGAGAAAGTAGTTCCTTTTATGGCCATCATTTATGTAGGAGCTGCATTAATAATTTTAGTATTGAATTACCAATTAATACCATTAGCCATTGAGACGATTGTCACAAGAGCATTCTCTCCAATAGCTGTTGCAGGTGGTACTTTAGGCGTATTAGTTCAAGGATTCAGAAGAGCAGCCTTTTCTAATGAAGCCGGAATAGGTTCCTCTCCTATTGCTCACGCTACTGTAAAAACAAATTACCCAGCTAGTGAAGGATTGGTCGCATTATTAGAACCTTTTATTGATACAGTAGTCATCTGTACTTTCACTGCTCTAGTGATTGTTATTGGACATTTAGAAGGTTATTACCACTTTGGCGGAACAGATGGCTCCGTTCTCATTACTGGAACAGATTTGAAATTATCAGGAGTGGGTTTGACGAGTTATGTTTTCGAGCATAACATCCCGTACTTCTCTATTGTACTAACAGTAGCTGTCCTATTATTTGCTTTTAGCACGATGATTTCTTGGTCTTATTATGGACTACAATCTTGGGTTTATGTATTTGGGAAAGGAGCTAAAAAAGAATTAGTGTATAAAATATTGTTTTGTGTATTTATTGTAGTTGGTGCTACGGTTAAAATGGGTAATGTTTTAGACTTCTCAGATGCAATGATTTTTGCGATGATGGTTCCTAATATGGTTGGATTATTTATTTTATATCCTAAAGTCTCTGGTGAACTGAATCGATATTTAAAAGCTATCGGGAAAAAGTAAATTAACTTTTAATATCACTGCGATAATTAAAATTGCAAAAGACATATAACAAAATAAAAGCCACTCGAAAATGAGTGGCTTTTTACTTTTTATATTAACACACGAAAGGATTCGTGCGGGAACTGGGGAGAGAGCTTGCATCAGTACGACAACTAAAGATATTCCTTATTCTAATTCTTCTATAGAAGCTATCAACAAGACACTCAAATACAGATACCTTTACCTTCAGTCTTGTAAAGCTGATCAGCTTCAATCAAAGTTGCAAGAAAGCATACACGATTATAACCACATAAGACCTCACGGATCTCTGAACGGACTAACGCCTGATGAAGCTTATCTTTCTGAAGTAACTCCAAACATCAAAGCTCAAATGACAAAAGCTAGAACTGAAAGAATTGAGAAAAACCGAACTTTCAATTGTAAAACATGTGAGAAATAGTCGAAAAATCACATTTAAAGAATATAGATCATCTAGCAATTAGAATTTTTTAGAATCGTTTAATAATTTGAATTTTCAAAACTCAACAAAATTATAACTATCATACATTTTAATAAACAACATATATAACTAAATATCATACAGAACTATTCCTAATAAGGAACCGGTTTTTCTAACAAATCAGTAGAATTTGCCCGGTAAGGTTTTTTATTCTTTAAAACTTAGATTTTCAATACTAAAGCTCATATTTAAATCTATCCAACAAACTGGATAAGATATTGGATTATGAAAATATAACTTCCCTTTTTTAAAAAAATAAGATTGGCTTTCCGCACTTACTTGACTTTCCATTAAGCAAAATTCCTCTATAATTCCTTGCTTTATAGATGCGTGTATAAAACTGTCTATTTCTATTTTATCAAAAGTGAAATAAATTTTATACAATTTTTCATTTTCTAAATAATAATTTAAGCATATGTCCCAAGAAAAATATCCATTTGGAGACATTGAATCCTTTAAATAAATCGATTTTAAATAACTGAAAAAATTGCCAGAACACTGCATTACCTCATAAGTAACCTCGGCTTCTTGCATTGTTTTATCTCTAACAGTATTCTCTATATCTGTATTTATGATATTTGCCCAAAATTTTTGTTGCACTTTAGGGAAATATACTTTTTTATAATTTACTATCAATCCTGTCCTAAATAAATTAAGAAGCAAAATTCCTGTCTGATTCCATTGGATATTAGACTGTTAAATACAGATTTTCAAAAAAGAACCCCTTGTATTGATTTAGGAGGCGGCTCTATGTGCTCAGAGAAGTGTTGATCAAGCCATTTTTGAAGGTTGATTTTGACAAAAAGATTTAATCGAATAAATGCAACAAGGTTTGAAAGATGCCAGCTGAATTTCGACTGTGCTTTTAGTGCTTTTAAGATAAGTATTGTGATTAAAGCTGTCCATATTTGTGTCATTACAGCATTTTCACTTGTTCCAATAAAGGATTTTATGAGAAGCAGTTGCTTAATGTCTCTGAAGAATATTTCTACCTGCCATCTGCTCTTATATAATTCGCTTATAGTATTGGGTGACCATTTCAGTTGATTTGTAATCAATTCTATAACTTGTTGATTTTCTTCATTCTAAACAGAAACCCGCCTCAATCTATTTGGATATTTACTTTTAGAAGTTTCATTTTTCAATTTAATTAATTCATCTTTCATAATATGTTGATGAAGGTTTTTGGGTAAATCATTTTCTAGTATTGATACATACTGGAGGTTTTCTTTGTGTCGAATAACAAAAAACACACCCTTGCTGTCCCAAACATTTAAGAGAGAAAAATCATTATAAAATCGATCGGCAACAATTACACTTCCTTTTAGCAATGGAATGTCATAAGCACCTTTATTATCAGCTGTTTTACCATTGGTGATATTGACGTAAGCTGGTAAATTACCATCAAAATCAAGCAGTGTATGCATTTTAATAGCTCCTTTGGCTGTTTTGTACTTAGCCCAATCAAATAGACTTAAACACAAACTGATAGTAGTAGAATCTAAAAGAAAGATTTTAGATTTTATTTTGAACTTCACTTGCTTAAATCTTGGATGCTGTCCTAAACTTTCGAGCAACTGAAAATAGTAATCTTTAAAAAGGTCGCTAGAGCGATTTTTATTCTGATAACTGATTGTTGATTTGGAAGGAGCTCTATCTACACCTAAATGATTTAAGTTTCCAGTAGCTGACCGAAGTCCATTGCTGATATCACGAACTGATTGACTTTTGGCAAATTGACAAAAAAGCATTGAAACCAAATGTGTCCAACTATTGAATCCTTTACAATGTTTATCAGTTTGCTTTTCGCTTACAAGCTTATTGAATTTGGAGCGATCTAATTTGGAAATTATTTGAGAAAACAAAGTTATATTTGTCATGAGAGGGAGAGGTTTTGTTGTGCAACTCAAAGTTAATTTGAGATACGAGATTCTCCCTCTTTTTTTTAAAACGTTTAGGACGCTATTGAAGAAATACAATCTTTAGATATTTCAATTCAGTATTTCGGTCCATATCATACATTATATTATGCTCAACTCATTAATATATATGACTTACTCACCTAAAATCGGCTTGCTCTGTCTAATAATCATTTTTGATTAAATGACAAAATAAAGATTATTTCTGATGAAATTAAATCCAGATTCATGATTTGAATAATTAGCGTTATTTTTGAAACATTGAAATCATTGAACAACAATCTTTAGTTTATGCAGTATCAAGATACTTTTCTTCTTTTATGAGAACAGTTAAAAATAAGTATCCAAGAAAGAACTTTTGCCAAGTTGATCATGGCTAAAACCATTGGTAAAACGGAGTTGAAAAATATTTTTATCAGACCGATTGATTCGAAAGAGGACAATTTAGTGATGATGAAATATCGCTATAGATTAAAAGAAGTAGCAGATACAGAAAAAGAGCTAACATTAGAGGAAGATTTTGTCATTCTAAAAGGACATCTAAAAAATCCATTTTCTTCTGTTATATTATTTACTACAACTAAGAATCTTCTTTTCAAAATAAATAAAAAAGGGGAAGGTAGTATTATCGAGAATATGGCGACATTTAGATATATTACACTAGCTGAAAGAGATACAGAATAATTAGAAGTCAACTCTTCACTTTTAATTTTCAGTTTGAGAGTTTTTCAATCTATTAACTCATTTAATCCGTAATGCCAATTGCAGATAACTACATTTGGATTTTTAACTTTTGTGAGTTGGATGATTTTATGAATCTCAGTTCGACTAGTTCTTGTGAATAATTGTACTTTTTTGATTTCTTGTACGAATGCTGAACAATCTCGCAATGAAGCATCTCGTCATTCTGAACTGTCATAATGAATTTATTTCAAGTGGTCATCCTGAACTGTCATTCTGAATCCGACAAACCACCAACCGTCTAAATAGAGCCTTCTATAATTGTAAAAAACAAGAACAATGAATACTTTTATAACATGATGAATAAAATGAATTAGACTCTGAAACAAGTTCAGAGTGACGGATTGCTTCATCATTACGGTCATTGTGGGCTTGATCCGCAATCTCTATCGATTATGTTAGAGACTCTGAAACGAGTTCAGAATGACTGTTAGTTGCTCTATTATTATGATTCGTAGAGATCCTTTCAGGATGACAATCCTACTTAGTTTTCTGCTTAAAACAATCCACAAAAACATTTTGTTATCTCTTGAAATTAGTGAAGTGCCTAAAATCTTATTTTAGTAACTTAGCGATGGTTTTGGACGACGGTGAATATTCAGTAATAACTCTGATTTTTCTCGACGTGCAACTCCGGGGCAGGGATAGAGTGGAGTATCTCCTGAGAGAGCGAAAAGTATTTTTCGCACCGAAAGGAATACGAAAGGAAAGCCCGTTTCCGAATACGATAGTAGAGGAAGCCCTCCAAATAAAAATTTATAAAGAATAGGAAACGAAAATATGTCTTATCAAGTTGACGAAAGAGGTTATTATGGACCATATGGGGGTGCTTTTATTCCCGAAATGCTCCATGAAAATATTGAAGAATTACGCGAGAAATATTTAGATATTATCAAAAGTGAGGATTTTCAAACGGAAATTCAGGCTTTGCTCAAAGACTATGTAGGAAGGCCTACGCCTTTGTATTTTGCAAAGAGAATGTCTGAAAAGTATGGCTATAAAATCTACTTGAAAAGAGAAGACCTTTGTCATACGGGTGCGCATAAAATCAATAATACAGTAGGTCAGATTTTATTGGCTCAACGTTTAGGCAAGACTCGTATCATCGCAGAAACTGGTGCTGGTCAGCATGGTGTTGCAACAGCGACAGTTTGTGCACTGATGAATATGAAATGCATCATCTATATGGGTGAAGTCGATATCGAACGTCAATCTCCGAATGTAAAACGGATGCGAATGTTGGGTGCGGAAGTGCGTCCTGCAAAAAGTGGAAGTCGTACACTGAAAGATGCAACCAACGAAGCGATGCGTGACTGGATTAGCAATCCAAGTGATACACATTATATCATCGGTTCTGTAGTAGGTCCACATCCTTTTCCAGATATGATAGCTAGATTTCAAGCGGTAATTTCTGAGGAAATGAGATGGCAGTTGAAGGAGAAAGAAGGTACAGAATTGCCTGATTATGTAGTGGCTTGTGTCGGTGGTGGTAGTAATGCTGCGGGAGCTTTTTATCATTATTTGGATGAGCCTAGTGTGCATCTAGTAGCGGTAGAAGCGGCAGGTCATGGAGTGCAATCTGGGATGTCAGCAGCTACGACAGCTCTTGGAAAATCAGGTGTTTTGCACGGAAGTAAAACTTTATTCATGCAGACAGAAGATGGTCAAGTAGTTGAGCCACATTCAATTTCTGCAGGTTTGGATTATCCAGGAATCGGGCCTATTCACGCATGGTTATTCGAATCTAAAAGAGGAGAATTCTTGTATGCCACAGACCAAGAAGCTTTAGATGCAGTGATGGAATTGAGTAGAATGGAAGGAATTATTCCGGCATTAGAATCTGCTCATGCTTTATCCAAACTGAAAGAACTCAATGCGCCGAAAGGTTCTATTATAGTAGTGAATCTTTCAGGAAGAGGAGACAAAGATTTGGATACTTACATCCGTGAATTTGATATTTAAGACAGGAGAGCAAAGATATTTTTAAAGATGACGAACAGAATTCAACAATTATTTGAGCGCAAGAAGGAAAATATCTTGAGCATATTTATCACAGCAGGATTTCCTCATTTAGAAAGTTTGCCAGAAATTTTGGTGGCTTTAGAAGAGTCAGGAGTAGATGTAGTGGAAATAGGAATGCCTTTTTCTGACCCTACGGCAGATGGCCCGGTGATTCAACACAGTAATAATGTTGCGATAGAAAATGGAATGACGATTCATTTACTTTTAGAGCAATTGAAAGATATTCGTCAAAAAGTGAGCATGCCTTTGGTATTGATGGGTTATCTCAATCCGCCTTTGCAATATGGTTTTGATAAATTTATCGACGAAGCTGCAGCTTGTGGAATTGATGGTTTTATCTTACCCGATTTGCCGATGCAAGAATTTAAAGATGAATATCAGGCGAAGTTCAAAGCTAAAGGCCTTTCCAATATTTTCTTGGTGACTCCTCAGACTTCAGATAAACGTATCCGTGAAATCGATAGCTTATCGGATGGATTTATTTATATCGTTTCTACAAATACGATTACAGGTGGAAATGTAGATTTTGAAACTGGACAGAAAGAATATTTCTCGCATATACAAGATTTGAAACTTAATCGTCCTGCTTTGGTGGGATTTGGAATCAGAGATAAAGAAACTTTTGAGATTGCTAGTAAATATCTGAATGGCGCTATTATCGGTTCTGCATTCATCAAACAATTAGAGGCGAATCCTGATAATATTTCGGATGCAGTGAAAGAATTTGTGGATAAAATACGTGAATAGAATCAAGAATCAAAAGTCAGGATTCAAGACTTTTAAGTGGAATTCTTTTGTTAGTAAAGCTATTTTAGTTTCAAAAGTGGTCTATGTTAAGTCGTCTGTTGTCTAAAAAAATTAAATGCAAAATCAAAATATCGTCATCCTATAAGAATCTTTTACCAAACGGTCAAGCATATTTAGGGAAGTACAAAACGCATCAATCATAATTCATCACTCATCACTCAACACTAAATAGTGAATTCACAAAAAATCGTCATTGTCAGATATAATGGAGGCAATATTCAGAGTGTCGAAGACGCTTTGAAAAGACTTGGAGTTCAAGCGATAGTGACGGATAAACCTGATGAAATATTATCAGCAGACAAAGTGATTTTCCCAGGAGTAGGTGAGGCGAAAAGTGCAATGGCATATCTAAAGGAAAGAGAATTAGATAAAGTTTTAAAAAGTATACATCAACCATTTTTGGGAATTTGTTTGGGCCAGCAATTAATGTGCTCTCATTCAGAAGAAGGTGATGTAGAATGTCTAGGGATTTTTGAAGAAAGAGTAAAAAAGTTTTTACCTATTGGTAGTGGATTGAAAGTGCCTCATATGGGTTGGAATAGCATTTACAACTTGAAGGGAGATTTGTATCAAGGCATTGAAGACAATAGTTATGTTTATTTTGTACACAGTTATTTTGTAGAAGTAGGTAAAGACACCGTAGCTACTTGCAATTATATCCATCCATTCACGGCTTCCTTACAAAGAGACAATTATTATTCCTGCCAATTTCATCCAGAAAAAAGTGCAGATATAGGTAGTCAAGTTCTTAGTAACTTTATAAAACTCTAACTCCTTCTAAATATAGAGAAGCTAAGTTTTTGCTCAACTTAGAAATACCTCTTTAGTATTTGTATTAAATATTGAATAAGCATTAGCAATCTATAAGTTAGCTAAACGTCTTTTTGAAAGGTTTGATTCAGTAGAGTTAAACTTTTTGATGAATACCTATTTGGAAAAATCTTCCGTATCTTAAGAGTAAGAAGTCTTTTGAAATCATTTTTTAAAATTTCAGCGATGTGTAACAAAAGTAGCTGTATATAGATTTCATTAAGGCCATCTTTGTACCACAATACGACCAAAAGCAAAAATTATATATCATGAAAGTTGAACAAATTTACACAGGATGTCTAGCTCAAGGAGCATACTACATCACGTCCAATGGGGAAGCAGCAATTATTGACCCACTCCGCGAAACAGCTCCTTACTTAGAGAGATTATCTAAAGATGGAGTAAAATTAAAGTACATTTTTGAAACGCATTTCCATGCAGATTTCGTGAGTGGTCACGTAGACTTAAGTAAAGAAACTGGAGCATCAATCATTTTTGGCCCCACTGCAAAACCATCTTTCGAAACCATTATTGCTGAGGATAATCAGGTTTTTGAATTAGGAAATGTAAAATTCAAAGTTTTACATACACCTGGTCATACGATGGAAAGTATCACGATTTTATTGATAGATGAAAATGGAAAAATCGATTCAATGTTTAGTGGGGATACTCTTTTCTTAGGAGATGTTGGAAGACCAGATTTAGCTCAAAAAGCTGCAAGCATGACTCAAGAAGAATTGGCGGGCTTGTTATATGATAGCTTATACAATAAAATTCTTCCATTAGCAGATGATATTACAGTTTATCCAGCTCATGGTGCAGGTTCTGCATGTGGTAAAAACATGATGAAAGAAACTGTTGACACTTTAGGCAATCAGAAAAAAGTCAATTATGCTTTAAATCAGCCGAGTAGAGAAGCTTTCATTGCAGCTGTAACAGAAGGTTTGTTACCACCTCCAGCATATTTCGGTATGAACGTGGCTATGAATAAACAAGGTTCTGAAAGTTTTGATAAAGTGTTAGATAGTGGTATGAATCCCTTAAATGCAGAAGCTTTTGAAATGGTTGCAGAAGCGAATACTGCATTGATTTTAGATACTAGAGAAAATGGAGTTTTTTATAAAGGATTTATCCCTCAATCTATTAATATAGGTGTAGAAAATGATTTTGCTCCATGGGTAGGTGCATTGATTGTAGATGTGAAGCAACCCATCTTATTAGTAACAGAAGTAGGAAGGGAAGAAGAAGTGGTTACACGATTAAGTAGAGTAGGATTTGATAATGTATTAGGTTACTTAGAAGGAGGATTTGATTCTTGGAAAGCTGCTGGAAAAGAAATAGATACTGTCAAAAGAATTTCTTCCGAAGAATTTGCAAGTCAAGTGAAAATTGGAGAAAGTATGGTAATCGATGTTCGTAAAGAAAGCGAATATGAAGCAGAACATGTAGAAGAAGCTTACAGCAAACCATTAGCTTATATCAATGATTGGATTAAAGATGTACAACCCAAAGAACACTTTTTCCTTCACTGTGCAGGAGGATACCGTAGTATGATGGCTGCAAGTATCTTACAAGCTAGAGGGTATAGAAACTTTACTGAAGTAGATGGAGGTTTTAATGCAATTGCAGAAACGAACGTTCCAAAAACCAATTACGTTTGTCAAAGTAAAGTAATGAAATAATTTAAAAGCATAGGTTTTAGAGAGATTTGGTGAATACGGTCTCTCTAAAAAATATGTAAAATGATATACAGTTTAAAGTATCTATGATGAAAGACTATTTAAGAAATTGGAATATTATGCGATTTATAAGGTTAGCCTTAGGTATAGCAATTATTATACAAGGTGTCCAAGCAAGTGAATGGATGTTTATAGTGTTGGGAGCTATGTTTTCCTTGATGCCGATTTTTAATTTAGGTTGTAGTTCGGGAAATTGTAGCATCCCAAAAGATAAAAGTATAGCTATAGATGATGATGTAATTTTTGAAGAAGTGAAATAAAAATTGTTATATTAATTATATGTGTGTGGGGACTATTCTTTGGAATAGTCCTTTTTGTGTTTATAATTCAAGAGATACCGAAAAATATCAGTCATTAAATAAAGAAGTTTACGGTAAATTCCTATATTAATTAGATATACATTTAATGAAAGAAAACTAACAGTATGAATTTTCAACCTTCAGATAAAGCAGTTCATTTTCAAACGAAAGTAAGGAACTTTATAGATGAAAATATTCTGCCAGTCGAACAAGAAATCTTAGATGAAATACGTCTTAGAAATGCAGCAGGAGATTGGACGAAATGGAAAGTCTCTGACTCCGTGAAAAGTTTAAAACTGAAAGCAAAGACTGAAGGTTTGTGGAATTTATTTCTGCCAGATAGCGCACTAGGACCAGGTTTGACTAATGCTGAATATGCTATCGTAGCGGAGGAAATGGGCAGAAGTATATTAGCTCCAGATATTTTCAATTGTAATGCTCCCGATACAGGAAATATGGAAGTATTGTGGAAATATGGCACGAATACTCAAAAAAGTAAATGGTTACAACCTTTATTAAATGGAGAAATTCGTTCTGCTTTCTGTATGACCGAACCAGATGTGGCTTCTTCGGATGCGACTAATATGGAAGCTTCTGCAATGATTCAAGATAATGAAATCGTAATCAATGGTAGAAAATGGTGGACGACAGGAATAGGTCATCCTGATTGTAAAATCATCATTTTTATGGGCAAAACTTTCTCAGATACTGCTCGCCACCAGCAACATAGTATGGTCTTAGTTCCCGTAGATACTCCTGGAGTGAAAATCGAAAGAATGCTCACCGCTTTTGGAGAATATGACGAACCTTATGGACATGGAGAAGTGACTTTCAAAAATGTTCGATTGCCATTAGAGAACATGATTTATGGTGCAGGAAGAGGATTTGAGATTGCACAAGGTAGACTTGGTCCGGGTAGAATCCATCATTGTATGCGATGTATTGGTGCAGCAGAACGTACTATGGAATTGCTAATCAATAGAGCTAAAAGCAGAGTGGCTTTTGGTAAACCTATTATTGAATTAGGTGCAAATCGAGAAAAAATAGCAGATTTAAGAATTGCTATTGACCAAGCAAGATTATTGACATTATATGCAGCTTGGAGAATTGATGAATTTGGTGCTTCAAAATCAATGATGGAAATCTCACAAATTAAAGTAGTTGCTCCAAATGTATTGCAAAAAGTAGTAGATGAAGCGATACAGATTTTTGGTGGAATGGGAGTTTCTAATGATGTGCCTTTAGCTGCCTTTTTTGCACAAGCTAGATGTATAAGAATTGCTGACGGACCGGATGCCGTTCATCGAAATTTAATTGCTAAACTAGAATTGAAAAAATATAAATAACCTTCTACTATGAATGAAAACATTACCGACCAAGGCAAGGAAGTCAGAAAAGGAGAAGAGTTAGATGCATTAAAGATTGATGCGTGGTTAAAAAAACAGATTGAAAATTTATCAGGCACACCAATAATTACACAATTTCCTGGAGGAGCTTCCAATTGGACATATAGAATTCAATACGACAATGAAGATTTGATTTTGCGTCGTCCTCCTGCTGGCACCAAGGCCAAATCTGCTCACGATATGGGTCGTGAATATAGAATTCAAAAAGCATTATCAGGATTATATCCAGTGCCTGAAATGTTGGCATTTTGTGAAGATGAGTCTATAATAGGAGCTGAGTTTTATGTGATGAAGCGCATCAATGGGATTATTCCTAGAGCTAATTTGCCGAAAACTTTAAAACTGAGTGAGAAGGAAGTCCGACAATTGTGTACCAATGTTATCGACCAAATGATTGATCTTCACCAAATTGATATAAAATCTACAGGTTTAGATGCTTTAGGAAAAGGTGAAGGATATGTGAAAAGACAAATCGATGGTTGGAGTAAAAGATTCATCCAAGCGAGAACGGAAAATGTAGAAAATTTTGAGACAGTCATGCAATGGCTTCAAGATAATTTACCAGCCAAAGAATATATCTCTTTGATTCATAATGATTTCAGAATGGATAATGTCATTTTGGATCCAGAAAATCCTATGAAAATTATAGGCGTTTTAGATTGGGAAATGGCAACCATTGGAGATCCGTTGATGGATTTAGGAAATTCTATGGCATATTGGGTGCAAGCAGATGATGATGCTTTCTTGCAATCTGTACGCCGTCAACCTACCAATCTTCCAGGAATGCTGACAAGAAAAGAAGTCGTAGAATATTATTGTCAAAAAACAGGAATAGAAATTGAAAACTGGGCTTTTTATGAAGTCTATGGGATGTATAGATTAGCTGTTATTGTTCAACAAATCTATTACAGATTCCATCACGGTCAGACAAAAAACCCACAATTTAAAGATTTTTGGAAAATGGTGAATTACCTCAATTCTAGATGTTTGAAATTGATGAGATGATTTGAAGATGAGATGATTAGAAAATTAGATGATTAGAAAATTAGATGATGTGACAATGCGCAGATATTGGACATTTATTTTGTTTGAATCTTTTTAGCCCACGATTTCAATCGTGGGTACAAAATGAATGGTTATTCCATACGATTTTAATCGTGGGTATAAATGGAAAGGTTATTCAAAACGATTGTAATCGATTGTATAATATGAATATTTTCTAAACACAATTTTATTTGCCCGTTAGGAAACCAAATCATCGAATAAAATTTATCCAGAAGTCTTTAAAACGTTCTCATGTGTAAAGTCTTTGGTAAAAATTGCCAACTAAATTTAATGCCCCAATTCTTCAGGGATTGCATTCGGGTCGTGTTTGTGTTTAAAGAAAATAGCAAACAATATTCCTACTACTAATGAATATGCAGCAAATGTCATCCAAATTTCTGGCCATTGCTTCATTGTGACTATACGACTCAGCGTACCATCTGAAGTGAATTGAATATTGCGCTCGGCAAGTAAATGTAATAGATGCTCGTTGGTAACTTCTGTTTTTAGAAAAGTAGCTAATTTTTCAATATTGGTAAATGATTGTGTGAAAAATTTATCGATTAATATGCCTGAAGTATAGCTGCCAAAGATTGCTCCAAAACCGTTTGTCATCATCATAAAGAGTCCTTGCGCTGAAGAACGTACGGAAGGTGCAGTATTGGTTTCTATAAATAAAGAACCTGAAATATTGAAAAAGTCAAAAGCAAATCCGTAAATAATACATGATGCAATAATCATCCATAAGCCCGTACCTGGATCTCCTGTAGCAAACAAACCAAATCTCAAAACCCACGCAAACATACTGAACAACATCACTGTTTTAATACCAAATCTTCTTAAGAAAAACGGAATAGCTAAGATGAAAACTGTTTCTGAAACTTGTGAGATGGACATAATCAATGTAGATCTTTGAACGACTATTGAGTCTAAATACATTGGGAAATACTTAAACTCATCTATAAATAAATCTCCGTACATATTGGTCAATTGCAAAGCCGCTCCTAAGAACATGGAGAAGATTAGAAATAGAGCAATTTTGTAATTTTTGAAAAGTTTGAATGCATTTAATCCTAATTGCTCTGTCCATTTTGCATCAGGACTAATATTCCTTTGAGGTTTGCAAGCAGGTAAAGCGAATGCTATAAATCCTAAAGCAATGGCAAAAAAACCACCTATATAAAATTGATATTCTGTTGCTTTATTTCCTGTCAGATTCGTCAACCACATCGCAACGATAAATCCAATAGTGCCGTATACTCTAATTGGAGGGAAGTCTTTAATGACATCAAATCCGTTGTTTTTCAGTATGTTATAAGAAATGGAATTGTTCAAAGCTATAGTAGGCATATAGCAACACATCGCAATAAGCATCACCCAGAAAAAAGTAGTAGGGTCATCTACTCGTGTAAGGTAGATGAGGGTGACTCCATATAAGATGTGTAGAAATCCATAAAGTTTTTCAGCATTGATCCATCTGTCCGCTATAATACCTGTAAGTGTAGGCATGAATAGAGAAGCTATGCCCATCGTAGAGAATATCAAACCAAATTGTGAGCCATCCCATTGTTTGGTTCCGAACCAGTAATTTGCAAAGGTGATGAGCCAAGCACCCCAAACGAAAAACTCTAAAAAGTTGACAACGGATAATTTGAATTTTATACTCATGTTGGCTCGAATGTTAAAAACACACAATTTAAATCTTTCTTTTAAAAATCCAAGTTTACATCATACAACTTTTCCAACATCTACTTTTCCAACATCTAACTTTTCCAAAGTTTCAAACTTTGGAAAAGTTCAAGTAGCTTGTAAAAAATACAAGTAGCTTGTAAAGTTCAACTAGCATAAAAAAGTTCAAGTCAGTTGAAGAAACTGAAGATTTTAAATATTATATTTAATAAAATCAACTTATAAATGGATTTTTCTGAATACTACCATATTTATAATCACTCTAATGGAAATGAAGATTTATTTATTAGTCCAGAAAATTTTTCTTATTTCTTAAGAAAGTATGAAGAATATATACTGCCTGTTTGTAAAACTTATGCCTATTGTTTAATGCCAAATCATTTTCATGTTTTAGTGAAAATCAGAGATGTTGAAGAAATAAAACTCCGCTTAAATAAAACCGATGATGAAGTAATTTCTACTAAAATTATTTCTAAACAATTCTCCAATTTCTTTAGTTGTTATACTCAGTCTTTTAATAAGATGTACAAAAGAAGAGGAAGCTTATTTCTGAAAAATTTTAAACGCTAACAAATATTAAGTGATTCTTATTTTATCAATTTAATACAATATATCCACAACAATCCCGTACATCATGGGTTTGCAAATTCTGTGGAAGATTGGGAATGGAGTTCTTATCATTCTTTTCTTTCAGACGAAAATTCTTTATTAGAGCGAGAAATCGTTTTGGATTGGTTAGATGGTAAGGAAGGGTATTTAAAATTGCACCAATCAACTATAAATAATAAATTATTAGAAGAGCTAGAGATGTAAAGCAATATAAACTTCTAGTTTACAACTTTTCAAACTACAACTTTATCAACCTACAACTTTTCCAACCTACAACTTTTCCAAAGTTTCAAACTTTGGAAAAGTTCAAGTAAGTTGAAAAGTTCAAGTAAGTTGAAAAGTTCAAGTAGATAGTAAAGTTCAAGTAAACTGTAAAGTTTTACTAAAATGCCACAGCCCAGATAGAGGCGGTAGCCCACAGCGAAATGAAATGGAGCGAGGACTATAAGCTGAAAGCTGGATAAGCTGCTAAATTAATTATGAGATTTGAGAGATGAGTGTTGAGATGATGAAATTTCGTTCCTCGTACTTCTAACTTCGCACTTTAGCATCGTACTTTTAATAAAATTGCACTTTCGAAACCTTTATTTAATATACAAATCTTCAATTCGTTTAAAAATCATCAAATATTCTGATGTGAAAGGCTAAATTTGTGTATCATGGAAAAACTAAAACTTGCTATCCAGAAAAAAGGTAGATTGAGTGAAAAATCTTTGGAACTGATAGACGAATGCGACATCAGTTTCCCAAATAGCGCTGGACGATTAATGACAGCAGCTTATGATTTCCCAATCGAAATATTATTTTTAAGAGATGATGATATCCCAGGTTATGTCGCAGACGGTGTGGCTGATATCGGTATCGTAGGTGAAAATGTCCTAGTCGAATCTGCTAAAGAAGTAGATATGGTCACTAGATTAGGCTTTGGTAGATGTAGATTATCTATCGCTATCCAAAGAGGCGTGGCTTATAATGGAATCGAAGATTTCAACGGTAAAGCTATCGCAACTTCCTACCCGAAAATATTAGGAGAATACTTGGATACCAAAGGTGTAAAAGCAGATATTCACGAAATCAGTGGCTCAGTAGAAATCGCTCCAAGCATCGGTCTTGCAGAAGGAATTTGTGATATCGTAAGTACAGGAAGTACACTTTTGAGCAATGGTCTGAAAGAAGTAGAGCAAATTTTTACTTCTGAAGCGGTCATGGTCAGCAATAAAAATCTATCTGATTCTAAGAGAGAAATTTTAGACAAGTTCATGTTTAGAATGACTTCTGTGCGTAAGGCTAAGAAAAATAAATACATCTTATTGAATGCTCCAAATGAAAGTTTGGATCAAATCATTTCATTATTACCAGGTTTGAGTAGCCCTACTGTTCAGTCTCTAGCAAGAGAAGGTTGGAGTTCTGTGCATTCTGTGATCAATGAGCAAGATTTTTGGGAGAAAATCGAACAAATTAAATCCGCAGGAGCAGAAGGTATTTTGATTATGCCTATTGAGAAATTGATTTATTAATCTCTAATGAAGAAGATTTTTTATCCATCAGTCGATCAATGGGAGGAGATATTGGCTCGACCTGTCCTTTCTTTAGATGAAATCGAAAAGAGCGTGCTTCCAATTATGCATCGTGTGAAAACGGAAGGTGATCTTGCTTTGATATCTTTTGCCAAAACCTTTGACGGAGTAGTTCTAGAAAATTTAGAAGTGACTCAAGAGGAGTGGAGTAAAGCTGAAGGTCAAATTGATGAAGAATTGAAAGCTGCGATTCAGGTTGCTGCTCAAAATATTCAGAAGTTTCATGCTTTGCAACAGCATGATGAGCCTGTAGTGGAAACCCAAACAGGTGTTTTCTGTTGGAGAAAATCTATCGGAATAGAGAAAGTAGGTTTGTATATACCGGGAGGAACAGCTCCTTTATTTTCAACAGTATTAATGTTAGCGATTCCTGCTAAAATTGCTGGTTGTAAAGAAGTGGTTTTATGTTCTCCTCCTAATAAAGAAGGAAATATTCATCCTGCAATTTTATATGCAGCACAATTGACGGGCGTTGACAAAGTTTTTAAAGCTGGTGGCGCACAAGCTATTGCGGCAATGACTTTTGGTACTGAATCGATTCCAAAAGCGTATAAAATATTAGGTCCAGGAAATCAATACGTCATGGCTGCCAAGCAATTAGCATTGAAATATGGAGTGTCCATTGATATGCCGGCAGGTCCATCAGAAGTAGCGGTAATAGCTGATCATACTGCAAATCCACAATTTATTGCAGCAGATTTATTATCTCAAGCTGAACATGGAAACGACAGTCAAGTAATTTTATTCACTGATAGTGAAGAGATTTTAAATCAAGTAGAAACTGCTGTTGAAAAACAATTATCAGATTTATCTCGTGCTAATTTTGCTTCTAAAGCTTTAGAAAATAGCAAATTGATTTTGGTGAAAGATTTGGATGAAGCGATGGAAATGAGTAATGCTTATGCTCCTGAACATTTAATCCTGCAAGTAGAAAATCCAGAAAAATTAGCTGAGCAAGTAGTGAATGCCGGTTCTGTATTTTTAGGACATTTGACACCTGAATCTGCTGGAGATTATGCTTCAGGTACAAATCATACTTTGCCAACAAATGGTTATGCAAGAGCTTACAGCGGAGTGTCCTTAGATACATTCGTCAAAAAAGTGACCTTCCAGAAAATCACTTCTGAAGGTTTGAAAAATATAGGTCCTGTCATCGAAAAAATGGCTACTGCCGAAGAATTAGACGCTCACAAAAATGCAGTCACTCTGCGATTGAATAGTTTATCATAATTTACCATGGCTTTTGATGTACAACAATTATTACGCCCACACTTAAGAAAATTTAAGGCGTATGCTTCTGCGAGAACAGAATATACTGGAGCTGATGCTATCTTTTTGGATGCCAATGAAAATCCATTAGGTTCTGCTTCGGGTGGCCAATTGAACAGATATCCTGACCCTATTCAAAAGAAATTAAAAGAAGAAATTTCTCGAATTAAAAATATTTCTACAGATCAGATTTTTGTAGGAAATGGAAGTGACGAAGCGATAGACTTATTGTACAGAGCATTTTGTGAGCCGGGTGTCGATAATGTAATTGTTTGCCCACCGACTTATGGAATGTACGAAACTTCCGCAAATCTCAATAATATCACTTTAAAAGAAGTCTTGTTGACGCAAGATTTTCAATTACAAGTGAATCCTATATTGGCTGCAATAGATAATCATACTAAAATGATATTCATCTGCAATCCAAATAATCCTACAGGCAATCT
This sequence comes from Chitinophagales bacterium, assembly GCA_035515235.1. GTDB lineage: Bacteria > Bacteroidota > Bacteroidia > Chitinophagales > JADIYW01 > JAMLHH01. The sequence goes on from DATJBS010000012.1 coordinate 130,744, forward strand.
TTTAAATGAAGAAGATATCACAAAAATTGTAGAATCTTTTTCAGGACTAGTCGTGATAGATGAAGCCTATATCGATTTTGCTCCGGCAGCATCGTGGATTTCAAAATTAAGTCAATATCCAAATGTTTTGGTGATGCAGACACTTTCCAAAGCTTGGGGAATGGCAGGTATCAGAGTAGGAATGGCTTTTGCTTCTAAGGAGATAATTAAAATTCTGACTGCAATCAAACCTCCTTATAATGTGAGTGTTTTAGCACAAGAAGCTGCATTGAAGGCACTGCAAAATCAAGCTGGACAACAGCAAATGATTGAAGCTATCATGCAAGAAAATGTTCGATTAGTTTCAGCATTCGGACAAATGAGCTATATCAAAAAAGTACATCCAACTCACGCGAATTTCATTCTTTTGGAAGTTGAAAATCCAGATGGTTTGTATAAATATTTGACAGAGCATCAATTAGTGGTGCGCAATAGAAATACTACGCCTTTGTGTGGAGGTTGTGTGCGAATATCTGTTGGTACCAAGTCTGAAAATGATGAGCTGCTGAAATGGATGAATGCTTACGTAGATTCTAATTAGAATTTTCAGACTATAACTTAGTTGTCACTTGATTCTTTTCTCTTTTACTGATTAGAAACAGAAAGATTCCCATTGCCATTAAAGCACTTCCAACTAGGAGGGTTTGAAAGTGGTATTGTCCGCCCAATCCTGCTATCGCCAATAATGATTGAGTCAATACAAATCCTGAAATTAAAAATAGAGCTCCTGCTTTACTGAGTAAGTTGATGCTCAGCCATTTTAAATCTATCATCATGGAGATAAGTAAAGCGGAAATAACACCAATTAAACTTAAATGTAAATAGGTGAGTAGTATCCATTTGTTTTGAAATGCCAATGAAATGAATGCAGGCAAAACTGACAAGCATTGTAAGATTTCCTTGAAGATAAAGGAGACAAAAAACATAGAGAAAAAGACAAGGAACCATGAGTTCTTATTTCTAAGTTTTTGCAAGAATGTTGAGTTAAAAGAAAGAACAAAATATATCAATCCAATACCTTGAAGTGCAGCAGCAAAATAAGCAAAAGGTAAAAAGTAACCGGCGAAACTCATTCCAAGCATGGTGAGCGATGCAGCAGGAATTACAGCAATCGTATAAAACCAATAGAATTTATTGATATGATTTCTATTATAGGTAATATCATTGTTTTCAAGGAATTTAAAGAAAACTCCTAATGTTGCAAATAAGAACCAACCATTATATTGTAGATGCATAAATGAATACACTACAGATTTATATACTTCTGTTTCACCAAACCCTTTAGCTGAAAGTGCTCCAATTGCAAATGGGAAAAGTGTAGAAAATACTCCTAGAAGAAGTGCTGTTTTGATGAATTTTAGAGGGATAGAGTTAGCTGAATTGGTTTTGATTTTTTTGCTGTCTTTAAAAAATCTATAGATGAACCAATAATTTAAGCATTGGAAAAGAGTAGAAAACACGATGGAATACAATGCATATCCTTGTAGTGCAAAGGATATTAATATTCCTATGAGTATAACTATGGTCAACCTGAATTGTAAAACATATCTACCTTTTTGAATAATCTCATCGTTTAGAAATAGATAAATGATGAGTTGAAAAAGCATGGTGTAAATCCAACCTTGAAATGCTATATGTGAATGTACATGTACAAGATGACCATATTTTAATGGTATACTACCTATAAGATTAGACCGAAGAAGTGTACCAACAATAGCTACTATTAAAAGAAAAAGCAAACTTATTTTAGGCCAATTGGTTTTCATTATTTGTAATCAATTTGAGAATCTTTCATTTCTTTAGGATAATAAAAGTATTCAGTTTTAATCTAAGTGACTATTTATATTATTGTGTGATAAAGGTAAAGATAGATTCGTAAAGAGCTGATTTTTTTCCAGCTATCCTTTAAAATAGAAGTTGTATTTCAAAAAAAAAGCTCTGATTTTTCAATCAGAGCTTCAAATTATATTATTATTTATAGTTTATAAATCTTTCAATTCACCCACTACTTTTGTAATTGTTTGTTTAGCGTCACCGAACAACATCAAGCAATTTGGATATCCAAACAGTTCGTTCTCGATTCCTGCATAACCTTTACCCATACTTCTCTTACTTACAATCACCGTTCTAGCTTTGTCAGCATTCAATACTGGCATACCAAAAATTGGACTGTTAGGGTTAGTTTTTGCTGCTGGATTCACTACGTCATTTGCACCTACGATAAATACTAAATCTGTATTTGCAAAATCATCATTGATATCATCCATCTCGACTAATTTGTCATAAGGAATATTCGCTTCAGCTAAAAGTACGTTCATGTGGCCAGGCATACGTCCAGCAACAGGATGTATAGCAAATCTGAAATCGATATTTCTCTTTTCACATTGCTCGTATAATTCTTTGATAATGTGCTGAGCTTGAGCTACTGCCATACCGTAACCTGGAATTACAATCACTGAAGAAGCTGAATCAAACAACATCGCTGTTTCTTCAACACCGATTTCTTTCACTACAATTTCAGAACCATCACCATCGTCTCCACCTTTTGAACTTGTTTGACCGAATCCACCAAGAAGGACACTGACTAATGAACGATTCATCGCTTTACACATGATATTCGTCAAGATGATACCTGACGCACCTACTAAAGCACCTGCAACTATCAATACATTGTTATTCAATACAAATCCTGTAGCACAAGCTGCCATACCAGAATAAGAGTTCAATAATGAAATGACCACCGGCATATCTGCTCCACCAATCGGAATAACTGTTAGAATACCTAATAAGAAAGATAATCCTACAAGTATTAAGATAAAGATGAAGTCAGCTTGGTGTGAAATTGCCCATATGGAAGCTACAACTGATGCTATAAATAAAATCAAGTTGATAGGATGTTGACCAGGGAAAGTGATAGAATTTCCTTTGATTTTACCAGAGAGTTTGCCCCAAGCTACTAATGAGCCGGTGAAAGTTACTCCTCCAATAAATATACTTAGGATGATACTGATTCCAGTAATTGAATCTACAGTTTTTACTATCTCTTGGGTATTGAGCCAATAATCAGAAGTAGAAACAGCAACAGATGCTAATCCTCCAAAGCCATTGAACAACGCTACCATTTCAGGCATTTGAGTCATTTCTACTTTGACAGCAATATATATTCCTATGGCAGAACCTATAACAATACAAATTAGGATTTCAGGGATTGTTAATAATTGAACTTGGATGAGCGTGGCTACAATAGCTATCATCATACCCGCAGCAGATAACATATTTCCCGATCTTGCTTCTGAGGTTTTACCCAACCTCTTAATTCCCATTATAAAGAGAATGGAAGCAATCAAATATGATAATTGAATTATAATATTCATCTTATTTTTTCTTTTTAAACATTTTTAACATCCTGTCGGTAACAGCGTATCCGCCTACAACATTGATTGTTGCTAAAATAATTGCCAGCATTCCTAGCCATTTGCTAATATGTGTGTAACCCAACTCGTTACTAGCTAAAATAGCTCCAACTATGGTGATTCCAGATATTGCATTTGAACCAGACATTAAAGGAGTGTGAAGCGTAGGAGGAACCTTGTTGATCAACTCAACGCCTAAGAAACTCCCTAGTGCAAGTATGTATATTAAGATGATTAATGAATCTATACTCATGCCTTATTTATTTAAAATTGATTTAGTAAACTCATGTACTAAAGCACCTTGATGTGTAATCAATGAACCTTTAGTAATATCTTCCTCCATTTCCCATTTGAATTGATCTTTATCAGCTAAGTGCATCAATAATGTGCTAATGTTTACTGCATATAATTGACTAGCATTCACTGGAAGTAAAGCTGGAAGATTAGATTCTCCTATAATGGTTACTTTATGTTTAATGACGGTTTGGTCTTTTTCAGAAATTTCGCAATTACCACCTGATTCTGTTGCCATGTCTACGATAACTGAACCTGCTTTCATGGATTTGACCATATCTTCAGTGACTAAAACAGGAGCTTTTTTACCAATCACTAATGCTGTAGTGATCACTAAATCTGCATCTTTAATTTTAGAAATAATCAGTTCTTTTTGTTTTTGTAAAAACTCAGCAGAAACTTCTTTTGCATATCCACCTTCTACCTTTACAGCTTCTACACCTTCTACTGTTAAGAATCTTCCACCTAAAGACTCTACTTGTTCTTTAGTTTCAGGTCTTACATCAGATACTTCTACTACCGCACCTAATCTTTTAGCAGTTGCTACAGCTTGTAAGCCTGCTACTCCTGCACCAAAAATTAAAACTTTAGTAGGAGTAATTGTACCTGCAGCAGTCATCATTAATGGGAAAATTTTTCCTAATGCATTAGCACCTAAGATGACGGTTTTGTATCCAGCTAAGTTAGCTTGAGAACTCAAAGCATCCATTTTCTGTGCTCTAGAAATTCTAGGAACAGCATCCATGGAGAAAGAAGAAATATTTTTCTTGTTTAAAGCTTCTACAACGCTAGGAATAGTATATGCATAAAGAAATGAAATCGTAACAATACCATCTCTCAATCCAATAACTTCCTCTTCGGTAAATGAATTTACTTTTAGAACTACGTCGCAAGATGAAATTTCAGCTTTATTGTTGATGATTGCACCTGCAGCTTTATAATCCTCATCTGAATAAGAAGAAAGCTCCCCAGCAGAGTTTTCTACAGCTACTTCAAATCCTTTTTTTAGTAACTGCTTAACGATGTCTGGAGTTAATGCCACACGTGTTTCAAAGGGCTTCGTTTCTTTTAAAACTCCGATTTTCATATGAGTGTAATTTTATTCCTAATTGAAAATAAGCGCTAAAATATGTCTAATATTTAAAAAATTACGGCTTAATTTAAATTTTATTTAAAAAATGTGCAAATCATTAGCAAAGTGTTCAAAACTATTCTTTTTATAATATTAAATTAACTTTAAAGGTCTTTTAGGGCTAATAATATTGTTTTTTGATTGATATCCTTCAAAAAAAGAATGGTTCATCTCTGTATAAAAAATAAATGTTCAGAATTATTTACAAAGTTGTTGGAAAGCATGAAGCACTTCGTCAGCTTGTGACTTAGAAATGTTTAAAGTAGGTAAAAGTCTAATCGTATTTGGATTGGAAGAATTACCAGTTAAAATTTTATACTCCGTCAACATTTGATTTCTTAAATCTTTAATAGGGTAGGACATTTCAATACCTATCATTAATCCTTTTCCACGGACTTCTACTACACCGGGAAGAGATTTGATTTCTTCCATTAAATAGTTTCCGGTATCTAATGCATTTTGCAATAAATTCTCTTTTTCAATCACATCTACCACTGCAATAGAAGCTGCACATGCTAAAGGGGCGCCACCAAAAGTTGTACCTAACATTCCAAACCAAGCTTCAATTTTTGGAGAAATCAATACGCCTCCAACAGGGAAACCATTGCCCATACCTTTTGCTATAGTTATAATATCAGGTTGAACATTCGACCATTGGTGTGCAAAGAATTTACCAGAACGTCCATAGCCACATTGTACTTCATCAGCTATAAATAGTGCTCCTGTTTCAGAACATTTTTCACTGATTAAATGTAGAAACTCAGTACTAGGTTCATAAATTCCATTTACTCCTTGTATAGGTTCGATGATGACACATGCAATCTCATTTTCCTCAAATGCTTTAGTCAAAGCTTCTGCATCATTAAAAGAAAGAAATATGACATGGTCGTCGGGATTGACTAATGGTTTGATTTTTTTATTATCAGTAGGAGCGACCGAAGCTGCAGTACGACCGTGAAATGCTCCTTTGAAAGCAATAATTTTTTTTCTGCCATTATGAAAAGATGCGATTTTAATAGCGTTTTCATTAGCTTCTGCTCCAGAGTTCACTAAGAAAAGATGATAATCTTCGTAGCCAGAAATTTTACCTAGTTTTTCTGCAAAGATATTCTGAATAGGTAATTTGACTGAATTAGAAAAAAAGGAGATGCCTTCTTTTAATTGAAACTCTATGTTCTTCACCCATTCTGGATGATTATGACCAATAGAAATTACAGCATGGCCACCATAAAAATCTAAATATTTTTCTCCTTGGTCTGTCCATACATAAGCACCTTCAGCTTTTGTCAATGTCAAGTCAAATAAAGGATATACTTCAAAAAGTTTCATGGGTATATTTTAGAGTCAAGAATCAAGAAACATGAGTCAAGAATTAGTATTCGAGAATCAAGAGCCAAGAATCATGATGTTTGATGAATGTTTTGTCTTTTTTAAAATTTGAGTTATTGTCTATTGTTGTAAAGTTAAGAACTTTTACCATCCTGAAAGGAACGTTAGTGGATTGAAGGATTTCTAAATTCAATGCTTTTTATTTTTCTAAAACTTAATATCTGAGATTCTTCACTTCGACTTTGCTCATTGACCACATTCGTCAGAATGACATTCTCCTCTAAACATTGTCTCAAGTCTTTATTCTTTAAATCTCTTGTCTTTATGTCTTCCTAAAATACACTCGCTTTTAATTTTAATCCAGCGCTTTCTTCCCAACCCATCATCAAATTCATATTTTGAACAGCTTGACCTGAAGCGCCTTTCAATAAATTATCTATGATGGAAATAATAGCAATTTGTCCGTTTTTTACAAATGGGTAAACAATACACTTATTGGTATTGACTACTTGTTTTAAATCAGGATTGCTATCTGTCACATGAGTAAAAGGATGTGTAGCGTAGAAGTTTTTATACAGTTCGACTGCTTCTTCTTGTGTGCCATCAAATGGAGTATAAATCGTTGCTAATATTCCTCTAGTGAAATCTCCTCTGTAAGGTATAAAGTGAATATTTTGGTCAAAATCTTTTTGTAATGAAATTAAAGTTTCATTGATTTCTCCAAGATGTTGGTGGTCAAACATTTTATACGCAGAGAAATTACTGCTTCTCCAAGTGAAATGAGTCGTTTCTGATAATTTAACTCCAGCACCTGTAGATCCAGTTGCTGCACTAATATGAATATCTGATTTTAAAAGTCCAGCTTTTGCAAGTGGTAATAATCCCAATTGAATAGCTGAGGCGAAGCATCCTGCATTAGCAATTTTTTTAGCTTGCTTAATTTCTTCTCTTTTAAATTCAGGTAAACCGTAGACAAAATCTTCTGCATCATTGTGCAATCTGTAGTCATTACTTAAATCTATAATGATTGTTTCTGGTGAAAATTCATTGTCTGCTAAAAAGGTTTTTGATTGTCCATGAGGTAATCCCAAAAATATAATGTCTACATCTTTTCGGATTTCATTTGTGAAAATCAAATCAGTGTCTCCAATCAAATCTTTATGAACTGAAGTAATAGCTTTGCCCGCTTGAGAGCGACTGAATGCAAATACTAATTCAATATGTGGATGCAAAAGTAGCAATCGCACCAATTCACCGCCAGTATATCCAGCTGCTCCAACTATGCCTGCTCTTTTTTTCATTTTTGTTTTCTGTTTATATTCTAAATTCTCTACACTTTGAGATAATTCTACAAGCTCATCACAAGTCCTCAGTGTCTGAATTTTGATAGTTCAGTGATCAAAACTCATCTATCATCACTCATCACTATTTTTCAACACTCTCTTTAACTCTCGTGTGAATCATAATTTGATTAGAGAAAATTTTTGCAAATCCTTTAACATCATCACCCGACCAAGCATTGTTCATCTCGCCATAAGAGCCAAATTTACTTTGCATTAAATCGTAAGGAGAATTAATTCCTACTGTTGTGAAGTGATACGGTTGAAGTCTTATTATCACGTCGCCAGTTACATGAGCTTGCGTAGATTCGAAAAATGCTTCCATATCTCTCATCGCAGGTTCATAGAAAAGTCCTTCATGTAAGAAATTTCCATAAGGATTAGCTAGCATATCTTTCCAAGTTAATTGTTGTTTGGTCAAAGTATGTTTTTCTAATAAATGGTGCGCTTTGATAATAATCATTGGAGCTGCAGCCTCAAATCCTACACGACCTTTGATACCTATAATAGTATCTCCTACGTGTATATCTCTGCCGATTGCATAAGGAGAAGCGATTAGATTTAACTCTTGAATCAATTCTACTGGATGATTATATTTTTTACCATTCAATGCAACAGGTTCTCCTTTTTCAAAAGAAATGGTAATATCTTCTGTACCGTTTTTTGTCAATTGAGTAGGATATGCAGATTCTGGTAAAGTTTGATCAGAAGTCAATGTTTCTTTTCCACCTACTGATGTTCCCCAAATTCCTTGATTGATAGAATACATAGCTTTCGCTGCATCGATTTCTACACCTTTGGTTTTTAAGTATTCAATTTCAGCTTCACGGCTTAATTTAAGATCTCTAATAGGAGTAATGATTTCTGCATCTGGAAGTACAATATTGAAAATCATATCAAAACGTACTTGATCATTTCCTGCACCTGTACTACCGTGAGCAATATATTTCGCACCGATAGATTTAGCATATTCTGCAACAGCGATAGCTTGAAAAACTCTTTCTGCACTTACTGAAAGAGGATAGGTATTGTTTTTTAATACGTTTCCAAATATCAAATACTTCAAACATTTCTCATAATAAGCTTCAGTGACATCTTCAGCGATATATTCTTTGACACCAAGATAAAGTGCTCTTGTTTCTATATCTGTGATTTGTTCTTTAGTAAAACCACCAGTATTTACAGTAATAGCATATACATCTAATCCTTTTTCTTCTGTAAGATATTTTACACAAAATGAAGTATCTAATCCTCCACTGTATGCTAAGACTACTTTTTTATTATCAGACATTGACTTTAACTTTTGTTTTTTTCAATTTATTGGTAGCTCCTTTAGAGCCTTTATTTGTTTTGCTTTTTGTTTTAGGTTCAGAAAGCTTGCTAGGAACTTTTTTGTTGACGCTTTGTTTTTTCAACGATTCCATAAATTGCTTTTTCTTATCAGCTTTAGGATCGTAAAGCATTCCAGTACACAAGCAGTTTTTACGTTCTGTACGCATTAATATGTCGTAATTGACACAGCTTTGACAGCCGTCCCAAAATGCAGAGTCTTGAGTTAATTCAGAAAAGGTAACAGGTTTATAGCCTAGTTCTGAATTGATTTTCATGACAGCAAGACTTGTTGTGATTCCAAACATTTTAGCATCTGGATATTTTTTTCGAGTTAACTCAAATGCTTTCAGCTTAATTTTTTTAGCTAAGCCAGCATTTCTAAATTTCTCAGAAACAATCAATCCTGAATTGGCGACGTAGTTTTTGCCTTCCCAAACTTCAATATAACAGAAGCCTGCTAATTCTCCTTCATTAGAGACAGCAATAATAGCTTTGCCTTCCAGCATTTTTTGTGTGATGTATTCAGGTTTTCTTTTTGCGATTCCTGTGCCTCTCTTTTTAGCAGAGTCCTCCATTAATCCGCAGATGTCCTCAGCAAATAAGATATGTGCTGCAGTTGCTACTTGAACCGTAAATGTGTTATCAGATTTAATTTTCACTATAGTTAAATATAATTCTCTTGATTGAAGTTGGGTTTGTAACCATTGAAAAGATATAAAAAACGAGGCTATAGAAAAGCCCTTGAGGAAAAAATGAGCCGGCCTTAGGGCCTACATTCAAAATGAAGCCCCCGTTCGATCGGGTAGGTTGAAGATAACTGATTCATTGTGGCATAAAGCTAATTAAAAGTTTTCATTGCAAAGTTAAATATATATCAACTTTTACGGGACAAGATGGTCTATTTTAATGCCAATCCTATTATTCGTTAATGGTTTTGAAAAACTATTTCTAAATTCATACTTTCAAACCATCAATTTCAATCTTAACCATAGTTCATGAGTTTATTTGCCTCCGTAATATATTGGAACACCCCTCCAGAAATAGTTCAAGGATTATTAGGATTTATTACCATTAGATGGTATAGTTTGTTATTTGGACTTTCGTTTTTTCTAGGGTACTATATATTTGTATATATCGCTAAAAAAGAAAACAAGAAGATTGAAGAGCTAGATGATTTAGTGATGTACATGTTTTTTGCTACTATCATCGGTGCTAGATTAGGGCATTGTTTATTCTATGATTTCCATTATTATTTTATTGAGAATCCACTAGCGATTTTTAAGATTTGGGAAGGAGGTTTGGCGAGTCATGGTGCTATTTTTACTATTGTACCTGCATTATATTTCTTCTCTAAAAAACATCCAGGATTCAGCTATCTATGGTTATTGGATAGAATTACTTGGGTGATAGCATTAGCTGCTACTTTTATCCGATTAGGGAATTTCTTTAATTCTGAAATCGTAGGAATTCCAACTGATGGAACTTGGGGAATCGTATTTATGCAAAATGGAGAAGACTTTCCAAGAGTGCCGATTATGTTATTCGAATCAGCTTGCTACTTCTTAGTGTTTATTATACTTTCCTACTTATATGTTTCCAAAGAAGGCAAAGTAAGACCAGGTTTGATGTCGGCTGTCTTCTTTATATTAATGTTGACCTTCAGATTTATCTGTGAATTTTGGAAATCTGATTTTGGAGAGAAAGTGATTTGGGATTTAAATAGTGGACAGTTGCTCAGTATTCCATTTATATTATTAGGATTCGGATTATTGTACTATTCGTTTACTTCCACTTCGTCAAAATTGAAAGCATAAAATGAAAAGAATATTTTTACTCATAACAGTGCTCATACATTCCGTAGGGTTTATTTCAGCGCAAAATGCTAATGATCCCGGTCAAAGAGAATTGTATAAAAAATTGTTTTTAGAAGGCTGTATTACAGAAGCTAAATCTCAAAAGCTTAATGTTAACGCTAGAAGTTTTTGTACTTGTTCATTTGAGAAATTATATAGTCTCATTGAGGAGTCAGGTGCGGACTTATCTGATGCTAGAGCTTTAGATCAAATAACTCAAAGTAAAGAATACGAAGCTGCAATTTTTGCTTGCCTCAATGGTAACGATGAATCTGCAGATGATGTATTTGAAAAAGAGTTTGTAAGAATTTGTGCTAAAAATATGAATAAGGATAAGTACATGAGAAAAAACACCAACGCTAACGAAATATGTAGTTGTACTTATTCTAAAATAAAAGATGGTCCATATTCTATGATGGATTTAAATGAACTTCCCGTAGAAGAAACTTCTAAATATATAGAGAAAATTTCTGCAGAATGCATGAAGTACTATTTTGAGAGCCAAGGAATTATCTTAGAATAAATCTTATTTTTTATTTCTTCTAGCTTGGAAAATATAGATTCCAATAGTCAGAGCAATGACTAAAAATGCTATTCCAATAAATTGATAAGTAGATTTATTAGAGGAAGTGGATTGAATGCTTTTGACTTCTGTTGGTTGAAACTCATTTATATCTGCATCCATTTGGATAGAGCTTTTTTGAATTTCTATTCTATCAAAGAATGTTCTTTGTTTGTTATAGTCGTATAAATCAGTTGCTTTATATCTAAGATAAGAAATGCTGTAAATGGTATCTTGAAAAATGAAATTGTAACTATCCGTTATTAATCCTTGAATCGTATTGAGTGGATCTTCTACTCTTACTTTATAAAATTTTGCTGGAACACCTTTGTATTCTACATTAGAATAAATTAGTTGGTTAGCATTCTGTATGACAGAGAGTACAAAATTATTAAGTACAGTATCTTGATTATAATCCTCTTGAAGTAATATCGTATTAGGAATAGGAGCTACTGTGGCTAACATCATGTCATTTCCTTCTAAGAGAAAAAACATGGATTGCCCGATGGTATCTTTTTGTCCGGGCTGACTAGGGAAATATACGGTGACCGAACCACTTACTGGTTGTGCTATCCATGGAGTATTCTCTGCTAAAAGAATGAATGGAAAAATAGTTATTAAATATAGTATCAGCTTTCTCACCTTGTAAAAATAAGAAAGCCACACCGATAAAAGTGTGGCTTGTATAATATTTTGAAATTTTGATTAATATCTGTAGTAATCTGGCTTGTAAGGACCTTCTTTAGGAAGTCCTAAATACTCAGATTGAGCAGTCGTCAATTCATCTAATTCAACACCTACTTTTTTCAAATGCAAACGAGCTACTTTCTCATCCAAATGTTTTGGTAAAACGTAAACATCATTTTCGTATTGATCAGTATTTACCCAAAGTTCTAATTGAGCTAAAACTTGGTTAGTAAATGAATTACTCATTACAAAAGATGGGTGGCCAGTCGCACAACCTAAGTTCATCAATCTACCTTCAGCTAATACAATGATATCTTTACCATCGATAGTATATTTGTCAACTTGTGGTTTGATTTCAACTTTAGTATCGCCGTAGTTATTGTTTAACCAAGCCATATCTATCTCAATATCAAAGTGTCCGATATTACTGACAATAGCTTTGTCTTTCATATTTCTGAAAGAAGATTCAGTAATAATATCTCTACATCCAGTGCTGGTAACGATAATGTCAGCTTCTTTTACAGCATCTTCCATTTTCTTCACTTCGAAACCTTCCATTGCAGCTTGTAATGCACAAATAGGATCGATTTCAGTAATGATAACACGCGCTCCTGCGCCTCTTAAAGATTCTGCAGAACCTTTACCTACATCGCCAAAACCAGCAACAACTGCTACTTTTCCAGCAATCATAATATCTGTAGCTCTTCTAATAGCATCTACACAACTTTCACGGCAACCGTATTTATTGTCAAACTTAGATTTAGTTACAGAGTCGTTGATATTGATCGCAGGAATTGGTAAAGTACCGTTTTTTACTCTATCATATAATCTGTGAACACCTGTAGTAGTTTCTTCAGAAAGTCCTTTCAAATGTTGAACTAATTCAGGATAAACGTCTAATACCATATTAGTCAAATCTCCACCATCGTCCAAAATCATATTCAACGGTTGATCTTCTGAACCAAAGAATAAAGTTTGTTCGATACACCAGTCAAAATCTTCTTCATTCAATCCTTTCCAAGCAAATACTGGAACTCCAGCAGCAGCTACAGCAGCAGCAGCATGATCTTGAGTGGAGAAAATATTACAAGAAGACCATCTAACTTCAGCACCTAATGCTGTTAATGTTTCAATTAAAACAGCAGTTTGAATCGTCATGTGAAGACATCCAGCAATTCTAGCACCTTTAAAAGGTTGTGAAGCACCGTATTCCTCTCTTAACGCCATTAGTCCTGGCATTTCAGCTTCTGCTAATTCTATTTCTTTTCTACCCCATTCAGCTAAAGAAATATCTTTAACCTTGTAAGGAAGTTGCAAGTCTATCGCAGCTTTTTGTGACATTATAATTTTAATTTAAGTTTCAAATTTACAAATAAATGTTATGAAATGACATCATTTTTATCATACATAATATATAGACAAGAGTTAGAGGGTTTTGTTTAGAAATATTTAACCTCATCTTGAATTTAACTTTAAGCATACATTCTCTAATAGATTTTTCAATCTTTTTAAGAAATTATTGATTTTTTGCTTCTAGGTATAGACAGAAATACACCTAATGACCAGATCAACAATAATATGATAGGAATAATTGCACTGTGAAATTGTTGTGGATTCAATGGCCAAAGGATTAGCAATAAAACAAGAATCACTCTACAAGTTTTAATCAATAAGTGAATAAATTTCGATTGTTCTGCTTTAAAGAAGAAAATAGCTAAAGGGAAATAAATTGGAATTGCCCATAATAAATTGTAATTCCATTTAGTCATATAATGATCTGTACCTACCCACATAAAAGTCAATATCCAACCTATAATTCCTGTAAAAATTAAGTAGGTGAATGCCATTGCTTTTCTAAAAGTAGAAGTAGGAAAGAATACTTGTAAGAGCATTGTAATTGCTAGAATTATCCAAAATAATAAAGTAGGATCTAAAATTTTTGGAATAATCTGTTCTGTTCCGTGGTAAAGAATTCGAGAGTCTGCTATTATCGGCTCACCATGATATATAGTGCTGTCAAATTCTACCATTAACTCAGCAGGTAGAAACATTCTTGTATCTGCATCAGCTACTTTGTCGAATCTCACTCCTAATAAAAGATCTATTCCGAAGTCTAACCACTCATTATACTTCATGTGTTTATCTACCAATTCTCTTATAGTTTCAGTATTTTCTGTTGCGAGCGTTTTAAATTTAAAATCTGTACCGATTGTATTTCTAATTAAATCTCTTGGTTGAGTAGAGCAATTATTATAAATGAAATCATACAAATAGTATCTATTTTCAGTTAAAGCATTTTTCTCTAAAGCAGCGATAAGTTCAGTCTTTTGAATAGGAGATAAGTTCAATAGCTGCTCTCTGACAGATCGTCCAAAATATTCATAATCATACATGAAGCTGTCAAAATCTTCTGTAGCCACAAAATAAAGGAGCTTGCCTTGGATGAACTTGATTAAAAATCCATCTTCATCAAAACTAAACATACCGTAATTGTATACAATATCAGTGTCCTTAGTATGGTTTTTTACTCTAATACCTGTATGTCCATATGCCTGATAAACTTCGGCAGTTCCTGTGCCACAAGTCAGTACGCTTATATCTATTGAATCTTGAGCTTTCAATCCTGATCCAATAAAAATGAAAAGAAGTAGATATAAATAAGGCTTAGTTAAAAAGGTATAATTTTGCATTTTGATATTTTCGAAAGTGAAATTAAGACAAACTTATCAGTTCTTTTGACGTTAAGTATTTTATGAAATGGTTTTATTTATTATTTACATTCTCAATATTGAGTTGTCAAGCACAGACAACTCCTATCTCTAATAAAAATTTATCTATGGAAAAATCATCTAACACTTATAAAGTGACCAAGACCGAAGAAGAGTGGAAAAGTATTTTAGACCCAGAATCGTATAGAGTTTTGCGTCAAAGTGGAACAGAATACCCTAATACTGGAAAATTTAATCTTACTGATGAGCCTGGAAAGTATTACTGTAAAGGTTGTGATACCTATTTGTTCTCATCTGATCAAAAGTTTGGTTCTAGCTGTGGATGGCCTTCATTTTATGATGTTCAGAAAGATGCCATAGAATATATAGAAGATCGTACACACGGTATGCATCGTATAGAAGTACGTTGTTCAAATTGTGGTGGACATTTGGGTCATGTTTTTGAAGATGGACCTAGAGACAAAACAGGAAAAAGATATTGTATCAACTCTGCTTCATTGAATTTTGTACCTATTAAGAAGTAGTATTTATTTTTAATCTGGAACTTACAATTTAACATTTGCGTTGTAAGTAATCAAAATCATAAATCATGAGTAATGTAGAATATAAGAATTTGTACGAAGATAAAGGTGCTTTAATTCCAAGAAACTATGCTGGATTTGGTGTAAGAATGGTAGCGTTCTTTATAGATGGTGTTATTTTATCTTTTGCTTTTGGAATTATATCTTTTATAACTGGAATGAAGTTTAATTCTGGTTTTTTTGAAGTTGTATACAATCCAGGTGGTCTATTATCCTTTTTATTAGCGCTGTCTTATTTTGTATATTTTGAAACAGGCGAGAAACAAGCTACTATAGGTAAATCTATAATGGACTTAAAAGTGGTCAAGCAAAACGGTGCTAAAATGACAGTGAGAGATTCTGTTTTTCGTTATATAGGAAAAATATTTTCTGCTTTTATCTTTATGATAGGCTATATCATGGCAATATTTGATGATCAAAAAAGAACTTTGCATGATCGTATAGCTGAAACTTATGTGATAAAAATATAAAAGACATCTTGTCTTTTGAAAGAATTTAATAAAATATTTAAAGTCAACTATAGATAGATAATATCCTTAGTTGACTTTTTTATTTGGAATATTAGCTGATTTACATTTTTCCTTTTAACATTCTATTCCAATACATATATGGTAGGCCATATTTTTTCAATAACCATAATCTCCAGCTTTCTTTATAACTATTAAAAACGAGCATATACTTCAACATTGGATCTGGAGTAAATTCATTTTTATAATTAAATTCAGCTAAAGCCATTTTACCATATCCTGTTACTAATGGACAAGAAGAGTAGCCATCGTAAGATTCATTTGAAGCAACTTGATTTTGTAGAAGTTTCAGAATATTATCTACTATGACAGGAGCTTGTTTTCTAATAGCTGCCCCAGTTTTAGCAGTAGGCAATGCTGCTACGTCTCCAACTCCAAAAATATTCGAATATTTTTTATGTTGTAAACTGTGAATGTTCACATCTAACCATCCAGCAGAATTGACTAATGTAGATTCTTTGATAAATTTGGGAGCAGTTTGAGGTGGAGCAAGATGTAAAAAGTCAAACGGCATTTCAATGATAGAATCTCCTTGAATCTTTTCACACAGTACATTTCCTTCGTTGACTACACAATTGTTTTCTTCCGGAGCAACACTTTTAAAATAGACAGTTTTATTATCTGCATCTATTTTTATTGGTGCGTAAAATGGTTTGAAGTGAATGTGATTTCTATGAATGACATTCATTAAAGTTTCAGCAATTATTTTAACTCCAAAAATCACTGATCCCGGAGTCGCAAAAACCACATTGCTTGTTTTTTCTAAACCTTTTTTCTGGAAATATTCTGTTGCCAAATACATAATTTTTTGAGGAGCTCCGCCACATTTTATTGGAGTAGTAGGCTGTGTAAATATGGCATTTCCACCTTTAAATTCTTGTAGGCATTTCCATGTGTATTCCGGGTCGATATAATTGCTACAAACTGCACCTTTTTTTACAGCATCTTCAAGTCCTTCTATTAGTGATAAATCATTCACTAGTCCCGGAGCTACTACCAAATAGTCATAGGTAAATGCACCGTTATTGTCTGTATAAACTTTGTTTTCTTCAGGTGTAATATTGTTTGCTCTGTCTTTAATCCAAGTAACTCCTTTGGGAATCACTGATTTTTCGTCTCTTCTAGAATTCGCATAATTATATGTTCCTCCACCGACTAAAGTCCAAGCTGGCTGATACCAATGATCTTCTGATGGTTCTATGATAGCAATATCAAGAGTTGCTTGTTTTCTTTTTAATTGAGCAGCTACCATAATTCCTCCAGTGCCGCCTCCAATGATTAGAATTTGATGATGATTTTTCATAATAATCTACCTGTTTGGTCATGAATAGAATAGATATGCGCTCCACTCATTTAAAGAGTAAAGCGCATAAGCTATTGATAAGTTAAAAGTTATTTTTCTGAATAAACCATTAAAGCGTTTTCTTAGCTAAATACCAATCCACTTGTTCTAAACTTTTGTCTGCTTTCCTAGCTGCTAATTCTTCTAAAGTTTTAGGAGCTCCAACGATGACTTTATCTCCAGGCTGCCAATTAAGTGGCATGGCTACTTTATGCTCATCAGAAGTTTGAAGGGCTAATAAAGTTCTTTTGATTTCATCCATACTTCTACCCACATTTAATGGGTAATACATGACTAATCGGATTTTCCCTATAGGATCAATTATAAATACTGCACGTACAGCTGCTGTTTCACTTTCTCCTGGTTGAAGCATTCCATAAAGCTTGGCTACTTTCATATCTAAGTCAGCAATAATTGGGAATTCAAATAAAACTCCAGTTTTTTCGTCTACAGCATTTACCCATGCGATGTGTGAATGGATACTGTCAATACTCAAGCCCATGAGCTTGGTATTGTGTTCTGTGAAGAAGTCGCTCTCCATTGCAAAGCCACTCATTTCTGTAGTACAAACAGGAGTAAAGTCTGCGGGATGGGAGAAAAGAATCACCCAACTTCCTTTGTTGAATTCAGAGAATTTAATATTTCCAGTAGTAGTAATGGCGTCAAAATCTGGTGCTAAATCACCAATTCTTGGCATAATGTTTAATTTTTCTTGAGTTTCCATCTTATTTAGTTTTTAATTTTATCTAAATTACACAATGGGGTTCTACTACTTAGTTACAATTGTTACAGTAAGGTATGCATTTACTATATTTTGTATTTAATTAAGGATTCTGTACTTGGAGTTTGATTTTATCTATAGTATTAATGTTGCTTTTTAAGATTAACCTTAAGTATTTCTCTAAAAGCTATGATTATACTTTTAAAATTTCAATATAACTTTTTATTTAAATTCTCATCATGATATTTGTCAAATAAATTTTACGTTGATATTTCGTGGATATGTTGATATTTAGTTCTTGAGCTTTTGCCATAAACCCGTAAAAAATGCCCTAAATTGTTGCTCAATAAGAACTACTCTTTGTTATAAGAATTGAGCATTATATCTCCACTAGCTTGTTCAATTTTTTAAAGTAAAGTCGCAACGCTATATCATTTTTTTGAAAAAGAGTATTAGAGGCAGGATCTTATAAACGGAAAACTAAGTCAATTAAAAATATAAAATTTTGAGTACAATGAATGGCAAGCAACTACTATCGACCTTAAAATTTAACGAAGCATACGCTAAATTTAACCACACTACCAACAAATTAGAAACGTGGGAAGAGTCTTGTGAAGACGTGATGTCCATGCATTATAATAAGTTTTCGAAACTCAATAACTGGGATGAAATTGAACCTTATTATATCAGTGCTTTAAATGCTTACAAGAAACAAGAGATTTTAGCATCACAAAGAAATTTACAATTTAGAGAAAGGTCTATTTCTAAACACAATTGTAAACTATATAATTGCGCTGTTACTTATGTAGATCGTCCAGAGGTTTTCAAACAAATTTTTTGGGTACTATTATGCGGTTCTGGTGTAGGTTTTTCTGTAGAGAAGAGATTCATCAAGAAACTACCCAATCTTAAAAGAAGAATAGATATCTCCGCTGTAAGTTTAGCACAAGTTCATGTCGTTGAAGATAGTATTGAAGGCTGGGCTGAAGCTATTGATACTTTAATACAATCTTACTTTAATGGCAACGCCAAAGTTCTTTTTGATTACTCTAAAGTTAGACCGAAAAATGCTTTAATAGCTGATGAGTTTTTAGCTCCAGGTTCTGATGGATTGAAAAAATCTATAGAGTTGATCGATAAGTTATTGACTGACAAAGTAGATAGAAATGATTTCGTTTTGACTTCTTTGGATTGTCATGACTTAATATGCTTGTTATCTGATGCAGTATTGTCAGGAGGTATAAGAAGAAGTGCATTGATTTCTTTGTTTGATAAAGACGACGAATTGATGCTGACTTGTAAAACTGGCAATTGGTTTATAGATGCACCTTGGAGAGCAAGAAGTAATAATTCAGCTAAATTATTGAAAGATTCTTTGACCAAACAAGAATTAGATTCTTACAAAGAATATATCAAACAGTTTGGTGAGCCGGGTATACTATTGGTAGATGATATTGATATGATGTGTAATCCTTGTGTGGAAATTGGTTTTATTCCAAGAAATCCTCGTACTGGAAATTCATGTTGGTCATTTTGTAATTTGAATGAAATCATCGGTTCAAAAGCTACAACAGAAGAGAAGTTTTATGAAGCATGTAGAAATGCTGCCATCATTGGTACTTTTCAAGCGAGCTATACTAGTTTTTCATTTTTAGGAGAAGATACAGAAGAACTTATCCGTTGGGAGGCACTTTTAGGAGTTTCTATTACTGGAATTATGGATAATCCTGATATTCTTTTAAACTCAGAAATTTTAGCAAAAGGAGCGGAGATTGTTAAAGAAACGAATAAATTGATTGCTGACTTAATCGGTATCAATCAAGCCGCAAGAACAACATGTATCAAACCTTCAGGAAATGCTTCAGTATTGGCTAAGACATCTTCTGGTTGCCATCCTGCACATGCGAGAAATTATTTCAGAATAGTTCAATTAAATAAAATCACACCGGTTGCAACATATCTAAATGATCATTATGGTGAATTGTTAGAAGATAGTGTATGGTCTGCGAGTCAGTCGGATTATGCTTGTTATATTCCAATAACAGAAAATGATAATGTTCTTATTAAGAAGCAAATGGATGAAATTGATTTCTTAGAATATGTGAAATTAATTTACAACTCATGGGTTCTTCCTGGGACGAACAAACATTTAGGTTACAGTAATTCTGTCACTCATAATGTGAGTAATACCGTAACAGTAACTGATTGGGACAGAGTGTTTGATTATATTTATGAGAATAAAGAGCATTTTTGTGGATTGTCATTTATGCCCAATACAGGAGATAAAATATACAAACAAGCTCCTTTTACAGAAGTGTTAATGGTTAATGAGCTTACTGAGAAATATCAAGATGCTGCAATATTTGCATCTGGATTGATTGTAGATGCTCTTCATCATTTCAATAATGATTTATGGGATGTATGTAGTGCAGTAATTGACAAGAACTATAAATTATCTGGAGATAGATATACGATTTTATTGAAGAAAGATATTATTCTAAGAATAGAGAAATTTGCTAAAAACTACTTCAATGGCAATTTGGAAGACACTATTTCTTGTTTGAAAGATGTACACTTATACCACAAATGGGTAAAGATCAATAGAGCTTTAGAGAAAAATCCAGTTGATTTTGATGAGATTAATTATCCTAAAAGATTTCAAAATGCAGATGAATTATCAGCTGTAGCTTGCTCAGGTGGAGCTTGTGAGATTTTTTAGAATTTAAATAAATTTATAGAGGCTACTTTTAGAAATAGATGTAGCCTTTTTTATTTGTACAGCTTCAAAGCTTTCGTAAAAGTGTTTTTTAGCTCGTTGATTAAACTCTGTGGTTGAACAACTTGGACATTTTCTCCTAAAGAGAGTAGCTCCATTTTAAAGTCATGAGTGAGAAATATTCGAAGACTAATTCTTACTTCTTTTTCATTATCAACAAGAATTTCTTGTGAATCATGTAGAGGTAAGGTTTTGATATATTTCCCTTGAACAGGCGTAAAAGATAAAATCACTTCCTCGGCTTTTTGACCATCAGGACTGATGATACCGAAGCTGTATTTGAAATATTCATTAACATCAAAATCTGCTGGAATTTTAAAATTCTTTTTTTGGATGTCTAAATATCTCAATCGATCTAAAGCAAAAGTTTTGATTTTATTGTCTTTTAAATCTTTGGCCAAAACGTACCATCTATTCTTCGACTCCTTTAATGCATAAGGTTCTACTTGACGATTTTCTCCATGCTCTTCACCAAATTTTTGATAAGTAAATTTGATTTGAAGCTTATTTTTAATGGCTTTTAAAATACCATTTAAGTTTTCAGTTCCTTGAGGTTTTCTAGTTTCAAAATGAATATGATTGGATAATTTATCTGATATATTTAAGGCATTATAAGTATCAAAAGCTTCAATGATTCTTTCAAAAGCTTTATCTAATTTATCATATTCTACTACATATACTTTCTTAGAATAATCATAGTTGATTACGATGTTATAGATTTTTTCAATGTCATCTAAATCTCTTTGAAACGTACGTTTTGATATGGTGTATTTGTCTCCATATATTTCTGATTGCAACTCCAAATAATCAGAAACCTCATCAAATGTAGATGGATGTATTCTCAGCTTATGGATAATATGGTGATATCTCGCTATAGTTTCTCTTTTGGACATGAGGGCTTTTTTGAAGAATGGTGTTGTAATCTCCGCAAATTATGCGGTGAATGGAGTGGCTAATCACCGCGATGGGTTTTGAAGGTTGGAGATTAATGTACTTTATAATAATCCGAAACCTTGTTTTTTAAAATATCCAATCTAACTATAAAGCGATACATATCAGAAATAACTAAGCTTAAATTTTTTATATTTTCATCTTTGTAAAACTCATCTATGTTAGGAAGTGTCAAGTATGAATAGATACTTAAAACATATTCGTTATGTCTAATATCCACATGCTTATAAAAAGTACTATGATTGAAGTTAGGATATTTTATAATATAGTATCCATATTCTTTTTCAATTGCATTTAATTCAGCTTCAAATCCAGCTTCTATTATAATACTTTGCATAGATGTGTTGCCTTTAGTAGGAGTCATCCATCTTTCAGAAGAAATAATAAGTCTAATAGCGCCTTCATAGGGTTGAGAAAATAATTTTATCAAACTTATGTCGTTTCTTTCTGTAAATTTTATAAAGGCATTGGCTATAACTTTTCTACCATTATCATTAATATATTTTGCAATATCTGGTAGTTCTTTTTTTAATTGTGGAATTAATAAGTTTCTTAAATTTTTCAAAAAATTTCCTCTGTGATAATCAATAATAGGTTTATCAAATGCTTCAAGATTTGTTACCGACGAAAGAGAAATTATGGAATTGATTGTATCTTCAATATCTTCACCTTTAGCTGTTATTGAATTCTTTAATGTATTTAGCAACCTTGAAATACTTAAAGCACGTTTCTTCAAATAGTGGTCATTTTCACAAAGTCTGAATAAGACTTTTTCCCATTCTTCGTCAAACTCTTCAGAGTTGTTTAGTTTTTCAACACTTTGTGCATCAAGCTGTTTTAAGTTCATCTGCAAAGCCACTTTTTCATCCCACTTATCAAATGATGAATAAAGAGATAAAAGCCTGTAAACAGGAGGATAAGCTATTTGAATACTTACTAAAGCAAAATTTACCAACAATTCTAATTCATCATTTAATTGGTCGTTTTCAGTGCTATCATTTTTAGCAGAATTGATACATTTAATTAGTGAAAGAGAATTCATTAATCTTTTTAAAGCTCTTGGATTTGAACCTACCGAAAGATTTGATATTTCTGAAAACTGAGAAATCAGTTTTACATCATTTGCATTTTTATCAGAAATATAATCTATAGAAATAAGACTATCTTTTAAAAAAGTATCAATTTTATAACTAGTAACGGGCATTGAGAAAGGTACTTGAATTATTTTGTCGAAAAATGATCTAAACTCTCTTTCGTTTTGTTCAGATATTTTACCAAATTTCGGTTCAAGTCCTTTGATAACTACATCGTAGTCTATTGCTAAAATAAAAACACAGTTTTTTAAGGTGAATATATTTTTTATAAGTTCTAAAAGTTGAACAGCAACGGGAGGGTCAATCCTATCTAAATCATCAATAAAAAAAATGAATCCTTGTTTATGGCTATCTTTTGTTAAGCAATTTGTTATTATTTCTTCTAGTTCATCTCTAATTTTACTAATTGTAACTTCTTCATCTTGATTGATTGATTTTACAACTTCATCATAACCTGTACTAGTAAAACTATTAAAAGAACTAGCAACTTTTAATACAGATAATCCAAACTTTTTTACATTTTTTAAAAGTTTTATTACCTTTTCCTTATCAATATTAGCAGTTTTTGAAACTTCCTCAATTAGTTTAGTTATGATGTCAATTAGGGTAGTAGAGGCGTCTTTCATTAAAGCATATTCCCAAGTGTTTAACCAAACAGAATAGTATTTTGATTTTTCTCTATCACTCAAATTCTTTTTTAGACTATTCATCAAAGAAGTCTTACCGCTTCCCCATTCTCCTTGCAGAGAAATTGTAATTGGAGTATTAGTATTATCTATAAATGTTGTAAGTCCCTTTTCAAAAGGTTCAATGCCAAAATTATCTTTTTCACCAAGAGATACATTTCTTGGGATATCTGTTATGCTTGATTTTTTCATTTATCTTGAATATTTATAATTTATTTCTAAGACTATTTAATTTACACTTAGCAATGCTTTGTCGAAAACTTTGTACCAATTTTCTTTTATATCATTTCTTTTTTTGAATCTAGCTTTAGGATGATATAGATTGTAAATTTGAATATTTTCAAATTGTTTAGGATGATTTTTTCGCAAATTGTTTAAATTTTTTGCTGTATTTGAAACATCAAAGCAAAATATTATTTGAGGTTTAAATATCTCAATTTCTTTTAAAAGAAACATTTCCATACATTCTATATTTCTTTCTTTAGGTAATCTTTCTTCTTTTTCAGGCTTACATTTTACTGAATTAGTCACGAGAACATTTGAAAGGTTATACTTTTTCATTAAATGTATAAATGAGTTAGCATAAGCATCATTCGATGATTCAGGAAATATTTCTAAATTTTTTGCTACTTTTTTATTATCTAAATAATCTTCAATCTTCCCAAACCAATAGTTTAATCGTGGAAATACTAACGTTTTATTAAAAAAATTTCTATGCAAATTCCAGTCTTTCCCTGGATTTTCTAATAGAAAAATAATAGGAGTGTCGTTTCCGTTCTCAATAGGTTTGATTTTGACGTCTGAGTTTTTTTGTAGTAACTTATTAAAGTCAGATGTATGGCTAAATCCAGACATGAGATTGCATTCATTTCCTTTTATATCACATAAATTACAAACTCCAACTAAATCAGCTTCCGAAAAATCTTCTATTAGGTTTATATCAGAATTTTGATCATTTAAAATAAATAAGTTTTTGTAGAAATATTTTTTTAATTCGTTTAAGCTATTTGACATTTTATTAAAGAGTTAAGTTAAGAAAGTAAATTGTGATTTTGATAGTTTTTTAATTCATTTTTATAATGCTGGATGATGCTTTTTAGTCGGACTTTTATCAAATACTGTATCCAAAGTATAAGTCCTTTTAAAATTAGGAACGATAATTCAGATCACAGCTAAAATATGTTTGTTTGAAGTTGATGCTAAGTGTATTAACGACTATAGCGCTCTCCTGTTTTCTTACATTTTTTATCGTAAGTAACAATGTAAGAGCCTTTCTTTACATTAAAAGTAGAACCAGAAGCTGATTTAAAATCAAGACCTGAACTATATAACTCAGCAATTTTTTTGCTATTCTTGTCATAAGTTTGGATGTAAGACCCTTTCTCCACAACGAAAAAGTCTCCTGCAACACCTAATAAGCCTAAGCCCGAGGCATACAGTTCGGAAATCGTTTTTACCGCTGGAGTCAAAAACTTGTAAATAACTCCCTTTTTGTTGAACGTCTGAAATTGGCATATAATTTATTTTTTTAATTTTACGCTTACTCTTATCGGTTTTAAGCAATCCCGTATTTATTTAAACTTTATTCAATTATTTAGAGTTAAAACAATCTTTTTACAGCGACTATCCAACTTAAAGAATTAATTACTCAAAAGCCAAATATAAAATATTTCCATTTAGTTTAATAAGTTTTTTTTATTGCTTTTCTTCCTTTATTTCACAATGAATCAAATTTAAATTAAATAGCATTTCATAATTATCATACTCAGAGGTACGGAAACTTAATTTATCACCTTCAATATATATTTTTAAGAGAAGTGTGGACTTAGAAAATTCTAAATCATAAAACTCAAATTCCTCTAATTCTTTTATTCCTTCTTTCACAAGGATTTTTAAAAGTAAATCAGGAGCTAGATAAATATATAAACCAATTTCTTTGCCTTCATATTCGAAAAATAATTTGTACAGTCCATCGTAAGTTAATTTATATGGATTGACCTCTAACATTTTTTCTACTATCATTTCTATTGATTTTTATTTAATGCCTACTCTGTTCAGTTTTCAGCTTCTCTTATTATTTATCAAATGTAATAAGTAAGCACGCCAAAACATGTCGTAGTTGGTTTTGCTTTCAGATATAATCGAAATATTCCTTTTTATCTGTGAATTAGTAAAGTGTGTTGGATGTTATTTAATGAAACTACTAAATAGAAGTATGTATTTTAAAAGTGATATTGATCGATAAAAGTGACTAAGGCTGTCTCAGGTTCATTTAAAATATGAATCTTTATATGCTTCATTCAATCAATCTTTGTATAAATAAGCACATCCAAATCTACTTATTAAAGCATTTTATGCACTAACAAAGATTTTTCATTCATTTTTTTGCTTATTTCAACAAAAGGATAGGATGAGAAATGAAAAGAGAAATTTCAGATAAAAATATAAGATTATCTAGAAGTAAATTATTCTATTTTATCTGATTCATTTTTTCTGGATTCTGATGACAATCAAAAACATTGACAATGTCTATTCGACTTTTATTTGAGTTTATTCAAAAAATGATTTTGTAATTTTTAAAGACTAAATATCTAAAACCTTGAGGTCTATTAGACAATTGAATCTCCTTTTGTCCGATGTTTGGGTTTTTATTTAATGAAATTGTTTTGTCTATTATTCCATCTACAAGCTTTTGAACTACATCATAGCTTGCTTCTGTTTCAAAATAATTAAAAATGTCGGTCAATTGATTTTCTGCAAAAGTTGTCCAATAAACCTTCCAACTCATTTTTCGAATTTTAATTTTAAGTCAGTAGCTAGAATGACTCGATCATTTTCTGAATCTTCTAATGCTTGATCTATTTCACGATTAAGCTGATCGATATCATTTGATGAGTTGGTTTTAGAAAACAGTTCTGATTTTTGAATTTTCAACATTTCTTCAAAACCACTTATTCTTTCCTCATTTTGTATTCTCAGAAACTCTTGGATAAATGATATTTTCCTAGTTTGCAAGTCCATAACATTTCATTTTTTCAAAAATACAATATATTTGCATTTTTGGCTACTTTACGTATTCAATATTGGTCTGTTTCTTTTGCTTATTCTATATACTTAAATAAATTTAAAGCAGAAAAATAAATCCTTATTTTTTCATCCTATTCAATTCTTCCATCTTCTTTTTTGCTTCTGTAAATATCGCTTCTATAGGTTCTGCACTTTCAAATAAGATAGTGTTATTGTCACTCTTACTATTATCGTTCCTAATCAACCAACTTGTCTTTCCTTCTACAGTTTCATAACCCACCATCAAGCCACCCCGTAATTTATATTTATTCCCTCTATAATTATAAATAAATTGTTTGCTTTCCATTCCATCAAAAGATTTGAAATTATCTTTCAGTTTATTAAATGCTAGTAGAAAATCTTCTTTTTCTTCCTTTTTTAATGTTGTAATTTCTTTTAAAACCTTTAGAATATCGCTGTACTTAATATCAGGGAAAGGTTCAAAAGTTTTGTCTTCTATTACTATTTGAAAAATATAGGTGAAAGTGTTTCCGTTGGGAATTTTTCTAATTCTTGTTTCAGCTGTTCCAAGGGTGTACTTTAAATCGGATAACTTGATGTCTTCAAATTTTATATTTTTTGCAGAGTTAGAGTCAACAGTATTTTTTTGAACAACTACAGCTTCTGTTTTTGTGTATTGTGCATAGACAGTATTTGACAGGATTGCCAAAGTTGAAATAATGAGGAACTTTTTTACCATTTCAAATCGTTTAATAAATTATTGAGAAGAGTCTCTTAATTTAGAAATAACGTATTGAAATGTAGAATATTATAATGAAGTCACTTCAGTAAAGTATAGCAAGAATTTGCTTTTGAATTAGGAAAAAACCAATATGTGTTAAAAAAAACAAATATTATCTCAAAGTATATTTTAAGATTTCTACTACTTGTTCTGGTGTAGTCGCCCAAGCTTGAGCAGCTGCATCTACTTCTTTGAGCGGATGAATAATCGCTTCATCGTGTAAGGTGATGTATGGTTTGCCAAGAGCAGCGCAATAGCCAGCATCAAAAGCTGCATTCCATTGTTTGTATTTGTCTCCAAAACGCACGACAGCCATATCACATGCTTCGATATAAGTGCGCGTACGAATAGCATTCACTTTTGCCGATTTATGGTCACGCCAAAATGAATTTTCTTCTTTGCCCAAAACATCTCCTGCAGCATCGCTTGCATCATGGTCAGTGACTGCAGAGTAAAAATCGATATTTAATCCTGCTTTCTTACATCCGTCTATAATTTGCTCGCGCCAATCTGTGTGAATTTCACCGGATAAATAAACATTGAATTTCATATACTATACTTTTTTAAATTTTATATTATTTGAATAATCTAGTCCTGCTTTTAATACGTCTAGAACAGAGTTTTAAAATCAAAATTATAAAGCAGGAGCGTGTTTTCCTTTATTGGCACCATCGGGATGTCTTCTGCAAGAGCTTGTTATAAGACTTGAGATACTTGACTTGTCTGTGCCACAATACTTACAAGTATATTTTGACTTTTCATCTCCTTCGTACAATTTATGTTTTCCTTTATTTGGACCTAATGGATGGCTTAAACATGGCGTGCTTATGATACTTGAAACGCTTTTTCGTCTCGTTCCACAATATTCGCAGTAATAATTTATCATAATATATTGTTTTAAGCGCTGAATAGTATACTATTCATTCAACTTATAATTATTACAAACATACAGCTCTAATGTGCAAAATGATGTCAATTATCATTTTTATAATAGCATTATTTATGAAGTGTATAAAATAATTGGACGATAAGCTCTATATGATATGACATAAAAGAAGCGTAGTAAGTCAATTGTTTAAATTACTACGCTTAGGTTTCTATTATTTTAAAGCATCTAAAGCTTTTTGATAATTGGGTTCTTCTACAATCTCTGGAACTTGCTCTGTGTAAATAACTTTTCCTTCATCGTTCACTACCACCACTGCTCTACTCATTAATCCTTCAAGAGGACCGTCAGTGATTTTTACTTGATAAGCATCTGAGAAATTATTATCTCTAAATTCAGATAAAGTAATGACATTTTTCAAACCTTCAACATCGAAAAATCTTTGTTGCGCAAAAGGTAAATCTTTTGATACACAGAGTACGACAGTATTTTCAAGGTCTGCAGCTTCTTCGTTAAATTTTCTCACCGAAATTGCGCAAGTGCCTGTATCTATACTTGGGAAGATATTGAAAATGATATTTTTCCCTTTAAAATCTGCAATTGATTTTTCGGCCAATTCCCCTGTGGTCAATTTGAAATCAGGTGCTTGTTCACCTATTTTAGGAAGTTCTCCTTGTGTGTGAATCTTATTTCCTTTCAATGTAATGTTTGCCATAAGTTTTATTTTTAAGATGAATAACGAGTATTCTATCTGATGATTTTTATAATATTTTTTTGTCTTAGAATTTTTACAAAGTCAATCCTCCATCAGCGGTATAAATTGCGCCAGTCACATAACTAGACGAATTAGACGCCAAGAAGAAAGCTAATGCAGCGATTTCTTCTACTGTTCCGACTCTTTTAAGCGGTAATTGGCTGACAAAATGCTCCGTCCATTTTTCATTGCTCCATAGTGCTTTAGAGAATTTAGTTTTAATCAATCCAGGACAAATGCTATTGACCCTAATATTATCTTCGCCCCATTCTTGAGCACAAGATTTAGTGAGCATATTCAACGCAGCTTTGGATACAGAATAAATGCCCATTCCATCGTGAGGAGAAATTCCTTCCACTGAACTGATATTGATAATAGATCCGCCACCTCTTTTCTTCATGCTAGGATAAGCTAGTTTACTCAGTTCGAAAGGAGCCTTAACATTCACTGAAATTGTTTTGTCAAAAGCTGATGAATCACAACCAACAATAGGTCCATAGTATGGATTTGCCACTGCATTATTGACTAAAATATCTATTCCTCCAAAAGCTTGAATGGTGTCATCGATTAGATTTTGAGCATCTTCAGGAATGCTTACATTTCCTGCAATAGCCATTACGCTTCCTCCAAATTCTTTAATAGAATCTGCTACTTTATCTAGGTCTTCTTGTTTTCTGGAGTTGATGACTACGTTTGCGCCACTTCTAGCAAAGTATCTTGCAATAGCTTCTCCAATACCTTTACTTGCTCCAGTAATGATAGCCGTTTTGCCTTTTAAATTTTCTATCATGATAATTTTTTTATTTATCTCAATTCTTTTTTCAATATTTTTCCTGTAGCACTCATTGGCAATCCTTCTACTAATTCAATGATTCTAGGGTATTTATAGTTAGCTACACGCTCTTTAGTCCAAGCTTTGATTTCATCTACTTCAGCTTTTTGGTCAGCTTTTAATACAACAAAAGCTTTGATTTCTTCACCATGCTGTTCATGTGGCACACCAATAATTGCTACCAAAGATATTGCAGGATGTTGCAACATCACTTCTTCGATTTCTCTTGGATATACGTTAAATCCTCCTCTGATAATCATGTCTTTGGTTCTATCGACAATAAAGAAAAAACCATCTTCATCTTTTATTGCAATATCTCCTGAGTGTAACCAACCGTTTTTTAAAGTAACAGCATTAGCTTCAGGTTTGTTGTAATATCCTTTCATGACATTCGGACCTCGATAAACTAATTCCCCTTTTTCTCCTACAGCGACTTCATTATCATTCTCATCTACAATTTTGACTTCACAACCCCAAACTGGTGTGCCTACAGAACCTGGTTTTCTTCCAACATCTAATTGATTAAAAGTAACTACAGGTGAACCTTCTGACATTCCATATCCTTCGATAATTGGAACATTGAATTTGCTTTCAAAATCTTCTAAAACTTTTATTGGTAATGAAGCACCACCACTGACGCAAAGTTTTAAGTTTTTAGCAATAGTTAGTGTATCTAATTCTGTTTTGTGATGTAATAGCGCCCAATACATAGTGGGTACTCCAGCAAAAATACCTATCTGATGTTTATCAATCAATTGAAAAGCTTGTTCAGCATCAAATCTCGGCAACAATACATTATGAGCACCTTTATAGACACCAGAATTCATTAAAACTGTCATGGCGAAAATGTGGAACAGTGGAAGTACTAATAATTGTGTAACAGGTTGACTTTCTGTGTCTAAAATATCTGAACTCACTACTGTATTAGTGAATATGCTATTGTGAGTTAATTCTGCACCTTTTGGTTTTCCAGTGGTGCCAGAAGTATAAATAATGACTGCAGTATCTTCTGCAGAGGTCTGTACAGTGTCAAAAGCTGGAGATTGATCTTTTAAGAATTCACCAAAAGTTTTTTGATTGGGTAGAAGAGAAGCTTGATCATTTTGAGGCATAATGACATAGAAGTTTTCACAAGTGTCCACTTCATTGAATCCACTTAAACCATTTTGAGCCATTGGAATATCAGGAGTGCCTATAAAACAAAAATAAGCTTTGGCGTCACTATCTTTTAGGTGATAGGCGACTTCATCCTTTTTCAATAAAACACTCAGTGGTACGACTGTGGCACCTGCTTTCAATATTCCAAAATAAATCATTGGGAAATAAGGAACGTTAGGACATGTCAATGCTACTTTGTCTCCTTTTTGAATTCCTATACTTTTTAATCCATTAGCAACTTGATTGGCAAGTGCATTAATTTGAGCGTAATTGAGAGAAAGATCTCCTAAAGTAAAAGCTTTATTCTTAGGGAATTTTATAGCAGTACTTTCTAGAATTGTAGATAAATTCAGCATTGATGCAGGTTTACGTTAATTGAAGTTTAATATAGTGTAAATGAAATTCTTTTTTAAATCATTTTATCAATATTTTTTGAAGTGAGCAATTATCTAGATAAGTCAAACCTCTTTACCTAAAAATAATTACCTATTTTTAGTGATAAAATAATAGATAGTGAGTTTTGTAGAAAGTAGAAAAAATATCTTTTGGATTCCTTTAATTATAGCAATTGTTTCTTTATCTGTATTTGCATTAGCAGTAGTATTTCATTGGATGGGAGAAGCAGTAGGTGTTGGAAGTGGATTTTGTGAAGCCGGACATGTTGGTTTAATTAAGCAACCTATCAATACCATTAGTAATATTGGATTTGTCATTGTGGGTTTAATTATTGCATGGTCACAAGCCAAAGGTTCTTATTCGGAGAATAAAAACTTATTTACTTCTGGAAAATTTTTCGCCATCTTCTTTGCCTCTTTGGCTGTTTTGATTGGCCCTGGTTCTATGGCGATGCATGCTACTTCTACAATTGTTGGGGGTTTCTTTGATTTATTGTCTATGTATTTAATTGCATCTTTTATTTTTGCGTATGCATTGACAAGATTTTTTCAATGGAAAAGTATTGGTTTTACTGTAATGTTTTTAATAGCGATGAGTATTCAATTGTACACATTTACTCTGACTTATGAAATGCCATTTATTGGTCCTGTTGGAAGACTTTCTTTCGGTGTATTTTTGATTTTGACTGCTATTATTGAACTGTATAGTTATTTTACTAGAAAGGTGCAAAAGAAGGTGTTTTTCGGTCTTGCTACTATTTTTGTAATGTGTACAGCATCCTTTATTTGGGATATTTCTAAAACTGGTCATCCGTGGTGTGACCCCAATTCATTAATTCAAGGACATGGTTTTTGGCATTTATTGACCGCTTTAGCTATTTACTTATTATATAGATTTTACGTTTCAGAAAATATTATTTCAGATAATTTGAGATAAAAAAGCAGTAATTCAATTGTATTATAGTTGAATTGAAATTCTTTTTTAAACATTTATCAAGATATTCTAAAGTAGCTCATCTCTAAGACCTTATAAGTTCTTTCGTATTTATTTAATCCTTATTTTCGATAAAACTCAATAACAATGAACTTTGTAAATAGTAGAAAAAACATTTTTTGGATTCCATTAGGTGTTGCTATCGTTTCCTTAACTGTCTTTACTTTAGCTGTAATATTTCATTGGATGGGTCCTGCAGAAGGTGTTGGAGGTGGATTTTGCGAAGCAGGTTATGCTGGTTTAATTAAGCAACCTGTCAATACTTTTAGCAATATTGGATTTATCATTGTGGGTTTAAGTATAGCTTGGTCTCAGGCAAAAGGTCGATATGCAGAAAATAATAACTTAATTACAAGAACTCATTTTTTTGCTATTTTTTATGCTTCCTTATCTATTCTATTAGGTCCAGGTTCTATGGCGATGCATGCTACAACCACTAGAGTAGGAGGTTTTTTAGATATGATGTCTATGTATCTGATTGCTTCATTTATCTTTTCTTATGCCACAGCTAGATTATTCAATTGGAAAAGTATCGGATTTACAGCAACGTTTTTGTTGGCCTTGAGTTCACAATTATACGCACATACCTTGCCTTATGAAGTTCCTTTCGTAGGATTTATTGGAAGTTTTGCTTTTGGAGTTTTCTTGATATTGACTGCAATCATTGAAATCTTCAGTTTCGCAATTCGAAGAGTGAAAATCAATCTTTTTTATGGTATTGCTAGCATTTTGGCGATGTGCTTAGCATTTTTTATTTGGAATTTATCTTTGTCAGATTCTCCTTGGTGTGACCCTTCTTCATTGATTCAAGGACACGGTATTTGGCATATTTTGAATGCTGTTTCTATTTATTTCTTGTATAGATTTTACGTATCTGAGAATATTGTTTCTAAAGATTCAATATAAAATGTAAAAAAAAACACCTTTAACAATACGCTAAAGGTGTTCAATTCTATGATGTTTTCTAATTAATGCTTCTGTTGTACGACTTCAGAATGATTCAATCCTCTTCTTTCTAACAGCGCGCCTATGGTAGGTTCTTGTCCTCTGAAAGATTTGTATAATTCCATTGGGTCAGCTGTTCCACCTTTTTCCAAAATATTTTTTCTGTAAGATAAAGCTGTAGCTGGGTCGAAGATTCCTTTCTTTTTAAAGTATTCAAATCCATCTGCATCTAACATTTCTGCCCAGATATAACTGTAATATCCTGCTGAATATCCTCCTGAGAAAATGTGATTGAAATATGTGCTTCGATATCTAGGAGCTATGGTAGAAACTAAACCAATATTCTTCATTGCATTTTTCTCTAATTCACTAGCATTTTTCAAAGGACTTTTAGTGTCTAACGTGTGAAATTGCATGTCTAAAATAGATGCAGCAAGATATTCAGTTGTAGCAAATCCTTGATTGAATTTAGAAGTGCTTAAGTATTTTTCTATTAAACTGTCCGGAATCACTTCTCCTGTTTGATAATGAAATGCAAATTCTTTCAAGAAATTACTTTCTGTCGCCCAGTTTTCAAAAATTTGAGATGGAAATTCTACATAATCTCTATAAACATTTGTGCCTGAGACACTTGGGTAATGAACGTTAGACAATAATCCGTGTAAGGCATGTCCAAACTCATGAAAATAAGTGGTCAATTCATCAAAATTCAATAAAGAAGGTGTGTTTTCTGTAGGTTTGGAGAAATTACAAACGATAGATATAATAGGTGTGATATGCTGACCATTTCTTGCAATATATTGGTCTCTATAGCTCGTCATCCAAGCGCCACCACTTTTAGAAGCTCTCGGAAAAAAGTCCATATAGATAATTCCTATGAATCTCCCATCAGCTTCTTTTACTTCGTAAGGAATTGCATCTGGATGATAAGAAGGTAAATTTGCTCTTTTTACAAACTCAATTCCGTACAGTTTTTTACAAGCTAGAAAGACTCCTTCAGTAACTTTATCTAGTGACAAGTATGGTCTAAAAACTTCTTCATCAAAGTCATATGCTTGCTTTTTTAGTTTCTCAGAATAGTATGACCAATCCCAAGCTTGAATAGCAAATCCTGCTTTTTCTTCATCTGCTATTTTTTGTAAAGCTTCTTGTTCTTTGTGAACGACGGGTAAGGTAGCTTTCCAGAGTTTTTCAAGAATGGTATTGACTTGTTCTGGAGTCTTGGCCATAGATTCTTCAAGAGTATATGCAGCATGATTTGGATATCCTAAAAGTTGAGCACGTTCAGCTCTCAAATTGACGATTTCTACAATATTGCTATTGTTATCATTTTTGTTGCCATTACTGCCTTTTGAAGTATAAGCTAGATACATTTTTTCTCTCAAAGCTCTATTTTCAGCATATTGCATAAAAGGAAAATAGCTTGGAGCCTGTAAGGTAAAAACCCATTTGTTTTCTAGTTTTCTATTGGTTGCTTCTTCAGCAGCACTTGCAATAGCAGATTCTGGTAGTCCAGCTAAATCTTTTTTATTATCTATAACGAGTTCAAATTCATTGTTTTCTGTTAAGACATTATCGCCAAATTTTAAAGTCAATAGAGACAGCTTCTCATTGATTGCTCTAAATCTATTTCTGTCTGTTTCTGATAATCCAGCTCCACCTCTGACAAAACTATTATAGAGATTCTTTAAGACAATTTTTTGTTCTGAATTGAGTTTTAAATTATCTTGTCCATCATGAATGGCTTTTATTTTCTCGAATAATTTTTCGTTGAGATTGATATTATCTACATGCTTAGTGTATTCTGGAGAAATCTCTTCTGCCAAAGTTTGTAATTCGGGAGAAGTAATTGCAGATAAATAATTGAAGAAAACTGCTCCGACTTTTTTGAGTAATTCTCCACTATATTCTAATTCTGCTATAGTATTTTCGAAAGTAGGCTTTTGTGAATTATTGATAATGCTTTCCACTTCTTTATTCTGCTGTTCAAATGCTTTTTCAAATGCAGGTTTGAAGTGTTCATTCTTGATTTTATCAAAAGGTGGAATTTCGTATTCGTGGGTATAAGATTGTAAAAAGGGATTATCCATTGTATTGTTTTTGTTTTCTTGACATCCTATAAATGCCAAGGAGCTGATTAATAAAATTTTATAAATGAGTAATTTCATGTGTGAATATATATAGTGTATAAATTTAGTTTTTCAAATCTAATATTCATGTTATTGTGTGCTGTTCTAAGGATTATTTTAATTGATTTTTAATGTTTTATTGACTATATAGTTATGATTTTTCGCTTAATGTTAAATAATTACCTAATAATGATGAGTTTTTTTAAAACTTAATACAATTATTGTTAAATAGTTATGTAGAATTTTTACTTTGTTGGTACAAAAACCAATTAACCCATGAATTACAACAAATTTCTATTGTTCACTGTTGCCTTTTCTTTCTTTACAATGACTGCATTTGCACAAAACAATAAACCGCTTAACCGATTAAATACTATCGGTCTTTTAGTAGATTATCCTATTATAGAAGAAGAGTTGCCTGAATCAAATTCTGGAGGATATAAGCCTTTATTAATTCAAGCAAATTTGAGATTTCCATTAATTAAAAACAATGGATTGCATCAAGCTACTTTGTATGTGACTCCTCAATTTAACCCTGTACTTTCTCCATCAGTAGATAAGTTTCTATACGAAGCAGGTGTAAACTTGGGAATAGCTTACGAATTTTATATTCCGAATGCAGCGATTTTGTTTTTTGGAGCAGGTGTTGGACCACATTATATCAATATCAGTACTGATAAACAAGCTAACGGATTTATTTTCTCTGATAATGTTTTTGCTGGTGTTCATCAAATTGTAAGTCCAAGTTTCATGGTAACTTACCAAGTGAAATATAGACATATCTCTAATGCTGGATTACAAAGCCCAAATAGTGGAATTGATAATTTCTTTGCAGGAGTAGGGATTTCTTACTTTCTAAGATAATATTTTTAAAAATATAATTTTCAATCCTTCAAGAGTTCTTGCTTTGCATTGCTTTTGAAGGATTGATTGTTTTATAGTTATGCATTCCGTTTTTTATTGAATGCTTTTGTTGTTATATAACTACATAGTTTATGTTAGGGGTTAGCTATGATAATTGTTATTTTGTAATATGTTTTATATAGCTTAGCGCCGAAAACCCAATACATATTATGAAATTTTCTACATTTATTACGAGCGCAGTAGCTCTTTTGTTTTTTACGAATTCCTTATTTGCTCAAAACAGTAAACCTTTAAACAGGTTGAATTCCATTGGACTTTTGGTAGACTATCCTCTCATTGAAGAGAAATTGCCAGAATCGACTTCGGGTGGTTATAAGCCACTTTTAATTCAAGCTAATTTGAGATTTCCATTAATTAAGAATAATGGTGTACACCAAGCTACTTTATATGTGACGCCTCAGTTCAATCCAGTATTCTCTATTCCTACTTATAATAAATTTTTATTTGAAGCAGGAGTGAACTTAGGAATTGCTTATGAATATTATATTCCAAATGCAGCAATTTTATTTTTTGGTATTAGTGTAGGTCCTCATTATATCAATATTAATACAAGTCAGCAAGCCAATGGGTTTATCTTTTCTGATAACGTTTTTCTTGGAGTTCATCAAATCTTAAGTCCAAAATTGATGTTGACTTATCAAGTGAAATTGAGACATATTTCAAATGCAGGATTACAAAATCCAAACAAAGGAATTGATAATTTATTTGCAGGAGTTGGAGTTTCTTACTTCTTGAGATAGTATTTTTTAAAATTATATTCTACCGAATAGAGTTAGCATGGATTGATGCTGACTTTATTCGGTTTTTTTATTTATAAGCCAATTCTCATTGTCCTAATTTGTATTTTGAAGACTTTCATTTAGCTTTGTGCTGAATCTGATATACTTAATTATGGGACGTGCGTTTGAATACAGGAAAGCAACCAAATTTGCCCGTTGGGACAAAATGGCGAAACAGTTTACTAGAGCAGGAAGAGAAATCGTAATTGCAGTAAAAGCTGGAGGTCCAGACCCTGAGTACAATCCAACTTTAAGAAGAGCGGTTCAAAATGCTAAAGGCGTAAGCATGCCTAAAGATAGAATTGAAGCTGCAATCAAACGTGCAAGTTCTAAAGACGAAAAAGATTATACAGAAATAGTTTATGAAGGTATGGGACCACATGGTGTGGCTATAGTCATAGAAACAGCTACGGATAATCCTACAAGAACAGTAGCCAATGTAAGGTCATATTTTAATAAAAAGGGTGGGAGTTTAGGAACTTCTGGAATGCACGATTTTATTTTTGAGAGAAAAGGGGTGTTTAAATTTAATGCTGAAGGGATAGACCTTGAAGAGTTAGAATTAGAATTGATTGATAGTGGTTTAGATAGTTTAGAACAGGAAGAAGAGTTTATTTTAGCTTATGCCTCTTTTCAAGATTTCGGTGCAATGCAGAAAGCTTTAGAAGAGAAAGGGATAGAAGTGATTACAGCAGAATTGCAAAGAATTCCTACTATGCTCAAAGAGATGACTGAAGAACAAACAGACGAAATCTTAGAATTGATTGACAAATTAGAGCAAGATGATGACGTACAAACTGTATATCACAATTTAGCTTAAGAGATATACAATTTTTTTT
This sequence comes from Chitinophagales bacterium, assembly GCA_035515235.1. GTDB lineage: Bacteria > Bacteroidota > Bacteroidia > Chitinophagales > JADIYW01 > JAMLHH01. The sequence goes on from DATJBS010000012.1 coordinate 168,575, forward strand.
AGGGATGAAAAATTTCATTTTCATGCTCATCTAGAATTATAGCATTTCTGTCTGAAAATTCTTTGGTGTATAAATCCACTAAGAGTATTAAGAGAGAGATAATGGTTGGTCCAAAGATTAATCCTACAAATCCAAATATATTAATACCTATAATTACTCCGAATACAGTAATTAATGGATGGACATTTGCAATTTTCTTTTGAAGAATAAATCTTACTACGTTGTCAATATTTGTGACAATAATTCCACCATATAATAATAAACCAATTCCACTTCCAATATGTCCTTGTGCAATTAAAATTAATGCGAGGGGAATCCAAACAATCATCGTACCTACGATAGGTAAAACAGATGCAATTCCTGTAATAATGGCCATAATCACCGGCTCACTAGCACCAAATATTAAATAACCTATCAACGCAAATACTCCTTGAATTACAGCTAATAAAGGAATCACAATAGTATTAGAAATAATTAATTCTCGTCCTTTTTTACTGATAATTTCTGTATTTGTAGACTGTAATGGAAATAACTTTTTGAAATATGCTTCCATTTCTTTGCCATTGATAAACATGAAGTACAATATAAAATACATGATAGTAAAATTGATAACTATCATAAGCGTACTTCCAACCATATTGGGCAAATAGGAGGAGATAGGACCTTGAAGTTGCTTGATGGTATCAAAAGTCATGACATTATATCCTGTCAATTCTTGAATCTTATCCATCAGAATATTCCATTGGTCTAGTAAAGGCTGTGGGTTATTGATAATATTAGTTATTTTGTCTACCAATACATACCCTAAAAAGGTAAACGGAATTAGCAATACAATTGTAGCTCCTAACATTATTAAACCTGCTGCTAACCAATCTTTCCAGCCTTTTTTTTCTGTTAAGTAGAGGTAGACATTTCTAAATAAAATATACAAAGTGAGCGCTCCCAAAATTGCACTGATATAGCTTAGTAGGTTTTTAGTGATTAAGAAGGTCAATCCTAATATCATTAATATTAAAAAGCCTTGTCTCAATTTATGGTTGTCAAAAGTGCTCATTCGGTGTCTTTTTTACAATGTAATTTAAATTTTAAACATACTCACTCAATATCTTAAAAATGATATGCTATCTTTAAAACGAGATGCAGCAATATATCGTTTCAGCAAGAAAATATAGACCCAGTAGATTTGATGATGTAATTGGGCAAGAGCAAGTAACAGTGACTTTGCGTAAAGCACTAAAGTCAGGTCAATTAGCACAATCATTTTTATTTTGTGGTCCCCGAGGAGTTGGAAAGACGACATGTGCGAGAATTTTAGCAAAAGCTATCAATTGCGAGAATCCGGATTCAGATTATGAACCGTGTAATGAGTGTCGTTCTTGTACTTCTTTCAATGCCAATGCTTCTTTTAATATTCATGAGTTGGACGCTGCGTCCAATAACTCTGTAGATGATATTAGAAATTTAGTGGACCAAGTGCGATTCGCTCCACAATCTGGAAAATATAAAGTCTATATAATAGATGAGGTGCACATGTTGAGTAATTCTGCATTTAATGCATTTTTGAAAACATTGGAAGAGCCACCATCTTATGCTATTTTTATTTTAGCGACTACTGAAAAACATAAAATCATTCCTACAATTCTCTCTAGATGTCAGATTTATGATTTTAAGAGAATTTCGAATATAGATATTGTAGAAAATTTACAATCTATTGCTCAAGCAGAGAAAGTTGAAGTGGAAGACCAAGCCTTACATGTGATTGCGCAAAAGTCAGATGGAGGAATGAGAGACGCTCTTTCTTTATTCGATAAAATTGTAAGTTATGCTGGTAAAGAAGTGACTTATAATGATGTAATCAATAATTTGAACATCTTAGATTATGATTATTACTTCAATATAACCGACCATTTATTACTGGAAGATAGTTCTGCTGTACTTCAACTTTTCAATGATATCGTGGCAAGAGGTTTCGATGGAGAAATATTTTTAATTGGACTATCAGAGCATATCCGTCAGTTATTAGTTGCTAAAGATGCAAGGAGTTTAAATTTGTTGGAAGCTTCTGATGACCTTAAACATAGATATCAAAATCAAGTGAGTAAGACCAATGAGACTTTTTTGCTGAATGCTTTGAATATCATTAACTTATGTGATATCAATTATAAAACTGCAAGAAATAAACGTCTCCATGTAGAATTGGCCTTACTAAAACTGTGCTTCTTAAATACACAACTTGAAAACGTCTTCGGCGCATTAAGTACTGAAAAAAAAAACTGAATATAGTAGTTGAGAGTGAGAAAAAATCAATATCTCCAGTTCCTAAAAAAACATCAACTGCTTCTGAGACTTCCAACCCAGAAGTCCAAGCAATAGAATCAAAACAAGGAACAACAACTGTTCAAGATCCTGCATCTTCACGCAAACGTTCAAGAGAACGATCTAGTCAATCTAGCTTATCAAATATCTTAAATTCTGAAAATCTACCTGTAGAAGAAGAAATTCCAAAAGAAATCCCTACTCAAGAAGCTATTGATAAATTATGGAGTGAATTTCTTGAGGATACTGAAAAGAAGTTAGATTCTTTTTTTATGAGTTACGCAGTGACAACTCAACCTATTTGGAAATCTCCAGATACCATCTTTTTTAAATTAACTAGTAATATTGCTCAAGGGACATTAAATAGCAATAAGAGCATTTTTATCCCATTTTTTAAAGACAGATTACTTGTAGATCAGCTTATATTTGAAAGTGAAGTTGAAATTGTCAAAGTTGAAAAAGCTCCTCAAAAGACAGGTTATACTTTTAAGGAACGATTGAATGATTTGCAAAATGAAAATCCTAGCGTAACTTTGTTTATAGAAAAATTCGGATTAAAAATTTCTGGCAATGAATAAGAAAACATTAGTAATAGGAGCTAGCGAACATATAGATAGATATAGTAATCAAGCTGTAAGATTATTGAATAAATTTGGACATAATGTTAAAGCATTAGGCGTTAAAAATGGTTGGATAGAGACTACTGAAATAGAAGTCGAACGACCTCAAGACGATGACTTTGATACTGTGACGATGTACTTAAACCCGCAAAGACAAAAAGATGTGGAGGAGTATATTTTATCTCTAAATCCAAATAGAATTATTTTTAATCCTGGAACTGAAAATCCTGTATTTGCAAGAGAAGCACAAGAGAAAGGTATTGAAGTAGAGAATGCTTGCACTTTAGTGTTGTTGAGAACTCATCAATACTAAAATGCAGAAGAAGTATTTTCTCTATTCTTTTTTTGTCCTACTAATTTTATCTGCTTGCAAAGAGAAAGTTTTGCCTAATGATGAAATTATTTTAAAATTTGAGCCTTCTGTAGGTCAAGAGTATGTCACTGATATGCAAATTAATCAAAGCATGGAAGCTGACGTCAATGGGGTTTTTACTTTAATCGATCAAAATTTTGAGTTTAAACTACTCTCTATTATTCTACAAGATTCTTCTGGCTTTTTTAAAATTAAAAATCAATATCTAGGTTTGAAAATGAATCAGTCTCAATCTGATGAAGAGCAGGAGGAAATTCAATCTATTGATACGGATGAAGAGAAATGGGGGAGTGGAACAGAGCTGGAAAACTATTACTATTTATTGAAATCGAGTATTTATCAAACTATTTTAGATTCTAGCGGTCAAGAAATCTCTTCAGATTTGGAAGAACTGAATAAAAAAATTGGAGGACAAAAGTTTTCATCTCCTTTTCAAAAAATGTTTCAATATGGTGTCTTCTTTCCAGACTATCCTTTGAAAGAAAAAGATGTTTGGTATAATGAAATAGCTATAAGAGATAGCTTAATAGTTATCACTGGTAATACCCGTTATCAACTTGAAACCTGGGATGATGAATTGGTATACATTAATATTTCCAGTCGCTTAAAAGGAAGATATGTTGGTTTTGGCAATAGTGGTCAAATGGATGTAGAAAAAAACGGTAATATCATTATCTACAAAAAAACTGGTTGGACAAAAGATGCAAAAATAGAGCAGAAGATTTCTTGGATAGATGATCAGACTAATGAGAACAAACTCATTGGAGATATTCAAATTCAATCTCACCCATCTAAATAAAAAAGACTCCATTTGGAGCCTATATAATAGTCTTGAAATCTAACTATTGAATCTTCACAACATTTCTACCGATAAGGTTGGTTCCATCAGTGATATTGATTCTGTATTGTCCTATTGGTAATTCGCTCGCTTCAATTATTTTATAATGTAATCCTGTATTTACTAATCCTAAAGGTTGCGATTTGACTAGTTTACCAGTCATATCGAAAATTTGGAAAGTTAGATTCTGCGGTTGATCGATATAAAATTGTAAGCCCACAGTGATAATAAATGGATTAGGGTATGCTCCTAAAATAGTTCCAAATTGTTGTTGTTGTATTGCTGTTACAATATTTTCTCTGATACCTTGTGGTACAAAATCTATATTTGTATAAGCTGCTACCGATTCTTTTTTTGAATTGAATAAATGATTCATTCCATCAGGAGAGTACCAGCTTGTTCTATATTTAATTACTCTATGTGGTTGATTTACAGTTTGTACAAAATAGTAATCACCTTGAGTTCTCTCTTTATTGATATCTAAAAGAATATACCCTCTTTTGTCTAATTGTACATCGAGAGTACTTGGATTCAAAGCTGAAACTATTGCAGGAGCTACGGGAAAAGGTAATCCTGTAGAAGTAACTGCAGAGGTGACAAATTCTACACCTGCAGCATTCTCTCTAGAAGTCGGAGTATATTTCTTCTTTCCAAAAGGTAAATCATTCGCCCAAAATGTATGTATGTCTCCTGTTAAAACTACAATATTGTCAATGTCGTTATTGTTTATAAAATCAAATAGTCGAGCTCTTTCAAATGAATAACCGTCCCACTGATCTGTATTTAAAACATTGCCAAATAAAATTAATGGACCGACCATCACTTGTTGTGCAATAATCTTCCATTTTGCAGTGGAGTTTTTTAATCCTTGTTGTAGCCATTCCATCTGCACTTCTCCAATCAATCTTTTATTTGGACCATCCGGAGCTGTTTCTATATCTCTTTCAATGATTCTTGTGTCTAAGAAAAAGACTTCTGCTAATTCGCCAATTTTGATAGATCTGTAAATTTTAAATTTATTATCTGGATCAATTTCTCTGATAGGAATCCATTCTAGATAAGCTTGTAAGGCGGCACTTTTTCTTGCACTCCAATCTCCTTGGCGGGAAGGGTTGTGATTTTCTGCTCCATCTTTCCAAGAGTTATTTGCAAATTCATGGTCATCCCATACATTGTAAAAAGGATATTGCTGATGTAAATTTTGCAACATCGTATCTAAATGATATTGAGAATATCTTGTTCTATAATCACTTAGTGAAACAGTAGCATTTTCCGGTTCCGGTTTTCTATTCGGATTTTTTCCAAACTCATTCAGTCCATATTCATAAATATAATCTCCTAAATGAAATACAGCATCGATATCATTTCTTTCACTAATTCTATCATAAACATTATAAAATCCCCATGTATAACTCGCGCAAGAAACCTGAGCAACTCTAAAATTACTCACATCACTAGTAGGTATAGTTTTAGTTCTACCTCTTCTTGAGCGATGTCCTTCTTTATCTTCAAATTCATAAAAATAAAATGTATTTTCATCTAAATCTTGAACATCTACTTTTACAGTATAGTCTCTTGAGCCATCTGTAGTAAATATTCCTTGATCGACAATATTTTCAAAAAGAGAATCTTTAGCAATTCTCCATATCACATTTGCCGAAGGAGCATCTGTAGTAATCCTAGTCCAAATGATAACTTTTTCAGATGTAGCGTCACCTGAAGCTATACCATGATAAAATGGAGCCATATCTTCGTTGAGAATGGTCCTTTGAGGATAATCTTATTGAGCGAATGCCAAAACGGAAATACTAAAAAATAGTATTAAAAGTATATGCTTTCTCATATTGAAATTTTTAAAGACCCTTTATATAAAGTTAACTACTATATGTATACAAAGAATGCTTTTGTAATTTTATTTTCAAGAAAGTTTTGTGCTCTTTTTGTGATTTATATTATTGAATAGAATTGCTTTATATCGTACGATATCCTAAAATATAAAAGGCTCCCGAAGGAGCCATGTATGAGTTGAGTTTGAATTTTGATTATTGAATTTTGACTACATTTCTACCAATTAAATTGGTGCCGTCTGTGATATTAATTCTGTATTGACCTGCCGGTAATTCATTGGCTTCAATACTTCTATAATGTAATCCTGTGCTAACTAAACCAAGTGATTCTGACCTGACTAATTTTCCGGCCATATCAAAAATCTGGAAAGTAAGTTTTTGTGGTTGATCTACATAAAATTGTAAACCTATTGTAGAAATGAAAGGATTAGGATAAGCTCCTAAAATCGTTCCAAATTGTGGTTGATTGATAGAAGTTACCGTGTTCTCTCTTATACCTTGAGGTACAAAATCAATATTTGGAATTTCAGCTACAGAAGGAATTTTGTTTCTAAATAAACGATTCTGTCCATCAGGTGTGTACCAACTTACTCTATGTTTAACGACATCTTGAGGTTTATTGACTGTTTGAATAAAGTAATAATCTCCTTGAGCTCTTTCGTCATTGACATCTAAAAGAATATAACCTCTTTTGTCTAATTGTACATCTCTGATATTAGGATTCAATGCTGATAAGATTTGCGGAGCCACAGCAAATGGCAAACCTGGAGAAGAAACTGCTGAAGTAACAAATTCTACAGCTGCAGCATTTCTTTTTTCAGGATCGTATTTTTCTTTTCCAAAAGGCAAGTCATTCGCCCAAAATGTATGAATGTCCCCTGTTAATACTACTATATTATCGATATTGTTATTATTGATAAAGTCAAATAATCTAGCTCTTTCAAAAGAATAGCCATCCCACTGATCAGAGTTTAAAACCAAACCAAATGCTTCTAATGGACCCATCATCACCTGCTGAGCGATAACTTTCCATTTAGCAGTTGAGTTTTTTAGACCTTGTTGTAGCCAATCCATTTGTACTTCACCAATCAATCTCTTATTAGGACCATCCTCATCTTTTTCATTATCTCTTTCAATAATTCTAGTATCTAAGAAAAATACTTCGACTAAATCGCCGATTTTCATAGATCTATAAATTTTGAATTTATTATCTGGATCGATTTCTCTGATAGGAATCCATTCTAAATATGCTTGTAAAGCTGCACTTTTTCTAGAGTTCCAATCACCCTGTTTATTTGGGAAATGGTTATTAGCTCCATCTCTCCAAGAGTTATTTGCAAATTCATGGTCATCCCATACATTGTAAAAAGGATATTGCTGATGTAAATTTTGCAACATTGTATCTAAATGATATTGAGAATATCTTGTTCTGTAATCAGTTAGAGAAACTAATGGGTTTTGTGGGTCAGGTTTTCTGCTTGGATTTTTGCCATATTCATTAAGGCCATATTCATAGATATAATCTCCTAAATGAAAGATAGCGTCGAAGTCATTTCTTTCACTAATTCTATCGTAGACATTGAAATATCCATGAGGGTAACTAGAGCATGATACTATAGCTGCTCTAAAATTGCTTACATCTTTAGTAGGAATTGTCTTAGTTCTTCCTCTTTTTGATCGATGCCCTTCTTCGTCTTCAAATTCATAGAAATAGAAAGTGTTTTCATCTAAATCTAGAACGTCTACTTTTACAGTATAATCTCTCGAAGCATCTGTCGTAAATACCCCTTGATCGATGATATTAGAAAAAAGTGAATCTTTTGCAATTCTCCAAGTCACATTTGCAGAAGCTGCATCAGTTGTAATTCTTGTCCAAATAATCACTTTGTCCGCAGTCGCATCTCCTGATGCAATGCCATGATAAAATGGAGCTAAATCTTCATTTAAAGTAGTACGCTGTGGAAGGTCATGTTGTGCAAATACAGTGGTGGATATACAAAAATAAAGTAATAATGGTAAAATTTTTCTCATCTTATGTTGTCTTTTCTTAATATTTCTTAAAGTTACGAAGTCATCACTTGTTATCTTAATCATTTTAAAATAAAATTCATAAAATTTTATTAAAACACTAGATAAGAAATGCGCATATATTTTATTCGATTTGGCTAAATGCTTGATCAAAATCTTGAATTACATCATCTATATCTTCTATACCAACAGAACTTCTAATCAATCCTGGAGAAATTCCGTATTTCCATCTAATTTCTTCAGAAACATTAGAATGACTTGTAGATGCTGAGTGTGTGATTAGAGTATCAGCTGTTCCTAATGATGCTGTTTTTGTACAAAACTTAATATTTTTTTGAAAAGCTAAACCTGCAGCATATCCACCTTTGATTTCAAAACTCATCATTCCTGTGGTGCCATGCATTTGTTCTTGAGCTAAATGAAAATCAGGATGGGATAACAAACCTAAGAAGTTGACTTTATTCACTAAAGGATGTTGCTCCAAATAATCAGCTAATGTTTGAGCATTTTGTTGATGTTTTTGTATTCTTAAAGCTAATGTTTTAAGACCATTGTTTAATAAATATGCTTCAAATGGACTGCAGATTCCTCCAAAGTTTTTAAGGATTTTGTACAGTTTTTTATGATCTTCTACTGTTCTAGTTACTGCTGCACCCGAAATTCCAGTGCCATGACCATTCATAAATTTTGTTGACGAATAAACTACGATATCTACTCCAAATTTAAATGGTTGTTGGATATAAGATGTTGCAAATGTATTGTCTACAATAGTTTTTACACCATATTCTTGAGCTATAGCGCACATAGATTTTAGGTCTATGCATTCCAAGGTAGGATTGATAGGAGTCTCTAAATAAAACACTTTAATTGTAGGATGACTTCTTAAGATTTTTCTGATTTCTTCAGGATCTTTAAAGTCATTGGTTAATACTTGTACTCCCAGAGCAGACATGTTTGTTTGAAGGAAGTCGCTTGACGTACCATACAAAACAGATTGAGTCAGTACAATATCACCTGCTTTCAATTGTGATAATAATGCAGAACTGATAGCTGCCATGCCTGATGCGAAAAGTAAACCTCTAGCTTCTACTTCTTCGTCCAGATTACACACTTCTAATTCTGCAATCTTTTGTGCGACGAAAGCTGTACTTGGATTGCCTAATCTAGAATATGTTGCAATATTATTTTCTCCTCTAAAAAATGCAAAAGCTGCTTCTAAATCTTCGTAACTGAATGTAGAAGTGGCATAAATAGGAGGGACATGAGCATATTGATCTTCTATAATGGGATCTTTTACGCAAATAGATTGAAAGTTTTTAGTTCTATATCGAGTACTCATGTTTTATCTATTAAAAGTTAAACGCTCACCTCTGGTTTGAAGTTGAAGTTCTTCATTGAAAAGTGCAGGTCGACCACTTACAAAAGTGTGTATGACTTTTGAACTCATTTTTTCTCCTTCTAATGGAGACCAACCGCATTTATATAAAATATTGTCTTTTTGAACTGTCCAGTTTTTATTTAAGTTGACAATTGCTAAATCTGCTTTGTAACCTTCTCTAATGAAACCTCTCTTTTCTATATTAAAACAGATGGCTGGAGCATGAGACATTTTCTCTACTACCTTTTCTAAAGAGATTTTTCCTTCACGTACATAATTGAGCATCATAACTAAACTATGCTGTACAAGTGGTAATCCCGATGGTGCTTTAGAATATTTATTTTGTTTTTCTTCCCACGTGTGGGGTGCATGATCTGTAGCTATAATATCTAATTTATCACTTAATAGAGCTTCCCATAATGCCGTTCTATCATTTTCAAATTTTATAGCTGGATTACATTTTATTTGATTGCCTAATCGAGCGTAATCTTTTTCGCTAAAGTGTAGATGATGGACACATACTTCAGAGGTAATCAGTTTCTCAGAAGTCAGAGGAGCATTAGATAATAAATTGGTCTCAATAGCTGTGCTGATATGCAAAACATGAAATCTTGTTTGGTATTCTTTAGCTAATTTAAAAGCTAAATCCGTCGATAGGTAACAAGCCTGATCAGAACGAATAATAGGATGCAGATTGGTTGGGATATTTTCACCATATTTTTCAAGAGCGATTTGAGCATTTTCGCGGACAGTTTTTTCATCTTCACAATGAGCTGCAATCAGCATATCGACTCTAGAAAATAAAGATCTCAAGGTTTGCTCATTATCTACCAGCATATTTCCGGTAGAGGAACCCATAAAGATTTTTAATCCACAGACATCTTTGGGATTTGTCTTCAATACTTCTTCAATATTGTCATTAGACGTTCCCATGAAAAAAGAGTAGTTAGCCAATGAAGAATCAGAAGCTATATTGTATTTGTCTTGAAGTAATTCTTGAGTAAGTGCCGCCGGATTGGTATTAGGCATTTCCATAAAGCTCGTAGTTCCTCCAGCTACAGCGGCTATGGCTTCTGAAGCAATATTAGCTTTGTGAGTTAATCCTGGCTCTCTAAAATGAACTTGATCATCAATTACTCCGGGTAATATATGAAGACCTTCTACATTCACTTCTTCTGCATCAGGATGAGATATATTTGAACTTATTTTTGTGATATAACTATCTTCTATTAAAATGTCAGCAAACCATATTTCCCCCTCGTTGACAATTGTTCCTCCTTTTAGTAAATATTTTTTGTTAGACATCATTTTGTAAATTGTAAAGTCAAATATACTGATTAGAGTATTAGCTTCTAAGTCATATCTTGATTTTTTAAAGAGAAAACCATTAACATTTCATTCAATTTGTCACATCCTTCTATTTTGTATGAATTATTATTTTCAATAAAAATTTACAAGTACTAATTTTTTTCAAAATTGTACTATGTTTATTATCTGCTATCAATTGTAAGTACTCATAAATTTCATCATGGAAAATCAAAAATCTAAATCGTATATATTTCCTATTTTCATAATCGGAGCCTTGTTTTTTATTTTTGGTTTTATCACTTGGGCAAATAGTCAGCTGATTCCTTATTTGAAAACTGCATGTCAATTAACAGATACAGAGTCTTATCTAGTGGGTACAGCTTTTTTTGCAGCTTATTTTTTCATGTCTATTCCAAGCTCTTTTATTTTAAAAAGCGCTGGATTTAAAAAGGGGATGTCTATCGGTTTATTTATTATGGCTGTTGGAGCATTTATGTTTATACCCGCAGCTCAAATGAGAAGTTATCCTCTGTTTCTAAGTGGGTTATTTGTGATAGGTACAGGTTTGGCTTTATTACAAACCGCTTCTAATCCTTATGTAACTATTTTAGGACCTATTGAAAGTGCTGCCCAAAGAATTAGCTTAATGGGAATTAGCAATAAAGTAGCTGGATTTTCTGCAGTATATTTATTAGGATCTTTGTTTTTAAGCAATATTGATGAGATTGAAGCTTCTTTAGCATCAATGGATTTAGCACAACAAAATGTAGTGTTACAACAACTTGCAAACAAAGTAATTTTGCCTTATATCTTCATCGGAGGAGCTTTTGCTTTATTAGGGATTTTATTGTTTTTTATTCAATTACCTGAACCTAATGAAGAAGAAAATGAAAATCATATAGAATTGAAAGTCGCGCCAAGCGTATTAGGACATCGTAATCTAGTTTTAGGAGCCGGTGCTATTTTCTTCTATGTAGGTGCAGAAGTGATCAGTTATGATGCATTTAGCACATTTGGAGAAACTTTAGGATTTGCAAAACAGACCGCTTCAAAATTTGCAAGTCATACAGCGGTAGCAATGTTGGTCGGTTATTTTGTTTCAATAGTGATGATACCTAAATTTATCAAACAGCATACAGCTTTAATTTTAGTCTCTTGTTTAAGTATTTTGTTTTTGGTAGTGGCATTAAATACTAACGGCTATACTGCAGTAACATTTTTCGCATTATTAGGATTTTCACAATCTGCAATGTGGCCTATAATATGGCCTTTAGCACTCAATGGATTAGGAAAACATACTAAAATCGGCTCAGCAATATTAGTCATGATGATAGTAGGTGGAGCAATTATTTTGCCATTGATGGGGGTTTTTGCAGAGCTGATAGACTCTAGAAAATTTGGATTTTTAATTATGATACCTTGTTGGCTTTATCTAATATTTTATGCTGTAAATGGATATAAAACAAAGTATGCTAATAATAATGCAGTTTAATTTTCATCTTACTTATTAAATAATATTTAGCTTTATCGTTCTAATTCTTATTTTTATCCATAATTATAATTTAAACATTATCATCCATTGAAATCAGCTTCAATTTTATTCGGGATACTATTCATATATACTATCAATTTATTTGGTCAAAGTGCGACAATTCCCTCAGGTTCTCCATCTTATCATATGTTAGATAGATTGGAAATCAAATGTGGTAAGTTGATGGAAGGATATCATAGTGTCAATAAACCTATAGATAGACTCGGAGCTATAGAATATGTAAGCTATTTAGATACGGTGAGTAATTGTGAGTTGTCTGATGTGGATTTGGCCAATATGGATTATCTGTATTTAGATAATATGGAATTTAGTGAGAAAGGAGCGGAGTTGAGCAAAAAACCGATTTTGAAAGCTTTCTACAAGCAACCTGCAAATTTTTTAAGTGTCAATAAACCAAAGTTTAAAGCTGTTTTAAATCCTGTAGCTCAATTGGGTGTAGGGTATGATATTGATGATAAAACTGGAAATAAAATCAAGCAAATCAATACGAAAGGCTTTGAAATAAGAGGTCAAATTGATAAAATGCTGAGTTTTTATACCTTTTTTACATCAGAACAAGCTTTCTATCCCGGTTTTATTACTGATGAAATCCGTGCAAGTAAAGGTATTCCTGGAGCAGGTTATTATAAAGGATTTAAGAAAAATGGTTATGATTATTTTAGAGCAAAAGGATATATAGCTTTTACTCCTTCAAAGTATTTTAGTTTTCAATTCGGTCATGACAAAAACTTCATAGGAGACGGTTATCGTTCACTTTTATTGTCAGATTATGGCAATGACTACTTGTTTTTAAAGATGAATACAAGAGTTTGGAAGTTGAATTACACCAATATTTTTGCAGAACTGACAAGTGAATATGATCGTGGACCTGATAAGCTATTGAACAAGAAATATATGGCTGTCCATCATTTGAGCTTTAATGTGAATAGATGGTTGAATCTTGGAATATTTGAATCTGTTGTTTTTTCAAGACAAAATAATTTTGAACTACAATATTTGAATCCTATTATATTTTATAGATATGTGGAGCAGATTTTAGGTAGCCCTGATAATGCAATGATAGGTTTTGACTTTAAAGCGAATTTTGCTAAAAGATTTTCTTTATATGGTCAATTGATGATTGATGAGATGAACATCGGTCAAGAGTTTGATTTAAAACAAGGTTTTTTCAAAGGCTTATTCCATCCAAAAAAATGGTATGGTACAAAAATAGCAACTCAACTAGGCTTGAAATATATTGATGTTTTTGGTGTCAATAATTTAGATTTTCAAATTGAAGGTAATCTAGTACGTCCTTATACCTACTCGCATAACGACGAAGTGACCACTTGGACCCATTATAATCTTCCTTTAGCGCATCCTTTGGGAGCAAATTTTACGGAGATAGTTTCTATTCTAAGATATCAGCCTACTCCGAAATTGTACTTTATGGCTAAACATATTAGAGCTATATATGGCGAAGATGAAAATGATTCTAACTGGGGTAAAGATATTTTTACATCTTACAGAAACAAAGAGAAAACATTTGATAATTATATCGGACAAGGTGTAAGAACTAAACTTAATTTGACAGATTTGATTGTAACATATATGCCATGGCACAATATTTCATTCGATTTAAACTATCGATTAAGAAGAGTGAATAGTGAAATTGATGCTAGAGATCGTACCTCACATTTTATCAACTTAGCTGCTAGATGGAATATTCCATACAGACATATAGACTATTAAATCTTCAATCTCTTAAAGCCATTTTCTCCATTTAAAATAGAGTAACATTAAGATGGAAATAATGAGCATAAATACTAAGCTGATATAATATCCATAATGCCATTCTAATTCTGGCATATTCTTAAAGTTCATACCATATACTCCAACTATAAAAGTAAGCGGAATAAATACGGAGGATAGTATCGTGAGCACTTTGATGATTTCGTTCATTTTATTACTGACCGAGGATAAATACATATCCGCAAGCCCAGAAGTCAAATCTCTATATTGCTCAATCGTATCAATGATTTGAATAGCATGATCGTATAAATCTCGAAGATACAATCGAGTTTTTTCATTGATAAAAGGAGAATCGCTTTTTTCTAATTTAGTGATAATTTCCCTAATGGGAGATACTGTTTTCTTGAGGTCAATAAGTTCTCTTTTAATTTCGTAGATATCTCTTATCGCAAGTTTTTTAGCTTGTATGATAAGTTGTTCTTCTACTTCTTCTATTCTTTCTCCAATTTTTTCAACTACTTCGTAATAATCGTCAATGACTAAATCTAAAATAGAATAAGCGAGATAATCTGCAGAACCATTTCTAACTTTTCCCACTGTTTTTTCCATTCTACTTTTTAGAGTATCGAAAATTGTAGAATTACCTTCTAAGAACGTTATAACAGATTTTTCATTTATAATGATACTTAACTGCTCAGATTCAATAACGCTAGTTTCTTTGTCAAATTTTAAAATCTGTACAACTATAAAAATATATTCATCGTAGAAATCAACTTTTGGTCTTTGGTTGACATTCAGTAAATCCTCTAAAGTCAAAGAATGGATATTAGCAACTTTGCCAATTTTTTCAATGAGAGCAAGATCATGTAATCCTTTGATATCAATCCATGTGATGTAGTCTTCACTTTGCAGTTCAGTGCTTTCTGAGAATTTTTTTAGTCTTTTCTCTGAATATTTCTCTGAGTTATATTGAATATAATCAATTGTAATAGGTACGTCTTTTCTAGGACCCATATAAATCAAAGACCCAGG
Source organism: Chitinophagales bacterium (assembly GCA_035515235.1). Lineage (GTDB taxonomy): Bacteria > Bacteroidota > Bacteroidia > Chitinophagales > JADIYW01 > JAMLHH01. The sequence continues at coordinate 183,598 of DATJBS010000012.1, forward strand.
TGGCTTTCCTTTTTTTGTAGAAATTTTTGGTTTGATGATTTTTTTATTTCTCACTATCCAGCTTTTTTATAGACGGTTTGTAATTTAAGATAATACTGATTTCATCAATACTAATCCAGACCAAGTCGAGAGCAATCCTATTGTAATGCTTGAAGTTACATACAAAAGGGCTATAGTGTAATGATTGTTTTGAATCAAATGAATGCTTTCAAATGAAAAGGCAGAGAAGGTAGTAAATCCTCCTAAAATACCGGTTAATAAAAACAATTTAAAACTATCTGACCAAAGGTTTCCTGTAATCATCTGGAACAAAATACCCATTAAAAAACAGCCTAAAACATTTACGATAAACGTTCCTAAAGGAAAGTTTTTGTATTGATATGATAAAGTTAAATAGGAAATGATAAATCTTGCAATTCCTCCTATTGCACTACCTAAACCTATTAGCCCTATCCATTTAATCATTTGCTAAAGATATTCTTTTTAATAAAAAAAGCATCTGAACAATTAGAACAGATGCTTTATGATTTGAATCTTTTGAGAAATTATTTTTGACCTCTTTGGTACTTTTGTCTATATTCTTCCCAATTCCCATTATTAGGTTCTAAGTATTTCTTTTGACCTAGGAAATTAACGATAGGTTCAAACTCTTCAGGTTTTACAAATCCACTAATAGGAGTAATAATCTCGAAGTTAGAATTTAAAAAGATGAAAGTAGGGTAGGACATTTTTCCTTGCATAAATTCAGCTGCTAATTGATGATAGCCATTTCTACCTTCTGGTACAAAAGTGAATTCATGTCCTCTAAACGTAACCGGTGCTTTACCTTCCGCATCAAATTTTACAGGATAAAAATACTTATTCATTAATTCAGCAACAGTTGGATCTGCAAAAGTTTGTTTATCCATTACCTTACACCATCCACACCATGAGGTATAGAAGTCAATAAAGATGTTTTTTGGATTTTCATCAGTTTCAGCTCTTTTTGCTGCTTCTTCAAAAGTCATCCATTGAATACCATCTGAAGAATTGGCTTCAGGTTGAGCTTCAGTTGATTTTGCATTGCACGATAAAAATGTCCATGCAAACGAAATCGATAATAGAAATTTTAAAATATTATTCATACAATTATTTTCCACTGCTTAAGTAATCTTGCCAAGATTTGTTTTTGTAAATACCATCACCATAAAATTTAGCTAAAGATGTCATAGCGTCTACATCTTTAAATCCAGGGAATGCTTGAAGTTTATCCATATTATTATCTAATATGACGATTGTAGGATATCCAATTCTACCATTCACATTTCCCCAATCCCATGCTAATTGATGGACATTTCTGTTGTTTATTTTTTGAACATCATATACTTTGTCCTTAAAAGTAACAGACTGTTGAGCTTCTGCGTCAAATTTTAAAACATAGAAATTTTTATTGATATAGCTAATTAAAGTAGGGTCTGAAAATGTGCTTTCATCCATCTTCTTGCACCATACACACCATGAAGTATACAAGTCTACAATAACAGGCTTAGGTGTAATTTTTTGAGCTACAGTGATTTCATCTAATGTCATCCATTTAATATTGCCGCTTGTTTGTTCTACTTCTTCTACTGACTTCATAAAAGCCATGGAGAAGGTAGAAGCTGCCAAAACAATAGGGAATATCAATAACCAAGTGTAATTTTTATTTTTCATTTGTCCGGTTTGTACATCAAATAACAAAATTAATACCAACTTTGTCAAAGATTATAGTAATTATTTTTTATTTAGTTCAAAACTCATCCAAAGTGGGAAGGAAAATTGTCATAGCAATCACCGGAGCAAGTGGTTCAATTTACGCTAAGTGTTTGATAGATTCATTGTTAGAGATTCCTGAGCAGTGGGAGAGTATAGGTTTACTGATGTCTAAAAATGCTCGACAAGTTTGGGAAACAGAATTAGGAAATAAAGACTACGAAAATATTCCTTTCACATTATTTGAGAAATATGACTTCAATGCACCTTTCGCGTCAGGTTCTGCAGATTATGATACTATGATTGTTATTCCATGTTCTATGGGTACACTTGGTCGAATTGCTCAAGGAATTTCTGATGATTTACTGACTCGTGCAGCAGATGTCATATTAAAGGAGAGAAGGAAATTAATTTTGGTAACTAGAGAAACACCCTTGAATCAAATTCACATACAAAACATGCTGACCATCACTCAATGTGGAGGTGTAATTTGTCCTGCTAGTCCATCTTTCTACAGTCAACCGACCACCATGGATGAAATGGCTAAAACGGTTTCAGACAGAGTAGTGAATTTGGCTGGTTTAAGTATCAAATCCTATAAATGGGGAGAGTGATTTCTGTCCTTAATTTACGTAGTGTATATTTTTAGAATATTTTTTAAATAAGGTAGCAATTTCATCATACTATTGTATTTTTGTATTTAGGAGATATATTTAAAGTAAGCAGACTTTATATTACTCTTGCAACTTTTATGTTTTAGATGAGTATAAAACAAAAAATATAGATATTAGAGTATGAATAAAATATTGACACTTGTTGGTTGTTTGGTGCTTTTGCCATTATTAGTAAAAGGTCAGGATTTTCATTGGAGTTTGATTCATTTAAACCCAGTTTACTTAAATCCTGCAAATACTGGATTTGCCAAGAAAAAAAATAGAGTAACAGGAATATATAGAGATCAATGGAGAGCTGCTCCTGTTCCATATAGCACAACAAATATTGCCTACGATAGAAATTTATTTCAAAGTGAAAGTGGTTGGAGAGTAGGACTTGGAGCTCAATTATTATATGATAAAGCTGGAGATGGTGCATTAACTACATTCAGGCCTGCGATAACAGCCGCTTTAGGTAAATTCTTTAATGATAATAAACAAGTCGTTCAATTAGGAATTAGTGGGGCTTATGCAAGAAAACAAATAGATTTTTCTAAGCTAAGTTTCGACTCTCAATTTGATGGAGTAAATTATAATCCAAGTTTATCTAATGGCGAACAAATTGCTGGAGATAAAGCTGGCTATTTTGATTTAGGAGTAGGATTGAATTTTAATTCTAAATTGAAAACTATGGGTTCTATAGATGTGGGCTTTTCTGCATTTAATCTTACAAGTCCTAATTATAGTTTTCTTTCAGGATCTGAAGCGAATGTAGAGCCAAGAATGATGGTCTATACAAAAGCAAATATCGATTTAGGTAAATCTAACTGGACATTTAATCCAGGAGTTTACTATCAAAACCAAAATAAAGCTCAAGAAACTCTTGTTCAATCTATTTTTGGAGTAAAGCTAGGAGAGGCTAAGGTAACAGAATTGCAATTTGGTCCAGGATATCGTATCGGAGATGCAGTCGTAGGTTATGTAGGTTTGAATTGGAAAGATTTGAAAATAGGATTTGCATTTGATGGAAACGTTTCAGATTTCAAAACTGCTACTAATGGAAGAGGCGCATATGAATTAGCGTTGAATTACGAGTGGGAGAAAAAGAAAAAACCTGAACCAGAATTGTTTGAACCACCAATCGAAGAAGAAATAGTAGTAGAGGAAGAAATCGAAGAACCTTTAGTAGTAGAAGTTCCAGAAGTACCATTCGAAATTGAATTGCCAAAAATCTCTAAAGTAGATTCACTTACAGAGTCACTACGATTGAGAGCAGCAGTAGAATTGTTCTATGCAAATGATCAACCTAATCCAAGAACTAGAGATACCACTACTAAAGTATCTTACGACGAGACATATGCTACTTACATTAATGATTTAGATAAAATTACTAATGATCAAGATTCTAAATTTGCTGCAAAAGTCAAATCTTCTAATGACCAATTAGATAAGTTACTTGCAGATATCAAGGATTTGTTATCTGAAGGAAAAAGTATCGTAGCTGAAGTGAGAGGATTTGCTTCTCCAATTGCAAGCTCTGAATATAACGTGAAATTGACAAAACGTAGAGCAGTTGCATTGATTAACTATTTGAAGAAATGGGATAATGGAGCTTTATTGCCTTACATCGAAAACGGACAGTTAGATTTTGATCAGAGAGCTTACGGTGCAGCACAAGCAGGAGATGAAGTCAGTGGAGATCCAAAAGACAAACAGAACTCAGTGTATAGCACTGATGCTGCCTATGAAAGAAGAGTAGAGCTGAAAGTCATCGAGGTGAAATAATCTTTATAAAACACATCATAAAATTAAATCCTCATCTATTTAGATGGGGATTTTTTTGTCGAAAAAAAATCAGAATTTGTTGATAGAGTACTGGGATATTAAACGATGATTTTAATTATACTCCTTAATTAATGTATCTGTAAACTTTCGTCATTACGACGAAAGAGAAGTCTCTAGTGATAATTCCTGTATTGAGCCTTTTATGAAGAGTATTATAGATAGATTGTTTCGGTTCTCAAAAAATACGAAACTATTAATGTATTTGTTTATTCAGTAATAAAAGAATATTGTAATCATCTTTATTCAATTCTAAGATATTTATTTGAAGGGATGATTGTCCAATACTCAGTAATAGTGCTGAATTTATTTCATAACTGATTGAAATCTAGAACATTTTTAAACTGAGTCTGTCGAATGCACAGAATGAAATAACTATCCAATTTTATGTTTAGTTGAATATGAATTGTGATTAGTAATAGTAAAATAACCATACTAATTTAATATGTACGAAAATATTGTTGAACTTTAGTATCATATAAAGCCAATAGAATGAAAAAGTTACTGTACATATTTTTGGTAGTATCAGTCGTTGCAAATAGTTGTAAAAAAGAAAATGCCACTCAATACTTTAGCGGAGAATATAATGATGATCCTAGAGTATTGAGCAAAATTGCTTTTGGCTCTTGTGCGTCACAGATGGATTATTTTGCTTTAGATCCTGTTAAAAATAGAGGGATATTTTCTACTATCGTAGATAAAAATCCTGATGTATATATTGCAGGAGGGGATAATGTTTATGCCGATATTATTGCTGTATTGCCGGGTAATGTAGAGTATATCAATACTGCATACAGACAGATGTGGGCAGATCCAGATTTTATGAATTTAAGAAACAATGTGCCAATCATTGCCACTTGGGATGACCACGATTACGGTCAAAATGATGGTACATCTATGAATGTTTCTAAAGTCGTAGCTAAAAATGCCTTTTTGAGTTGGTGGAAAATTCCACAAAACAGCCCAATTAGAAAAAGAGACGGAATTTATCAGACCTATTATTACGGTCCAAAAGATAAGAGAGTGCAAGTTATTATGCTAGACCTTAGATATTTTCAATCTGCAAAAGGACAATTACCTTTAGCAGGTTTGAGTGGGTACTCTTTACAAACGGATACTAATAAAACTATGCTTGGAGCATTACAGTGGGCATGGCTTAAACAAGAATTGAAGAAACCTGCAAAAGTTAGAATTATTATGTCAAGTATGCAGTTCTCTGCAGAATATAACAAATTTGAAAATTGGGCGGTCTTTCCTCATGAAATTGAAAATATGTATGATGTTATCCGTGAGACAAAAGCTGAAGGTGTTTTCTTCTTAAGTGGTGACGTGCATTATGCAGATATGAATGTCAGAAAACCAGACAATCTATACCCGATGTATGACTTCACGAGTAGCGGACTTACACATATAGAGAAAAATCCGTACACTAGTATTTATAGAAATATCGAGTCGTTTCATGATTTGAATTTTGGAATGGTCAGAATTGATTGGAACACAACACCTGTAAGTATAAAAGTTGAAATCTGTAATAAAGCAGGCGATGTAGTAAGAGAAAAAGAAATTAGTCTCGACGATTTGAAATTCTAATTTCTTATCGATTAGTAAGCTTTTTATTTGATGCTCAATCCATACAGCTAGTGCATATTGAGCCTTCGTTCATTAAGCCTTCGTTCACTGAGCGTAGCCGAAATGCCTTATTGCGGTCACTGAGCGTAGTCGAAGTACCTTATTGCGGTCACTGTGCGAGGTCGAAGTGCCTTATTGCGGTCACTGAGCGTAGTCGAAGTGCCGAAACGTATCCTTAAAATACAACAACCAACTTTCTATAAGTTGGTTGTTTCATTAATTGTAAGTTTTTGTAGATAAATCTATTCAACTCTAAAAGAAACTTTACAAACACAACCATAAGTTACAATCTCGCCATTTTTAACATGACACTTCATGTCCTTGATATAAACGCTATCAATATTTTTTACGGTTTTTGAAACTTCCTTTACTGCATTTTTTACTGCATCGTCAAAACTAACTTCTGAAGTAGCTATTACTTCTAACACTTTTACTATCATAATATATTTTTTAATTACTCCATAATTTAGTCTTTTTTTACTAGATATGTTACGAAAATGTAAAGTTTTTTTTCTTGTTAAAGTAATTTGTAATTAGATTCTTTCAGGAGGGTGAATTGTACAGAAACTAAAATATGACCGTAGATAACGGAAACGTATATCTACAAACCTATTAAGCATCACGCTCGTATCTCCAACATCAGTTTCTTAATTAGTTAATATTTATAGAATCAGCGCAATCCGCGGGCTATTATTTTCGTAATGACGAAGTTTCAAATTCAAAACGGTCTAATGTCTTTTGATCTACCGTCTAAAAATCTAAATAGTTCAAACGTTGAAATCTACTCTTTACCTGTCTTAAAATACTGTCTAATTTTCTTGCCATGCACTAATAATTTCAAACTATTTCTTTTGATAGAAATAGAAGCTTGATTAGTGATGTGATGATCTTTGAGCTTTAGCTTATAACTAGAAATTATGTTTTTATAAGAAAGTATTCCAATGATATTTTGATTTTCATTAGACAATACCGGCAATACATCAATATCCTCTCTTGCCATGATTTCTACTGCTTTTTTTAAGCTTTGATTATCGTGAATAGTAATTGGTTTTTGTTGAATTAGAGTAGTGATTTTACTATCTGTGTCATTGATTTTGCTGAATAAATTGGATGAGCTGATGATTCCTTTATAATCTCCTTTCAAATTAGAAACTATATAAAAATTACTTTGAAATTGACCTTCGTTTTTTAATCCTTCTATAGCTTCTCCTATAGTATTATCATCAGATAAAATAATTCCATTTTGATCCATCACTTGACTGACATGGATATTCTCTAAAACATCTGGCTCGTAAGAGTCGGGAGTGATTACACCTCTTCTAGCTATCTTTTCCGTCATAATAGTATGCTCCATAAAGAAAAATGAGACAAAATAAGAAGCACTACAAGTAGCCAATAATGGTAGCAAAGCATTCGATTGACCTGTAGTTTCTAATGCAAAAATGATAGAAGTGATAAATGCTCTCGAAGCTCCTGCAAACATTGCCGCCATGCCTACCAATGCAGCTAGAGAGATATTAATATCTGAACCAGGAAATGTTCTCAAAATTAATACTCCAAGTATAGCTCCAATAGCTCCGCCTATGGTTAATAATGGTGCTAAAGTTCCGCCCGAAGTTCCACTTCCTAAAGCAACCGCCCACGAAATAAATTTTAGAGCACAAAGAGAAATGACAAAATGAAAAGCTAAATTTCCTGCAAGAATATCTGTAATATTAGTATATCCGACGCCTAATGTTTTGGGTTCGATATAGCCAATCACACCTACGACTAAGCCTCCTAGAGCAGGCCACCACATCCAATGAATCGGTAGTTTTTCAAAACCATCTTCTATTAAGTAAACGAATTTTGTCGTTAAAACTGACAATATGCCAATAATGATTCCCATCATGCTATAAGTAAAAAGAGCAATATTGCTTGCGCTTTCTATAACTTTTCCGAATGCGAAAACAGGTTCTTGACCAAACAACAAATGATGACCAGCAGCTCCAGTAATGCAGGCTAAAGCTATTGGAATAATTGAGCGTGGAGAGAATTCAAATAATAATAATTCTATGGCTAAAAATATCGCTGCGATAGGAGTTCCAAAAATAGCGGACATCCCCGCAGTAGCGCCAGCAGCTAGTAAAATCTTTCTTTCGTTGGGAGAGATTTTTAATAATTGACCTAGAGTAGAACCTAATGCTCCACCTGTGGCAATAATAGGTCCTTCAGCTCCGAATGGTCCGCCCGAACCGATAGATATTGCTGATGAAATCGGTTTGAGATAAGTGATAGTGGGCTTAATTTTACTTTGATTAGTCAAAATCTGCTCCATCGCTTCGGGAATACCATGACCGCGGATTGCCTTTGATCCGTATAGCGCCATCAGACCTACAATTACTCCTCCAATAGCAGGAATAAAAATCACCCATATCCCTAACTGATGATTAAATGGGCTACTAGCTTTTGCAGAAAAATTACCATAGAAGGAGATATTAGTAATCAAATCAATTAGATGAACTAATAATTTTGCAATCAAACTGATACATACAGCAATGAAAACCGCTAGCATTGAAATACCAACAATTCTTTTTTTATTATTAATGGAGGTTGAACTTAAATTTTCTGCTTTTAAAGTAGAGTCTAGCGAGATAGAAATGGGAATGCGATCAAAGAATGTTTTGCTCATTTACTTTTTGTAATTGTAACTATTATTAATGCACCAAAATAGTTGGTCATAGAATACTAAGATTTACAGAGGTCTGCTCTAAAAAAATCAACTAAAAAGTGATTTTTTTAAATAGATATAGTCGACCTATATACAAATCTAATATCCTCAGAAAAAAATTAAGTGTGTTTTATAATAAAAAATTGTAAAGATTATTGTGTCCTTCGCAATGACAAGTTGATTTATAAATGTCGGATTCAAGAATTATGTCATGCTGAAAGCGTCTTAATACAATACTAAAGTGATTCTTACTGAATGACGATTATTTACAATATTTGTAATAGTATCTGAATTAGTCGATTAGCAAAGTTGGAAGTGTAATCACTGAACTTTCGGTCATTGAGCTTCGTCGAAATGCGATCTGAAAGCTGTGGACTATTAAAATAGATTGCTTAGTTACTCGCAATGACGGAGTTTTAAGTTTAAAACGGTCTAATGTCTTTTGTCCAATGTCGTTAAGTAAGTGGAAAATGTCATTCTGACGAAGGTGGTCACTGAGCAACGTCGAAGTGAAGGATCTCTGATGCTTAGGTATATAGAGAGCTTGTCGAACTGCTCTCGAAGTATCAAATGCATAGTAATTAAGAGATCCTTCAATCCACTAACGTTACTTTCAGGATGAGAACATTGCTCAACTTAAAGACATTGGTCTTTTAGTCTACTGTCTTATAATCTTAACTTCTTAATGTTTAAATTGAATTCTTACCTCCCAAATTGAAACCATTCCGATAAATAGTGCTTCCTTTTGTTCAGCCAATCGGAGACCATATCCATCCCTATAACAGAAAACGTAATTCCATTGCCTCCAAAACCCAAAACGAAATAGCTGTTTTTAAATCCCGAATGCTTACCTATATAAGGTAGACCATCTTTAGTCTCACCGAAAGTGCCTGCCCAAGCAAAATCGGTATAGAAATTAGCATCTGGAAAATATTTTTTAAAGGTTTTTACTAGTTTCTTTTCTTTTTTGCAAATCAATTCATCTCTTTTAATGGGATCTTTAAACTCTTCATCTTCTCCACCGACCAAAATTCTACCGTCATCTGTAGTGCGCATATATATGTACGGATCAGCAGTGTCCCAAATTAAGATATCAGGAAATTCGTCATTGATTTGTGAATTGACTTCTGAGACTATTGCGTAAGTACTTAAAAGGTCTACAAATTTTTCAGGTATAAGATTTGTGGCTTCATATCCCATACAGAAAATCGTTTTTTGAGCTTTAATCTTAGCTCCGGTTTCTAAAAGAATTTCATTATGATTTTTATGGTATTTGATATCTATAAATTCTGTTTTGTCAAAGACCCTCAATCCTTTTTTGATATTGTAAATTAAGAGTTCGTGTACCAATCTAAATGCATCCACACTGCCGCCCATTTGTGAAAGAATACCTGCGTAAGCTTGATGTAAATTATATTTTTTCTTTAAATCTTCCTCCGAAACCCATTCTACATCATAACCTGCATCTTTTCTTGCCTTAAATTCATTCTCTAAGACTTTTACATCTTTTTTAAAAGAAGCGAAATAGAGCGATTTTTTATTTGCAAAACCTGCTTCAGATTTTATCTCTTTACAGATTTTCTTTAATTGATTGATAGAGTCAAAACAAGCTTTATAACTGGCTTCTGCGCCTTCTTTTCCTATTTTTTCAATCAACTGATAAAGCGGTACGTCTATTTCGTATTGCAACATGGATGTCGTAGCGGATGAACTACCATTAGCGATTTCTCTTTTATCTATCAAAATAGTTTTATAACCTTTTTCAATACATTGATGTGCAATCAAGCTGCCTGTAATGCCGCCACCAATAACTAAAACCTCACATTCTACATCTTCTCTAAGTGATGGAAATGATTTTATAATACCGTTTTTTACCAACCAAAAGGGTTCGTTCGATTTTAAATCCATGATTGAAATGCATTTGAATTTTTCAAAGTATAGTTTTCATTTACTACTTGAGATAACTCCTTCTTTTTGATAGATGTTACATTTTATAAGAAATAAATTAAATCTTCAGCTGAATAATTAGGACATCGATACTCTTTACATTTTTAATATTTGGATATACATTAAAGGAATAAAAAATCAGACATGGATTTGATTAAAATGTTTTTTGAAGGAGTGGAGAAAAGCTTTTCCATTGAAATCATTGGAAGAACATTTTTTATGTTCATTTTAATTCTGATAGTTTTAAGATTATCAGGAAGGAGAGGAGTCCGACAATTAACATTATTTGAAGTCGCCATTATTTTAGGAATGGGTTCTGCTGCAGGTGACCCTATGTTTCAGGAAGATCTTCCTTTGTTTTATGGCGCTATCGTATTATTCTCTGTAATAGTATTATACAAAATCATCACTTTTGCTAGTTCAAAGTCTAAATTTTTCTCAAAGATTTTAGAAGGAGAAGTAATGGTGATTGTCGAAGCAGGACAATTTAATATAGATGAAAATCGAAAATCTGATTTTTCTCAAAATGAGTTCTTTGGTGAATTACGCAATCAATCCATAGAGCATTTGGGTCAAGTGAAAATAGCTCTTTTAGAAGTGGATGGTTCATTGAGTATATTGAAGTTTGATCATGATCATGTAAAATACGGTTTGCCATTATTTCCTAATTTATACAAGGAAGTCAAAGTAGATAAAATTGCAGGTCCTTATGCCTGTATGTTTTGTGGAAATATTGTAGAAAAAATTGACCACACACCTTATTCATGCGCTCGATGTCATTCAGAAAAATGGTCTATTGCTATAAATAATAAGTATGTGGGTTAACTTAAAACTATCCAAAACTTTATTTTAAATCAATGTTGTATTAAATATTTTAACAGTATTTAATATCATTAAATAGAAAAGCTACAAATAAGCTTATTAGAGGGATAATAATTTTAATTTACTATTGAATAGATGTCTTTTTTAGAGGTTAAATAGCTAACTTTGTATAGTTTTTACGTAGAATTATGAATGGTACTATAGATTACTTGCCGATACTGATACAATTTGTAGTAGCTTTTGGTTTCGTAGTTACAACGTTGATTTTTGCTGGAATTGTCGGACCAAAATCTCAAGGCGTTGTAAAAGATTTGAACTTTGAGTGTGGTGTAGAGTCTGTCGGAAACGCTAGAGCACCATTTTCAGTAAAGTTTTTTTTAGTTGCAATTTTATTCGTTTTATTTGATGTAGAAGTCATCTTCATGTACCCTTGGGCAGTAAATTTCAGAGAGTTTGAAATAGAAGGTTTGATTAAAATGTTCTTCTTTATGGGCTCCTTATTATTAGGGTTTTTCTATGTCATTAAAAAGGGAGGATTGGACTGGGATTAGTGCTTGCATTAGTCTTGAATTCTTAAAATAAAAAATCATGTCAAACGGTTCTTCAATAACATTAGATGCGCCCCCAATTGGGATAGAAGGTCAAGGATATTTCTTAACTTCTTTAGATCAAGTAGTAGGAATGGCTCGTAAAAATTCTTTATGGCCGCTTCCATTTGCTACTTCCTGCTGTGGTATAGAATTTATGGGTACTATGGCTTCTCATTATGATTTAGCTCAGTTTGGTTCTGAGAGATTATCTTTCTCTCCACGTCAAGCTGATATGTTGATGGTTATGGGAACTATAGCTAAAAAAATGGGTCCAATCTTAAGGCAAGTATATACTCAAATGGCAGAACCTAAATGGGTGATTTCTGTTGGAGCTTGTGCTTGTAGTGGTGGGATATTTGATAGTTATAGTGTCTTGCAGGGAATTGATAAAATTATACCTGTAGACGTATATGTTCCTGGATGTCCACCTAGACCTGAGCAAATTCTTGATGGAGTCAATAGACTTCAGGAATTAGTTCAGAACGAAACCATCAGAAGAAGAGATTCGCCAGAATATAAAGCTTTATTACGTTCATATGGTATTGATATTAAGTAATGGAAGTAGATAAACAGAAAGTTGTAGATAGCTTAATTCAACAGTTTGAAGGAAATGTTGGAAATATCGAAGAGACTTACGGATTGACTACCCTTCAGGTACGTAAATCTTCTATTTTTGAAGTCATCAAATACTTGAAAGAAGAACAGTCATTTACATTATTGACAGATGTCTGTGGTATGCATTTTCCAGATAATGATCCTGAGATGCAATTTGCAGTAGTTTATCACATTCACAATTTATTTAAAAATATTCGTCTAAGATTAAGAGTCTTTTTGCCAGCAGACAATCCAGAAGTGGATAGTATGGTGGATGTTTTCTCCAGTGCAAATTGGCAAGAAAGAGAGACTTATGATTTTTTCGGAATAATATTTAAAAATCATCCTAATCTTGTGCGCATATTAAATATGGACGAGATGGAGGTATTCCCATTAAGAAAAGAATTCCCTTTAGAAGATGGAGGTCGTATTGATAAAGATGACAGATTCTTTGGTAGAAGCATTCATAATGAATAATTATGACAGTTAAGAGATTTGAAGAGTTTATAAAGAAGCATGAGAATGATTCAGATATGGAATTGCAAATTCTAAATCTAGGGCCTACTCATCCATCTACACATGGTATTTTCCAGAATATTCTTCTCATGGATGGGGAGACGATATTGGATTCAGAACCTACTGTAGGTTACATACATAGAGCATTTGAAAAAATAGCGGAAAGAAGACCCTATAATCAGATTGTACCTCTTACGGACCGTATGAACTATTGTTCATCACCGATCAATAATATTGGTTTTAACATGACTGTAGAAAAGCTTGTAGGTATAGAAGTGCCTAAGAGAGCTCAATACATTCGTGTGATTATCATGGAATTAGCTAGAATTGCAGATCATTTGATTTGTAATTCAGTCATTGGTGTAGATACAGGAGCCTTGACGGGTTTCTTATATGTTTTCCAAATTAGAGAGAAAATATATGATGTTTATGAGCAAATCTGTGGTGCTCGATTAACTACTAACTTAAGTAGAATCGGTGGCATGGAAAGAGATTTGACTCCAAAAATGATTGAAATGATTCATAGTCTTTTGGCAGAAGCTAAAAAGACTTTTGCTGAATTTGAAACCCTTATGACTCGTAATAGAATATTTATGGATAGAACCGTAAATGTGGGCGGAATTTCTGCAGACCGTGCTTTAAACTATGGCTTTACAGGTCCTAACTTAAGAGCAGCAGGTGTGGATTATGATGTAAGAGTGATGAATCCTTACAGTTCTTATGAAGATTTTGATTTCAAAGTTCCAGTTGGAAGCTCAGGAGATTGTTACGACAGGTTTTGTGTAAGAGAAGCTGAGATTTGGGAAAGTATTTCTATTATAGAACAAGCATTAAAGAACTTACCTGATGGTGACTTCCATGCTGACGTTCCAGAATTTTACCTTCCTCCAAAACAAGAAGTTTACCATAATATGGAAGCTTTAATTTACCACTTCAAAATAGTTATGGGTGAAATGCCTATTCCTGCAGGAGAAGTTTATCATGCAGTAGAAGGAGGTAATGGAGAGTTAGGGTTTTATTTAGTCAGTGATGGTGGTCGTACGCCATATAGACTTCACTTTAGAAGACCATGTTTTATTTACTATCAAGCTTTTGCAGAAATGATAAAAGGTAGCATGTTGTCAGATGCAATTGCTACTATGAGTAGTTTAAATGTAATAGCAGGAGAATTGGACGCATAAGATGAGTACACTACAAAATATACAATTTTCAGATGCGATGACACTTCGCATCAATGAATATATCTCACATTATCCAGAAGGTAGACAAAAGTCTGCTCTGCTGCCTATACTTCACCTAGTTCAGGATGAATACTCTTGGTTGAGTCCAGAACTAATGGATAAAGTAGCTGAAATTCTAGATATCAAATCTATCGAAGTATATGAAGTAGCTACTTTCTATACGATGTATAATTTGAAGCCAATAGGAAAATATAGAGTAGATTTCTGTAGAACTTCTTGTTGTGCATTAAGAGGAGCTGAGAATATAATAGATTACACTTTAGATAAATTAGGTATCCAAATGGGTGAAACAACTGCTGATGGACTATTTACTGTCAATGGTGTAGAATGTTTAGGAGCTTGTGGTTATGCGCCTATGATGCAAGTAGGAGATGATTACTACGAGCATTTAACTCCGGAAAAAATAGATGAGTTTATTGAATCACGTCAAAATGCTGCCAAATAAATTATGGGAAGGAAAATTATTCTCGAACATGATCATGTCCCTGGTTTAAAAAACTACGATGTTTATCGTGGTCTTGGTGGCTATAGATCTGTAGAAAAAGCACTGAAATCTATGTCTCCTGAAGAAGTCGTAGACGAAGTCAAAAAGTCGGGACTGAGAGGTAGAGGTGGAGCAGGATTTCCTACAGGAATGAAATGGAGTTTTATTGCAAAACCTGAAGGTGTTCCAAGATATTTACTTTGTAATGCCGATGAGAGTGAGCCAGGTACATTCAAAGACAGATATATGATGGAATTCAATCCTCATTTTCTGATTGAAGGAATGATCTGTAGCTCTTATGCTTTGGGTTGTAATACTGCTTATATTTATATTCGTGGGGAGTACAAATTTATCATCAAAATTTTAGATAAAGCTATCCAAGAAGCTTATGCTGCTGGATTTTTAGGTAAAAATATATTAGGCTCTGGATTTGATTTGAACTTATATGTTCATACCGGAGCAGGAGCATATATCTGTGGTGAAGAAACTGCACTGATAGAATCTTTAGAAGGTAAAAGAGGAAATCCTAGAATGAAACCGCCTTTCCCTGCTGTGAGTGGATTATACGGTTGTCCTACTGTGGTCAATAACGTAGAATCTTTAGCTGTAGTCGCATGGATTGTGATGAATGGTGGCGAAGAATATGCTAAGATTGGATTAGAAAGAAGTACAGGTACAAAATTGATTTCTGCGAGTGGTAATATTAAAAAACCAGGAGTGTATGAAATCGAATTAGGAATAACTGTTGAGGAATTTATGTATTCTGATGAGTTTTGTGGAGGAATGCAATATCCAGATAGAGATTTGAAAGCAGTAGTTGCTGGAGGATCTTCGGTTCCAATTTTACCTAAAGAATTAATACTAAAAACTGCCACAGGTGCTGATAGATTAATGACTTATGAGTCTTTAGCTGAAGGTGGATTCCAGACAGGTACTATGCTAGGATCAGGTGGTTTTATCGTTTACGATGAAGCTCAATGTATCGTAAGAAATACTTGGAACTTTGCACGTTTTTACCATCACGAATCTTGTGGTCAGTGTAGTCCATGTCGTGAAGGTACAGGTTGGTTAGAAAAAGTATTGAATAGATTAGAACATGGCTCAGGTCGTCAAGAAGACATTGATTTATTGCTAGATATTACTAAAAAAATAGAAGGGAATACGATTTGTCCATTTGGAGATGCTGCTTCATGGCCAGTAGCAAGTGCTATTCGTCATTTCAGACATGAGTTTGAATACCATGTGAAATATGCTGACAAAGTAAAAAATCGCGAGCATTTTGCAGCCGAGCCGATGCGATTATTCGTTAACGAATTTGTGAAGAGTTAAGCTATGAAAGTAACGATTGACGGTCAAACGATAGAAGTAGAACCAGGAACCACCATTCTTGAGGCTGCTAGAAAAATAGGTGGAGATATTGTTCCTCCAGCCATGTGTTTTCACTCTAAAGTGGATAATACAGGAGGAAAGTGTAGAGTGTGTATGGTCAAAGTCTCTCAAGGTTCTGAAAAAGATCCTCGACCTATGCCAAAATTAGTGCCTTCTTGCAAAACAGATGTAATGGATGGTATGGTAGTAGAAAATATTACCAATCCACAAGTACTCGAAGCAAGAAAAAATGTTGTAGAACTTTTATTAATCAATCACCCTTTGGATTGTCCTGTTTGTGACCAAGCTGGAGAATGTGATCTTCAAAATTTAAGTTTTCAGCACGGTACAGAAATGACGGAGTTCATTGAAGATAAAAGAGTATTTCCTCCTGAAGATATAGGGGATAAAATTAAATTACACATGAATAGATGCATCTTATGTTATAGATGTGTTTATGTTGCTGACCAATTAACGGAAGAGCGCGTGCATGGTGTGATGTATAGAGGAGATTATGCTGAAATCAGTACTTACATTCACAAGTTTATCGACAATGAAATGTCCGGTAACGTGATAGATGTATGTCCAGTAGGTGCTCTGACAGATAAAACATTTAGATTTAAAAGTCGTGTGTGGTTCTTAAAACCAATGGAAGCGCACAGAGATTGTGATAAATGCTGTGGCAGAACAACTGTATGGATGTTCGGTGAACAAATTTATAGAGTGACAGGTCGTAAAGATGAGTATGGCGAAATACAAGAATTTATTTGTAACACTTGTCGTTATGATAAAAAATCTCCTAGTGATTGGACGATTACTGGACCAAGAGCTTTTGAAAAATTCTCTGTAATCAATCAAAATACTTACTTGAAACCACTGAAAAAAGTGATCATCAACGCAGATAAACGCTTATTATAATGGGAATAGGAGCTCTTTTAATTGAAAAGACTATTTTAGTCACCATCATATTTGCTATTACTTTAGCTATTGCAGCTTATAGTACTTATGGTGAACGTAAAGTAGCAGCTTTTATGCAAGATCGTATCGGACCTAATAGAGCAGGGCCTTATGGTATCATGCAGCCTATGGCAGATGGATTGAAAATGTTGATGAAGGAAGATTTCGTTCCTGAGCAAGCTAACAAGTTTTTATTTCATATAGCACCTGGTTTGTCCATGTTGACAGCATTAATGGTGAGTGCAGTGATTCCTTGGGGAAAATCTATTATTATTAATGGTCGTGAAATCGCATTACAAGCTACAGATATCAATATTGGTATCCTGTATATTTTAAGTGTAGTTTCTCTTGGAGTATATGGAGTGATGATCGGTGGATGGGCATCTAACAATAAATTTGCTTTAATGGGAGCTTTAAGAGCTTCTTCGCAAATGATTAGTTATGAGCTACCTATGGGTCTTTCTTTGATAGCATTGTTGATGGTAACTGGTACGATGAGTTTCAATGAAATCGTATCTCAACAAAATGGGTGGAATGGAATGCAATGGAATATTATCTATCAACCGATAGGTTTTGTAATTTTCCTTATTTGTGCATTTGCAGAAGCTAATAGAACACCTTTTGACCTTCCAGAATGTGAAGCAGAGTTAGTAGGTGGTTATCATACAGAGTATAGTTCCATGAAATTAGGGTTCTTCCTTTTCTCAGAATATACGCACATGTTTGTTTCCTCAGCTATTATATCTACACTTTATTTTGGTGGTTATAACTTCCCAGGAATCAATTCATTATACGAAATATTGCCTCATAATGTTGTGGCATTAATGGGTGTTGGAGCTTTGATGATTAAAACATTATTCTTCATATTTTTATTCATGTGGGTTCGTTGGACGATTCCGCGTTTTAGATATGATCAATTAATGAATTTAGGATGGAAAAGGCTAGTGCCCTTAGCTATTGTTAATATAATCCTGACAGCCGGTATCGTGTTGTTGGTGAATAAATAATTGAACTATGGCCGAATATAGTTTATCAAATAGAAAAGTGCTCGTCTCTAATAAAGAGATGACATTTAAAGAAAGACTCTACTTGCCTGCTATACTTACAGGTATGGGAGTGACATTGAATCACTTTTTCAAGAAAAAAGTAACCTATATCTACGGAGAAGATAAAAGAGAATTTTCACCAGTATATAGAGGTCTTCATGTTTTGAAAAGGGACGAAGAAGGTAGAGAAAATTGTACAGCATGTGGATTATGCGCTGTGGCGTGTCCTGCAGAAGCTATTACTATGGTAGCGGCAGAACGTTTACCGGGTGAAGAGCATTTGTACAGAGAAGAGAAATATGCAGCTACTTATGAAATCAATATGCTGAGATGTATTTTTTGTGGAATGTGCGAATCAGCATGTCCTAAACAAGCGGTATATCTGACAGATAGATTAGTAGATGTAGATATTACTCGACAAGATTTTATCTACGGTAAAGATAAATTAGTAGAAAAAGTGGACGAACGTATTGATATCACCAATCGCCAACATTATTAAAAATATGGGAATTACGGAAATCATATTTTATATACTGGCATTTGTAGGAATTGTTTCTGCAATTGTAACAGTGACGGCAAGAAATCCAATATATAGTATTTTGAGTTTAGTGATTTGTTTTTTCACTATCTCTTCTCACTATGTATTGATGAATGCTCAGTTTTTAGCAATGGTCAACATCATAGTCTACGCAGGTGCAATTATCGTTTTGTTTTTATTCGTTGTGATGATGATGAACTTAAACGAATTGCCTGAAATGTCTAAAGGTCTCATTTGGAAATTAGCTGCTGCAGTAGGAGCAGGAGGATTGCTATTAGTGATGGTGGCTTCTCTTAAAGTCAGCAACGAACTCGTACAAGCTCAACCAGATAATAGCGTGGGAATGATTCATGCTTTAGGTAGAGTATTGATGGGAGAATTTATAGTTCCATTTATCATGACTTCTATTTTATTGAACTCAGCTATGATAGGTGCTGTATTATTAACTAAAAGAGAAAATAAATTTCAAAAGCATCATATATGAATATTGAGATTTTAAGCGGTGTATCCATTCAACATTATTTATGGTTGAGTGCTATACTTTTTGTCATAGGAGTATTTGGTGTTCTTTCTCGTAGAAATGCTATCATTATTTTTATGTCTGTAGAATTAATGCTGAATGCTGTCAATTTATTATTAGTAGCATTTTCAAAAATGCATGCTGATACTTCCGGTCAGGTGTTTGTGTTTTTTTCAATGTCAGTTGCTGCAGCTGAAGTTGCAGTAGGTTTAGCCATTTTAGTCATGTTGTTTAGAAATATGAAAACAGTGGATATTGAAGTATTGTCAAAAATTAAAGAATAGAAAAGATGCCAATACAAAATTTATACTTAGCTATCATAGCTCTTCCACTTATAGGATTTTTTATAAATGCGCTTTTAGGCAAGAAAATGTCTAAAAACCTGGTAGGAATTCTTGCTTCTTTAATGGTATTCGTTCCATTTGTTATCATTTTAAGTGCATTCTCAGATTTAGTTAACGGCGGCGAACCTATTCATTTCCAATTGTTTAACTGGTTTACAGTTGCACACTATTCAGTAGATTTCGGAATACAAATCGATCAGCTTTCTGTCATCATGGTCATGTTGATCACAGGTGTTGGTTTTTTGATTCATGTTTATTCTATCGCTTACATGAAAGAAGATGAAAATTATTCTAGATATTTCTCTTATCTGAATCTGTTTATTTTCTTCATGCTTATTCTTGTCATGTCTGATAACTACTTAGGGATGTTTATCGGATGGGAAGGTGTAGGATTAGCGTCTTATTTATTGATTGGATTCTGGTTTAAAAATGATGAATATAATAATGCAGCTAAGAAAGCTTTCATTATGAATAGAGTAGGAGACTTAGGTTTCTTAGTCGGTATGTTCTTCTTGTTTTATTATACAGGATCTCTAGAATATTCCAAAGTCAACGAAGCACTACAATTAGGTGCAATGATTCCAGCTTTGGCATTTGCAACTTCAATATTATTATTCCTAGGAGCTACAGGAAAAAGTGCTCAGATTCCATTGTTTACTTGGTTGCCTGATGCAATGGCGGGACCTACACCAGTTTCTGCATTGATTCACGCAGCTACGATGGTGACTGCTGGAGTCTATATGGTTTTTAGATCTAACCTTTTATTCTCTTTAGCACCACAGACTTTAGAAATTATCGCTATTGTAGGAGCAGCTACAGCTTTATATGCTGCTGCAGTAGGTTTAGCTCAAAATGATATCAAAAAAGTTTTAGCATATTCTACAGTGAGTCAGTTAGGATTGATGTTTCTTGCTTTAGGTGTGGGTGCATATTCTACAGCATTGTTTCATGTATTGACACATGCTTTCTTCAAAGCTTTATTATTTTTAGGTTCAGGTAGTGTCATCCATGCAGTAGGTGGAGATCAAGATATCCGAAGAATGGGTGGATTGAAAAAATATATGCCTATTACTTTTATCACATTTTTAATAGGTTCACTTGCTATATCAGGAGTGCCACCATTTTCAGGATTCTTCTCAAAAGATGAAATCTTGGCTATGGCATTTCAGAAAAATATTGCCTTATGGGCGGTAGGTGTAGGCGCTTCAATGATGACTGCTTTCTATATGTTTAGAGTAGTATTCTTGACTTTCTTCGGAGAGTTTAGAGGTACAGAAGAACAAAAAAATCAGTTACACGAATCACCAGCATTAATGAATTTCCCATTGATCGTATTGGCTATACTAGCTACATTGGGTGGATTTATAGGAATTCCTCATATTTTCAATGCTCCACATTTATTGAATGAATTTTTAGCTCCTATTACGATAGCTGTTGGAGTAGCTCCTGAGCATTTAAGTGCTACTACAGAGTATATCTTAATTGCCATTGTTATTGGAGGTGCATTGATCAGTATTGGAATTGCTTATGTAATGTATATCTCCAAAAGAAATGTACCTGGTAAAGATGCTTCTTATACAGGAGTTACGAAATGGGCAAACAATAAATTCTATGTAGATGAATTTTATGATGCTATAATTGTAAGACCAGTACAGTGGACTTCTGATTTTTTATTCAAAGCTGTCGATAAAGTTTTAATAGATGGAGTAGTCAATACTACAGGTAGAATCTCTTTACTTACAGGCGATATAGTTCGTTCGATACAAACAGGTCAAACTGCTTTTTATATTTTAGCAATGGTCTTGAGTGTATGTTTTATTCTTGGATATTTTTTGATTGGTATTAAATGATAGTGCTTATTTTACTCATATTACCATTTATTGGTGCGATTTTAAGCGCTTTAGCAGGAAATAAAGCTGCCAATAAAATTGCCTTATTAAGTACAGTATCAACTTTATTGTTGACCGCTAAAACTTACTATGACTTTACTACCGGTTCGACTACAAGTCTTGACTATAGTACACAATGGCTTTTAGAACCTAATGTTACCTTCAGTCTGACTATAGACGGTTTGACGATGGTGATGTTGATTTTGACGAATCTACTCGTACCTATCATTGTCCTTTCAGGATTAGGTGCAGTTGTGCAAAATAGCAGAGCTTTTTATGCTTTAATTCTTGTGATGCAAGGAGCGTTGAACGGTGTCTTTATGGCATCAGACGGTTTCGCATTTTATGTGTTCTGGGAATTAGCATTAATTCCAATTTATTTTATCGCCTTATTATGGGGTGCAGAAAATAGCAGAAAAGTCACTTTAAAGTTCTTTATTTATACCATCGCAGGTAGTTTATTCATGTTGATTTCCTTCATTATACTATACATGGTGACAGGAGATTTAAGAATTGAAAACTTAACCAATTTAAGTATAACAGGAATAGCTCAGAAAATTGTATTCATTGGTTTCTTCCTAGCATTTGCTATTAAAGTCCCATTGATTCCATTCCATACTTGGCAGGCAGATACTTATACTGTTGCGCCTACACAAGGGACGATGTTGCTTTCAGGTATTATGTTGAAAATGGGATTATACGGTTTCATCAGATGGATGTTGCCTATTATGCCATTTAGCGTAGCAGAGTTTACACCTATCATTATGACTTTAGGAGTTGTGGGAGTGATTTATGGTTCATGGATAGCTATTCAACAAAATAATATCAAAAGACTTTTTGCTTATTCATCTTTAGCGCACGTAGGATTAATTACTGCAGGAATTTTCAGTTTGAACACTATGGGTCTTATTGGAGCTGTCGTTCAAATGTTTGCTCACGGAGTGAACGTAGTCGGTCTTTTCTTCGCAGCTGAAATCATTTACAGAAGAACAGGTACTTTAGATTTAAACTCTTTAGGAGGAATTAGAAATGTAGCACCTTGGTTTTCTACCTACTTCTTTATTTTACTTTTAGCAAGTGTGGGACTTCCATTAACGAATGCATTCGTGGGAGAATTCATGTTGTTATTCGCAGTATGGCAATACAATGCTATTTTGGGAATTATTGCAGCATTGACCATCATATTTGCAGCTATTTATCTTTTCAGAATGTTCCAAAGAGCCATGTTGGGTCAGACAAATACTGTAACAGCTAATTTTAAAGATCTTACTATTTCTGAGCATCTAACATTTATACCTTTAGTGATTTTAGTATTTGTATTGGGAGTATATCCAATGCCTATTATCTCTTTGGTAGAACCGGTTATCAAACAAATTATCCAACTAGCATCTATATAAATTCATCATCTTGGGAACTATTATCATCACTACTGTACTGGGACTATTAGGAATGGTCATGGATATTTTGAATTTGCGCAGAGCCATCGTCATTATATCTTCTTTAGTACTAATAGGGTTATCTGTATTCAATGTTGTGTCTTATTGGGGAATCAATGCTTCTTTTTATAGCGGCATGATTGTGTTGGACAACTTTACTGTAGCATTCTCTTCCTTATTATTACTCATATCCGGTCTTTTAATCTTTTTATCTAATCAGTTTTTCAAGAGAGAAGAAGAGAAGATTTCAGATTATGTAGCCTTATTTGTATTTGCTTTAGTAGGAGCTTTATTAATGATCTCTTTTGGAAATCTCGCTACATTATTTATTGGAATCGAGATACTCTCTGTTTCTTTATATGTTTTAGCAGCAAGCAATAGAAAGAGCTTGGCTTCCAACGAAGCAGGAATGAAATACTTCTTAATGGGAGCCTTTATTACAGGATTTCTATTGTTAGGAATTACCTTGATTTATGGAGTGACTGGCTCATTTGATATCTATGAGATTCAAAATGCGCTTGTATTAGGACAGTCTACTCCACTTGTCATGATAGGAGTAGTCTTATTGGTAGTTGCGATGTTGTTCAAAGCTTCAGTTGCACCTTTCCATTTTTGGGCACCAGATGTATATACAGGATCGCCTACATTAGTCACCGCTTTCATGTCTACAGTAGCTAAGGTAGCTGCTTTTGGAGCGATGTATAAATTGTTCTCAATAGCATTGATTTCTAAAATTATAGAAGTAGAACCTTTATTAGTCTTGTTTGTCATCATGACGTTCTTCATTGCTAATTTCTCAGCGCTGAAACAAACGAGTGTTAAAAGAATTTTAGCATTTTCAGGAGTTTCACATGCAGGATTTTTACTATTAGCTATCATTTCTTCCAATTTCGGTTCAGCAGGAAATTTATTCTATTATGCTGCAGCATATGCCATTGCGAATGTGATTGCTTTCACCGTGGTCATTTATGTGAGCCATGTTAAAGCCAACGATCATTTAGATTCATTTAAAGGTTTATTATACGCAAGACCAGGTTTGGCTATAGCCATGATTATCTCCTTGTTTTCTTTGGCGGGAATACCACCATTAGCAGGCTTTGTCGGTAAGTTCTTGGTATTAATGGCGACTATCAAAGCACAGTACACTTATGTAGCGATTATCGCTATCATTACTAGCATTGTCTCTATCTATTATTACTTCAAAATCATTATTTCGATGACACATAGAGTAGAAGATTCTACAGCTTTTGTGCGCCCTCCAACAGTTTATACTGTCATTACTTGGATAGGAGTGATCTTGCTATTGGTATTAGGATTTGTTCCTAAATACTTCGTAGGGTTATTTTAATTGTTTTTTGGGCAGCATTTCCGGCTTTCGTTTCATCTTCCTTCTTTCTAAAAAATAGAAAGAAGGTGATATTCCACTCTATCCGGGCTGCATCACAGAGCCAAGAATCAGGAACCAGGAACCAAGAGTCAACTATTCTCAATATTTAGTATTTGTCATTCTGACGTAGGAAGAATCTTTAGAAAATTCATAAAGATTGCTTCGTGCCTCGCAATGACGAATTAATGTGCTAATTATTAAATGTGCTGATGTGCTAATTCATGAACTACTATGTCATGCTGTAAGCATCTCTAAAAATGTCAACATTCGATAGTCAAGAGTCAACCGAATTTATTAAACCTTATGTTGTGCTACGAATATAGAATTTCTAGAAGTATTTCGCTTGAAATCAATATCAAAAGTAGTACGACTCTTCTGCACATAGATTTCGCAGACGGGGCACCTACTCTGAGAAGAAGCCGTTATATCTTCAACTGTTTGACGATATTTCGAACTGGCGTAGCACAGTCGAAAGGAGGAGTTTTGAAGATGTAGGCTTTGAACAGAAAGTGGGTCGTCGAGAAATTCAGTGCGATTTTTTGTATACTTTTTACTAAAAAAAGTATAAATAGCAAAGAAAAAGTGTTTTTATAAAGATTGCTTCGTACCTCGCAATGACGGATAAATGTGCTAATTGTATAATGTGGCAATTCCAGCATTACTATGTCATGCTGGAAGCATCTCTACAAAAGTCAACTGGATAGTCAACCGAATTTATTAAACCTTATGTTGTGCTACGAATAAAGAATCTTTAGAAGTATTTCGCTTGAAGTCATTATCAAAAGTTGTCCGGCTCTTCTGCACCTAGATTTTTGCAGACGGGGCACCCACTCTGTGAAAAAGGTGTGACATCTTCAACTGTTTGACGATGTTTCGAACTGGCGTAGCACAGTCGAAAGGAGGAGTTTTGAAGATGTAGGCTTTGAACAGAAAGTGGGTCGTCGAGAAATCCAGTGCGATTTTTTGTATACTTTTTACTAAAAAAAGTATA